>JAIETL010000012.1 GCA_019745195.1 Beijerinckiaceae bacterium
TGCAATATAACGGCATGCTGATCGACGTGACGCAGCTCATCGCCGATGCGCGCGGCCGCATTCTGTCCAATCTCGCCGCGATCAACGCGCGACGTGACGTCTGGATCGCCCATACCGACTTCAAGCACGCGCTGATCGGCGGCGGCTCCGGCGGAGGCGGCGGCTCCGGCTCGGCCGCCAGCGGGGCCGGCTGCGCTGGAGCCCAGGCGAAATCGTCGGCCGGGGCCGGCGCGAACGCCAGCGGGGCCTGCGCGGGCGGGCTGTGCTCGACGGGCGCGGGGATATCGGCCGCCCAGTCGATGAAGCCGGCATGAACCGGACTGTGATGCTTCGGCGGCATCAGGTCGCGCCGGGGTATCGGCGGCGGAGCCTCCTCGGTCGCATCCCAGATCTGCTCGGGCCGGGGCGGCTCCGGCGTCGGCTCGAAAGCCGCAGGCTCCGGCTTGCCCGCTTCGTCCAGCGTGACCGCGATGATGTACTGGCCGATCTCGAGACGGTCGCCCTGGCGCAGCCTGTAGGGCGACTGGACGCGGTTGCTCGCGCCGTTGACGAAGGTGCCATTGGTCGAGACATCGCGCAGCCAGTAGCCGCCGTCGCGGAAACGGATCTCGCAATGCCGCTTCGAGATGCCGCGCGTCGGGTCCGGCAGGGTCCAGTCGAGATGCTCGTCGCGGCCGATGTCGATGCCGCGGCCGCCGCCGAGCGAAACGCTGAGCGGCCCGCCATCGGGCAGCGAGGTCGCATTCTCGATCGTGAGCGTCAGCGCCATCTGCCGCCGCTCCCGTCAGGATCCTGTCGTTGCGCCATCGTCATCGGCGAGACGAATGCACGCTTCGATGCTGCTGCGCAATACGGCCTCGCGCTGCGTCGCCGGTACGCGCCCATAGGCGAGGACGACGCCGATGCGGACGGATTTCGCCGTCAGGTCGGGCGGGCTGGGCACCGGATGGGACGCGATCATGCTGCCGCCGGAATAGCCGGCCGCGAGCGCAGCCCAGGTTCCGGGCGCCTCGCTGTCGCCGCGTTCGCCCGCGGCCAGCGCCGCCTGGCGCGTCGCGTCGCCGGGTTCGCGAACCCAGGCCTCGGCGGCCTTGAGCCCCGGATCGGACGCAGCGCCCGGCAGCATGATCTTCAAACTCTGAACCGCCCACCAGACCGCCTCGCGGCGGGGCAGGATGAAAGCCGCGAAGCCGAGCGCGTCCTTTGCCGTCCCCGAGGCGGCGAGACGCGAGAGAAAGGCGATCGGATGCGCGCGCTCGGGCGCGGCCGAAATCAGCTTGCGGGCGGCCGGAAACGCCTCGAACACTTCCAGCGCGGTGGTGAAACGCAGTTTGCTCATGGCCGGCTCAGTTGATCAGGACCATCGCGCCGTTGACGACGACCCTGGCGTCGCTCAGCACCTCGGTCTTGGCGACGCTCTTGATCGTGATGTTGGGCGAGCTGATCTCGATGCTTGCCGGCAGCATGCGGATGACGCTTTCGCCGACGGTCATCACGATCTCCTTGGACGCCGTGATGTCGAGCTTGCCGTTGAAGATGTCGAGCTTGTCGTCGCCTTCCCGGAGTTCGGTCACGCGCGAGAACTCGCCCTTGGAGAATTGGCCGAGGATCGTGCGCGTCTCCTTGTTCTGGACCTCGATCTCATGATCCCTTTCCGCGCGCAGGCCGAGTACCTCCTTGCCGCTTGCGTCCTCGAAACGGACCTCGTTGTATGTCCCGGAAAGACCGCCGCCTTCGGTCGATTCCGACTTCAGGCCCGATTGCGTCTTGGCTCCCGGCAATGCGTATGGCGGCATGTGCCTGTCGTTGACCACCGTGCCGGTGACCAGCGGCCAGTCCGGATTGCCCTCCAGAAAATCGACGACGACCTCCTGGCCGATGCGGGGGATGATCTGGCCGCCCCAGTTCTTGCCGGACCAGAGCTGCGCCACCCGGACGCGCGCCGAGGTCGACTTGTCCTCGCGGTCCCAGTGAAAGCGCAGCAGGATCCGTCCGTATTCGTCGACGTCGATGTCGCCTTCCTCGCCCTTGTTGTCGATGCCGACCACTTTGGCCGTCTGGCAGCCCATGATCAGCGGCGCCGGCGCGGTTTGCGGCGCGCGAAAGCGCTTCTCGCTTTTCAGGAACTCGTATTGCCCCTCATAGACGGTCTCGTCCTTGCCCGCCGCCGAGCGATAGCGCTGTCCCGTGAGCCTGTGCCAGGCCCACAGGACGAGATGTTCGACATTCTCCGTCTGCGTCGGATGATCGGCGAGGCTCATCAGCGCACCTGGAAACAGGCTCGGCGCCTCGCCACGGGAGAAGCGGCGCTCGTCGCGCGCCTGGTCGGCCTGAACGCTGATCCGCGCCAGATTCTCGCCGTCGCCGCGTTCGAGATAGTCCCCGGGATAGTCATAGCGCTCATAGGTCTTGGCCCGGTCGGGACCGTCCTCGACGCGGCTTGTCAGATCGGCGTCGGACTTCTTGAAATCATAGTCCCTGAGCTGCACCACCCCGGTTCGCAACCGGCGCTCCGCCGACCAGTCCTCGAGATGCTCGATCGGCCGTGGCGCTCCCGTCTTGGGGAGAAAGGGGAAGTCCTTGCCACCCTGCGCATGGGCTTCCACGGAGGGCGTAACCGGATCATGGGCCGAGCGTGAATCGCACAGGACGAGCTTGTGCCCGGATTCGGTGTGTCGGAAGTAGTAATAGATCCCGTATTTCTCCATCAATCGTGAAACAAAGTCCAAGTCCGTTTCGCGATACTGAACGCAATATTCGAGTTCAGGCGGCGTCTCCGTCAGGCCGTCGTGGAAATCGTTCTTGCTCTCCTTCTCGAAAATCTTCTTGATGATCTCCACTGCGGTCATCTTCTTGAAGATGCGGCAGTCGGCGCGCCGGGAGAGCAGCCACAGCCAAGGCCTCAGCGTGAATTTGTAGATATGCAGATCGTCCTGCTTGCCGACCCATTCGGCGCGAACGAGGATGCCGTTGAAGAACCGCTTCTTGCCGTCCTTCAGGGCAAGCGAGATGACGCATCTTTCGCCGATGATGGCCTGCAGGTTGGCGTTCTCGGTCTTGCTCGCCGCCCTGACGCGGTAGCTGAACAGCTCGCTCAGCCCCTCTTCGGCCTCGAAACTCAGCAGCGCGAAATCGTGCTGCCCGCAAGGCGCCTGAAACGAGGCTATTCTTTGCGATTGCAGAAGTTCATCGGCCATCTCGCACGCCCCGAATGATCTATTTTTCAATACGTTGACGGCCAAGCATAACCGCATTACCTTACGGCGTCTAATCGGGCGTCGGCCCGCTAGAATGGGAGGGGTTTGGTGCGCAGGCAAGCCCTCGTTGGCGTCATGCTCGGTCTCTGCGGCGCGCTGGTCGGTGGTTTCCCCGTCGGCGCGGCGGCGCAGACCTATCGCGCCGACGATATCGTCAATCATTTCAAGCCGGCCGCGCCGGTTGCCGGGCCCGCCTTCGGCTCGACGCGGGGGCTGGGTCCGACGCGTGGGCTGTGCGTCGGCACCGAGGCCGAGTGCGACAAGGCCGGACATGCGGTCAAGCCGGCTACGCCTGCGTCGGCCTTCGACCTCGTGGTCCGCTTCAAATACAATTCCGACGTGCTGGAGCCGGATGCGAAGGTGAATCTCGACGAGTTCGCCAAGGCGCTCAAGGATCCGAGGCTCGTCGGCAGCCGCTTCTTCGTCGATGGCCACACCGATGCGAGCGGGACCGCGCCCTATAATCTCGATCTCTCGCGCCGCCGCTCGCAGGCGGTGGTGCGCTATCTCAGCGAGAAGGGGGTCGATGCCGCCAAGCTCCAGCCGCGCGGCTTCGGGCAGACCAGGCCGATCGCGCCCGATCCTCTGGCCGGCGACAACCGCCGCGTCGAAACCCGCATCCAGCTCGATTGACGCAGAAGCCGGCGCGGCGATGATGTGGCCGGGCCGCGATCGGGCGCGCCCCGGATACGGATGGACGCGATGGCCGGGTTGAACTTTGCCGATCTTGCCGGGCCGCTCTCGCCCGACGAGCCATGCGGTCCCGACCTCGAAGACGACATGGACTTCCAGAACGTGGTCGCGCGGCTCGAGGTCGCGCTGCCGAGTTCCTATTTCCGGCGCGACGACGAGGGCCGGCAGGTCGCCTTCGACAAGTCGAGCATCGACTTCAATCTCGCCTTTTCCGATCTCGGCAAGATGCTGGCCCGCAGCCGCGACCTGCGCCTGTTCGTGCTGGCGGCGAAATACGCCCTGCTGAATCGCGACATGGCCGGTTTTTCGGCGGCGCTCGGTCAGATCGCCGATCTGCTCGACGCGCAGTGGGACGGCGTGCATCCGAGGCCGATCGATGGCGATACGATCCTGCGCGAGGTCGCGCTGCAGAGCCTCGACGACATGGCGACCGCCGTGCTGCCGCTGCAGCATGCGCCGATCGTGGTCACGCGCCGTCTCGGCCCGCTGGCGTTCCGCAGCCAACTCGTCGCCGCAGGCGAGATCAGGCTCGTCGATGGCGAGCAGCATCCCGACGCCGGCGCGATCCAGGCCGCGATCAACGATGTCGATCCGGCCGAACTCGTCGCCGCGCGCGACCGGATCGCCAGCGCGCAGGATGCGCTGAGGCGCATCGCTGCAGTCTGGGCGCAGAAGACGGGCGACATGCCGCTGCAATGCCCGCGGCTGTCGGCTCTGCTGGACCAGATCGGCGCGTTTCTGAACGCGGCCGTGGCGCGGCGCGCGCCCGGCGTCGCCGAGATGCCGCAACCGGCCGCGGGCGCTGATGCGACCATGGGCGCAGCCGGGCAGCCGGCGGCGCATGTGGCGGCGGGAGACTGCGCCAGCGTGGCCGATGTCCGCCGCAACCTTGCCGCCAGTCTCGGCTATTTCCGCGGCACCGAACCGTCCAGCCCGGCCGTGCTGCTGATCGCGCAGGCGCAGGATCTGATCGGAAAATCGCTGTTCGAGGTCATTCAGGCCATGTTCCCGGAGCATGTCGAGCGGGCCGCGATCGAGCTCGGCCAGAGCGTCCGCTTCCACCTGCCGCTCGGAAGGCTGGCCGCGCTGGAGGGCGCCGGTCCGGTCGAGCCTTCCGCCGTCGGGTCTTATGCGGACGAGGCCGCCGACGGGAGCTGGCACGAGGACGAGGGCGAGCAGGAGCAGGACGGCGGCGAGGACGCCGAGCAACGGGGCGATGACGGCGCCGCCGACATCGCGGAGGATATGTCCGTCTCACCGGCCGCGACACGCAGCGAGGCGGTCGCGATGATGGGCGCGGTCGCGCGCTTCTATCGCCGTGTCGAGCCCTCGCACCCGATGCCGCTGCTGATGGACAAGGCCAGTGCGCTGGCGCAGCAGGACTTCATGACTCTGCTCGGCGTAATCCTGCCCGATGTCGGGCTGCCGCAGGAGAGCGAGGAGAGATACTGACAGTTTTAGCCGTGTGACGCATGGTCGACAAGCGATGCGAATGTAGTAGTGTGCCGCATCGGCGCTGTAAGCTGACCTCACTCTAGGTGAGGGTGATAGGGCAGGGGCACAACCATGGCTGGCGATTCTGGTCAGAAGTTCATCCGTCGCAACAGGCCGCCGCGGGTCCACATCACCTATGAGGATCCCTACAACGCCGAGCAGAAGGTCGAGCTGCCCTTCGTCATGGGCGTGCTGGCCGATCTGTCGGGCAACGCCTCGGCCGTCGAGAAAGCCGACATCAACGAGCGCAAGTTCCTCGACGTCGACATGGACAATTTCGACCAGCGCATGGCCGCGATCGAGCCCGGCGTCGCCTTCAACGTCCCCAACAAGCTCGGCGACGGCGGCGACAAGATGTCGGTCGCCCTGAAATTCTCGAAGTTCGAGGATCTCAACCCGGCCGCCGTCGCGCGGCAGATTCCCGCCGTCGCCAAGCTGCTGGAGGCGCGCGAGCAGCTCGCCAACCTGCTGCGCTACATGGATGGCAAGATGGCGGCCAACGAGCAGATCAAGGCCCTTCTCGCCGATCCGCAGTTGATGGCGGCGCTCAAGGACAAGCTCGGCAAGCCTGCCGAACCGACGAACTCCGGCAACGGCTGAACGAGGCGATCATGGCAGCGGAAACGCAAACCGGGCAGGTCGCGGGAGCGACTGTGGAGACCCGCGAGGCCGACGAGTTCGCCTCGATCCTGAAGCAGAGCTTCAAGCCCAAGACCGAGCGCGCGGCGACCGAGGTCGAGAACGCGGTGGCGACGCTGGTCGAGCAGGCGCTGGGCGATTCGACGCTGATCAAGAACGACGTGCTCGACACGATCGAGGAGATGATCGCGCGGCTCGACGCCAAGCTGACCGAGCAGATGAACGAGGTGCTGCACGCGCCCGAGCTCCAGAAAATCGAGAGCGCCTGGCGCGGCCTGCACTACCTGATCTTCAACTCCGAGACCGACGCGCAGTTGAAGATCAAGGTGATGAACGTCTCGAAGAACGAGCTCGCGCGCAATCTCAAGACCTATCCGGGCGCGCGCTGGGACCAGAGCCCGCTCTTCAAGCAGGTCTACGAGCAGGAATTCGGCCAGCTCGGCGGCCAGCCCTTCGGCGCGCTCGTCGGCGACTACGCCTTCAACCACACCCCGATGGACGTGCAGCTCCTGCGCGACATGTCGAAGATCGCGGCCGCCGCGCATGCGCCCTTCTTCGCCGGCGCCGACCCGAATCTGATGGGCATGGACGCCTGGACGGAACTCGCGAACCCGCGCGATCTCGGCAAGGTCTTCGACACGCCCGACTACGCCGCCTGGAAGGGTCTGCGCGACGCCGCCGATTCCCGCTATATCGGCCTGTGCCTGCCGCGCGTGCTGTCGCGCGTGCCCTATGGCGCGAAGTCCGAGCCGGTCGAGGAATTCGCCTTCGAGGAGGACACCGACGGCCACAAGGGCGAGAAATACGCCTGGATGAACGCCGCCTATGCGATGGCGGTGAACATCAACCGCGCCTTCAAGGAATATGGCTGGTGCACGCGCATCCGCGGCGTGCAGTCGGGCGGCGAGGTCTTGAACCTGCCGACGCACACCTTCCCGACCGATGACGGCGGCGTCGATCTGAAGTGCCCGACCGAGATCGCGATCAGCGACCGGCGCGAGGCGGAACTGGCGAAATCGGGCCTGATCCCGCTGATCCACCGCAAGAACACCGACAAGGCGGCCTTCATCGGCGCGCAGTCGCTGTACAAGCCCAAGGCCTTCTTCGGGCCGGACGGCGTCGCGGCCACGGCGTCCGACAATCTCTCGGCGCGCCTGCCCTACATGTTCGCGGTGTCGCGTTTCGCGCACTACCTGAAATGCATGGTTCGCGACAAGGTCGGCTCCTACAAGGAGCGCGAGCCGCTGCGGCGCTGGCTGCAGGAATGGATCACCGACTACATCGACGGGGATCCGGCCAACTCGACCGAGGAGACGAAGGCGCGCCGTCCGCTGGCCGATGCGCGCATTGACGTCTTCGAGGACGAGGAAAACCCCGGCTACTACTCGGCGAAATTCTATCTTCGCCCGCATTTCCAGCTCGAGGGCATGGATATCGGGCTCAGCCTCGTCTCGCGTCTGCCCGCGCCCAAAACCTGATCGCGGGTGTTCCGCAAGGAACAGGTCGCTCCAGTCTTGCGGAGTTAAATGTCAGTCGGGTTAGGCGCGACGGCGATGTCCGGCCGGCGCGTCGCCAGGTGATCGAACGGCGGGCCTCCGGCCCGGCGTCGGCCGCGTGAAAACCTTCGCGGACAGGCAGGGGCATCGGGCACGGACGCTGGAAGCGCCAAACCCGTCACAGGATTGGAGAGCGGCATGGCTACGGACTTTCTGTTGGAGATTGCGGGCATCAAGGGCGAGAGCAGCGACTCCGCCCACAAGGAGACGATCGAGATCGAATCCTTCTCCTGGGGGTGCTCGAACGCGGGCGCGCATTCGCTCGGCGGCGGCGGCGGCGCGGGCAAGGTCTCGTTCCAGGACATTCACTTCACCACCACGGTGAACAAGGCGTCGCCGACGCTGATGATGTCCTGCGCCCAGGGCAAGCACATCGAGAAGGCGGTGCTCTTCGTCCGCAAGCAGGGCGAGAAGCAGCAGGACTACTACATCATCACGCTGAAGGACCTGCTGGTCTCGGGCTACCAGTCGGCCGATTCCTCCGGCGGTTCGCTGCCGACGGACCAGTTCTCGCTGAACTTCTCGGAGATCAAGTTCGAGTACAAGCCGCAGAAGGCCGACGGCACGCTGGCGGGCGCCGTCACCGGCACCTGGAACCTCAAGACCAACAAGCCCTGAGCCGATATCCCGGCGCGATGTCGTGCTGCTCCGCCTTCGGCGGCAAGGCCGCCGGCCCGGTCATCCCGGGCCGGCGCGCGTCTTGCCGGCGAGGTCTTTGCCGGAATGACGAGGATCGCGCGGGCCGGAGCCGCTGCTGATGGACCCGAAAGCGCGAAGCCGACTGCGCCCGCCGCTGATGTTCGCCTTTCGCGAGGCGCATCGGGCGAAGGACGCGCGCGTGTCCCTCGATCTGCGCGACGCCGGCGGCGAGCGCGTCATCGCCGGCCGCCGCGCCCCGCCGCGCTCGGCGATCACCGAACAGAAGCTGCGGCAGGAAATCGCGATCGACCTCGATGCGCTGGTCAACACGGTCAACCTCGCCTCCTCGCTCGATCTGGGCGGCCATGAGCATGTCGCGCGCTCGATCCTGAACCACGGCTTTCCCGACATCGCCCATCGCAGCATCGACGAATTCCGCGTCGGCGCGATCAAGGGCGAACTGGCGGATACGCTGATGGCCTTCGAGCCGCGCCTGCTGCGCGAATCGATCGCCGTCTCGCGCGACGACACGCTCGACGCCGCCGAACTCAAGATCCGCTTCGTCGTCAGGGCCGACCTGAACTGCGAGCCTGTCAACACGCCGATCCAGTTCGTCGCCGATGTCGAACTCGACACCGGCAAGATCGCGATCCGGAACCGGTAGCGGCCGATGAACCAGGAGTTCCTCGATCTCTACAACCGCGAACTGCGTCACTTCACGGAGCACAGCAAGGAGTTCGCGGAGGAATTTCCCGGCATCGCCGAGCGCCTCGGCGGCCTCGTCGGGGACCGGATGGATCCGATGATCGGCGGCCTGCTGGAGGGAGCGGCCTTTCTCGCGGCGCGGGTCCAGCTCAAGCTCAAGCACGAGTTCCCGGAGTTCACCAACAACCTCATCGAGCAGCTTCTGCCGAACTTCCTCGCGCCGACGCCGTCGGCGCTTCTCGCCGGCGTGCGGCCGCCCTATCCCGACCCGGCGCTGCGCGAGGGCGTCCGCGTCCGGCGCGGCTCCTATCTCGACGCGACCTATCTCGAGCGCGACCGCCGCATCGCCTGCCGCTATCGCCTGACGTCGGACGTCACGCTCTGGCCGTTCGATCTGACCTCGGCCGACTACATCGCCGCGCCGGCCGGTTTGCAGGCGCTCGGCCTGCCGACGGACGGGCGGGCGCTGGCGGGCCTGCGCCTGTCGCTGCGCCATCGCACCATGGCCAAGGCCGAGGATGAGCCGGATGCGACGGAGCCGGCGCGCCAGGCGGCGAGCTGGTTCGCCGGCTGCAAATGCCGCGACCTCACCATCCATCTCGCCGGCGGCGAGGCGGATGCGATCGCGCTCTACGAGCAGGTCTTCGGGGATTGCGTCGGCATCTATTTCCGCCATCTCGACGCCTTCGGCGATCCCGTCATCACGACCGCGCCGGAGGTGCGACTGGAGCAGATCGGGTTCTCGGAGCCCGAGGCTCTGCTGCCGCCCGACACCCGCGTCTTCCGCGGCTTCGACCTTCTGCGTGAGCTGTTCTGGTTCCCGCGCAAGTTCCTCGGCTTCCGGCTGGAGGGGCTTTCCGCCGTCATGCCGAAGCTGGAGGCCAGGGCCGTCGAGATCATCATCGTCTTCGACGAGACCAATGCGCGCCTGGCTGCGGCGGTGAAGCGCGAGATGTTCGCGCTCTATGCCGCGCCGGCGGTCAACCTGTTCGAGAAGACCACCGACCGCATCCCTGTCCGCAGCAACGAGCACGAATACCAGGTCGTGCCCGATCGCGGCCGGCCGCTCGACTACGAGCCGCACAGCATTCTCGACGTCTACGCCCATTATGTCGGCGGGCGCGAGAAACAGCCGGTCCACCCGCTCTATTCCTCTCCGGACGGCGCTTCGCCGACGCATGGCCTGCTCTACACGCAGCGCCGGCTGCCGCGCCGGCGCTCATCGGCCGAACGCCGGCAGGGCAGGGCCTCCGACTACACCGGCACCGAGATGTTCGTCTCGCTCTACGAGCCGGCGACGATCGGCGCGGGCGCATCGGTGTCGGAGCTCAGCGTGCGGGCGCTGTGCTCCAACCGCCATCTGACGGAGCATCTGCCGGTCGGAGCCGGCGGCGCGGATTTCCGGCTGCTCGATTCGACCGCGCTCGACATCGCCTGCATCGCGGGTCCGACGCCACCGCGCGAGCCGGTCGTCGCCCAGCTCAGGTTGCGCTCGGAAACCGCCGGGACCGGTGCGGTGACCTGGCGGCTGATCAACCTGCTCAGCCTGAACCAGCTCGGCCTCGTCCAACGCGGCGCGGGCCGCAATGGCGAAGCGCTGCGCGAGCTTCTGTCGCTCTTCGCCGACCTCTCCGACAGCGCCGTCGAGCGGCGCATCCGGGGGATCAAGAGCGTCGACAGCCGCCCGGTCGTCCGGCGTTTCCCGCAGCGCGCCGGCACCGGCGCGGCGCGCGGGCTCGAAATCACGGTGACGCTGGACGAGAAGGCGTTTGAAGGCAGCGGCGCGTTCCTGCTCGGCGCGGTGCTCGACCGGTTTTTCGCCGAATACGCCGCGATGAACCATTTCACCCAGACGGTGATCCGCACGGTCGAGCGTGGCGAGATCGCACGCTGGCCGCCGCGCGCCGGCGGCAGGCGTATCCTGTGACCGGCGCACCCGACAGCGCGGTCAGGAGCGCGTTTCGCGCCGCGCTCGAGGCCGAGCCCTGGCGGCACGATCTTTTCGCGGTGCTGCGGCGGGCCGAGCGCAGCTTCCCCGACAAGCCGCGCATCGGCGACGCGGCCGCGATGCGCGACGAGTATGTCGCGCTGGCCGAGCCCGCCTTTCTGGATTTCCCGCCCTCGACGATCGGCGCGGCCGATGCCGACGCGCAGGGCCGGCTGCGCCTGTTCGTCAAGTTCCTCGGCCTGCTGGGGCCGCACGGCGCCCTGCCGCTCTCGACGACCGAGGAGACGCTGCACTGGCAACTCGCCAATGACGAGGCCTTCCCGCGCTTCCTCGACATCTTCAACCATCGCTTCCTGCAGCTCTTCTTCCGGGCCTGGGCGGATTCGCGCCCGGTCGCCCAGCACGACCGGCCGGAGACCGACCGTTTCGCGGCCTATGTCGGCAGCGCGATCGGGCTCGGCTCGCCGCCCTATCGCGGGCTCGACGCGGTGCCCGATCCCGAGAAGCTGGCCCATGCCGGGCTGCTCGGCGCGCAGGCGAAATCGGCGTCGCGGCTGCGCGGCTTCCTCGCCGGCATCCTGAAGGCCGATGTCGAGATCGAGCAGTTCGTCGGCATGCGGCTCGTCTTCGACCCTGCCGACCGCACCCGGCTCGGGGCCGGCCATTGCAGCCTCGGACGCGATGCGCTGGTCGGGGCAGGCGTCTACAGCGTCGAGGACAAGTTCCGGGTCGTCATCGTCGCGCGCGACATGGCCGAGTTTCGCCGGCTCCTGCCGAGCGGGGACCGCTGCGAGATGCTGGCGGATGCGGTGTTCTTCCATCTCGGCGACCAGTTCGAATGGGATGTGGAGCTTGCCCTGCCGGTCGGCGAGGTCGAGCCTGTCAGCCTCGGCCGCTCCGGCCATCTCGGCTGGACGAGCTGGATGGCGCCGAACTGGAGCGTCGGGGAGGGCGCGCTGCGGCGCGACGCCCGGTTCCATCCGGCCGAGCGCCTGCGCCAGAAACGCGACGCCCGCGCCAAGGCACAATCCGAAAAGGCGCGCCCAGCCGCGTCGAAAAAGCCGCGTTCCAACACATGATCCAGGTCTGACCAGGGAAAAAAGCCATGGCCGATATCAGCCTCGAAGCCGTCACAGGCAAGCTCAACCGCATCGGCTACGAGGCGTTCATCATGGCGCTGCGGCAGGCCAAGGGGGCCGGCAACCGCAATGTCGAGCTGGCGCACTGGCTGGCGCAGATCCTGCTGCGGCCCTCGACCGATATCGGGCTGACGGCGCGGCATTACGGGCTCGACATGGGCAAGCTCGCCACCGATATCGGCGCGGTCATCGACGGGTTCCGCAAGAACGAGACCGAGATGCCCGGCGTCGCCAACAACGTCGTCGATCTGCTCGACCGCGGCTGGCACTACGCGACACTGTTCTTCGGCGAGACCCAGATCAGGACGGGCCATGTCCTGGTCGCCGCGCTGAAATCTCTCGAGCTCAAACGGGCGCTGACCGGCATCTCGAAGGAGTTCGCCAAGATACCGGTCGATGAACTCGCTGCCGGGTACGTCAAGATATGGCAGGAATCCGAGGAGGAGAACCTGCGCCCGATGGACGGCTCCGGCCTGCGCGCGGCGGGCACGCCGGGTGCGGAGGCAGCAGAAGGAGCCAAGGGCACCACAGCGCTCGACCGCTTCTCGCAGGACCTCACGGCGCGCGCCAGCGAGGGCAAGATGGACCCGATTCTGGGCCGCGACGAGGAAATCCGCCAGGTCATCGACGTGCTGATGCGCCGCCGCCAGAACAACCCGATCCTCACCGGCGAGGCCGGCGTCGGCAAGACCGCGATCGCCGAGGGGTTCGCCCAGCGCGTCGCTTCCGGCGACGTGCCGCCGCCGCTCAAGGGCGTGCGCGTCTGCGCGCTCGACATCGGGCTGATGCAGGCCGGCGCCTCGATGAAGGGCGAGTTCGAGCAGCGGCTGCGCGCCGTGATCGACGAGGTCCAGTCCTCGCCGACGCCGGTGATCCTGTTCATCGACGAGGCGCATACGCTGATCGGCGCGGGCGGGCCGGCCGGCACGGGCGACGCCGCCAACCTGCTCAAGCCCGCGCTGGCGCGGGGAACGCTGCGAACCATCGCCGCGACGACCTGGTCTGAATATCGCCAGTATTTCGAGAAGGACCCGGCGCTGACGCGGCGCTTTCAGCCCGTCAATGTCGACGAGCCGGATGTCGCGCGCTGCTGCACCATGTTGCGCGGCCTGATCGCGCCCATGGAGAAGCACCACAAGGTCCGCATCTCGGACGCGGCGATCGTGGCAGCCGTTCAGCTCTCCAGCCGCTACATTCCGGCGAGGCAGTTGCCCGACAAGGCGGTCAGTCTGCTCGATACGGCCTGCGCCCGCGTCGCGATCAGCCAGAGCGCTACGCCTGCCGCGATCGAGGATGCCCGCGTCGGCATTTCGGCGCTGGAGCAGGAGAAGGCGGCGCTGCTGTCGGACCGCGACCTCGGCAGCGAGACGGACAAGCGCGTCGCCGAGATCGATACCGAGATCGCGGACAGGCAGGACAAGCTCGCCGCGCTGGCCGCCGCCTTCGAGAGCGAGCGCGCCATCGTCGTGGAGATCACGGACCTGCGCGCCAAGCTGGCCGGGAAGCCGGCCGAGACGACCGCGGTTGCCAACGATGCCGTGCCCGAAGCCGACGCCGGTGAACCGACGCCGGAACCGGCGCTGGCCGAGGCGTTCGATCCCGACGCGGCGCGGGCGAGCCTGGGCGAGAAATTCGCGGCGCTGAGCGCGATCGATCCGGCGCAGCGCATGATCTACGCCCATGTCGACGAGCAGTCGGTCGCCTCCGTGGTCTCGGACTGGACCGGCATTCCGGTCGGCCGGATGGTCAAGGACGAGATCGAGAACGTGCTCAACCTGGCGGACACGCTCAACAGACGCGTCGTCGGCCAGGGCCACGGCATCTCGATGATCTCCAAACGCATCGAGACCAGCCGCGCCAAGCTCGACAACCCCAACAAGCCGATCGGCGTGTTCATGCTGTGCGGGCCCTCGGGCGTCGGCAAGACCGAGACGGCGCTGGCGCTGGCGGAATCGCTCTATGGCGGCGAGCAGAACGTCATCACCATCAACATGAGCGAGTTCCAGGAGGCGCACACCGTCTCGACGCTGAAGGGCGCGCCTCCCGGCTATGTCGGCTATGGCGAGGGCGGGCGGCTGACCGAGGCCGTGCGGCGCAAGCCCTATTCGGTGGTGCTGCTCGACGAGATCGAGAAGGCGCATCCGGATGTCCACGAGCTGTTCTTCCAGGTCTTCGACAAGGGCGTGATGGAGGACGGCACCGGCCGGCGCATCGACTTCAAGAACACGCTGATCATCCTGACCTCGAATGTCGGCACCGACGAGATCATGCGGATGGCGGGCGACGAGGCGCACCGGCCCGATCCCGACGAGCTTGCTGCCGCGCTCAGGCCGGCGTTGCTGAAAGTGTTCCCGCCGGCGCTGATCGGCCGCCTCGTGGTCATCCCCTATTATCCGCTCTCGCCCGACATGCTCGGCGGCATCGTGCGGCTGCAGCTCGGACGCATCGGCAAGCGCCTGCGCGACAACCACAACGCCGCCTTCCGCTACGACGACGCGGTCGTCGCGCAGATCGTCGCGCAATGCGCCGATCCGGATTCGGGCGGGCGCATGATCGACAACATCATCACCAATGCGATGCTGCCGGCGCTCTCGCGCCAGATCCTCAATCTGCAGCTCGACAAGAAGGAGCTGACCGAGGCGTCGGTCGCGGTCGAGGACGGGCGTTTCGTGTATCATTGCGCCTGACAGCCGCCGTCCGACCCCGGAAAGACGATGCAACCCGTCCGCCTGAAGTCACGCACGAGCCAGCGGGCCGAGGAGACAGCCGAGCTCAAGCCGGTGACGGAGCGCCGCCCGAAGGCGCGGTCGCGCCGCCGCTGGCTGACGCCCGTGCTCGGGCTGCTGGCGGTCGCCGGTCTCGGCTGGGGCGGGTTCGCGACCTGGCGGCTCGTCGAGGAGCAGGCGATCGTCGCGTCGCTGCGGCAGGAGCAGGAACTGCTGCAGGCGACCTATAGCGAGCGCGAACGCGCCTGGACGCGCCGGCTGCTGTCCGCCGTCAGCACGCAGCGCGCGCCGCAGAGCGGGGGCGGCGACGCGGCGCCCGATGACGCGCTGGCCGACCTGATCTCGCGCCAGGTCGAGCTGGAGGCGCGCCAGACGCTGCTGGGGGCGCTGACGGCGCCGGCCGTCGAGCCGCTGGCCCCGGCGCGCGGCGCGCAGACCCCGGCCCCCGGTCGCGTCACGCAGCTCGCCCCGTCGAGCATATTCGACCGCTTCGATCCTGCGGTCACGGCGCGCCAGCGCGGCCAGATCGCCGCTTTGCTGCGCGCCACGGAAGCGCTGCCGAAGCAGGAGCGCATTGCTATTCTTGCCGGTTCGCTCGACCGTGTCGCGGCCCTGCAAGGGCGGCAGCTTTCGCTGCTCGGCGCGCGTTATGCCGGGCGCGTGAAGGAGTTTCAGGGCGTGCTGGCCGAAATCGGCCTCGATGTAGCCAATCTGAAGTTGCCTTCCGCGCGCGCCGGTACCGGCGGGCCGTTCATCCCGGTCTCGGCCGCGTTCAAGCCCGGCAGCTTCGAGCATGCGGTGCTGCAACTCGGCCCGGCGCAGGCGCAGTTCGGGCGTTGGCGCGAACTCGCCGCGCTCGTGCCGCTGCGCCGGCCGCTCGACGGCGACGACAGCACCACCAGCAATTTCGGCCCGCGCTCGGACCCGTTCACGGGCGCGACCGCCATGCATTCCGGCATGGATTTTCGCGGCGAGACCGGCACGCCGGTCTATGCGGCCGGCACCGGCAAGGTGCTGCGCGCCGAGGTCGCCGGGGGCTACGGCAATCTCGTCGAGCTCGACCATGGCAACGGGCTGACGACGCGCTACGCCCATCTCAACGCCTTCGAGGTCAAGCAGGGCGACATCGTGCCCTTCGGCGCGATCATCGGCCGGGTCGGCTCGACCGGCCGCTCGACCGGGCCGCATCTGCATTACGAGACGCGGCTGGCCGACAAGCCGCTCGATCCGCTGCGCTTCATCCAGGCCGGACAGAAGCTGTCGCGCTAACCGGTCGATCCCTGCGACCGGTCGACGATTTCGTGGCGGAGGATGATCCGGCGCGGCGTATCCGGCTCCATCATGCGCAGGACCGCCTCGCCATAGGCCTGGTAGGGGATCCGCACGGAGGAGAGCCAGGGCGCGACCCAGGGGTTGAGCGGGTTGTCGTCGAAGCCGAGCAGATGCGGCATCGCGCCGTGCGGCAGCCCCGCCTCGACCAGCCGGCGATGCGCGCCGAAGGCGATCATGTCGCTGGCGCAGGCGATGCCGGCCGGCAGCGTGCCGCCCGAGAGCAGGGCGTCGGCGGCGCGATAGCCGATTTCGAGATGCTCGGCCGCGGCGGTCGTGAAGAAGCGTTCGGGGGACAGGGCCAGGCCGGCGGCCGCGAAGGCTTGGCTGATGCCGCCGAGCCGGTCGATCGTGGCGGACGAACCGAGATGGCCATGCACGACCGCGATGTCGGCGAGGCCGCGCCCGAGGAAGAAATTGGCGGCGTCGCAGCCGGCTTTGGCGTTGTCGATGCCGATGAAGGGCTGGGCGTCATCGTCCGGACAGCGGCGGTTGACGAAGATCAGGGGTTCGCCGGCCTGCCGCATCGCGGCGAGGACCGGGCTTTCCACCGCGCCGAGCAGCACGGTCGCGCGGACAAGGTGAGCGCGCATCTCGAGCAGGTATTCGTCCTGCAGTTCGGCCCGGTCATGGCTGTCGCACAGCGCCAGCACGAGACCGCGCGTGCGCAGCGCAACCTCGACCGAGGCCGCGATCGCGGTCATCGCAGGGTTGGCGAGATTTGCCGCGATGACGGCGACGAGTCGGCTCTGGCGCTGGCGCAGCGAGCGCCCCGCGCTCATCGGGCGGTAGCCGAGTTCCGTGATGGCCGCCCTGACGCGCGCAACCGTTTCGGGCGAGGCCATGTTGGCGACGCCGTTGACGACGCGCGAGACGGTGGCGATCGAGACCTGCGCGCGCGCCGCCACGGCACGGATCGAGACGCCGCGCTCGGAGCCGGCGGCCCTGCTCGTCGCAGGTTTTTCAGGCTTTCCAGACACTTGCGCCTCTTGCCGCCAGCCCGTCGCCGGCCCCCTTGATGTCTTGATCGGATTGGCCTTATGATAAGTCAACGAAAACGTTTACGTAACCGATCAACGGTTACGGATCCAGGGAGGATCGACCATGCGACTGGCCCAATATTTCGGCGGCGCCTTCGCCGCCGCCATGCTGCTGTCCGCGCCGCTGAAGGCGCAGGAACTGACGATCTGGCACGATCTCGGCGAGAACGGGATCAAATGGTTCCAGGCCGCCGGCGCGGAATTCGCCAAGGGTAAACCCGGCGTCACCGTGCGCTCGCTGTCCTACCCGACCGACCAGTGGTTCGGCCGCGTCATCGGCGCGCTCAATACGGACACGGCGCCCGACCTGATCTTCAACAATTACGAGCGCGTCATCCGCATCGAGAACCAGACCGGCAAGGTCATGGACCTGAAGTCGGTATTGGCTAGCGTCGCCGACAAGGACTTCCTCGCCGAAGACGATCTCAAGGTCGCGACCTACAAGGGCAAGATGATCATCCTGCCGGCGCAGCGCGTGCAGATGGCGCTCGGCGTGCGCAAGAGCTGGCTCGACAAGACCGGCGAGAAGTTTCCCGAGACCTGGGACGACGCCAAGCGCATCGCCACGAAATTCCGCGACGCCGATCCCGACGGCAACGGCAAGGCCGACACCTTCGGCTTCGCGCTGCAGGCCGCCAAGCCGCGCGACCTGATCCACATGCTCGACCTCTTCACCTTCGGTACGGGCTTGCGCCACACGCTGATCGATCCCGAGGGCAAGATCACCATCGACCAGCCGAAACACGCGCAGGTGCTGGAGGAGTTCCTGAAGACCTATTCGAGCTACAAATTCGTCGCGCCCGATACGATCAACCACTCCTTCAACGAGATGTACCAGGTGATCGAGGGCGGACGCGCCGGCATGTTCCGCGTCGGCGACTGGAACGTGCGCAAATGGGACGGCGCGAACGTGCTGAACGGCGATTTCGTCTCCGGTCCCTGGCCCCGCTTCAGCGAGGGCGAGAAGAACGCCGTCGTGATCGGCGGCATGCGCGGCGTCGCGGTGCCCGAGAACGCGCCCAACAAGGCGCTCGCGGTCGAATTCGCCAAATTCCTGCTCGGAAAGCAGGCGCAGCAGGCCTCGCTGGAGACGGTCGGCGCGGGCGTGCGCAAGGATCTCGACGTCTCGAAACTCTCCGAGCGCCAGCAGTATTTCGCCAAGGCGGAAGCCCGGCTCGTCGCCTATGATTTTCCGGAATCGATCCATGCGTTCTATCCGGAATTGGAAGCCGCCTTCCACCGCAAGCTGCTCGCGGGTCTCGCGAGCCCGCCGGCCGACTGGAAGCCCTTCATCACCGAGACGGCCAAGGAAATGCGCGAGCTCGCGGCGAAGCTGGCCAAGGGGTGAGCGTCGACTGTCGCCATTCCTTCCCTCAGCCCTCATCCTGAGGAGCCGCGAAGCGGCGTCTCGAAGGATGCTCCAGATATCTCCGGAGAGATCTGGACGATCCTTCGAGACGCGTTCCTGCGGAACGCTCCTCAGGATGAGGGCTGAGGGTTGGACGTCGCATAGTCAGTCAGGACGACGGATCGGCCCGCCATGACCAGCGCCACCCTTTCCATGCCGCATGAGCGAACCGGCCTCGCCGGCCGGCTCCAAGAGGCCTGGACCCACCGCGTGTTCTACCTCTTCGTCGCGCCCTTCGCGGCGCTGACGATCCTGTTCGGGATCTGGCCGATCCTGCTCTCGATCCAGGTCTCGTTCACGGCGTCCGCCAGCGCGCTCAAGCCCAACCCGGTCTATGTCGGGCTGGCCAACTACACCGCCGTGCTGGCCGATCCGGTCTTTCTCGCCTCGCTCGCGCGCACGCTGCTCTATACCGCGCTGTCGGTGGTCGCAAACCTCGCCTTCGCGCTCGGCTTTGCGACGCTGCTGGATTCGACCCTGCTGAAGCGCGGCAACCTGTTCTTTCGGCTGGCCATCTTCCTGCCGGTGGTGACGCCGGATGTCGCCGGCTATGTCGTCTGGCGCTGGCTCTACGACCGCTCCTTCGGGGCGATCAATGCCGGGCTCGATCTCTTGGGCGTGCCGGCCTTCGGCGGCCTGTCGAGCCCAAACACCGCGATGCTCGCTGTGCTGGTCGCAGAGCTCTGGCACCATGCCGGCTTCTACGTGATCATCTTCCTCGCCAATCTCTCGATCCGCGACAAGGCGCTGGAGGAGGCCGCCCATATCGACGGCGCCACCACCTGGCAGCGCTGGCGCTACGTGATCCTGCCGCAACTGCGGCCGGCGCTGATGATCAACACGGTCTACGCCCTGATCCAGTTCCTGAAGACCTTCACCGTCGTCGTGGTGATGACCAAGGGCGGGCCGAGCGACCAGACCAATTTCGTCAGCTATTACGCCTACCAGCTCTTCGACCAGGGCCGCTATGGTGAGGCCACCGCAATGGCCTCGATCCTGTTCGCCATCGTCATCGGCATCTCGCTGACCGCCTTTAAGGTCGGCGATAGGAGGGTCGGATGAAGGATGCCGCCGCGCCCTCTGGAACCCATTCGCCGCTGGCCTACGCAGCCGCATATCTGACTGCCGGCATCGTCAGCCTGCTCTTCCTCTATCCTTACTGGTGGATGCTGGTCTCGGCCTTCCGCTCGACGCGCGAGATGCTGTCGGCCCCACTCAGACTTCTGCCCGAGCGCTTCGATCTCTCGATCCTGTCGGAGATTTCGAGCATTGGCGGGGTCGAACTCTGGCGCTACGCCTTCAATTCGGTCGCGATCACCTGCGCCTCGACGCTGCTCGGCGTCACTGTCACGGCGCTCGGGGCCTATGCGCTGGTGCGGCGGCCGCGCCTGCCGGGCTTCTCGCTGCTGCGCTACGGCTTCCTGATCACCATCATGTATCCCTACATGCTGCTGGTCATCCCGGTCTATCTCGTGATGTTCAAGCTCGGCCTGCTCGGCTCCTATGCCGGCATCGTGCTGTTTCTGGCGCTGGGGCCGATCCAGTTTTTTCTGTTCGAGCAGTTTTTTCGCGCCATTCCGCCCGAGGTGATCGAGGCTGCCGTCATCGACGGCGCGAGCGAGGCGCAGGTTCTGTTCAAGGTGGTGATGCCGATGGCCGCGCCCGTTGTCGCGACGGTGGCGATCATCACCTTCCTGCTCAACTGGGCGCAGTGGTTCCCGATCCTGGTGATCTCACGCACGCCCGACACCTACACATTGCCGGTGGCGCTGCTCTCGATGAACGGCGAACTCGGCGCGAATTTCCAGGGCATCATGGCGCTCTCCGTGATCACGACGCTGCCGGTGGCGGTGCTGTTCCTGATCGCCCAGAAGCGCGTGATGGAAGGCATGGCGGCGGGAGCGGTGAAGGGATGACGCAGGCAGGGCAAGTGCGACGCGCGGCGGACGACCCGCTGGAGAGCCTCGCGCGTCGCATCGAGGACGCGCGCTCGCGCACGCTGGACTGGCTCGCCTCGATGCAGGCGGATGGCGAGCCGCGCGGCGTGATGCGGATCAGCGCCCATCACGATGTCGATGCGTGGCCCGGCATGCTGCTGCCGGGCAGCTATAATGGGATCAATGCATTGAGCCTTCTCGGCGGGCTCGACGGCTTGTCGGAGGCCGAGCGATTGGAGCTGGTCGACTGGTTCGAGCGCGCGCGCCTGCCCGACGGCCGCTTCCGCATCGCCGGCATGCGCGACGAGGACGTCTTCAAGAAGCCCGACCGCGCCGAGACCTGGCGCTATATCGACTTTCACGTCACCAACTACACGCTCGGCGCGATCGCGGCGCTGGAGCCCGACCGCAGGCCTGAGCTCGCCTTCGCCAACCCGCTGCTCGATCCGACGGAGCTTGGCTATTGGCTGAGCCAGCGCGATCTGCGCGACCCCTGGCAGGAGGGCAACAACATCGTCAATCTCGGCAGCTTCTGGCTGCTGATGGCGCAGCATGGCGACACCGCGCTGAAGGCGCGGGTTGCGGCCGCGTTCGAGCAGCTCTTCGCCTGGCATGACCGGCTGCAGGAGCCATCGACCGGCTTCTGGGGCGTAGGCCAGCTTTCCGACCCGCTGAAACTCCTGCATGCCTTCGCCGGTTCGATGCATAACTTCCATCTCTGGTACGTGACCGGGCGGCCGCTGCCCCATCAGGACCGCGCGATCGACTATTGCCTGACCCTGCCGCCGGCCATCGACAGCGCCTGCATCGATGTCGATGCCGTCGATGTGCTCGTCCACGGACACGGCCTGCTGGATTATCGCCGGCCTGACATCGAGCGCTGGTGCCTGTCGATGCTGGAGGCGTTGCTCGACTTCCAGAACGCGGATGGCGGCTTTGCCGATGTGAGCGAGGGCGTGCGCCGGCAGGATGGCTGGGTCGGCGGCTACGAGGAGCCCCAGGGGCTTTCCAACGGCTTCGCCACCTGGTTCCGATGGATCGCGATCGCCATGATCGCCGATCTGGTCTGGCCCGACCGCTGGCCGTGGCGGTTCCGGCGCATGGCGGGCATCGGCTATCGGCGGCAGCCGTGACGGCGAAGCCAGTCCGGCTCTACCTCCCCCGCGCCGGCTGCGAAACGAGGTAGGCCGAGATCGCCTCGGTCAGCCGCGCCGCCTTGGCGACGTTGTCGGCGTTGGAGACCATCAGCGCTGTGACCAGCGCCTCGATCACCAGCACGGCCGCGGTACTGCTCGACGACAGGACCGGGTGCGTGCTCTGCGCGATCAGCACCTCCTGCGCCAACGGCGCGAGCGGAGAAGCGGCTGAATCGGTGATTGCCGCGATCGACGCGCCGCAGTCTGCGGCATAGCGCGTGAGATGCACGGCGTCGGCGGCGTAGCGCGGGAAGGAGATCGCGATCAGCGCGTCCTCCGGTCCCAGATTCATCAGCCGGCCGGCGGCGATCTCGGTGCCGCCGAACTCGACGACGTTGACGAGTTGCTGGCAGAAGGGCTGCAGGCCGAGCGTCAGCAGGCCGGCGAGGTGCGCCGAAAGCCCGAACCCCATCACATAGACGCAGCGCGCCGCCACCAGCCGGGCGACCACCCGGTCGAGAGCGGCAGGCTCCAGCCCCTCGGCCGTGCCGCGCAGATTGGCCAGCGTGTCCTGCAGGCCCTCGCGCAAGGGCGAGGCGCCATCGGTGCGGTTGAAGCTGCCCTTCAGCTTCTCGACCGGGCGCAGCACCGCCTGCAGCGTATCGGCGAGCGCCGTCCTCAGTTCGGGAAATCCGCCATAGCCGAGCGCGCGGGCAAAGCGAGACAGGGTCGCGGTCGAGACGCCGCTTCCGGCCGCCAGATCCTCGATCGAGAGCGCCGCGCCGCGCACCGGGTTGCGCAGCAGATGGTCGGCGATCGCCCTGTTCGACGCAGAGCCGGAGGCCTGCAGCGCCAGCAGTCTGCGTCCCAGCTCGGAGGCGGCGAAGGCGACGTCGCTCGCGCCGCTGCCGCCATTTTGGGCATGAAGAGATATTTTCATGTCTTGACCATATGAAAATTACTGGCCAATGTGAAGTCAGAGCGGGACATAAAAATCCAATCCAATCCAATCGCATCGGGAGACATCATCATGCTCAAGCGCCAGTTCCTCGCAGCCGCCGGTGCGGCCGCACTCTCCGCCGTTCTCGCAGGCCCAAGCTTCGCGCAGGCGCAAAAACTGCGCATCGGGGTCGAGGGCAATTATCCCCCGTTCTCGATGATCGCGCCCGACGGCAAGCTCGGCGGCTTCGACATCGACATCGCCAACACCATCTGCGCGCAGATGAAGGCCGAGTGCTCCTTCGTCCAGCAGGAATTCGACGGGATGATCCCGGCGCTGAACGCGAAGAAGTTCGATCTGATCGTCGCCTCGATGACGATCACCGACGCGCGCAAGAAGCAGGTCGACTTCTCCGATCCCTATTACGACGTGCCCTCGCGTTTCGTGGCCAAGGCCGGCGCCTTCCCGGATCATTCGCCGGCCTCGCTGAAGGGCAAGACGATCGTCGTGCTGCGCAATTCGCCGCGCGCCGCCTATCTCGCCGAGAACTACAAGGAGAGCACGGTGGTGCTCGCCGGCAAGGAGACCGAGGTCTATATGGAGCTCGCGGTCGGGCGCGCCGATATCGGATTCGGCTCATCGGTCGTCTCGGGCGAGGCCTTCCTGAAGAAGCCGGAGGGCAAGGGCTATGCCCAGCTCGGCCCGGCGATCCGCATCGGCGCGGGCTCGGGCGTCGGCATCGCGGTCCGCAAGGACGACGAGGCGTTGCGCACGAAGATCAACGCCGCGCTCGCCGCGCTGAAGGGCAATGGCGAGTACAAGAAGCTCGCCGACAAGTATTTCGACTTCGACGTTTCGGGATCTTGAGCTTCGCACTGCGTTAGCCGCGCTCGCTCCTCCCCTGCCCCTTGTGGGGAGGGGCTGGGGGTGGGGGGCGAACGACCGGGTGAGTGCTGGCGATTAGTCTGTCCCGTTGCATCGGCGACGCCGCTACTTTGTAGAACGGGTCGCTCCGGCTTTGCGCCCCCCACCCCTATCCCCTCCCCACAAGGGGGAGGGGAAGAGCTTCACTTTCGCGGACGCTCGCATGTTCCTGCACGGCTATCTCCCCGCCATCCTCGAAGGCCTGCGCTCGACGCTTGCGGTGTCGGCGGTATCGCTCGCCATCGCCTGCATCTTCGGGTTCGTCGGAGCGGCGGCCAAGCTCTCCGGGTCGCGCGCGGCCAATATCGCGGCCGATGCCTACACCACCCTGATCCGGGGTCTGCCCGAGCTCGTCCTGCTGCTGCTGATCTTCTATGGCGGCCAGATCATGATCAACAGGCTCGCCGACAGGGCGGGGCTGGGATACATCGACATCAACCCCTTCATTGCCGGCACGACGACGCTCGGCTTCATCTTCGGGGCCTATCTGACCGAGACGTTTCGCGGCGCGATCCTCGCCATCCCGCGCGGGCAGGCCGAGGCCGGCCAGGCCTATGGCATGTCCAGGCTCCTCGTCCTGCGCCGCATCGTGCTGCCGCAGATGGTGCGCCACGCCATTCCCGGCTTCACCAACAACTGGCTGGTGATGATCAAGGCGACCGCACTGCTCTCGATCATCGGACTCGACGACATGGTCCATCGCGCCAATCTGGCTTCGGCCGCGACGCGCGAGCCCTTCACCTTCTATGCCGCGATCGGGGCGATCTACCTCGCCGTCACCACCGTCTCGATTCTGGTCCTTGGCTGGGTCGAGCGGCGCTTCTCGCTCGGCGTCCGCAAGGTCGAGTTCTGATGATCGACTGGGCCCTCATCGCCGAATCGCTGCCCGCTTACTGGAAGGGGCTGCAGGTCAGCCTGATCCTGATGGCGATCTGCGTCTCGGCTTCGTTCCTGCTCTCGGTGCCGCTCGCGATCGCCCGCGTTTCGCCAAACCCGTGGCTTGCGAAGCCGGTCTTCCTCTACACCTATGTGATCCGGGGCACGCCGCTGCTGGTGCAGCTCTACATGATCTATTTCGGGCTGGCGCAGTTCGAATGGTTGCGCGAGAGCGCCGCCTGGCCGCTGTTCCGCAACGCCTGGTTCTGCGCCTGGCTCGCCTTCGCGCTGAACTCGACCGCCTACACCACCGAAATCCTCGCAGGCGCGCTGCGCCAGACCCCCAATGGCGAGCTGGAGGCGGCGCGCAGCCTCGGTCTCTCGACCGCGTCGATCTACCGTCGCATCCTGCTGCCGAGCGCGATCCGCCGGGCGCTGCCGCAATATGGCAACGAACTCGTCATGGTGATGCACGCGACCTCGATCGCCAGCGCCGTCACCATTGTCGAGCTCACCCGCACCGCGCGCGACGTCTATTACAACAGCCTCGCGCCGCTGGAAGCTTTTGGCATGGTGGCGGTGTTCTACTTCGTCATCACCTTCACGCTCGTCGGCATCGTCAAGCTGCTGGAAGGGCGCTTCCTCAAGCATCTGCGGCCGAAATCCGCCGACATCAGACCTACCGAAATGACGCCGGCCTGAACCCATGATCACCGACAGCTACGCCATTCCCGCCGGCAGCCCCGGCACGAGCCACGCGCTGACCGTGCATCGCTTCGGCCGGCAGGGCGCGCGGCCTTGCGTCCATATCCAGGCCGCGCTCCATGCCGACGAGATTCCCGGCATGATCTGCGCCCAGAGCCTGCGTCGGGAACTCGTCGCGATCGAGGCAGCGGGCGATCTCATCGGCGAGGTCGTGCTCGTGCCCGTCGCCAATCCGCTGGGTCTCGGCCAGCTCGTGCTCGGCCAGCCGGTCGGGCGCTTCTCGCTGACGGACGGCGGCAATTTTAACCGGGACTTTCCGGCGCTGGGCGAAGGCCTGGCGGCGCGCGCCGGCGACAGGCTCGGCGATGAACCTGCTGGCAATGCCGCGCTGATCCGGCGGGCGCTCATCGAGGAGCTGGAGACGCGGCCGGCGCTCACGCAGGCCGAGCATCTGAAGAAGACGCTGCTCGGCCTCGCTCTGCCGGCCGATCTCGTGCTCGACCTGCATTGCGACGCCGAGGCCGCGATGCATCTCTACACCCATACGGCTGCCGCCGAGACCTTCGCGCCGCTCGCGGCCCTACTGGGCGCGCGGGCCGTGCTGGTGGCGGAGGTTTCGGGCGGCGATCCGTTCGACGAGGCGCTCAGCCGGCCCTGGGCCGAACTCGCCCGCGAGTTCCCCGGCCGGCCGGTGCCCTTCGGCTGCCAGTCGGTGACGGTCGAACTGCGCGGCCAGCGCGATGTCGACTACGCGATGGCTGATAGCGACGCCGCCGCGATCCTCGCCTTTCTGCGCCATGTCGGCGTGATCGCAGGCGCGACGGTGGCGCTGCCCGACCCGCTCTGCAGCCCGACCGCGCTCGAGGCCTCGGAGCCGATCACCGCGCCGAGTTCGGGCATCCTGATCTATCGGCGCGAGGTCGGCGAGAGCGTGTCGGCCGGCGAGGTCATCGCCGAGATCATCGACCCGCTGACCGGCGAGGCGACGCCGGTCGCGACACAGTCGAGCGGCGTCTTCTACGCCCGCTCCTCGCTCCGCTTCGCCACGCCCGGAAAGCGACTCGGCAAGGTCGCCGGTACGAGCGCGAAGCGGTCGGGGCGATTGCTCAGCCCGTAAGGCAGGGCTCGGGGAACCCCTCTCCTGTAAGGAGAGGGGCAGGGGTGAGGTGACGGACGCTGGACCGGTTGAGCGCAGCGGCCAAAACACGGTGACGATGATGCAAGATACTCATTCTGGCCGACCCCTCACCCCTGCCCCTCTCCCTTCGGGAGAGGGGTTCCCCGCGCTCGACCCTGCGAGGGCGATCGCCACGGAAAAACTCCGCGCCGAGAACCTGCGCAAAAGCTTCGGCGCAGTGGAGGTGCTCAAAGGCGTCTCGCTTGCCGCCGACTCAGGCGACGTCATCGCGATGATCGGCTCGTCGGGCTCGGGCAAGAGCACGGTGCTGCGCTGTCTCAACCTGCTGGAGAAGCCCAATGCCGGGCGCATCACCGTCAGCGGCGAGGAGCTGCGCCTGACGGCCGACCGCAAGGGCGAACTCTACGCTGCGGACCCGGCGCAGCTCCAGCGCATCCGGGCCAGGCTCTCGATGGTGTTTCAGCAGTTCAATCTCTGGGCCCATATGACGGCGGTCGAGAATGTCATCGAGGCGCCGATCCGCGTGCTCGGGCTTTCTCGCAAGGACGCGGTCGAGCGGGCGGAGCGCTACCTCGCCCGCGTCGGCGTCTCGCATCGCAAGGACGCCTACCCGGCGCATATGTCGGGCGGCGAGCAGCAGCGCGTCGCCATCGCGCGCGCGCTGGCGATGGAGCCCGAGGTCATGCTGTTCGACGAGCCGACCTCGGCGCTCGACCCCGAACTCGTCGGCGAGGTGCTGCGTGTGATGCGCTCGCTGGCGGAGGAAGGCCGCACCATGCTGGTCGTCACCCATGAGATGGGCTTTGCGCGCGAGGTCGCGAGCCGGGTGATCTTCCTGCACCGCGGCGTCGTCGAAGAGGAGGGCGCGCCCGCCGAGGTGCTGACGCGGCCCGCAAGCGAGCGGCTTCGGGGCTTCCTGTCGAACAGTCTGAAATGAGCGGCGCGCCCCGTCTGCAGCACCGCCTCGACCCTCCGGGACAGCGGCGTCGCCTGCGCTCGTGATTCAGAGTTCGATCCGCTTCATGATATCGGCGTCCGCCAGGCGGGAGCGGCGCAGCATCGAAGCCGGATAGGCCGGATCGGATATCAGCCGTTCGACCGAGAAATCCACTTCCAGCCGGCCGAGCTTTCGCACGGCGTCCCTGCTCTCGGTCACGGCGCCGGAACGCGCCTGAAGCGCGATCAGGTAGCGCAAGGGCGGCCGAAAGCTCGGAGACAGCACATGGGCCGACATCGCGAAGGCGACGCCTTCGTCGATCCTGCCGTGAACCGCGGCGGTCAGCGACCGCTGAAAGTCGGCCCATGGCTTCAGAGACGATGAATCGGCCAGTTGCTGGGCGAAAACCGCTGCCGAATAGGCTGCCTCATGGTCTCCCGCGTAGAGCGCGGCGTTTGCCAGCGACCACCACGCCAGGGGGTTGGACCGGTTCGACCTGACGCCCTGACGCGACAGGATCAGGCTCGACGCCACGTCGTTGTCGAAGACGAGCTTGGTGTTGGCCGCCGCTGAGAGGACGCTCGAATTCAGCGGCTCCGAGGCCAGCGCCGCGGCGATGTCGGCTTCGCTGAGCTCCCGCAGCTCCGCTGCGCAGCTTTGCCGTTCGATGGCGCGGATGGTCGAAAGCTGCGCCCTCATCGCATGATAGAGGCCGCGCGGTGCGATTGCGATCGCGTGGTCGAGCAGGGCGGCGGAGGCTTCCAGATCCTGATGCCGAAGCCTGAACATGCGCCGGAAAGCCGACGCGGCCATGATCGCGGCCCGGTAATCGCCGTCGCAATCGCGGGTGGGGTTGTACGACGACAGCGCCTCGATGGCGGCGAAGACCAGTCGATGGATGAGGCCCAGCACCGGCGGGTTGTCGTCCAGTTCGACGATCGGCGCCGGAAGCTTGAGCGTCGAGGACCAGCGTATCGCGGTGCGCGCCATGTCCTCGAGGCTGAGACGCAGCCAGATGCTGCCGCCCGGCAATGTCGCGATATGCGCCTGAACCGACAGGGCGCCCTCCGGCAGGCGCAAGGACTGCTCGATCGGCAGCGGACCACGCACGACGTCCACATCCGCCGATTCCGTGAGCGAGCGCGCGATCTGGTCGTAGAGCAGCCGCGAGAAGAAGCCATGGCTCAACTCCGGCTCGCTCGCGATCTCGACGACAAGCGTCGGCCTGACAGGCCGCCTGTCCGGTGAGGCCGGCGCGGCAGCCGTTCCGGCGCCGTCGGCCCGCAGCCCGCGCATCTCGCGCAACCATGTCCTGAATGCGAGGTCGTTGACGTCCAGACCCTGGAGGAACGCAAGCTCCTCCGAGGTTTGCGCCGGGCGCGGTTCGATCTCGACCCGCTCAGCAATCAGCTGCGCGACCACGCGCGTCGAAACCAGTGCGCCGGCATGCCGGCCGAGCGCCCGTCGGATATCGAGAAGCGCCTGCCGCAGGCTCCCTGCCGCTTGCGCCGGGCGCCTGTCGCTCCAGAGACGGTTCTGGATCCAGCTCCTGCCCCGGCGCAGGCCCGGCGCGATGGCCAGCATGGCAAGAAGGGCGCATGACTTGGCGCTGGCTGGCGTCAGATCGACGCCGTCTGGCGAGAGAACGCGAAACGGGCCGTAAAGCTGAAGACGGATTCGACCGTCGATCGGCGGTGTCTGACCTATTGGCATGTACAGCCCCCAAGCCGCCGCAACGATGTCAGCATGGAAATCGCAGTCATCGCAAGCTCACGCCTTCAAACGAATATGACGATAGACAGGTTTCCGTCAACGCACCGTCAAAACAGTTGGCGCACAGCTTGACCGACCATCCGCGCGGACGAAAAGTTCCCAACGGGAAAGTAAGCAAAGGGGACGATGATGGTCTGGGTCGGCGGAGGCCATGGCGGGGGGCACGGCGGCGGCCATGGAGGCGGCCATGGAGGCGGCCATGGAGGCGGTCATGGAGGCGGTCACGGCGGTGGCCATGGAGGCGGTCACGGCGGTGGCCATGGTGGCGGTCACGAGGCTGCCGTCCGCTCCGGGGTCGGCTCGTCCCTGCTGAGCCATGCGCTGGCGACGAGTCACGATGCGATCATCGGGCATTGGGATCCGAAGACGACGCCCGCCGTCGCCATCCCCGACATCCCGACCGATCTGTCCTATCTTTCGGAGGGGCGGCGCACGCAGGTGCTCGTGGCGTCGCTGTCGGGACTGTTTCAGGTTGCGCCGGATGGTGCCGGCGCCGCTTCCGTGATGGCTGGCGGCGCGCGGATCTGCCGGCTGTCGCGGCCGAGCGATGCGGTGTTCCGGGACCAGCTCGTGTTTGTCCGGAACTATGCCGATCTGCGGCTGGACCGGATGGCGGAAATCCTGGCGCAGAACGTCGATATCATCACCTTTTTCGCGGCCCTTGCCCCGCTCACATCGCCGCATCGCAAGGCGACGTTCGAGATTCTCGCCACGGCCCAATCGCTGTGCATCGGGCTCGAGATGCAGGCCAAGCACTATTGCTGGGCGGCGCGACCGGCGGACTACGCGCCGGAGGTTCAGCCCGTGATACCGACGCCGGACCATTCCAGCTTTCCGTCCGGACACGCGGCCGAGGCCTTTGCGCTGGCGACGGTGATGCACCGCCTGATGACCGGCGACGCCGCGACCGAGGGACTGCAGGTCTGGGCCATGCCGTTCAGGCTCGCTCACCGGATCGCGGTGAACCGTACGGTCGCCGGCCTGCATTTCCCGGTCGATTCGGCGGCTGGCGCGATAGTGGGTTGCGCCATTGGCGATGCTGTCTGCGATGTGCTGGACGGCGCCGCGCTCAAGGTGCGCAGCTTCGACGGATCGAAGCCGTTCGACGACTTCACGGCGGCTTGGCTTCAGCAGAAGAGCGCACCCGATCCAGCGGGCGGAGCGGTGGCGGCGCCCGCTCTGGCGAGGGCGCACTGGCTCAAGGCCCGGCTGGAATGGGGGAGCCCGAGCCCATGACAGCGCAATGGACCGACTGGCAGCCGCTGCCCGCCGATGCGAGGTCGCCCTATGTCGACTGGTGGATGGCGTGTCCCCCGCCCGAATTCCGGCGCGACCTCGATGCCGTCCGGGAGAAGAGCCTCGGCTACTCCTATTTCACGCTCGGCGGGTCGCTCGGGCTCGCTTCGCTCGAGACAGGACAGCCTCTCGCGGCGCTCATGCCGGAAGCCGACTGGCGCGATTCCGGAGCCATGACGAAATTCGACAGGGATTTCGGGTTCGGGGCCGGCAAGGGGCCTCTGCCCGCCAAGGCGCATAACGACGCCTTCGACGATCATCTCGGCAAGAACGGCTGGAACGCCGATCCCGCCAGTCTTCCTGCAGTTCGGCTCGATACGGTGATCGTCGGCGTGATCGACAGCGGGATCGCGCTTGGGAACAGCCGCTTTCGTGAAAGCGACGGCGGCACCCGCATCCTCGCGTCCTGGCAGCAGGACAGCAGGCACAAGCCGGATCAGCCGTTCCTCCCCTTCGGCTCGGAACTTTACAAGCGGGATATCGATGCGCTGATCGCGGATCACAGCGTCGGCGGATGCGGCGGCTTCTTTCTGGAGGATGACTTCAATCGCGCGGCCGATCTCGTCGACATGAGGGATCTTCTGGGCAACCGGGAACTGGCCCGACGCGCCGCTCACGGCACCTTCGTGGCGGATCTCGCCGCCGGTGCGGACCCGCAGGATGCCGATCCGCGGATCAAGATTCTGGCCGTCAATCTCCCGAACCGGGCGACGATCAACAATTCCGGCATTTTCCTCGACTACTTCGCGATCTACGCGATCCGGAGGATCGCCACGCTCGCCGACCAGATCTGGGAGAAGAGCATCCGGGACGCTGGCGGCGACATTTCGGCCGCGGGGGCCGCGAAAGGGTTTCCGATCGTCGTGAACCTGTCCTTCGGCAAGAATGCCGGAGCCAAGGACGGCGAGGACGAGTTCGGAGCGGCGCTTCGGGAGTTGAACGCGACGCGCAGGAAAAGCGGCTACGGCCCGATCCATGTCGTCATTCCGGTCGGCAACCACAATCTCGAACAGGGCAACGCCTGTATCGGGCTGACGGCGGGGGCGAAAGGCGGCATCGGATTCCGTGTGCAGCCGGGCGACGCATCGTCGAACTATCTCGAAATCTGGAGCGATGTGCTGCCCAATCCGGGGCTAAAGACGGCGTCGGAGGCGTTCAACCCGCTGGAGGTCGCCATCGTCCCGCCGGGCGGCACGGCCGTCATTCCGAGCAGCGGCGGCCATGGCTGCTACCGATCGCTGCGGGACATTGCGTCGCCGGGAGAGATCGCGCGGCTCTACAGCGGCGTCAGAATGGCGGCCGACCGCAGGTCGTATCGTGTCTGGTACCTGCTCTGCACGGCGCCGACGATCCAGCACGAGGGCCGCGATCGCGGCAGCCCGTCCGGCTGCTGGAGCATCGCTGTCCGCAACCGCAGCGAAAGCGGCGATACGATCCGCGTCTTCCTGAGCGCCCAGACCGACCAATCGGTCCAGCCGCAGGGCGCGACGGGATTGCTGCCCCGGCTTGAGACTGGCGACTACCGGCGCTTCCTCGACGATGGAAGGCCTCGCGACAGCTATCTCCACCCCTACGATCCGGCCCAGCCGGATCAGGAGACCTCGAAGACCTTGCGGCGACACGGCTCCATCAACGCCACCGCGATGTCGAGGGGGGTCATCGCGATCGCGGGACATCGCCTGTCGGACGGCCGCCCGGCGCTCTACTCCGCGACCGGCTCCCATCCGGACACGCCGGCTGCGAGCCCGGGACGGGCGCATCCGAGCGTCTCGTTTGGAACCGACGACGGCTATGCGCATTTCGGGGTGCTCGGCGCCGGCGCGGCGAGCGGCTCCGTCGTCGCGATGCGGGGCACGAGCTTCGCCGCGGCGCAGGCGACCCGCGCGCTGAGCCTGAGGCTGAAGGACAGCCTTCCGGAGGACTTCGACGCGGAGACGTGGCTCGGCGACGAAGGCCGCGCCGCCGAACAGGCGCGCCGGAATTGGCCGGGCGGACAGCCGCCGGCCACCAAGATCGGCGGAGGACGCATGGCCTGGAGCCGGCTGCGAGCCGTCGACAGGTTCGGATAGCCGGCGGCATCCGCCCACCATCCCATCCAGCCATCCATGACGTGGCCGACGGCGTCGCCGCGCGGATCGCGTCGTCACGCCCGCACCAGAGATCCTGACCGCAACCGGACTGACCAAGCCAAAGGAGAGGATGCGATGATCAAGGTGGTAATCGACCCCGGCCATGGCGGAAATCCGCCGCCGGCCGAGACGGGCGGATCGAGCTGGAACAACGCCTCCGGCCCCGGCGGCCTACTCGAGAAGACGGTCACGCTCGCGGTCGGCCTCGCCGCCCGCACGGCTCTCGCCGCCGTCGCGGGCGTCGAGGTCAAGCTGACGCGCTCGACGGACGTCAATCTCGGCATCGCCAAGCGCGCCAAGGTCGCCAAGGACATCGGCGCGGCTGCGTTCGTCTCGATCCACTTCAACGCGGCGGAGAGTGTGAACCCGCCGGCGCAGGGCACCGAGACCTGGATCGGCTCTTCTCCAACGCAGAAGAGCAAGGACCTCGCCATCGCGGTGCAGAAGGCGGCGCTGGCCGCGACGGGCCACAGGGACCGGGGCGTCAAGATCGGGGACGTGTCCGGCGTGATCGCCAACGCCAATCATGCCGCCGAGACCGCCCATTGCCTCGTCGAGCTGTCCTTCATCGACCGGCAGCCCGCCGAGGAGGCGCGGCTTTCCGACCCCCTATATATCGACAAGCTCGGCAAGGCGGTGGCCAAGGGCGTCGAGAATTATCTCCGCGCGGCCGGCATGCTCGGAAGCATCGTCGAAAAGGCGTCGCGTCCCGCGCGGGCGGAGGACGCGGCATCGTTCATGGCCGCCGGCGGCGCATGGCAGCCGCTCATCGAGAGGGGCGGGCCGTCCGCCACGCTCGCCAGCAGCGTCTTTTCGATCGGCCAGCCCGACCAGCCGCCATCGCCTCCCTTCATCGTGAAGCCCGGCGAGCCGGACTATTCCGAGCTCGGCGACCGAGGCAGCATTCGCGATCCCGCCGCCGCCGGCATCGGTTTCCGCACCGTGATGGAGGCCGCCATCGGCAACTGGAACACGGTGCATGCCGCGCTGCTCGGGGTTCTGGGGACCACGCGGCGCGCCGTCTGCCGGATCGTCGCGCCGCCCGGACATCTCGATTACACCAATGTCTTGCGTGAAGGCTGGCACGGAACCGGTTTCCTCGTCGCGCCCGACATCCTGCTGACCAACCATCACGTCCTGAACTCGCCCGAGGTCGCGGCGGCGGCCCTGGCGCAGTTCGGTTACGAGCATGACGCCGAGACTCTCGCCGACGGGCAGGCTCACAAGGAACCTCCGGCGCGGGGCTTCCGCCTGCGCCCCGATCTGCTCTTCCTGACCAGCCGCGTCGAGAACGGGCTCGACTACACCTTCGTCGGCATCGACCCGCTCGCCGCCAAGGAGTTCGGCACGATCAGGATGCATCGCGGCTCCCTGACGCTGAACCGCGACGAGCCGGTCTTCGTGATCCACCATCCCGGCGGCAAGCCGAAACAGGCGTCGCTCGACGACACCGAGGTGGTCGGCCTCCATTCGGCCACCGTGCATTACGCGGCCGACACCGAAGGCGGCTCGTCCGGCGCGCCGGTCTTCAACCGCTACGGCCGTCTGTGCGCGCTCCACCACGCCGCGGTCGCCTTCTCCGGAAAGCTCACCGACGGCCGTCGGATCGAGATCGCCAACGAGGGCATCAAACTCTCCGCGATAACGATCGATCTCGAGAACCGGGCAAAGGCCGGGGGCGCCGACGGCATGGCGGCCGAACGGGTGCTGGGCCATGTGGCTGGCTCCGACACCATGTCTGGCTATTTCGGGGCGCTGGGCCAGGCACTGCCCGGTGCGAGCGCCGCCGAGGTCGTCGTCAATACTTACGCCGGAACCGATGCGGACATCGATATCGGCTTCTGGAACATCGAGTGGCTCTCGCGAGAATACAAGGATTCGGTGCGGCTCGACGCGGCCGCCTCGGTCATCGTCGATCTCAACCTCGATCTCTGGGGCCTCTCCGAAGTCTCGCCCAACGCCATGAAGGCCCTCGTGGAGCGACTTAAAGAACGTTTCAAGCTGGACCTCTGCTTTGCCCTGTCGGAGCCCGACGCTACCGACGGCAAGCAAAGCACCGCAGTGCTGTGGAACCCGAGGGTTCTGGAAGGCGGCCGCGTTTCGTGGCCCGCCGAGATCGACGCCTGGTGGCGGCTCGACAGCAGGGACGACCTGCCGGCGGCCGAGGCGGTCGAAGGCAGGATCTTCGACCGCTATCCGGGACTGTTCAAGTTCGGCGTCCTGGGGCGCGACCACCAGTCTCCTTTCGACTTCCACTTCGTGCCGCTGCACCTGAAAGCCAAAAGCGAAGGCGCGAAAAGGCGTCGGCTGGCGAGCATCCTGCTCGGCCGCGCGATCGCCAGAATGGTCGATCTCGGTCACGACCGGGACTGGATCGTCGGCGGCGACATGAACGCCGAACTCAAGACCGGCGATTTCGAGCCGCTCCGGCAGGCCGACATGACGCCGGTCTCGGCGAAGGACGAGGCCGATGGCGCGTTTACCTATATTGCGTCGCCGAATTCGCTGATCGATCACATCTACCTGTCTCCGGGCCTGAGCAGCGCCTTTGGCGAGGACGATTTCTTCATCGTCGCCCGGGACAAGACGATGGACGGCTTCCTAAAGAACGCGTCGGACCACCGCCCGATCGCCCTGCGCCTGTCGCTCCAGGACGAGCCGTCCCTCGTGCAAGGCGAACGCGACGTGATCGCGATCGCCGACCGGATCACCGCGCGCGCGCCCCCGAAGCCCGTAGCGGCGACAACCGCGCGCAGCCGCGCTCCCCACACCGCCAAGAGGAAAACGGCATGAAACCCGCCCGATTCAGCATCTATCCGATCTCGCAACCGGAGTCCGGGCGGCCGATCGTCCCCGCAGCGGAGGTCGCGCCGAGCGCCTCGAGGCTTCTCGTGTCGGGCGTCTCGGGGTCGTCCTGGCGCAAGCCGACAGGACGGATCATCCCCGAATCGGTCATCCTGAAGGATGATCGGGTCCGGATCGCGGATGCGAACCTGCACCCCTGGCGCATGATCGCGTCGCTGACGCTCTATCCGCAGTCGGGGCTCGGCTCCTTCATCGGCACCGGCTGGTTCGTCCATCCGAAGGTGCTGCTGACCGCCGGCCACTGCGTCCATGACAAGGACCAACTCGGCGGCCCCGCCAGGCGCGTCGTGGTGAAACCCGGTCTGGGCAATGCAACCGAGCCCTTCGGCCGGTTCGAGGCGGTCCGGCTCGCCGCGCTCGACCGCTGGATCAAGCACAAGGACCCGGATTACGACATCGGCTGCATCTTCCTGAACGAACCGGTCGGCGACAGGACCGGGGTCTTCGACCTGCGCACGGCGACCGACGCCGATCTGGCGAGCCGGCTGGTCAACATCAGCGGCTATCCCGCCGATCGCGACGGCGGCCGGGAGCAGTACTTCCACGCCAACCGCGTGCAGGCCACGACGCCACGCTCGATCTTCTACGACGTCGACACCTTCGGCGGGCAGAGCGGCTCGCCCGTGTTCCTGCAGGACGAGCCCGACGCCCGGCCGATCGCGATCGGCATCCACGCCTATGGCACGGGACGCACACCGCCGACGCCCGGCCTGTCGGCCAATTCCGGCCCGCGCCTGACCGCCGATGTCCTGGCGACGATCGAGAGCTGGGTGGCGTCGGCCTGAAGACCGGCCAAGAGGCAGCGTCCCGATGGAGCATGGACTGGTCACGTTGAGGCTCGTGGACGCGGCCGGCGCTCCGGTGGCGGTGGCGTTTGTGACCATCGCCGCCGCCAGCGCCGCCTTTCCGGAGCGCGCCTTCGTTCCCGACGAAACGGGACGGGTGAGCATCGCCCTGCCTGTCGGGACGGCGGTGCTGGAGGTGCGCTTCGCAGGTCTGGAACCGCGCCGGATCGAGGTGGAGGCGCGCGTCGGCGGCGAACTGGAGGTCACGCTTATCCGCTGACGGGAGCGGCGGCCTCGTCCGCCATGACGATCGGGAGGTTTCTGTGTGCGCATGGATCGGACGAATGGCGCAGGGCGGCGGAACCGTGGCGCGCGCGCTGGCGGTCGCCATGCTCGGGCTCGTTCCGGGCCTGATGGCGGCGCAGGCCGCGCCGCCGGTCGATCCCTCGATGGGCGAGACGGAGGTGACCCGCCTCTACCGGCTGCTTGCGCGGATCAATGGAGAGCCGTTGCCACACGCCGCCAGCGATCCGTACCCGCGCAAGGGCGACGAAGCCGGAGCCACGGATGGGGCGACCGCGAAGACGGTGTTTCCCGCCGCCAGGCCGGTCATCTGCTTCCCGCGCTGGGTCGGCCGTTTCGATGCGGGCGCATGGGCAGAGAGGCCGCACAACTTCCGCTCGGCGAGCCAGGCGCTCGATCGACTCGCTCTGGATTTGAAACAGGCGAGGTCTGCGAGTGCGTCGGGCACATCCGCGCCCGTCATCGCCATACGCGTGATCGGCTTCGCCGATCCGACCGCCAGCGCGACGCGGCGTGATCCCGACGACGACAATTTCGATCTGTCGCTCGACAGGGCGGTGGCGATCCGGGACGCTTTGCGACGGCGGCTGCCTTCCTCCGGCTTCAGCTTCGAGGCCGAGGGGCGCGGGCCCTATCACACCCGGCCGGAGCATCCCGGCGCTGCGGAGAATTCGGTCGAACAGAGCGGGGCGAGGGACGAAAGCTGCGCTCCGTTCGAGCGCGCGGACGCGGCGGGAGCCCGGGAAAGCGCCGGCATCGATCCGGCGCAGCGCAAATACGTCGCCTCGCAGCGGCGCGTCGAAATCGAGATCCGCAACGCCGCGCTGACCCATGCCGGCCATCGACTGACCCGCGACGCCCTCGCGCGGCCGGAGTTCAACGATGTCCGGCTGCGGCTGTTTCCCGCCGGCACGATGCCGGCGCGCACCCTTTCGGAGGAGCTGGATTTCATTCCGGGCGGGCTGCCCGAGGCGTGCGCGCCGGCGAAAAGGCCGGGTGAGCTCGGCTTGCTCGGCCCCCGATCCTCCGGTTGGGTGCGTCAGTCCGCGGTGGATGACGGACCGGAACAGCCTACAAGCCGGCTCGACGCCAATGATGGCGGCATCGCGCTGCGGCTCGATGTCTACGAGGTCTGGCGAACCACCGGCGGCAAGACGGAAAAGGGTGCGCGCCTCGCGCTCTCGCTGGCCCGCCAGACTGGTTTCGGCGACGCCGCCATCGTCGCAGGCGCCGACGCGCCCGGGTCCTATGCGCGCGGCCTCGGCGTGCCCGGCTACTGGGCGGCGCATCAGAGGATCGCCAATCTGCTGGGGCGGGCCGCCAGCAGGATAGCGGGCTGCCTTGAGACCCTGAAGCCCGGCAAGGCGGCGGGGCAGACGCCGATCTGGAAGGCGATACCGTCAGATCCGCCCGGCTTCGCGAACTGGAACGCCGCATTCGCGACGGACGAACGGCGCGCGGCCTGGCGCGACCGCCTGGTCGTCAGGCTGCCGAAGGATCTGGACGGCATTCTGCTGCACGCACACCGGCTTGATCGGCATTTCCGCTTCTTCGATCTCGCTCCCGGCATGTCGCTGCAGCTTCGGCCGGCCGGCTTCGACCTCGTGTCACGTTTCGCCGGCCCGGCGGATTCGACGCCGTTCGATCTCAAGGCCGACCCGATCGAGCCCTGCGCGCCCGTGCCGGTGCCGCGCAAGAGCGGTCTCGGCAGCTCGCGCCTGGACGACCCGAGGCGGCTCGTCGTCGGGCATCCGCTGGACGCCTTTTTCGGGGCGGGAACCGAAGGTCTGTGCGGCCGCGACGAGGCCACGCCGACGCTCGCACAGGTGGCCGGATGCCAGCGCAACGCCGCCGGCGGTTACGGCCGCCCGAAGGACGAGAACGACGCCTGCACGCGGCAGTTCACGCCGCTGCGCAGCGTGACGGCCGTAGCCGACATGCTGCGCCTGGGCCCCGTCCGGGTCTTCTCGGCCGAGCGGACGAGCGCGCCCGACAGCGCGATCGGAGCCAACGACGTCGCTGTGCTGCACGACGCCTGCGCGGCGGTGGGCGACGCCATCTGCAACCCGCTGGCATGGCTCCTCAGCCGCGCGCCCAATCCGCCGACGGCGCAGGAAAGGGCCTTTGTGGAGGCCTTCCGAAGGTCGTTCGCGGAGGCCTTGAACGCAACGACGGCCGAGGCCGCCGAGGCCGGAAAGCCGCAACCGGTCGACACATTCGAGCGGGCCTCGAAGGAAGCGCTCGGGCACGCGCTGAGGGAAGCCGCCCGGATCAGTCCGCAGGAGGCCGCGCCGCAGGGCCAGAGCAATTTCGGCTCCGTCCCGCTGCTGGTCGTCGCGCCCGATCAAGCCCAGCTCGATTCCTGGCGCTCGGCCCGCCGGTTCAATCCCGATCCGCCCGGATCGGACGGCGGCCGCCTCAGCATCCCCTTCACGCCCTGCGTCGGCGCGATGCGATGCGGCTACCTCACCGGCAACCTGTCGCTCGTGGCCGGCATCACGGTGCAGGCGGGTGGGCGGGCGCAGCCGGTCGGACTCGGCGCGCGCGTCGTCCATCTCGTGCCCGAGGCCGTCTCCGCCGCCTGTTTCGAGACCGCCACCGGCCCTGTCGCTGGGATGTGGGCCGGCACGGGCAAGCTCGCCCAGCCGCTCGAGATCGACCTCGCCGGGCCCGACCGGAAACCGCTCGTCGATCCCCGCTCGCTCCTCGTCGCGCGGCGCGATTGCCGGCTGCTCGGTCTGTTCCTGACCCATGGGAGCCGCATCCAATGGTCACGCTGACGCTCGTTCCAGGGACGTCCTGCTACGCCGAGACAGACCCGGCACCGCGCCTCGTCGTGCGGCCGCTCGCGCCGCCTGCCGGCCGGGAGCTCACGTTGAGCGAAGCGGGCCTGCGCGGCAGCGTCATCGCCTTTCCGCATCCGGCCGCGCCGCTGTCGGAGAGCTGCGCATGGCTTGACGCCGAGGCCGTCCGGCAGATGGCGGCCGGAGAAGCCGTGGCGGCGATCAGGATCGTCTTTCTGACGCAATCGGCCTTCCCGTTGGCAACCGTGCTCGGCCATCGCGACGGAACCGTCCTGGGCAAAGGCGGCAGCGCGATCCCGCTCGGCTCACAGTTCGGCGTGCTCTTCGAGCCGGCGACGATGGGGTTCGACGGCGAGCGGCTGCTGCTCGATCCCGCGACTCCGACGACCGCGCCGCACCGGCTGCTCCGGCATCTGACATTGGGCGCGACGGGGCCGCACGCATCGATCCGCACGCTCGCGATCCCACTGTGGGGCGACAGGACCGGCAGGCTGATCGCGGGCGGCCTTCTCGCCAGAACCGTCGAGGGGCAGATTGGCTCGTCGCTGCAGCTCTATCATGACCTTGGGATGGTCAGCCGCTTCGTCGATGTGGTCACGGTGAAGAACCCCCTCAAACCGCCGAGCGACCTGTTCCGCGCGACGGAATCGGCCCTGATCCATGCTGGAGACCGCTTCGAAACGCCTGGCCGCTTCGCGGCCGAGCTCGACCCGCATCATCTTCACGACGAGACGAGGAGCTTCATCCGGCTGCTGCCGGCCGAAGAGAAGGGGGCGCTCCAGCTGGCGGCGACCACCACCGCCGGCCACGCCGTCGCGGTCACGGCGGCGGGCGGCGAATGGAACGGCGACAACGCGCCGAAATTCGTCTTCACCAGCCATCTCAGGGAAGGGTCGACCTCGGGCGGGGCAGGACGCGTGGACATCCTGACCCTGACCGGGACCTACGACATCGATGCGCCCGTGACGGAAAGCGACCGCATCGACCTGGCCGGCTTCGGCCTCGCGCCGGGCTTCTCGCCGTCCGAGGCCATGCTGCCCGCGCGCGCGGTCACGGAGGCGGAGGCGGCCGCGCCGCTGCAGGTCTCGTTCAAGCTCGGGCCGAGCCGCGACAGGCGCATCGACCCGACCGTGCCGGAGGATGCCGCCAGGCCGATGCTGGAAGCGGGCGCTTCCGGCTACGAGGACCGTACGAGCTGGATGCAGATCCGGCGCGGCGAGACGGGCGCCATGGACCTGGCAGCGGAATCGCCGAGCGCGCATACGCTCGTCTCGCGGGGGGGCAAGACGGGCGTGCTCGCGCATGTCCCGATGGCGCGGCGCGTCGGCCATGGCGGCGTCAGGGAAAGCGCGGCGTCGACGCCGGTCGGCCATCTCCCCATCCTGCCGCCGAGCGGCGTTCTCACCACGGCCCGCAAGGAGGCGAAGCGCTTCGATCAGGGCCTTCTTGCCCGGGAGCGGATCAAGCAGACAGGGTTCCTGTTCGGAGCCGGCGGGACGGAGGCCGGTCCCTCCGCCAACGCCACGACCCCGCTCGGGTTCGAGATCGAGACGGGCGTGGGCGGCGCTCCCAGCCGGATCGTCTTTGCTCGCTTCGAGACCGGCAACGCCACCGGGACATTCGGACTCGCCGGAAAGGACGGCAAACCGCTCGACTCCCGCGTGCTCGACGCGCTGGTGCGCAACAATCTGTTCCTGGTCGCGAACCGGATACCGACGCAGTCCGCGCCCGGTTTGGCCGAGCTCCCGGAGGCCGTGCTGGACGGCGGGATCGGGATCGCCGGCTGGACGTTCAAGGTCGAACTCGCGGGTTCCCGGCGAAAGGCGACTGAATCGGACACGGCCCCGGACATCGAACCGGTCGTGATCGTCAAGAACCATCCGGACCGGTCGATCGAGACGCTGGTCGGGGATGTCGCCTCCTGGAGTCGTCGCGACCTGTTCGTGAGCGGCGAGGAGCGGGTGCAGGAAGCGCTGCGGCGATTCGTGGCGGACGCCAAGAGCCGGGCGTCCGCGTCGCGGTCGCAGGCGGACAAGGACCGGTATCAGCGGCTTTATGGCGGCATCCTCGCGGACCCCGCATGGCAGGGCGTTCTCGTCATCGGCGCCGGCATCGACCTCGGCGGCCTGCCGCTGCAGTTGAAGGGGCTGCTGGCCGGCATCGAACTGGATCGGCTGCAGGCGACCTATGTCGCGATCCCGATGAAGCGCCTGCCGTCGGGCGCGGAGCGGCCCTTGTCCCGCCTCGACGCGCTGGTCGATTACCGCTCGCCACCGAGCGAGCCGCCATGCCTGCGAGACGACGACGATCCGCCCGAGCGGGGCGAGAAGTCGTTCGGCTTCGATGTCGAGCGTCTCGTCGTGGAATTCGCCCGCGGTGAGGTTCTCGGTTTCGAGGCGAATGTGCGGCTGGCCGCGAAACGGCTGTTTCACGCAGTCGGTCGGATCGAGACGGCCACGCGATCGCTGACGGGCGGCAATCCGGTCTGGAGCCCGGCGCAGACCATCGACCTCGCAGGCCGCTACGAGCGCAGGCGCGACGGCGACCGGGTCGTCGAGTCCTATGTGTTCGAGAGCGGCTTGCTCTACCGCTACCTGACCGTGGACGACAGCAAGGACGGGAAGGACCAGAAGGACGGCGATCCCGAGGCTCTCATCAGGTCGGCCCAACTCAGCCGCGTCGCCTACGAGACGATCTCGACCGAGACTGCAGCCAATGGCGACCAGGCCGTCAGATCGGCCTTCAGGATCGATGGTCGGCTCACATTCGGGACGATGCCGAAAGTGGGCTTGCCGGACATTCTCGATATCGACGGCGTCGATTTCAACGATCTGCGGATCAGCACCGACTTCATCCTGGACGCCCTGAAAGGCCTGGCGCGGGACATCATGATGTCGTTCCGCATCGGCGCGCTGGGCCTTGACTTCAAGAGCGCCGGACGGCGGCCGGGCGGACTGGGCTTCTGGTCGTCCTTCCCGCTGAACTTCAAGCGTCTCTGGCTGTTTGACGGCAGGCTCGATCTGGCGAAGCTCGGCTATTTCAGCGCTCAGGGCTTCGAACCGGAGCTGACGTTCCGCTTCGGCTTCGAGTTCGATCTCGATCTCGGCACATTGGGTGCGCTCGCCGCCTTCAAGGGGTTGAGGCTCGGCGTGCTCTTCGCCATCCAGGATGGCGGCTCGTTCGTGAAGGACGGGCGACCACGCTTCACGCTCGGATTCCGTTTCCCGGAGGGCGACGGTTCGCTCGATATCGGGCTGCAGGGCATCCTGAAGCTGAAAGCGCGGAAATACGGTATCCTCGACACGACCTATGATGATGGCCAACCCGGCTCCCGGAAAAGCGCCAAGATGCTCTATGGCGTCGGCGCGCGGCTACAGGTCCTGGGCAAGGATTTCCCACGGGATGACGGGCTGACGCTGGCCCTTTTCGTCAACCCGGCCAACTGGACGACGGACAAGCCGACGACGGGTTCGGTCGGCTGGTTCATCGCGCGCAAGCCCGAGAGCGAGGACGCGAAGGCGATCGCGCCCGGCATCGATCTCGACATGATCATGCTCGGGCAGCGCATCGACCCCATGCCGGACAAGGCCCCGCGCACGACGCAGGAATTCGTCGCGAACCTCGATCAGCTCTTCATTCCGACCTCGCCGGCGAAGCCGAGTTTCAAGGGCGACGTGATCGACCCCGTCGAGGCGGCCGAACGGGTGGTGAAGGTTCTGTCCGGCGGCCTGATCGCATTCGCGCCGGAGCGCAACTGGTCGATCGGCTTGAGCGCCTGGATCGCCAACCGGGTGAAGATCGGCATCGCAATGCGCGACGCCGACATCTATGGGCTGCGGGTCGGTCTTCACAGGAACAAGACCGACGGCGAGCCGATCTTTGCTGTCGATATCCTGTACCGGAAGCTTTCCGACCGCCTCGGCGTCTACTCGATCGAGGTGGCGCCGCCGGAGAGCCTGCGGCAGATCGACTTCGGCGCGGTGACGATCGACCTGCCGACGATTGGACTGGAGATCTTCACCGATGGCGGTTTCACCATCGATCTCGGCTATCCGTGGCAGATGGATTATGCACGCGCCTTCGGCGTGCAGTTGCTGCCCTTCATTGGTTCGGGAGGGCTGTATTACCGCCAGGTTTCGGGGCCCGGCGCAAAGTCGATCCCGCAGGCGAAGGTGAGCGTGGACGGCGGTCCCCCGACCGTCGACAGCGAGTTGCTCCTGTACCAGCCCGTCGTGGAGGCCGGCCTGGCGTTTCGCGTCGGTCTCGGCAAGGAAATCGACAAGGGCATCTTCAAGGCCGGCCTGTCCCTGACCGTATTCGCAACGCTGGAAGGCGGCTTCGGCATCCTCCGGAAGACAGAGAAATTCGACGCCGGCCGCCATATGACGAAGGCCGCCGACACCTTCATCGCCGTGCGCGGCACGGTCGGCATCATCGGCGAGATCTATGGCTATGTCGATTTCGGCATCGTCAAGGCCGGGGTGTCGGTGCGGGTCTGGGTCTCGACCGGCTTCGACTTCCGGACGGACCACCGGACGCGCCTTTTCATCGAGGCGGGAGTCAGCGTCTCGGTGCGCGTCGTCATCGCGCGCATCAGGATATTCGGCAAGCGCATCGAGATCGCCATCAGCTTCAGCTTCTCGACGAAGGTCGATTACTCGACCTATATCGGCAGCGACCGCAACCTGGACTTCTACGCCCCATCCGGCGCAACGGAACTGGGCCTGATCGCGATGGGGTCCGCCGAGGCGATGCCGGTCGCGCCGATCGCGGCGTTCGACTGGTCGGCCTCGCTCGCGCCGCAGGACTGGCGGGCCAGCGAGGACAAGCTCGCCTTCACGCTGCGACTCTCGCCCGATGTCACGCTCGCGCCCGACGGCCGGGCCATGAGGCCCGAGGCCGTGATCCTGCTGACCGGTCCGGCCCCAGTCGATGCGCGGACGGACCTCGACGAGACGCCGGCTCTGCTGGCGGCATGGGCCTTCGCGGCGGCTTACGGTTCCCCGACGCGCGATCGCGTGGTCACCACCGCCCGGCTGGACGAACTCGCGCGCGCGCTCGCTCAGGGTCCCGGCGTCGCGGCCGCCGCGACCGACCGCCTCGCTCACCTTCCAGACGCAGGGGCGATCGAGGCCCTGTTCGGCGCCAACATCGCGGCCCGCTTCGTCGAACTGCCGAAGAGCGAGACGGCCGATGGCGAAGCCCCGCCGCGCGAGGAGGGCGTGCTGTGGCCTCTCCCACCGGGCACGACGATCCGGCGCGAGCGCTTCGCCGGCGCGAGCTCCTTCGACGATGTCGAGCTGGCGACGAAAGCCGTCGTCGACGACGACTATCGCCGGAAGGTCAACGACGAACTGCGCCGGATGATGGCGCTGATCGATCCCGAGCGGGCGGCCACGGAAAGCGGCGAGGCCGCCGCGGCTGCTGCGTCGATCGTCGAGACCATCTTCGTCGAGCATGCCGTGCTGGTGATGCGGGCTGCGATCGTGCAACTGACGGGTCTTGCCGACGCCATGCTGCGTGACGGCCTTCCACCCGGCGAGCTGCGACTCGGCGACCTGCTCGACGCCCTGACCGGACCCTCCGCTCAGGAGGGGCAGAGCGGCCGTCCGGGCCCGGCGCGCGACATCCTTCGTTCGGCGACGCGCCTGTTCCTGCACGGCCCGCGCCTGCCCTGGCCCGATCTGGCGGACAGCGAGCCGGGGCTGGTCCCGCAGGGTCTCGCTGCGTCCGGGCAGCATGGCCTCTATCGGCTGGGCTGGATGCAGGTTCCGCTGGCGGGAGCCGGCGAGGACAGCGCCATCGTCGTCGGTCTCCGCGCATCCTATGGCGCGTCCGCTAAACTCGTGGCGGACGGGATCGATGTCGACGAGCTGAAGGCGCTGGGGGCGCTGGGCGCTTCGCCGGCAGGCCTCGGCGGTCGTCTCGGCGAAGTCGCCCATGTCCGGACGGAGCGACGGCGGTACCATGCGGGCCGCGTCCAGCCATTCGCCGATGGCGGCCGCCTCGTGATGCTGGACCCGCAGGTGCTGGACAGCCTCGCCGCCTGCCGGGATGACATGGATCTGGCGCTGATCCTGCGCAGGCTCCCGGCCAAAGCGGGAGACCCGCTTGTGGCGCTTCCCGACAGCTATCGCGGCGGCGACGCGCCGCAAATCGCGGCCAAGCCCGCCATTGCGGTGCGACTGCGTCTCCAGCCGCGCAAGTCCGGCAGCGGCGCGCCGCTGGACGTGTTCGAATGTCTTGGCATGAGCGAAGCCGAGCGGATTCGCCTCGACCGGCTGATGGACAACAGCGCCGCGACGATCGTCGGCGTATCCCTCCACGCGATCGACGAGACGGCGCTGCGGCGCATCGATGTGGATGGCCAGACCACGGTCGCCCAGACGGACGCCTCCGACGAACCCAAGCCGTTCGGGGCCGGGGCGTCCGAAATGCGGGAGATCGCGCCGGACGAATCGCGCTTCGTCGCAACGCTTCCGGGGGTGGGCGCGCCGGCCGAACAGTCGGTTCGCGACCGCGTCGATTTCGTCGAGATCATCCGCCGCACCGCGATCGTCAACCGCGGCGGCACCCTGCTCGGCTGGCACGGCGCCTCCGGGGCGTTCGCGCGAAAGGATGATGAGCCCTTCCACGCGTTGATGGTGATCGCGCTGAACGAGCAGGCCGTTGCGCTGGCCAACGCCATGCTGATCGATCCCGGCCTCGGCGAGGTCGATCGGCTCGAGGCCGTCTTCGCCGGCGGCGAACTCACCGTGGCCGCGACCAGCGTCGCCGAGCCGATCGCCGAGGCGGGGGTCTTTCCGGTCAGGGTCGTGCGCGATCGGCCTGCCGCGCCGGCAGGCTCCAGCGCCGCGATCTGGGAGGAGATGTGCGAGCGCTTTTCGATGCTGGCGCTTGGCATCAGCGACGAGTCCGGGGGTGTGATCGTGCCGGTTGGAGCCACGCTCGCCACGGGCCCCGCCGATCCGCCGGACGGGCAGGGGACCGGCGGCGTCCTGCACTACTCCGCGCCCATCGCTCTGGCGAAGCTGCTCGGTCATGCCTCGCCGTATGACTGCGTCGGGCGCAGGATCAGGCTGCACGGCGTCTGGCGCGACGTCTACGGCAATGACTGGTCGGAGCCGGGCTTCGAGACCGATCCGATCGTTGTGACCTATGTCGACAGGCTGCTGCCGCTGACGGACCTGCCCGGGCTCGCCGTCGCGTGGTGGCCCGCCAGCAAGCCCGGTCGGGCCAGCATCAGGTTCTGGCTGGAACGCCGCTGGGCCGAGAGCCTCGTCCCAGCCGGCGCGGCCGAGGCCGACACGCCGACGCCCGCGCACGCGGCGGATGTCGGGGCGCGCCTCGAACGCGCCGCGTCGGCGTATCGGCGGGCGCTGCACCAGCTGAACGACGGCAACGTCGTGCTCAGCATTCTGGACGGCTCAGCCTATTCGAGCCCGGAGCCGACGCTGCAGCGCGAGCTGGCGGCGGGGCTGGCAACGATGCTGGCGACCATCGGCGAACTCGCCAAGGTTTCACCCGATCAGCCGCGCTGCGTCATCGTGAAAGCGATGCAGGAGTTCATCGCGCGCGCAAGCGTTGACGCGATCGAGATCGACGCGAGGCAGGGCGATGGCGATTTCGTCGAGCTCGGCCTGGTCATCCGGGTCGAGCGGACGCGATTCCTGCCGGACGACGCGACTCAGGACATGAAGGCCTTCGAGGTGCCTGTCCGGCTCGGGCTGCGCGACACGCCCGCCGGGGCCGCTCCGGACTTTGGCGGAACCCTTCTCGATCTGCAGAAAGTGGTCTGGTCCGGCTTCTCGCCCGACCGCATGGTCGCCACCGGTCTGCCGGGCGCGCCCGGCCGGGCGGAACAGGCGATCTGGCTGATCAGGCGAACCGTTCTGCCGCCGGAGGATCATTTCCGCAGAATCGCCGCCGCCGGCTCGGCGCATGCCTATGCCACGCCGCCGATCTCGCGCCACCTTCACAACATCGACTTCAAGTCCGAGGATCCGCTGGAGTCGCTGACCGGGGCGCCCCCTCCGACCGCCTACCGGTCAATCGATGCCGATGTGCAGGCGAGCGCGGCTCTGGACGCCTATGAGTTCATTCTCAGGCCGGAGATGGTCGATCGGTTCATCCGCACGCCGGATGGTCGGGCGGCCATGCAGGACATCGTTCGCGCCAAGGCGGGCGACCTCGCCACACCAGGCATCGCGTCGCTTCTGGCGGCGCGGACGATTCCGGTCTTCGCGGGCGGGCCGGGCGACAAGGACCGCATGACGCTGCTTGCGCGCCGCGTCCTGACAGATCGCCTGCGCGGTTCGCTGAAAGGCGCCGACGCCATCGACGCGCTCGTCGTCTTTGGCGAACCGGAGGATGGAACACGCCTGGAAAACCGAGGCCCGCAGGCCTATGGCCGCTTCACGCCGGCGGGAGATCCGCCGATGAAGGCCAGCCCCTTCGTCATGACGGTCGGCGGCAAGGGACAAAAGCACGACCTCGTCATCGCCGTCGATGCGAACCCGAACAACCAGCGCGACGAGCTCCCGCTCCTTGGCCGCTACCGCATCACGCATGTGCAGCGTCTTGACCGCCTCGATGGCGGTGCGGACGCGACATCGCGCTACAGGCCGACGGCCTGGCTCGCTTTGGTTCCGCCCGAGACGGAAGAGCCGGAGCAGCATCCGGGCTGGGTTCCCGACTATGCCGTGCCGGAAACCATGGTCCCCGTGATCCGCCGCCGCTACCCCGTCCAGCCGACAATCATATCGGAGGAGGCCGCGAGCCGGCCATGGGACGGGAAGAGGCCAATCGACGCGACGCTCCGCAACTGGAGCACGACACGGATCTGGACGGCCGAAGCGGGCTCGACCGACCTGATGCGTCTGATCTTGCGCTATAACCCATCCGGCCGGATCGACAGCGTCGCGGCGCCCGCGCCGCCGACCGCACACGACGAAGCCGGCTGGGCCGAGGCCTTCCTGCGTTTCTCGGAAACGGTTTCGCCGGCGCTGCGGTCCGTGAACGCAACTGCGGCCGGGGCTGGCGATTCCCGGCTTGCCGGATTCCTGGCGAAGGCCTGCACACGCCTTTGGAACGATCTCGGAGCGCCGAGGGCTGCGTCCAGCGAGGCCGCGCCGGTGAACGTTCTCGACGAGATCACGATCGAGGAGAGGTCCGAACATGCGCGGCGGAGCATCGAGACGAGGCGAAAGCCGCATGACCTTGTCAGACACACCCGGTTGAAGCTGGCCGTGCTGAAGGATGCCGGCGCCGTGCTGGGCGAGCGGCCGGTGCCGGATCCGGCATGGGACAATGCGCCCAGAACGCCCGGCGTCCTGCAGATGCGCCGTCTCGAAGTCGAAGGGCTCGATATCCTGGCGCTGCGATCGGTCCAGACCGAGCTGACGCTGGTGAGAAACGCGGAGATTCATAACAGGAAGGTGCAGCAGGATTTCGTCTACCAGGTGCCGACGATCGCCTCGGGCGCCAAGAAGCTGCCGCGAATCGATGTGGCCACAGCCCCGATCGCAACCACTCCGGCGTCATTCGCCGCGCATGTCGCGTCGCTGATCGATGCTGTGCTCGCGAGGCCGGGGGGCCTGGCGAACGACGGGACCTACCAGACGCTCTTGAGCGAACTCTCGCTCAATCTCATCGTCACCTACGAGCCCACGCTCGCCAGCGGGGTCGATGCCGCAGGCGACGGCCTGCATGTCGCCGGGCTGAGCCGCGCCGATCTCTCTGGACCGCGCGAGGCCTGGCTTTCGGAGTTCGTCGCCGAGGCGCAGCTCTGGTTGGACCGAGCCAAGCCGCCGTCCGGCGGTCGCTTCGTCTTCGACCTGCGCCTGCACGATGGGGCGGGCGTCGCCACGGTCGATGCCGATGGCGGCGACCGGCTGCTCCTGCGCCTTCGCCGGGGCGTCCTGCCAAGCGGCCTCGTCGTCTGACGCCGACCCCATCCAAAGAAACCGAGAGGAGATAAGGCCATGCTTTCGCAATGGAGTCGGTTGATGCTCGCCCTCCTGTTCCTTGCTCTGACGGGAGCGGCTGTCGTCCTGGCGTCGGGAGCGATGGGCGCGGCGGCCGTGCTGCGGCTGCTCGCCTGGGCTTCCTGCGGCGGCGCTGTCGTAGCCTTCACGGCCGCGCTGGGCGTCACGCCCTGGTTCGTGCTCCTCGACGACTATAATCGCGGCAACCTCCAGAACCTGATTTCCTATGTCTGGTTCGTCCTGCTGAGTTCGGCGCTGATGGCCGGCGCCTTCCTCAACGCCTTCGCCTGGAAGCCGGGCGTGGAAACCGTGCAGCTCTTCGTCAAGATCGACGCCAGCATCTGGGTTCTCGCCGGCATCGTGCTGGGCGGCTTCACGCTCAACCGGGTCGTGGAGATGACGCATGCGACGGCCCCTCCGCCGCCGGCTCCGCCAGGCGTCGCCATGGAAAGCTGGCACGCGCGGTCATCCCATGTCGGGCGGATGTGTGTCCGGTCCTCGCCATTTGTGACCACGGCGACCGGCGTGGAAATGACAGCCAAACCTGCCGCCATCGCCTCGACCACCTTCGAACTGCTCGCCGATACGGTGAAGGGCCGGCAGGTGGGCGAGCAGGACCGGGTCGAGATCGGCGCTGTGCAGCAGCTCCTGCTGCAGACGACGACCGCCTTTGGCTATCTGGTCGCGCTCGGCATCGTCCTGCACCAGACCCCATGGGGAACGGCGATCGCCGAACTGCCGCGCCTGCCCACCGAACTGCTCACGCTACTTGGCGTCAGCACGATCGGGCAATCGGCGATCGCATCCGTGCCCGCCAAACCGCCCATACGCCCGGTCTAGAGGCTTGATCCCGGATTCCGATGGTGCGATCTCGATGCCGGGATCGCGGGGCCTGACCCAACGGGTCGATCCGGGTCCCCGCAAGATCAGGATATCGTCATGGCCCGGCCGTCGCCCACCCGCATCGCCATCGCCGGTCTCGGCGCGGTCGGATTGCGCGTAGCCGAGGCGCTCGATGCCGGGATTCCTGGCTGCGTGCTCGCGGCCGTCTCGGCAAATGACAGGGATGCGGCGCGGCAGCGGCTGTCGCATCTGGCGCGCGCGGTTCCGGTCGTGCCGATCGCGGAGCTGGAGGCGCTGGCCGATATCGTGGTCGAATGCGCGCCGGCCGCGCTGCTGCCGGCCATCGCCGAGCCCTTCCTGCGCAAGGCGAAGACCGTGATCGTGCTCAGCGCCGGCGCGATCCTCAGCCACGAGCATCTGGTCGGGCTGGCGCGGGAGTATGGCGGGCAGATCATCGTGCCGAGCGGGGCGGTGCTCGGTCTCGACGCGGTCACCGCCGCGGCCGAAGGCGAGATCCGCTCGGTGCGGATGATCACGCGCAAACCAGTGCGCGGGCTGATCGGCGCACCCTATCTGGTCGAGAACGACATCGCGATCGAGGACATCACCGCGCCGTTGCGCATCTTCAGCGGCACTCCGCGCGAGGCGGCGATCGGGTTTCCAGCCAACCTCAACGTCGCCGTGGCGCTGGCTCTGGCCGGCATCGGGCCCGACCGCACGACGCTGGAGATCTGGGCCGATCCGGCGCTGACCCGCAACACCCACACCATCGAGGTCGAGGCCGATTCGGCGAGTTTCTCGATGTCGATCGCCAATATTCCCAGCGAGAACCCGAAGACCGGGCGGATCACGGCGCTGTCGGTGATCGCCTATCTGCGCAAGCTGCACGCGCCGCTGCGGATCGGCTCCTAGAGGCTTCCGGGCCAGCGCTGCCGCCAGCTGGCCGCGGCCAGCGCGTCGATGGCGTCGAGCAGCGGCGTCGGTGTCTGCGTGCGGCGGCCGAGCTCCGAGATCGCGGAAACGATCGCGCCGAGTTCCAGCGGGCGTCCGGCCTCCATGTCCTGCAGCATCGAGGTTTTGACCCCGACCATGGTCGGCGGCATCTGCAGGCGCTGGTCGGGGTCAGGGAGGTCGTCGACGCCGAGCGCCCGCGCCACCGCGATGCACTCGGTCATGATCGACTTGGCCAGCGCCCTCAGCGGCGGATCGCCGGCGATCACGTCGATCGTCGCAGCCGTGACGGCCGAGATCGGGTTGAAGGCGGCGTTGCCCAAGAGCTTGTGCCAGACCGCCATGCGGATGTCATCCGTCGCCTCGGCGTCGATGCCGCCGGCCTCGAGCAGATCCACGACCTTGCGCAGGCGCGGCGTCGCGACTGAGCGCGGCTCGCCGAGGATCAGGCGCTTGCGGCCGTTCCAGTCGATCCGGTTTGGCGCCGGGCGGTTGGAGCCGACATAGACGACGCAGCCGAGAACCTGCGCGGTGGGGATCGCCGCCGCCAGCGCGCCATCGGCATCGACGGCAGCCAGCCGCCGCTCGCCGAAGCGCGGGTCGAGCCCGTCGAGATACCACCAGGGGATGCCGTTCAGCATCGGCACGACAAGGGTTTCTGGTCCGACCAGCGGCCTCAGCAGATCGAGCCCTCCCGCCCAGTCATGCGCCTTGTAGCCGACCATGACGAGGTCCTGCGGCCCGAGCGCGGTGGCGTCGCTCGTGGCGCGGATGGCGAGCGTCTGCGACGTTCCGCCGGTCTCCAGCGTCAGGCCTTCGCTGGCGAGCAGGGCTGCGGTCGAGGCGCGCGCCACGACGACCGGATCCTGGCCCGCCTTGCGCAGATGCCAGGCGACGACGCCTCCGATCGCGCCCGCCCCGACGATGGCCACCTTCATCCCTGCCGCTCCCGTGGCGCCGGCGCGAAGGCCGGCAAAGGCGGCAGTTGAGCAGCGATCATGCGACTGGTCCATGCGCCGCGCCGCATGCCGCCATGTCGGGGTCGCGTCAGACGCCGACGCGCTTCATCTGGGCGGCGGGGTAGCGGGTGCCGGCCGTGCGGCCCGGCGCGAAGGCGGCGTCGAGTTTGGCCAACACTGCGGGCGGAACCGACAGCGTCACCGCGTCGGCGTTCTGATCGAGCCAGCGCCTTTGCTTGGAGCCCGGCAGCGGCACGACGAAAGGCTTGCGCGAGAGCAGCCAGGCGATGGCGAGTTGAGCCGGCGTGTAGCCTTGATGAGTGGCGGCCTCGCGCAGGGTTTCGAGCATGGCTAGGTTATGCGTCAGGTTCTCGCCCTGGAAGCGCGGCATGTCGCGGCGGCGGTCCTTGGCACCCAGCGCCTCAAGGCTGTCGATCGTTCCGGTGAGAAAGCCCCGGCCGAGCGGGCTGTAGGCGACGAAGCCGATGCCAAGTTCCTCGCAAACTTCGAGCAGCCCGTCTTCCGGATCGCGGGTCCAGAGCGAATACTCGGTCTGGAGCGCGGCGATCGGATGCACCGCATGGGCGCGGCGCAGGGTTGCGACCGAGGCCTCCGACAGGCCGAGATGGCGGACCTTGCCGGCCTCGACGAGGCGGGCCATCGCACCGACCGTCTCCTCGATCGGCACGTTCGGGTCGATGCGGTGGGCGTAGTAGAGGTCGATGTGATCGACGCCGAGCCGCTTCAGGCTGAGATCGCAGGCCTGCGGCACGTAGTCCGGCTTGCCATTGACCTCGGCGGCGCCGTCCGGCAGCCGGATGTTGCCGAACTTGGTCGCCAGCACGACCTTGTCGCGGATCGGAGAAACTGCCTTGCCGACCAGTTCCTCGTTCGCCCCGAAATTATAGGCGTCGGCCGTGTCGATCAGCGTCACGCCGCGCTCGGCGGCGCGGTGGATGGTGGCTTGCGCCTCCGCCGGATCGGGCTCGCCATAGATCGGCGTCATGCTCATGCAGCCGAGCCCGATGGCGGAAACCGTTAGCGGGCCGAGTTGGCGGGTCTGCATGGCGGTGGTTCCTTCGGAATGTTGTATCGGAAACTCTGCCGTCATCCCGGACAAGCGGCTTAGCCGCGCTGATCCGGGATCCATCATAGAGCACTGGGTCGCCCTATGATGGATCCCGGAGCTCCGCTTCGCTGCGTCCGGGATGACGGCGGTGTTTCAGTTGCGAGGCGAAAAACGCCCCGCCCTCACTGGAAAATCTCGTTGAACTTCTTCTTCACGCCCGGCCCCGATTTGCGGAGATAGTCGTAGTCGACCGAGATGAGCTTGATGTCCTTCACCGCCGGGCTCCCGGCCGGCGGGGCCATGTCGCCGCGCGCGGCGTAGGAGCCCTCCTGCGGGAACAGCGCCTGTACCTCGTCGCTGATCATGAACTCGGCGAAGAGCTTGCCGGCGTTGGGGTTGGGCGAGCCCTTCACCACCGAAGTCGGCGAGGGGATCACATAGGTGCCGTCGCTGGGATAGACTGTCTCGATCGGGTGGCCGTCCTTGCGGTCCTCGGCCGCGTAGGAATCGAGCGCGCCGGCCGCAATCACCCGCTCGCCGCGCTTGATCATGTCGGAGACCTGCTGGTTGCTCTGCACGACCATGATGTCGTTGGCGCGCAGCTTCTCGTAATAGCCCCAGCCCTTCTGCTTGGCGTTCATGCCGACGACGGAGAGCTGCAGCGAGGTGAAGGACGGGTCGGTCATCACCTGCTTGCCCTTGTATTTCGGGTCGAGCAGCGCGTCCCAGGTGCGCGGAATGTCGGCGGCGGCGATCTTGTCGCTGCGGACATAGATCGTGATGATGTTCAGGCGCTGGGCGATGAACGTGCCGTCGGCTGCCTTCGCGCCCTCGGGAATCTTGTCGAAATTCACCGGCTTGAAGGGCACGAACAGGCCCTGGTCGCCCAGTTCGGCGGCCGCCGCCGGGTCGGAGGTCGTCAGCAGGTCGGCATTGATGCGCTTGGCCTGATGTTCCTGCAGGAAGCGGCGCAGGATTGCCGAGCCGCCCGAGCGGAACATCTCAACCTTCACGCCGTATTTCGCCTCGAACATCTTGGCGATCTTCTGGCCGGTCTCGACCGGGGTCGAGGTGTACCAGACGACCTTGCCCTCCTTCTTCGCAGCCTCGACATCGGCCTTGTCCTGCGCGAGGGCGTAGCCGGACAGCGCGACCGTCATCGCGGCGGCGAGGGTGACTTTCATCAGCATCGGCGTGTTCATGGCGATCCTCCCAGATCGGTTGTGCATGAGGGGCGACGGCCGGGTTGGCTCCCCGCTCGCCGCTTGTGGTTGGTCCCACTCTCCGCCCTCATCCTGAGGAGCAGGCAAAGCCTGCGTCTCGAAGGATGCTCCAGATGTTTCCAGAGCCTCCTGGAGCATCCTTCGAGACGCCGCTAGCGCGGCTCCTCAGGATGAGGCGGTGGGTGGTAGTCAGTTCAATCCCCCGTATAGATCGGCTCCGGTTGTTCGAAGAAGCTGCGCAGGATGTGATAGCACATCATGTAGTTCTTCTGCTGGAACGAGGCGTGCGAGATGCCCTTCATCACGATGAATTGCTTGTCGGGATTGGGCAGCGCCGCGAAGAATTTCGCCAGATCGTCAAAGGCGGCGATGCCGTCATATTCGCCGCGCATGATCAGCGTCGGCATAGTCAGCTTGGCCGGGTCAGTGAGCGGCAGGCGCGAGCACATGTCGACGTAAGTTCCCGTCGGCATCGAATCGTCGAGCGCCAGGATCGCGTCGGCGAAGGCCTCGACGGTGGCGTGGTCGGCGGTGCCGGGATGGTCGCGGTTGAAGATCGAATGCACGAAGGCGCGGTCGATCGGCCGGCGCTTCATCGCCTGGAACTGCGGCAGCTTCTTCTTGCGCTCCTCCAGCGTCGGCGCGCCCTCGCCGGTCCAGACGAAGGCGTCGAGCGCCAGCCGGCGCACCTGATGGGGCCGGCGCTCGGCGAAGGCCGCCGCCCGCAATGCGCCAGACGAGATGCCGTACATGAAGAACGGGCCGTTGCCTCGCGTCTTCATGATGTAATCGGCGGCAGCCTCCAGATCGTCGGCGCCGTCGGCGATGTTGCTGGTGATGTCGCGCGTCTTGGTGGAGCGGCCATAGCCCTCCATGTCGACGCACCAGCAGTCGTAACCCTGCTTGGCGAACCAGTCCATCACCGAGGAATCGGGCCGGCCGGGCACATGCAGATCGAAGGTCGGCTGCGAGGCCATGGACGAGCCGTGGACGAACAGGATCGTGCCCTTCTCGTCGGTCGGTTTGTCGACGAACTTCTCGAACAGGAAGAGATCGACGTCGGTGCCCTTCTTGGTCCAATGCTCCTGCGACTGGACCGTCGCGGGCGTCACATGCTGGTTCATGCCAAAAATCTCCTGATCAGGCGGCTGCGCGGTCGGACTGGGCGACCTCGCGCGGAAAGATGCTGCACTGGCTGGCGTCGACCGTGACGGTTACCGCCTCGCCCTCCGAGAACTGCTGCAGCGGATGGGTCTGGACGCGAAGCGACGCGCCGCCGGGCAGCGCGACCGTGTATTCGCAGATATTGCCGAGGAAGACGCGCTCGCGGATGACGCCCGCGCCCGGCGTCCCACCGCCAGCGGCGAGGGTTATGTTCTCGGGACGCACTGCGATGTCGACCGGCGCACCGGGCGCAGCGCCGGTCGGCGCGGCGGCCTGCAGCCTGAGCCCGCCCTCGCCCTCGATTATCGCCTGTCCTGCGTCGATCGCAGCGACGCGGCCGGGCACGAAATTCACCAGCCCCATGAAATCGGCGACGATGCGGTTCGACGGTTTCGTGTAGACCTCGAAGGGCGAACCGAACTGCTGTAAGCGCCCGCCATGCATCACCGCGATCTGGTCCGACAGCGCCAGCGCCTCTGACTGGTCATGGGTCACATAGATGAAGGTGATGCCGGTGCGGCGCTGAAGCTGCTTGAGTTCGGAGCGCATCTTTTCGCGCAATTTCGCGTCGAGGTTGGAGAGCGGCTCGTCGAGAAGCAGGATATCGGGCTCGACCACCAGCGACCGCGCCAGCGCCACGCGCTGCTGCTGGCCGCCGGAAAGCTCGTTGGGGTAGCGCGCCTCCAGCCCCTTCAGGTTCACCAGAACCAGCGCCTGCTCGACCTTGTCGCGAACCTGCTGGGCCGAGAGCTTCCGCAGCTTGAGCCCGAACGCGATGTTTTCATGCACGGTCTTGTGCGGCCAGACGGCGTAGTTCTGGAAGACCATGCCCATGCCGCGCGCCTCGGGCGAGACGACGCCCTGCGGCGACGACAAAAGCCGGTCGTCGACATGGATCGAGCCCGTGTCGGGGGTCACATAGCCGGCGATGCAGCGCAAGGTCGTGGTCTTGCCGCAGCCGGAGGGGCCGAGCAGCGTGATGAACTGGTTGTCGGCGATGTTCAGGTTCAACTCCGACAGCGCCGCCATCTGGACGTGACGTCCGCCATAGCTTTTCGACAGGTTCTGGATCGTGATGCCGGCCATCAGGCGGTTCCTCCCTGCGGGACGCCGTCGCCCGGCTTCTCGTTTTCCTTGCGGCCGATCTGGCCGCCGCCGATCTTGCGGGCGATGATGATGACGACGGTGATGATCGCCATATTGGTCATGGCGAGCGCGGCGACGGGCTCGGTGTAACCGGTCTCGTAGAGGTTGTAGATCGCGACTGCGAGGGTCATCGAGCTCGACGAGAACAGCAGGATCGAGGCGGACAACTCCTGGATCACCGGCACGAAGACGAGCAGCCAGCCGGCAAAGAGGCCGGGCCGCATCAAGGGCAGGGTGATCTCTTTCAGCGTATGGCCCCAGCTCGCGCCGAGGATGCGGGCGCTTTCCTCGAGCGTCGGGTCGATCTGGCGCAGCGAGGTGTTGGCGGCGCGGACGCCGAGCGGGATATAGCGCCCGACATAGGCCAGCAGCAGGATCGTCAGCGTACCGTAGAGCGCGATCGGCATGGTCAGCCAGAACTGGATCAGCGCCACCGCCATGACGATGCCGGGCAGGCCGAGCGGCACCAGCGCGGCGTAGTCCAGGAATTTTCGCCCCGGAATCTGGGTGCGGATGTCGATCCAGCCGATGATCGCGCCCAGAAACACCGCGATGGTGGCGGCGACGATGGCGAGGCCCAGCGAATTGACGATGGCCCGCTGCGTCACGTCGTAGTCGAACAGCACGAAGCGGTAATGCTCCAGCGTCAGCCCCTGCCAGAAGTTCAGGCCCCAGGATTTGGAGATCGAGACCGCGATCAGCGTGGCGTAGGGCAGGATGATCGAGACGAAGAAGACCACCACGCAGAAGCCGAACAGCGGCCATTTCGCCCAGCCGAGATCCATGAGCTGCGGCCTCGCCCCCTTGCCGCCGAGCGTGACGAAGGAGCGCTTGGCGAGATAGGCGCGCTGGATGTAGAGCGCCGCCACCGTGATCACCACGAAGAGCAGCGACAGCGCCGAGGCCAGCGCATACTGCGCCGGAAAGTCGAACAACGAGTAGATCCGCGTCGGCAGCGTCACGATCCGGCCCGGCAACCCGATGATCGCCTGCGAGCCGAACAGCGCGATGGCGTTGACGAAGGCGAGCAGCACGCCCGACAGGATCGCCGGCATGACCAGCGGCGTCGTGATCGAGAGCACGGTCCGGAATTTGCTCGCGCCGAGGATCTGCGCCGCTTCCTCATACGACGCGTCGACCGATTGCAGCGCGCTCGACGCCAGCAGGAAGACATATGGAAAGGTGTGCAGCACCGTGACCAGCACGAGGCCCGGCATCGAAAAAATGTTGAAGCCCAGCCACGGAGCACCGACCATATCGCGGAAGAAGGCGTTGATCAGCCCGGCATTGGGGCCGAACAGATTGACGAAGGCGATCGCGGTCAGGAAGGGCGGCGAGAGATAGGACAGGTTGGCCGTCAGCGTGATCAGGCCCTTGCCCGGCACGTTGGTGCGCGCGACGGCCCAGGCCAGCGGCAGGCCGAGCAGCAGGCTGAACAGCCCGGTCCAGGCCCCCAGCATCAGCGAGTTGAGCAGCGCCTGCAGATAAAGCCGGCCGGTCAGCGCCTCGCGGAAATATTCAAGCGTGAAGCGGCCCTCGCTCCAGACGCTGCCGATCAGCAGGAAGCAGAGCGGGAAGACGACGAGGATGAACAGGGCCGCGATCGCCGCGCCCATGACGATCCGTTCGAGACTGAAGATGCGCGCCAGCCGGGAGGGCGGCCGGGCGGACGACAGGCCGGCCGGGCGGCGCGTCGCACCGGCATCGGGCATCGTCGCCGGGCCCATGGTCGCCTGGCTCACGGGCGCAACGCTATGGTGGCGCTGCGGACGCAGCGCGGTGCGGATGTCATCGGGCGTTTCCTTGGGACGTTTCCCTGGCCGGACGCGTTACCGCGCCTCGTTGGTTCCAAACGTGACCATTGGTTTGCGAGCTGTCAACCAATTCGTTGTCGCAAGGCTGCACAGGGCCGGCCATGACGGCGCGCCGGGGAATTCGCCAGAAAGTGCTTGTCTTGGCGACCGAAATTGGTAAACCAATCGCGGTTGCAGCAGGGCGACGACAGAATCGAACGGCGCGGCATGAGCACGAGCATACGGCACGACCAGCGGGTCCGGGACTTCATCATCGGCGGCATCCGCTCCGGGGCCTGGCGCGCCAATGGCAAGCTGCCGACCGAGCGGGCCCTGTCGGAACAGCTCGGCGTGCCGCGTTCGGCGGTGCGCGATGCGCTGGCGGTGCTGGAAAGCGGCGGCGCGGTGACGCGGATCATCGGCAGCGGCACCTATGTCCGGGAGCTCGAGCCGGCGCAGGCCGCCAATGACGCGACACCCGGCCTGCCGGCGGCGAGCCCGGCCGAGATCATGGAGGCGCGCCTGCTGCTGGAGCCGCAACTGGCGCAGCTTGCGGCGATCAATGCCGACCAGTCCGATTTCGCTCGATTCGACGAGTGCATCCGGGAGGGCGACGCGGCCGACAGCTTCGAGGCGTTCGAGCACTGGGATGCGGCCCTGCATCAGGCGATCGCGAAATCGACGCATAACCGGCTGGTGATCGAGCTCTACGCCATGATCACCCGCGCCCGCGACCTGACCGAGTGGGGCGAACTGAAGCGGCGCAGCCTGAGCGCCGAGCGCCGCGAGCATTACCGGCGCGAGCATCACGCCATCGTCGCGGCGCTGCAGGCGCGCGACGTAGGGAAGGCGGAGGCCGCGCTGCTCGGGCATCTTGAACGCGTCCGCAGCAATCTGCTGGGGCGCTGATCACGGCGCGGCGTATGATCGACGGCTTGTCATTCCGGGGCTTCGCGGAGCGAAGAACCCGGAATGACAAGGTAGGATCGAGCCATCGACGAGGTTACGTTTAGAGCGTATTGATCAACCAATTTTGAGATTGGTTGACAGATTTATCCGTGCTGGATTACGCCTATGGAGCCCGGCGATTGCCGCCTCCTGCCTGACAGGTCCAGATCATGAAGCTCGTCACCTTCCGCCAAGCTGCTGATAAAAAAAATAAAAATGGCCATCTCGGCGTGCTGGACGGAGACGCCGTGAGCGATCTTTCGCAGGTCGAAGGCGCGCCGAGGACAATGGCGGAAGCCTGCGCGCTCGGCGCGGATGGCGTCGCGCGGTTGACCAAATGGGCGGCCGCCGCCCCCAGGCTCGCGCTCGGCGCGGTGACCCTGCTCGCCCCGTTCCCCCGCCCGGCGCGAAACGTCTTCTGCGTCGGCAAGAACTATCACGAGCATGCCGCCGAATTCGCCAAGAGCGGGTTCGACTCGACAGCCAAGGAGGTCGTGCCGGAAGCGCCCGTCGTCTTCACCAAGCCGCCCTCGGCCGTGATCGGGCCGGGCGACGCCATCCCCGGCCATCTCGATACGACGAATTCGGTCGATTACGAGGGCGAACTCGCCGTGGTGATCGGGACGGGCGGGCGCGGCATCGCGAAGGACCGGGCGCTCGACCATGTCTTCGGCTACACCATCGTCAACGACGTGACCTCGCGGCTGCTGCAGCAGAAGCACCGGCAATGGGTGCTCGGCAAGGGCATTGACGGCTTCTGCCCGATGGGTCCGGCCGTGATGACCGCCGACGAAGCGCCCGATCCGCGCAAGCTCAGCTTGAGGACCTGGGTCAATGACGAGTTGCGGCAGGACGCGACTGTCGCCGATCTGATCTTCGACATCCCGACGCTGATCTCGACGATCTCCGCCTACATCACGCTGGAGCCCGGCGACATCATCGCCACCGGCACGCCGGTCGGCGTCGGCATCGGCTTCACGCCGCCGAAATTCCTGGTCGCGGGGGACGTGGTCAAGATCGAGATCGCCGGCATCGGCGTGCTCGAAAACAAGATTGCCTGAACAAGCGCCGCCCGAGCGGCCGATCAACGGGGAGAAACCATCATGGGTCTTGCAAAACATATTGGAAAACTGGCCGGCCTCGCCGTCGCGGCTTCGCTCGCCCTGTCGGGTGCGGCGCTGGCGCAGGCCTATCCGAACAAGCCCGTCCGGATCATCGTGCCGTTCGGCGCGGGCGGGCCGGCCGACATCTACGCCCGCGCCATCGGCCAGCAGTTGCAGGAGGCGCTGAAGCAGCCCTTCGTGATCGAGAACAAGCCCGGCGCCGGCGCGGTCATCGGCACCGTCGAGGCGGCGCGCGCCGCGCCCGACGGCTACACGCTGCTGATGATGTCGAACACCCACACCGCCAATGAGACGCTGGTGCCGGCCAAGGCCTACAAGCTGACCACCGACTTCGCGCCGATCGCACCGGTCAACGCCGCCGATCTCGTGCTGGTGGTGCATCCGGCGGTGGAGGCGAAGACGCTTGCCGAGTTCATCGCGCTCGCCAAGAGCAAGCCGAAGCAGCTCAACTACGCCTCCTCGGGTGTCGGCACGCCCTATCATCTCGCCGGCGAAAGCTTCAAGGCGCTCAGTGGCACCGACATCGTCCATGTGCCCCATCGCGGCAGCGGCGAGGCCCGCAGCAACGTCATCGGCGGCCATGTCCAGATGATGATCGATTCGGTGACGACGACCGCGCCGAGCATCGCGGCGGGCCAGGTCCGTGCGCTCGCCGTCACCGGCGCTGCCCGCTCCGCGCTGCTGCCCGACGTGCCGACCGCCGCCGAGGCGGGCTTGAAGGACTACGAGGCGACGATCTGGCTCGGCCTGATGGCGCCTGCCGGCACGCCGCAAGCCATCGTCGACCAGCTCAACGCCGCCGTGCGCGCGGCGCAGAATCGGCCCGAGGTGAAGGAGGCCTATGCCAGGCAGGGCACCGTCGCGATGGATATGAGCCCGGCGCAGTTCGGGGAATTCATCAAGGCCGACATCGTCAAATGGGCCCGCGTCATCGAGACGGCCCAGATCAAGGTGAACTGACGCAGATGAGCGACGGCCTGACCCTGATCGTCAATGGCGAGGTCCGGGCCGTCGCATCCCCGCCCGATGCGCTGCTGCTCGACGTGCTGCGGGAGGAACTCGGCCTGAAGGCGGCCCGCTTCGGCTGCGGCGAGGGGTTGTGCGGAAGCTGCCGCGTGCTTGTCGACGGCCACCCCGTGCCGGCCTGCAACACGCCGCTCTGGTCGGTCGAGGGCAAGGCGATCGTCACCGTCGAAGGGCTTGGGACGCCCGAGGCCCCACATCCGATCCAGTCCGCGCTGATCGCCGAGCAGGCGATGCAATGCGGCTACTGTATCTCCGGCATCATGATCGGCGCTGCGGTCTTGCTGGCTAACGACGACGATCCCGACGATGCGGCGATCCGCGCCGCGCTCGATCCGCATCTATGCCGCTGCGGCGCGCATAACCGGATCGTCCGGGCCGTCGCGCGCGCGGCCGCCGCGATGCGGGCGCAGGCCGCATGAGCGCGGCCGCCAAGATCGTGGAAGGCCTTCCCGCCAGCCTGCGCGCGAACCCACGGCTCGACCGCTGGCTCTCCGTGTCGCCAGAAGGCCATGTCACGCTCTCGCCCGGCAAGGTCGAAATCGGGCAGGGCATTCTCACGGCGCTCGTCCAGATCTGCGCCGACGAACTCGACATCGCGCCCGAGCGCGTCCGGCTCGTGCCGGCAGGCACGGCGGTAAGCCCCAACGAGGGCGTCACCTCCGGCAGCCTTTCGGTCTCCGATTGCGGCCAGTCGGTGCGGCTGGTGGCAGCGCAGGCGAGGAGCCTGTTTCTTGCGGAGGCCGCACGGCAGTTTTCCGTCGTGGCCGAGGCGCTCAGTATCGAGGATGGCGTCATCGCCGGCCCGGGCAACCTCGCCACGAGCTACTGGGAACTCGCGGACGCCGTCTCGCTCGCCTGCGAGGCCGATCCCGCCATCACGCCCAAGCCGCCATGGCAGCGCCGGCTCGCCGGCCGCTCGACGCCGCGCATCGATGTTCCCGGCAAGGTCTTCGCGGCTCGGCCCTTCATTCATGATCTCGTGCTGCCGGGCATGCTGCATGGCCGGGTGCTGCGGCCGCCGCGCCCTGGCGCGGTGCTGGAGGGGCTGGACGAGGCGCGGCTTGCCGGCTTGACGGGGCTGCGCGCGACCGTTCGCGACGGCAGCTTCCTCGGCGTCGTTTGCGAAACGGAAGCGCAGGCCGACGCCGCACTGGCGCGGCTGGCGTCCGCCGCGCGCTGGAGCGACGGATTCGCGCTGCCCGATCCGCACGACCTGCCGGGTTGGCTGAAAAGCCAGCCGGCGGAGGCCTCGGTCGTCGATACGCGCGGCGAGGTCGCGCCGCCCGCCGCCCGCACGATCACGCGCCAATACGAAAAGCAGTTCCTCGCTCATGCCTCGATCGCACCCTCCTGCGCCATCGCGCATTGGGCCGGTGACGCGCTGCAGGTGCTGACGCATAGCCAGGGCGTCTTCAACCTGCGCGCCGATCTGGCGCTGGTCTTCGGGCTCGACCCCGAGACGATCAGGGTCACCCATGCCGAGGGCGCGGGCTGCTACGGTCATAACGGGGCCGACGACGTCGCACTCGATGCGGCGCTACTGGCCCGCGCCGTCTCTGGTCAGCCCGTGCGCGTTCGCTGGTCGCGCGCCGACGAACTGGCCTGCGCGCCCTTCGGGGCGGGCATGGCGATCGAGATCAGCGCCGACCTCGACGAGGCCGGCGATCCGGTCGACTGGCGTCACACGATCTGGAGCAATGGCTATGTCGGGCGGCCCGGCCGCGCCACGAGTCCGGCCCTGCTCGCCTCCTTCGATCTCGAAAGGCCGTTCCCGCGCTACATCGCGCAGGACCCGCCTTTGGCGGGCGGCGGCGGGGCGCAACGCAACGCCGTGCCGCTCTATGACTTTCCGCGCTGGACCATCGCCAAGAACCGCGTCACGGAGATGCCTCTGCGCACCTCCTCGATGCGCGCGCTCGGCGCATTCGGGAATGTCTTCGCGATCGAATCCTTCATGGACGAACTCGCGCTCGACGCCGGAGACGACCCGCTCGCCTTCCGCCTGCGCCATCTCGCGGAGCCTCGCGCGCGGGCCGTGCTGGGGCGGGCCGCCGCGATGGCTGAATGGGGCCGCGCCACGATTCCCGAGGGACGCGGACGCGGTCTGGCGCTTGCCCGCTACAAAAACACCGGGGCGTGGTGCGCGGTCGTCGCCGAGATCGATGTCGAGGCAGAGCCGCGCGCGACGCAACTCTGGATCGCGGTCGATGTCGGCGAGGCGATCAATCCCGACGGCGTCGTCAATCAGATCGAGGGCGGGGCGATCCAGGCGGTGAGCTGGACGCTGAAGGAGGCGGTCGCCTTCACGCGCGAGGAGGTCACCAGCGCCTCGTGGGAAAGCTATCCGATCCTGCGCTTCAGCGAGGTGCCGGCGGTTTCCGTCGAGATCATGCCCGGCGCGGACCATCCGCCGCTCGGCGCGGGCGAGGCGGCGCAGGGGCCCACAGCCGCCGCGCTGGCCAATGCGGTACACAGCGCGCTCGGCGTCAGGGTCCGGCGGATGCCGATCACGCGCGAGCGCATCATATCGGCGATGGAGTAGGCGTTGCAGGCACTCAGGATTTTCAGCGGCGGCGCGGCTCAAGGGCTGGTCAGGGCGCTCGAACCGGATTTCACCGCCGCGACGGGCTTCGGCATCGCAGGCAATTTCGGCGCGGTTGGCGCGATGCGCGCCCGGCTGGAGGCCGGCGAACCGGCCGATGTCGCGATCCTGACCGACGCCATCATGCAGGCGCTGGCGCAAAGCGGCTTCGTCGCACCGGAGTCGCTCGCCGCGATCGGCGGCGTCGAGACCGCGATTGCGGTCCGCAACGCCGACCGCGCGCCCATCGTCACCGATGGCGAAGCGCTCAAGGCGACGCTGCTGGCATCGGATGCGATCTACATGCCCGATGCGGAGCAATCGACGGCCGGTATCCATTTCGCCGGCGTCATGAGGCGGCTCGGCATTTTTGAGGAGGTCGCGGCCCGGTTGCGGACCTTCCCCAATGGCGCGGCCGCGATGGCGGCGCTGGCGCGCGCGCCGGAGCAGCGGCCGATCGGCTGCACGCAGGTCACCGAGATCCTGGCGACGCCGGGCGTCATGCTGGTGATGGCGCTGCCGCCGGGGTTCGATCTGACGACGCTTTATACGGCAGGTATCCTCGCCGGCTGCTCCGCTCCGCCGGCCGCGGCGCAGGCGCTGCTCGGCCTGCTCTGCGGAGAGCGGCAGGCCGGTCTGCGGACGCAGTGCGGCTTCGTTTGAGGCCGCATCGCGCCTGAGGTTCAGATCAGAACCAGCGAGCGGAAGCCCTCGCCGTTCAGCGCCTCGAGGCTGAGGCTGTTGATGTCGAAGCTGTTCTGAAAGGTCAGGGTGACGAAGTCGTCCTGATCGCCAACCTCGACGATGAAGTTGGCCCCATCGTCGAAGATGGTGAAGAAGCCCGTCGCCTCGTCGATGTCGCGGAAGGCGACGACGTCTCCGGCCGAGAAACCGGAGACGAAGGCGTTGAAGTTCGTCAGATCGTCGAGGACAACGGTCGAGTCGCCGTTGAACTGGGCGAATTCGTCATCGACGCCGAATGCGATCGCTCCGTCGAAACTGCCGTTGAAGACGAAATCGCCGCTATTGTAGAGCTGGAAGGAGCCCGAGGCTGCGCCGTCGACCGTGACCAGCGTATCCTCGCCGCGCGTGATCGTGGTGCCGCCGCCCTGCACCGCGCCGGTGAAGCGCAGCGAGCCGGCGTAAGCGTCGATCACGCCGTAATTGTCGACCGTGCCGTCGATCTCGACCATCCCGCCCTCCGCGATGATCTGGCTGAACGCGGCCACGCTGACGAAATAGCTTCTCACATCGATCAGGCCGCCGACGTCGGCCGACAGGCGCAGGCCTTGCCCGCCTTCGACCCGCAGTTCCATATCGACGGCGAAATCGCCGTCGCCGACGACGCTCTGGTTGACGATCCTCAGCCGCTCGCCGCCGCCATAGCCGTTGCCGAGCGAGCCGCGCAGGCCCGAGCCGCTGGCATCGCGCAGGATGATCTCGCCGAAATCGTCGCTTGTGATGGTGAGGTCGCCACCGAACTCGCCGCCCACGGTGAGGCGCGCATCGTTGCCGCCTCCGGAGATGATCGCGATCGTGCCGTCATTGCGCAGCTCGGTTTCCGTTCTGCCAAACAAAAAAGCGGAGATGTCGAGCTGCGCGTTGTTTTCGATCCGGAGCGTGCTGTCCTGGTCGATCTGGATCGCAGTGCTCTGGAAGACCGCGCCGCGTCCAGCGAAGCCTTCATCGCTGACGATGATGTCGCCACCGCTGATCGCCTCGATGCGGCCACCCACAACTGTGGCGTTGTCGAGCGTGACGTCGGAGTCGAAACCGTCCGCGGCCAGCGTTCCGAAGAGCCCGGCCTGCGTCGGATTCTCGAAGGGATCGACATATTGCTGGACGGTTGAATTGCGAATTTCCAGCCCGACGGCGTTCTGGGCGCGGATCAGGCCAGCACTGGAGATGTTGTAGTTGCCCGCCAGCGTCGGCGGGCCGCCCTGGAAGCCGTCGAGGATCAGCGGGCGCGGACCGCCTCCGATGTTGAGATAGCTCTCGATCGTGCCGGCGGCGTAGTTGACGATATGCAGCGGCGCGGTCTGCGGGCGCTGGACGCTCTGGTAGTTGCCGAACGCATCGTAAAACTCGACGTCGGTGAGATCATAGAACGGCTTGATCGTGCCGGCCCAGCGGAACTTCGCATCGACGTTGACCAGATCGATCGCGTCAGGCTGGCCGGGTTCTCCGGTCGGGTTGTCGGGGTCGGCGAAGGGATACTGGACGGCCGCGCCCGAGACGATCTCGTGGCCGACGCCGCCGTCGATGATTGTGATGACGCCGCCGCCGCTGACGCGCGTGTCGCCTGCGACAAGGAGGCGCGCGGGAGTCGATGCGCCGTCGAACAGGATGATCTCGCTGTCGGCGCCCTCGATCACGATCTCGCCCTTCAGCGCGAGCGTGGCGCCGGCGGAGTCAGGCGGCGAGACATTGATGTCGCCGCGCAGCGTGACGTTCTCGAGGCTCGTGGCCTGGCTGTTGCTGGTCTCCGTGTTGCGCGAGACGAGGAGGAGGTTGGCGCCCTGGCTGTTGTCGATCGTCAGGTTGCGCAGCGTCGCGCCATAGGACAGCAGGAACGCGCCACTGCCCCGGGCTTCGATCAGGCCGCCATCGACGATCGGGTTGAACTCGAACCAGACCAGCGAATTCTCGCCATCGGCCCGGATCGCGCCGTCCTGGTTCTGGAGATTGACGTTGTCGATCTTGAGCGTGCTCGACGCCGTTGCGCGGATGACGCCGTCATTCTCGATCAGGCCGCGCTCGTAGAAGACGACACCGCCGAAGTCGCTGATGTTGAAAATGTAGGTCGAGAGCGTCAGCCGCTTGTCGATGGTCGACTCGATGACGCCGGCCGCGCCGTTGATCAGCGTCATCTCGCCGGTGATCTCGCCGCCGCCGCGGATGGTGTTGTCGAGATTGGTGACGACCGCGGGAATGCCGGCATCGTAGAAGCCGAGATCCTGCTCGCCCTTGCGCCGGCCGGCGAGTTGTGCGGCGGTCAGGACCGAGGCCGGATCGTTGCCCATCTCGATCACGCCGCCGCCGTCGATCGTCACGTCGCCCGCGCCGAGCACGAGCCGGCCGATCGACCCGCCGAAGGTGCCCGGCACGTTCGTCGCCGTGGCTGAAAGCCGGATCACGCCCTCGTTGTGCAGGTCGCCCCTGACCGTCAGGGCGCCGAACTTGCCGATGTCGATCAGCCCGTCATTCGACAGGGAGCTGGTCTCGATACCGCGGAACGGGCGGCCACCCACGGTCGGCGCGCTGTCATAGACCAGCGAGCCCCGGCCAGCCAAGGTCAGGCTCTCGACGATCGCTGTGCCGAAATTGGCGGTCTGGTCGAAATTGATCGCGCCGCCGGGAACGGTCTGGATGAAGACGCTGTCGGTCGCGTCGGGCGACGCGCCATCGCTCCAGTTCGTCGCGACCGTCCAGTCGCCGACGATGCTGCCGATCCAGCTGTTGTCGAACGCGGCGACGGTGAAGTTCGCCGTGCCGACGAAATCGACCGTGGCGAGCGCTTGCCCAGTCAGGTCGCGCACCAGCGGCGCCTTGACCGTGCCGATATAGCGCCCGAGCGGCAGGGCGTCGTAGCTGATCTCGACGCGCGTGCCGTTCTCGCGCAGCGCGATCCCGGTCGCCTGCACGACGTCGCCAGCTTCCGTCTTCAGGATGAAATTGGCCAGCGTCACGCTGGTCGGGTCGAGCGCCTTGGAGAAGAGATAGGAGACCTTGCGGGTGAGGCCGACGGTTTCCTGATCGTCCGGCGTCACGTTGATCAGGTTGAACGGCGTCAAGTCCTGCGTCAGCGTCACGGTGATCGGATCGAGCGTCGTGACGTTGCCGCCGGTGTCGGTGGCGCGCAGCGCCAGCGTGACCGTCGGTCCGCCATTGGCGGCGATCGTCGGCAGGATCGTCGACAGCGAGAGCGGCACGGACAGGTCGGTGATCGTTACCCTGCCATTGACGAGAAGCTCGACGCTGCGCACCTGCACGTCGTCGAAGACGCTCAGGTCGAAGCTGACGCGGGTCGCCTCACGAGCGCTGGCCTGGATGCCTGGCGTCAGCCCGTCGCCATCGACGAGGTTCGTCGTGAACTGCACGGTCGGGGCGAGGCCAAGCCGGTCGATCGGGAGATATTGCACCACCGAGAGACCGTCGCTGGTCGCGACGAAGGCGTTGCCTCCGGCGATCGCGATCGCGGCGGGCACCGCGTTGTCCGGCAGAACGATGCGGTTGATCAGGACGCCGGTATTGGCCGGGCTCGTCGCATCGACCACATCGACGATGTTGCGGTCGGCGTTGACGGTCCCGTCGGTCGTGTTCAGGCGCTGCACGGTGAGCGCTCTGCCGGAGCCGTTGAGCGCGAGCGCCCCGCCGGCGATGCCCTCCTCGTCGGGCGCGCTGACGAGGAAGGGTGCCGAAGGATCGGCGACGTTCACTGTCGCATAGCCGCCGACGGCGCCGAGCCCACCGCCCGCTCCGGCCGGAAGATAGGCGATGCCGCCGCTCACGGTCAGCAGGCCGCTGGCGACGCCGTCCGTCCCGCTCGCGGCGAAGGGCAGTTGCAGCGTGCTGATCACCGACAGGGCCGGCGAGGCGATGTCGATGATGGTCAGGCGAGGCCCGAATCCCGGATTGTATTCGAGCGCGAACAGCTTGCCGTTCTCGATGGCGAGGCCCGTGACCGGGTAGTTGGCTCCCGGCAGCAGCAGCCCCTTGACCTGCTGGCCTGTCGCCAGATCATAGGCCGAGACGATGCCGCCGCTGACGACATAGGCCAGCCCGTCGAAGATCTCGACCTGCGTCGCGGAGACGGCGAGCGTGCGCACGAGACGGGGCGCATTGGCGAGCGTGGCGTCGATGATCGCGACGCCGGTCGCGCCGGTGGCGACGGCGACGAGGTTCGTCGCGCCGTCGACCGCGACATCGGTCGCGGCGCCGGCAAGGTCGAGCTGGCTCAGGATGGAGGGCGCGCGCGGATCGGAGACGTTGACCAGCGCCAGACCGTAGTCGCCGGTCGCGACGTATGCCGTCAGGCGGCCGCCATTGACGCCGTCGGATTCGACTACGACCGCCTTCGCATCGCCCTGCAGGGCGACCGCGCCGATGACGCCGGTCGTGTTCGCGAGCGCGGGCGTGTTGGCGAAGCCGCCGAGCAAGGCGGCCTCGTCCTGCACGCCGGCAATGAAGTTGTCGCGGATATTGGGATTGATGCCTAGAACATAGGCGGCGCGCGCCGTGAAGCCGCTGACGCCGACGGGGGCGGTCTGGTCGACCAGCAGCACGTCGGGGATGTCGGTGATCTGGCCGGTCGGCCTGCTGCGGAAGCCGACCTCGCCGATGTCGCGGCTGACCGGATCATAAACCGTCAGGAGATAGAGCGTGTCGGGTGCGAGGAACTGGTTGATGCCGAGCATCGGGTTGATCGTGCCGCGCAGTTCGGTGCCGGTCTCTACGTTCTTCAGGACGTAGTAGAGCGTCTGGCCGTAGCTGACGGTCGAAACCTCGGCCTGTTGCGCCTGGTTCGAGAACGGAGCCGTCGCGATCGCCCCCGAGCCGCCGTTGCTGACGCCGCCATTGGCGATGCCCATCTGGACCGCCATCACCGGCAGTGCGACCGAGACCTCGGCAACCGTATCCTCGACGACCTGCTGCAAAGCGAGCAGATACTCTTCGCGCAGTTCGTAGAGGAACTGGTATTCGAGGATCGTCTCGACCGAGAGCAAATCGTTCAGCGCGTCGCTAAACTCGATGACGCTGTCGAGCAGTTCCTCGATGCGCTCCGCTTCCGGCCCGGGTCCGTCGAAGGGCAGGTCGCCGCCGCCGCCGAAAACGCCGCCGTCGATGATCTCGAGGAATTCGACAACCTCCTCATAGGTCTGCTCGATGCGCTCGAGAATCGGCTCCTGGCGCTGGGACTCCTCGACATAGCGGGTGCGCGCCATCTCGTAACGCGCGAAATTGGCCTCGACCTGCGCCTGACGTCCCGGCGGCTGGGGCGGCGGCGTCCATTGCAGCGCAGCCTTCGAGGCTTCCACCGTCGTTTTCAGCTCGGTGAGCTTCTGACTGTAGCTGTCGACATAGAGGCTTCCCGAATCGCCGTATGTGCGCGCCTTGCCCACCGCCAGACCAAGCCCGCTGGCCCAGCGGCCGACGGGGCCGGGCACGTTGCCGAGCAGGTTGAATCCGGCGCTGACCACATCCACTCCGCTAAGCACGACTTCACCAGCAGCCGAGATGTAGTCGCTGCGGTCGAAAGCGTTCTTGGCCGCCTGGAGCTTGCCGCCGGCGGCGACAAGGTCATTCGCCGCCGCGTTCCCGGAAAGCGCCGCGCCGAGCGGCGTAGAGGGCAGACCAACGACCGAGCCCACCGCATAAATGTCGTTGAGGTCGCTCAGCCCCTGGTTCATGCCGGTATAGAGCGCATCGGCCGTCGCCCCGACCTTGCTGCGCTCGTCGGTTCCCGGCGGGTCGCAGGGGCCCAGTATCTGGCCCCTGCCGCGCGTGCCCGGCGCGATGCCGTGCCAGCCGGGCGCAAGAATGCCGCTGTCGGAGTCGGTGACGATGCTCAGTCCATCGGCCGAAACCGTCGCCGTGCCGTTGATGACGAGGCGGCCGGTGGTGTGGTCGAAGGAGAGGACGAAGGTTTTTTCGCCCGGCGCGAGCCCGAAGGTGTTGGGCATCGCCAGGATGGCCGGCGTGGTGAAGACGGGATCGTCGATCGGCTCGCCATTGACGTCGCGGACCTGGATGGTGATGTCGAAGGAGTGCTGCAGCACGCCCTCCGGCAGCATGTCCATCACCATGGAGGGCGGCACGGTGGCGATGCCGACCTCGACGGCGACGGGGTTGCCCGCGCCGTCGACGACGCTGCCGGGCGCGACCGTCAGCGACATGCGCGAAAGCTGGTCGCCGGTGAGCGACGAGTTGGCCGAGGTCGTGGCCTGCACCACGGTCGGCGCGCCCGCGCCGACAGCGACGAAGATGTCCTCGTCGATGCGCGGCAGGTAGACGGCTAGATTGCCGGCGTTGAACTCCTGCGCTTCGGCGGGCCCCATCGAGCCCATCACCGTGTTGACGATGCCGGGACGAATGGTCAGGTCCATCACCATTTCGGGGAAGAAGACGTCGGCGTCGTCCTGCTCCGACGTCAGCGTGGCGGTGCGGCCGTCGACCACGAGCTTGACGTTGCCGGCGGGCATGTCGGTGAGGACGAAGAGGCCGTTTGCGTCGGTGAAGACGGCCTTGTCCTCCTGGCCGATGACATAGACCTTCACGCCCGCGAGCTTGCTCAGATAAGTGTTGGTCGCGAAATTGTTCAGGCCGAGCGGCCCGGCCCGGACGTCGTCGGGCGTCATCATCTCGCGGTCGGCGCCGGGGTCGAGCACGTAGCCGGTGATGGTCGTGCCGGGAACGCCCGTGGTCGAGACCGTGGTGAAGACCTGGGTGAGGTCCGAGCCGGCCGCGCCGGTGAGGCCCGCATCGAGCAAGGTTCCGTCGAGCGAGCGGATCTCGCTGCCGTCGATATGCAGCGTGATCGCCTGCGAACCCGGCAGCGTCTCCTGGAAGAGCAGCCAGGCCCCGAGCCCGTCGGCGAAGGGCACGATCGTCGCTGGAATGACCGCACCGCTGGAATCGGTGGCGTAAAAGCTCGATGCCGTCAGGGTGCTAGCATCGACCGGGCGCGAGAACTCGATCAGCGGCCGGTAGGTCACGCCGACCTGCATCTCGTCCGCCTCGGGCTCGATCGCGACGATGGTGAAGGGCGGCGTCGGCACGGTGACGTCGTAGCTCTGGACGGCGACGTTGCCGGCTGCGTCGGTGATCTCGACGATGAGCTGGCGCGCGCCGGGCGCGACGGTGCTGAAGTCGAGCGCCTGGTCGAAGCCGTTGCTTGCGTCGAAGGCGACGCTGGTCCTCGGCCCGTCGTCGAAGCGATAGGTCAGGGCGGCCAGCGCATTGCCCTCGACCAGCGGCACGGACCCGGTCAGGCGCTCGCCGGCCAGCAGGACTTCGTCCGGCTGGATGCTTTCGGGCGCGAGGTTGGCCACAGGCGGGTTAGTCGCGATCGTGAACTGGAAGGCGTTGACCGTGCCGAGATTGCCGGCGGCGTCCAGCGCGCGCAGGCTGACGCTGTGTCGACCGTCCGGCTCGCCGGCGAGCAAACCTGCGAGATCGAGCGAGAACGAGCCGTCGGCCGCGAAAGGCAGCGCGACGAAGGTCGCGCCGTCGAGCGAATAGCTGAGGCCCGTCACGCCGGAAACGTTGTCCAGCACGCTGCCGGTCAGGACGGGAATCGCGTCGCTGACGAAGTTGCGCTCCTGCGCCAGCAGGATGCGCGGCGCGATCGCGTCGCTGGCCGCATCGAAAGCCGCCAGCACGAGATCGCCGATCGAGCCGCCGAGCTCGTAGCCGGCTTCGCTGGAGAAGCGGTAGTGGATGCCGCCGAAGACGCGGCTCTCGCCGGCCTCGAAGGCCGCATCCCAGAAACTGTCGAAGTCGCGCGGCATTGTGCCGTTGGCGAGGCTTTTCGAGGTGATCGAGAAGCTGGTCGTATTTCCGAAGAAGTCGGTCAGGATGGTCGCGGCTGCTGCGCTGAAGGTGGAGTGACCCGAGACATATTCCGGAAAGGGCGGGGTCGGGATCAGCGGGAACCAGTCGCGATCCTCCTCGAAGCGCGCATCGTTCAGGTTCTGCGCCTCGCGGATGATCGTGATCGGCCGGACATAGTCGTAGACATATTTCGCGTCCCACGCCGCGATCGCGGCGTCCGCCATCGCGATGTTGAGCTGGGCGAACAGCTTTGCGGTGGCGGACAGGCCGACAGAGCCCTCGTCGAGCAGCTTGGCGGCGATGTCGTTCCACATGCCGGGAGGGGTGTAGGTGCCGACGCCGGCCGCCCAGAACCGGGCGCTGTTGGCCTGGTCGAGCGTGCGCGTCGCGCTGTTCGATGCGCCGAGTTCCTTGACCTCATTGTAGGCGGCCAGGAATGCGTCGCTGTGGACATCCGGCGGCGCGTCCGGCCGCAACTGGTCGGGCGTGTCGAGCGCGAAGGTGTCGAGCGTCGCCCACTGCGCATCGAGACCCGGTGCGTAGAAGGGGGCCGTCGGCTGCCATTTGCCGACGGCGTCGCTGCCGGTGTCGTTGACGACTGTGTCCCAGCCGTCGTTCTGGCGCAGGGCCAGCACGCGGGCGGCGATATCCGCGCCGAGCGCGACGCCGTCATCCTCGCTCTCGCCATCAGTGACGAGCGCGAGCGATTCGGCGAGTTCGGCTGCGAGATCGAAGCTCTGGCCGGGATAGAGCGCCTTCAGGATATCGTGGGCGGCCCTGGCGACGGCGGCTTCAGCCGAGGCCCCGAGCGCGGCCTGCGCGTTGATCAGGTAGCCTGGCGTGCCGTCGATCGCGGCCATGATGTTATAGACGGCGAGGCTCTCCATCGCGAGCGCGCGCGAGGCATAGGTCGGGGCCGAGGATTCCTCCGCGACGAGCCCAAGCGCGATCCTGATCCAGTTCACGGCGGCATTGTCTGGCGCATTGGCGGCGGCCGCCTCGCGCGTCAGCGTCACGGTCTCGGTGGCGATGGTCTGGCCGTCGAGGCTGGCCGCAACCGTCAGGGTGTTGCCGCCCAGCGACAGCGCGACATCGTCGAAGCGGAACATCCCTTGCGTGTCGGCGATGGTGCTCATCGCCTGCGGCCCGGAGCCGAGCGTCACGGTCGCGCCGGCTTGCGTGGCCCCGACCAGGGTGACGACGCTGCCGGTGGTCGTGTCGTCGCCGGGCGCGGAGGCTTCGTCCGAGGCCGAGAGCGCAAGCGAGACCTCGGCCGGGGCCGCGTCCTCGATCGTCAGCGCGAAGGGAGCCGAGGTCGCGCCGGCGTTGCCGGCGGCGTCGGTGGCGAACGCGCTGAAGCTGTAGGGGCCGCTCGCCAGAGCGGCGCTGGTGAAGCTCCAGCCACCGGCGGCGTCGGCGGTCGCACTGCCGACGCTGAGCCCGTCGCGCAGGATCGTTACCGTCGCGCCGGCTTCGGTCGTGCCGGTCAGGGTCGGCGTCGTGTCCAGCGTCGCGCCGTCGCCGGGCGTGCCGGTGTCGGATCCCGCGTCGAGGGCGAGCGTGGGGGCCGCGGGGCCGGTGGCGTCGAGCGTCGCCGATGCGCCGTCGCCGGCCGCTGTGTTTCCGGCGGCGTCGCTGGCTGCGACCGAGACGGTGATCGCGCCATCGCCGAGGGACGACAGGTCGATCGCGCCGGTTCCGTTTCCGGACAGCGTCCGGGTCATGCTGCCGCCGCCGGAGCTGGAAAATGTGAGGGACGCGATCGCGTCGGCGTCGAGCCCCGTCAGGGTGAAGGCGACGGCGGCGCGCTCGGCGGCGTTGATCAGGCTGTCGTTCAGGCTGACGGCGAGATCGTCGCCGAGATCGGCGTCGCTGTCGCGCGTGACGGTCAATGTGCCGGCAGCGCTGGTGTTGCCGGCGGCGTCGGTCGCGGTGGCGCTGAAGCCGTTCAGGCCTTCCGACAGCCTAACGGTGAAGCTGGCAAGGCCCGCCGTCGCGATGGCGCTCTGGCCGTCGTTCAGGGTCACGGTCGATCCGGCTTCGGCCGCCACGGAGAGCGTCACGCTGGCCCGGTTGGTCAGGTCGTCGGTGCTGGATGCGCCGCTGTCTTCGGTCGCCACGAGATCGATGACGGGTGCGTCGGGGGCCAGCGTGTCGAGGGTCGCGCTTGCGCCCCCGCCGGTCGCGACGTTGCCAGCAACGTCGCCGGCCGAGACGGAGACGTCGATCGCGCCGTCGCCGAGGCTCGAAAGGTCGATCGTTCCGGTCCCGTTTGCTGACAAGGTGCGCGTGATCGCGCCGCCGCCCGTGCTGGTGAAGGTGACGGTGGCCGCGGCGTCCGCATCCAGCCCCGAGAGCGTGAAGCCGACCGCTGCGCGCTCCATGGCGTTGATAAGGCCGTCGCCCAGCGTCACAGCGAGGTCGTCGCCGAGATCGGCGTCGCTGTCGCGCGTGATGAAGAGAATTCCGGCCGCGCTGACATTGCCGGCGGCGTCCGTCGCGGTGGCGCTGAAGCTGTTCGAACCCTCGACGAGCGCCACGACGAAGGTCGCCACGCCGGCCGCCGCGACGGCGCTCTGGCCGTTCAGGACAACCGTCGAACCCACCTCGGCTGTGACCGAAAGCGTGACGCTCGCCCGATTGGTCAGGTTGTCGCTGCCGGATGCGCCGCTGTCCTCGGCAGCCGTCAGGTCGATGACCGGCGCGCCGGGCGCGCTCGTGTCGATCGTCAGCGTCAGGGCGGCGGAGGCCGGTCCCGCATTGCCGGCTGCGTCGGTCGCGAAAGCGGTGAAGGCATGAGCACCATCCGCGAGCGCCGCGCTCGTGAAGGCCCAACCGCCATCGGCGGCAGCCACGGTCGTCGAGACGGCCGAGCCATTGCGCAGGATGGTGACGGTCGCGCCGGCCTCGGCCGTTCCTGTCAGCGTCGGAGTATTGTCGTTGGTGAGGCGGTCGCCCGCCGCGCCGCTGTCGGATGCGGCGGTGAGCGTCAGCGTCGGAGCCGGCGGCGGCGTGGTGTCGCCGGGGACATCGGTGATGCCGGTGATGCTCAGCGTCACCATGCGCGTGACCGTGTCGGAGCCCGAGCGGACGTCGAAGCTGATCCGGTAGATCGCGCTTTGTCCGGTGTTCAGGAAGTCGAAGGCGGCGCGGTCGTAGCTGATGACGCCGGTGGTCTGATTGACCGCGATCAGCGCCGTGTTGCCGGTCGCCGAGCCGGGCCCGGCCTGCACGAGGATCGAGCCCGTGCGAAAGACCGGCGTGTCGGTCTGGTCCGGGTCGGTCGCCATGGTCAGGTCGCGGAACAGGTCGATGGTCTTGATGTTGGAGGCGCCGGCATCGCCTTCAGTATCGGTCGCGGGATTGACCACGGTGACGGTCGGCGCGTCGTTCTCGCCGATGATCGTCACCGTGACGGTCGCCACGCCGCTGTCGCCGTCGCGGTCGCTGATGCGGTAGGTGAAGGTATCGGTCGTGCGCTGGCCGGCGCCGAGCGCGTTCATCGCGGCGCCCGGCGTGTAGAGGAAGGTCTTGTCGGCGCGCAGCGTGACTGTGCCCTTGGTCGGGCCCGAAACCAGCGTGACCGCACCGATTCCGTCCGGCGTCGAATCATTGCCGGCGACGTTGATCACGACGCTGCCGTTCTCTCCGACCTGGGCCGCATCGTCGCGCGCGGTCACGGGCGCGTCGCCGATCTCGACGCGCCGGCCGTCGACATAGACCTCGAGCTTCTCGAAGGCCGAGGCGCGCAGGTCGAAGCTCTGGAAGCGGAAGGCGTCGTTGTCGGCCTCGCCGCGCCGGTTGGTGTGCGCGGCCTGAAAGGCGGCATAGGCGATGACCTCGAGCCGCACCCGTGGGTCGTTCCATTCGGCGGCGGTGAAGGCCAGCCGCAGCGTATCCTTGCCCGAGCCGCCGGAATAGACGTCGCGCGCGCCGCGATTCTCGCTCATCCGGTAGATCGCGATGTCGTCGCCGCTGCCGCCATCGACAATGTCGCTGCCCGCGCCGCCGTCGAGCAGATCGTTGCCGCTGTTGCCGAGGAGCAGGTCGTTGCCGGCGCCGCCGACAATCTGGTCGCTGCCCGAGCCGCCGATCAGGATGTCGTTGCCGCGGCCGCCCTGGAGCACGTCGCTGCCGGAGAGGCCGAGCAGGATGTCGTTGCCATTCCCGCCGCCGAGAACGTCGTTGCAGAAACTGCCGATCAGAAAACGCATGGCGGACTCCGGGATGTTCGATCCCGGCAGTGACGACGATCGAGGGTCAATCCGACGTGACGCGGAGCGTCACAGCGGGCGTCAAAACCCTGATCTGTTAAGTATTCGGAAACTTTTCATCCCGGCTGCGACAGTCGGGCGACGGCGCAGGCCGGCATGGCGGGACACGCCGCCCGATGCCCGGCTAACGATCCGTTATGCGGATGACACAGGCGGCCGCGATCATTGACGCGTCGCCGTTCCGGCCATAGGAGCCGCGCATACCCTGTTCAACGTCTCGCTGAAGGACGCCTGCCGATGACCACCTGGCCCGTCTATGCAACGATCACCGGCCCCATCGTGATGATCGGCTTCGGGTCGATCGGCCGTGGCACGCTGCCGCTGATCGAGCGGCATTTCGAGTACGACCGCTCCCGCCTCGTGGTGATCGATCCCGACGATGCCGACCGGGCCCTGCTCGACGAGCGCGGCATCCGCTTCATCCAGCAGGCGGTCACGCGCGAGAACTACCGCGAGATGCTGGAGCCGCTGCTGACCGAGGGCGGCGGCCAGGGTTTCTGCGTCAATCTCTCCGTCGACACCTCCTCGCTCGACATCATGCAGTTCTGCTCGGAACTGGGCGCCCTCTATATCGACACCGTCAACGAACCCTGGGTCGGCTTCTATTTCGACGCGAGCAAGGGACCGGCGGCGCGCTCGAACTATGCGCTGCGCGAGGCGACCATCGCGGCCAAGCACGCGCGCCCGGCCGGCACGACCACGGCCGTCTCCTGCTGCGGGGCCAATCCCGGCATGGTCTCCTGGTTGGTGAAGCAGGGCCTGCTCAACCTTGCGGCCGATCTCGGCCTGCAGACGCCGGAGCCCAAGACCCGGGCGGAATGGGGCGCGCTGGCGCAGGCGCTTGGCGTCAAGGGCGTCCACATCGCCGAGCGCGACACGCAGCGGGCGCGCCAGCCCAAGCCGCCGGGCGTGTTCGTCAACACCTGGTCGGTCGAGGGTTTCGTCTCCGAGGGCATGCAGCCGGCCGAGCTCGGCTGGGGGACACACGAGACCTGGATGCCGGAGAACGGCCGCGCCCACGAGGCCGGCTGCCAGGCCGCGATCTATCTGCTTCAGCCCGGCGCGAACACCCGCGTCAGGTCGTGGTGCCCGACGCCCGGCCCGCAATACGGCTTCCTCGTAACCCATAACGAATCGATCTCGATCGCCGACTACTTCACCGTACGCGACGAGACGGGAAAACCGGTCTACCGGCCGACCTGCCACTACGCCTATCACCCGGCCAATGACGCTGTGCTCTCGCTGCACGAGATGTTTGGCCAGGCTGGCCGCGTGCAGGAAGAGCACCACATCCTCGAGGAGAACGAGATCGTCGACGGCATCGACGAGCTCGGCGTGCTGCTCTACGGGCACAAGCGCGGCGCCTATTGGTATGGCTCGCAGCTCTCGGTGGAAGAGACGCGCCGGATCGCGCCCTATCAGAACGCGACCGGCATGCAGGTCACCTCGGCCGTGCTCGCCGGCATGGTCTGGGCGCTGGAAAATCCCAAGGCGGGCATCGTCGAGGCCGACGAGATGGATTTCCGCCGCTGCCTCGAGGTGCAGACGCCCTATCTCGGGCCGGTAACCGGGCACTACACCGACTGGACGCCGCTCGATGGCCGCCCGGGCTTCTTCCCCGAGGACATCGACGAGAGCGATCCCTGGCAGTTCCGCAACATTCTGGTGCGGTAACCTGTGTCATTCCGGGTTCGGCCCTTCGGGCCACCCCGGAATGACAGGCGTTACTTCGCCCGCTGGACCCGTACGCCGGCCAGCAGCAGCCCGCCGACCAGAAAGAACGCCACCAGCACGGCGAGGCCCGCGCGCTGGCTGGCGAAGATCGTCGTCGCCAGCGCCACCAGCGTCGGCCCCATGAACGACGTGACCTTTCCCGACAGCGCGAACAGGCCGAAGAACTCGGCCGTGCGGCCCTCCGGCGCGAGCCTCGCCATCAGGCTGCGCGAGGAGGCCTGCAGGGGACCGGCGACGAGGCCGATCAGCAGGCCAAGCGCGAGATAGACTTGCTCCGGAGCCGAAGCGAAGAGCCCGTCACCCGGTGTCGCCGGCGCGGCCGCGATAACGAAGAACACGGTCTCGCGCCCCAGTGACAGGATGCCGAGGCAGGCCAGCAACAGGCAGCCGATCGCGCCGAGCACCACCGGCTTGCCGCCGATGCGGTCGTCGAGCTTGCCGCCGAGCCATGCGCCGAGCGTTCCGGTGACGGTCAGCAGGATGCCGAAGACGCCGAGCTCGATCGTCTGCCAGCCGAAGACGCCCGCGCCGTAGATACCCCCGAAGGCGAAGAGCGCGACCAGCGCGTCCTGATAGATCATGTTGGCGAGCAGGAAGCGTCCGAGCGAGCCCAGTTGCGGCAGCTCCGCCAGCGTCGCCCTGAGCCGCGTCCAGCCGCCGCCGGCCGCCTGCGCCAGTCCCATGCCGGTGCGGGGCGCATCCGGCGTCAGCAGGAACATCGGCGTGACGAAGAGCACGAACCAGAGCGCGGTCAGCGGGCCCGAAAAGCGGTCGCCCTCGCGCGCGGCGGCGTCGAGCCCGAGGATCGGCGTCAGCCCCGCCAGCGTCCTGCCCGTGGTCGGGTCGGCGGCCAGCAGCGCCAGCGTGATCGCCAGCGAGAAAAGTCCGCCGAGATAGCCGATCGCCCAGCCCGTGCCCGAGAGCCAGCCCAGTCGTTCCGCGGGCACGAGCCGCGTCATCATGGCGTTGTTGAAGGTGGTGGCGAACTCAGCGCCGATGGTGGCGACGACGAAGCCCGTCAGCGCGATCGGCACGGCATAGGCTGAGCCCGGCACGGCGAACCAGAGCGCGCCCGAGCCCGCGACCAGCAGCGCCCCGAAGGCGGCGATCCAGGGTTTGCGCGGCCCGGTCCGGTCGGCGACGCCGCCCAGCACCGGCGAGAGCAGCGCGATGCAAAGCCCCGCGAAGCCGGTGGCGTAGCCCCAGAGCGCCTGCCCGGAGGCGGGATCGGCCGCGAGCGCCGAGGCGAAGAAGGGCGCGAAGACGAAGGTCGTGATCAGCGTGAAGAAGGGCTGCGCCGACCAGTCGAAGAACAGCCAGGCGGTAACGGCACGGCGCGGCGGGTACGCTGCGGGGGCGCGCGCTGGCGTGCTCACTGCAGCGTCGTCTCGGGGTCGCCGCCGCCGCGCGCCAGCTCGATCTCGGTGATCGCGACCAGCACCTCGGCGCGGGTGCGCAGATCGGGAGCCTCCAGCAGCGCCTGCTTTTCGCGCGGGCCGAAGGGGCACATCATCGCCAGCGCGTTGACCAGCGCCTCGTTGGGGGCCTCGTTGACGCCCTTCCAGTCGATCTTCAGGTCGTTGGCCTTGGCGAAGGCGCGCAGCGCCTTGAGCAGGCCGTTGCGATCGACCTCGTCCTCGCCGGCGCGGGCCGTGAAGTCGATCGCGTAGTCGTCATAGGAGACACGGGCCTGCCGGTAAGGCGTCGTCACCGAAAGTTCCTCGATGAGCCGGAATCGGCTGATGCCGGTCAGCGTCAGGATGTAGCGGTCGTCGCCGGTCTCGGCGAACTGGGTGATGCGCCCGATGCAGCCGACATGCAGCAGCGGCGGCGCGCTCGACTGGCGGCCGCTCTCGGGCTCGGGCTGGATGATGCCGACGATCCGGTGGCTGCGGATCGCGTCGTCGATCATGGCGAGATAGCGCGGCTCGAAGATGTTGAGCGGCATCTGTCCGCGCGGCAGGAGCAGGGCGCCGGTCAGCGGGAAGACCGGGATCACCAGCGGGCAATCCTCGGCTCCGTTGTAGACGGCGTTCATGCCCATGAGCTGTGCTTCCTTCGGTTACGCGAACAGCAGGGTCGAGAGCTTGCGCCGGCCCGCCATGCTGTGCTCGTCCATGGGGCCCCAGGCCTCGAAGAACTGCAGCAACTGCTTGCGCGCGCCGTCGTCGTTCCAGGCCCGGTCGGCCCTGATGATGGCGATCAAATGATCGACCGCCTCCTCGCGCCTGTCGCGGGCGTTGAGCGCCAGGGCCAGATCGAAGCGCGACTGGTGGTCCTTCGGGTTCGCCGCGACCTTGGCCTCCAGCTCGGCGGTGTCGCCGAGATCGGCGGCCTGCTCGGCGAGTTCGATCGCGGCGCGGACAGCCGCGATCGCCGGGTCGGCGGCCTTGGCCTGCGGCGTCATGCCGAGAATGCCCTTGGCCCCATCGAGATCACCCATGTCGAGATGCAGGCGGGCGAGGCCGGCGATGGCGGCGAGGTTCTCCGGCTCGAGCTCCAGCACGCCGGCGAAAAGTTCACTTGCGCCGGCGGCGTCGCCGGCCTCGGCCGCGGCTTCGGCCGCCGCCACCATCTCCGCGCTCGGGCCGGGGCCGACCGGGCCGACCAGCTTCTCGACAAAGGCCTTGACCTGGCTTTCGGGAAGCGCGCCCATGAAGCCGTCGATCGGCTGGCCTTGCCTGAAGGCGATCACGGCCGGAATCGACTGGATGCCGAGCTGACCGGGGATCTGCGGGTGCTCGTCGATGTTCATCTTGACGAGCTTGACCTTGCCCCTCGCGTCCTTGACGACCTTCTCGATCACCGGTGTGAGCTGCTTGCACGGGCCGCACCAGGGCGCCCAGAAATCGACCAGCACGGGCTGCGTCATCGACTCGGTGACGACATCCTGCCGGAAGCCTTGAGTCGTCGTGTCCTTGATCAGGCCGGCCTGGTCGGCCACGGCGTCTGTGCCCAGCATGGATGGTCCTCGTCGCAATCAGATCGGTGGTCGGCGGTCATGGGCTCGACCCTCTCCTAGATGGGGAGGATCAGCCGGTCTGTCCATCGGGCGGCGTCGGCAAATCGACGACCAGAGGCTCATGGCCGGTCCCGCGCAGAAAGGCCAGCATGTCGCCAAGCGCGATGCGCAGGGTCGCCGTGTTGATCAGCGGGTGGAAGTTCACCGGCTCGCCGGTCGTCAGGTTGCGGTCGAGCACCATGGTGACTGCGCCGGAGCGATCGTTGATAACCGCAAACGCGGTGACCGAGCCCGGCGTGACGCCGAGATGCTCCATCAGCGCGTCCGCCGAACAGAAGGAGAGCCGGCCGCTTGCGCCAAGCGTCTCATGCAGGCGCTTCAGGTCGATGCGGGCGTTCTCGCGGGCCGAGACCAGAAACAGCCGGCCCTTCTTGTCCTTCAGGAACAGATTTTTCGTATGCAGACCGACCATGCCCTCGCGATGCCCGGCCGATTCGGCGACGGTAAAGACGGCGTCGTGGTCGATGCGGTGGAAGGGCAGCCCCCACGCGGCGAGATGGGCGCAGAGTTCGTCGGGCGTCATCGGTGCAGTCATGGTCTTCTGGCGTCGTCCGGCGTCTGGTCGATCGTGAGGAACGGGCTTGCCCGGGCCGCATAACAATTTCAATGCGCCGAATTCAACAAGGCGCTTGCACTGCCATCGGCTTTGGGGCAATAAGCCGGCCTCGCGCCTGAAAACGGCTGCGACATGTCCTGATGCGGGAGTAGCTCAGGGGTAGAGCACAACCTTGCCAAGGTTGGGGTCGAGGGTTCGAATCCCTTCTCCCGCTCCAGGACACCAAAAGATGGATATGCAAAAAAGCGTCGGGCCTTCCGGCGCTTTTTGCGTTTCGCCATTCACGACTGCTCCGGCACATAGCGCCGGGAGAGCTCGTTCCTGTCGTCATAGGACGCCTCGAAGATCGCCGCGGCCAGCGTCGCGCGGACATGCAGCGTGTCCGTGCCGATGTTGCGGAAGCCGTGGCGCGCGCCTGCCGGGATCAAGACCGACTGGTTGGCGGTGACGACCATGGTCTGCCTGCCGAGCGTGATCTCGGCCGTGCCGGAAAACACCTCCAGAACCTCCTCGACCGCATGCAGATGCATCGGCGCGCCGAGACCCGGCTCGCAATACTGATCGAAGATGCAGAGCTGGTGCGCGCCAACGGTCGCCGAGGCGCGCATCTGGGTCATCACGCCGTCGCGCCATTTTTCCGTGGGCTGGGTGTTGTGGTCGAGCAGTGACATGGGTCGCTTCCTTCAGCGTGGGGTGATGTCGGGCCTGGCCGGGCTCAGGCTGCACGCCGCAGCGCGCCTTCGCGCGCGATGCCGGCCTGGGCGAGCGCGCGCCCGATTCGGGCGATCTCGGCCTCGCCGAGCTTCATCAGCGGCGGGCGCACCACGGCTCGGTCGAGCCGGCCGAGCAGCACCAGCGCCTCCTTCATGCGGTTGTGCATGTCGAGGAAGGGCGGCGCGTAGAAGGCTTGGGCGAGCGGATGGATGCGGTCGTTGACGGCCTGGGCCGCCTTGAGATCGCCGGCCTGTACGGCGCGAAACAGCGCCACCTGCAGATCGGCGATGACGCTGCCCGAACCCGAGAGCAGGCCGTTGCAGCCCAATGTCAGCGAGGCCATGAGCCAGGAGGAATGCGTTGTCAGCACGTTCACCGGCCGGGGCAGGCTCTGGAAGGCGCGGATATGCTTCTCGTGCAGCATCGCATCGTTCGACCAGTCCTTGATCGCGGCGATCGTCGGCACGGCGTCGAACAGGGCCAGCAGCGTGTCGAACGTGTAGCCGAGATGGCTCGCCATCGGATACTGGAAGGCGATGATCGGCAGGTCGGTGGCGTCGGCGATGCGGCGGTAGTGCTCTAGCGCCATTTCGGGGCGCAGATGCCCGCCCATCGCCATGCTGTTGGGCGGAAAGACCAGCAGCGCCGACGCGCCTTCCTGCGCCGCCATCGCCGCGATCCGCGCCGCCTCGAGCGAGCCGTCGGCATAGACGCCGCTGATCACCGGCACCGCGTCGCCGACCTCTGCCAGCGAGGCTGAGAGAATCCGCCTCTGCTCGTCGAAGGAGCAGGCATGGACCTCCGAGGCGTGGCCGTTGACCGTCACGGCCGAGACGCCGTCGACCAGCGCGCAATCGCGCAGATGCCGGCGGGTCTGGCGCTCGTCGATGCTCATATCCTCGTTGAGCGCGAGCAGGGTCGCCGGAATGACGCCGGCGGGCCGGAAATCCTTGAAGCGCGGCATGGGCTCTTCCTGTCGGTCTGGCGGGCCTCAGTCGTTCCAGAGGCCGCCTGTGATGCTGATCGTCTCGCCGGTGATGTAGCTCGCCTCCTCCGACGCCAGGAAGGCGACCGCCTTGGCGATGTCGTCGGGAAAGCCCGGACGCCGCAGCGGGATGGCTTGAGCCCGCTCATAGGCGTCGGGCAGTCCCTCGGCCTTGCGCTTCACCTCGGACTCGTCGCGCATCTTGGTATCGACGATCAGGCCCGGCCCGACCGCATTGACCCGCACACCATGCTCGCCGAGCTCGGTGGCCAGCGACTGGGTCGCTCCGATGATCGCGAATTTGGAGGCGCAGTAGGCGCCGTAGGAGGCGACGCCCGACTTGCCCATCCAGGACGCGATGTTGACGATCGCGCCCCTGCGCCGCGTTACCATCTCCGGGGCGATCGCGCGGATCATGTGGAACATGCCGTCGACATTGACGGCGAAATGCATCTTCCAATCGGCCTCGCTGGTCTCCAGCATCTTGCCGACCTTCAGGGCGCCGGCATTGTTGACAAGGATGTCGATGGGGCCGAGCGTCGCGCGCAAAGTGGCCACGGCGGCTGCGACCTGCTCGGCCGAGGAGACGTCCGCACCTGCCGTCGCGACCACGCCGCCGGTCCGGCTCAGGGTCGCGGCCGTGGCCTGCGCCGCAGCCGGGTCGAGGTCGAGAATGCCGACATCGCAGCCCTCGGCCAGCAACCTTGCCGCGATCGCCTTGCCGATGCCATGCGCGCCGCCGGTGACGATCGCCTTCTGTCCCTCGAGCCCATACATGCCGTCGATCCTCGTCAGTTTTTGTTTTTGGCCTTGCGGTCGCCCTGCGCGGTCCAGCCGCCATCGACGACCATCACCGTGCCGGTGCAAAACGAGGCGTCGTCGCTGGCGAGCCAGAGCATCGCCTGCGCGATCTCGACCGGGCGGCCCATGCGCCCCATCGCCTGACGCTCCTCCAGCCCGCGCCGCAGTTCGTCCGCGCCGGGCCTGTTCAGGATGTCCGTGAAATAGGGCGATTCGATCGTGCCCGGCGCGACCGCATTGATGCGGATATTCGCGTCGACATGGTCGATCGCCATGGCCCGCGTCAGCGCCGCCACCGCGCCCTTGGAGGCGACATAGGCCGCGCGGTCGTGAATGCCGATATTGGCTGCGGCCGACGCCGTATTGACGATCGCCCCGCCGCCCTGCCGCTCCATCGCCGGAATAGCGTGCTTGCAGCCGAAGAAGACGCCCTTGACGTTGACCGCCATCAGCGCGTCCCACTCCGCCTCCGTGGTCGAGACGACAGTGCCGGCGAAACCGAAGCCGGCATTGTTGACGAGAATGTCGAGCCGGCCATGGGCGGAAATCGTGGCCTCGACCATCGCTTCGACCTCGCTCTCCCGCGCGACATCGACGGTGAACGCCGTCGCCTTGCCGCCGGCCGCGACGATCTCGGCCGCGACGGCTTTCGCCGCCGCCGCGTTGCGGTCGGCGACGACGACGGTCGCGCCCTGCGCCGAAAAGAGCTTCGCCGCCTCGTGCCCGATGCCGGAGCCCGCTCCGGTGACGATCGCGACCTTGCCTGCCAGTTTCATGTCGTCCGTCCGGTGTCCGTCATCGTCGCGATTCGGTCAGTTGCCATACATGACCTTGGGCATCCACGTCGCTAGCCCCGGGAAGGCGATCAGCAAAGCGAGCACGGCCAACTGGCAGCAGATGAAGGGGATGACGCCCCAGTACATGTGCTTGAGCTTCATCGTCGGCGGCGCGATCGCCTTCAGGTAGAAGATCGATGGGGCCATCGGCGGCGTCAGATAGGCCGTCTGCAGCATCACCAGCAACACCACCGCGAACCAGAGCGGGTCGATCCCGAAGCTCTTCACCAGCGGGATCGCGATCGGCACGATGATCAGGATGATCGAGATCGAATCGATCAGGAAGCCGAGGATGAAGGCGACGAAGAGGATGATCGCGATCACCGACCAGGGCGAGAGGCCGAAGGCGTCGAGCACGGCCTTGGTCGCGCTCATGCCGCCCGAGGCGAAGAACACGCCCGAGAACATGCCGCCGGCCAGAATGATCGCCAGGATCATCGCGGTCAGCGAGACGGTCTGGAGCGCGGCCTGGAACAGCAGGCCCCAGCTCATCCGGCGGTAGATGATCGCCAGCAGCAGCACGCCGAGCGAGCCGCAGGCGGCGGCTTCCGTCGGCGTGGCCAGCCCCATGAACAGGGTGCCGAGCACCGTGAAGATCAGGAAGGCCGGCGGGATCAGCGCGATCAGCGTGAATTTGATCTTTTCCCCGAGGCTGCGCGGGTCGGGCTCGGTCTCCGGCGGGGCAAGCGAGGGTCTGAGCGTGCAGATGATCAGGATATAGACGATGAACAGGGTCGACATCAGCAGGCCGGGCAGCAGGATGCCGGCGAGCAGGTCGCCGATCGACATCGCCGCGATCGGCGCGAGCACCACGACCGGCACGGAGGGCGGGATGATGGTGCCGAGCGAGCCGCCGCCGCAAATGGTGCCGGCGATCAGCGAGTTGTCGTAGCGGCGCTTGGTCATGGCGGGGATGGCGAGCATGCCGACCAGCGTCTCGGTCGCCCCGACAACGCCGCTGGCGGCGGCGAAGATCGTACACATCAGCAGGGCCGCCACGGCCAGCCCGCCCGGCAGCCGGCGCGTCCACATATAGAGCGCGTCGAACAGCTTTTCGGCGATGCCGGCGCGCTCCAGGATCGAGCCCATGAAGATGAAGAGCGGGATCGCGCCCAGCACGTAATTGGTCGCGAGGTCGTCGACCCGCTGGGCGAACTGGTGGACGAGCGTGCCGCCGAAGCGCAGCAGGCCGAAGCCGAGCGCCGCGATCATCATCGAAAAGGCGACGGGGAAGCCGAGGAAGATCAGCCCCAGCAGGACCGGAAACATCCACAGGACGGTCTGGGCCGTCATCGGGCAGCCCCTTCCGTCTCTCGTGCTTCCGTCTGGCGGCCGAACAGGACCAGTAGGTTCTCGATCGCCTTGGCGAGGCATTGCAGCGCAAACAGCCCGAAGCCGAGCGCATAGATGATGCGATAGGGCCAGATCGGCGGATTCCAGGCCGAGAGCCCCGAGCCCTCGCCGGTGCGGTAGACCGAGGCCGCGTTCGCGACCAGCACATTGGTCAGCCAGGCCAGCATGCCGGCCATCAGGATGTAGCCGACGGCGTCGATGGCGGCGACCGCCTGTCGCGGCAGTATCTGGTGGATGAAGTCGACATTGACGTGCTGGTCCATAAGCACGGCGTAGGACAGCCCCATCAGGAAGATCGTGCCCATCATCATATAGCTGAGCTCGAAAGCCCAGGCCGTCGGCGCGGAAAAAGCGTAGCGGCTGACGACCTCGAACACCATGGCGAGGACGAGCGGCAGGACGACGAGCGCCCCCAGCCGGCCCGACCAGAGCGAAAGCTGGCCGATCAATCTGACGATAAGCATGAAGGACCCCGGTGGGAGGGCGGCCGGGCCGGCGACCAGAGGCTGCCGGCCCGGAAGGATCAGCGGGTGCCGGTGGCGAAGCGGAACTCGGCCATCGGCTTGACGCTGGCCATGAAGGCCTTCTGGCTGTCATAGGCCCGCTTGAACCAGGGGTTGGCGGCGGCCTGCTTCTCGGCCCATTCGCCCGACGCCTTGACGACGGCGGCAGTGAGGCCCGGATCGACCTGGATCACCTCGATGTTCGAGGCCTTGATCTGCTTGTAGGCGTCGAGGTCGCTCTTGGCGTAGCCGAGATAGGTGTCGAGCACGGTCAGGCGGCCGGCGAGTTCGAGCAGCGCCTTGTCCTTGTCGCCGATCTTGGCCCAGGTCGCGTTGTTGAAGACGCAGTCATGAGCGCCGGACGGCGCATGCAGGCCCGGCATGATGACGTATTTCGCGACCTTGTGGAAACCTTCCGACAGGTTGCTGCCCGGGCCGCCCCATTCGATGGCGTCGACGACCTTGCGCTCCAGCGCGCTGAACACCTCCGAGCCCGGCAGCACGACGGTGGAGGCGCCCAGCATCGGCGCGATCTCGGCCCAGGAGGACGAGGTCCGCAGCTTCAGCCCCTTCATGTCGTCGGCGGTGCGGATCGGCTTGTGCGAATGCATGAAGAACTCGGTCTCGAGCACGCCGCAGGGAAAGGCGACGACGTCGAATTTCTCCTTGCGCCACTGCTTCCACAGATCGGCGCCGCCGCCATTGTAGAGCCACATCATCATCTCTTCGGGATTGGGCCCCGCCGACCAGCCCGAGAAGATCGCGCCTGTGCGGTCGATCGCCCAGTCATAGCCCGGCCAGGAATGCCCCATATCGGCGACGCCCTTCTGCACCGTCTCCGTGACCTTCAGCGCCGGGCCGAGCGCGCCGGCCGGGAAGACGTTGATCTTGATGCGGCCCTCGGTCATCTTCTCGACGTTCTCGGCGTATTTCTTGGCGCCGATGTCGAGCCAGTGGCCGCCCGCCCAGGGCGTCGCCATGTTGAGTTCCAGCTTGTTCTGGGCCAGCGCGCCCTGCGCCGACAGGGTCAGGCCGCCGATGACGGCGGCGGTCGTGATCAGGCTCTTGAACATGGACATCGTCGGTTCCTCTTCCTGTGTGTCTTGCGCGGGGATCCCGGTCTTACCGTTGCGGCCTTGCCGAACCTCGCATCGCAGGTCGCCCGGCCTGGCGGCCGCAAGCGCCCGGTCCTGCCAGGCCAGATGGATCGTCACTCATATATCGAGGCTCGTCACGCGACAGCGCGAGGCCGAGTTTACAGAACGCAAGGATCACGCCAAGCGAAAAATTGGCGTTTTTCGGGCTTCTGATCAAAGAATGCGCCAAGCTGCGGCAATCGCGTTCAATGCTGCATCATATATCAGTCGTGGTTCGGTCAGATTTGTCAGGCCGCACGTCATGGTTAGGTCTCTGACGAGGCGGGCCTCTGGAGCTCGTTTGTCGAGATGGACGTCTGCGTCGGGCTTGACTCCGGCGGTCACAGACAAGCCGGCTTCGGCGTCTGCATTTCGGGCGCTGACGAGATTCGGGTTCGACAACAGCCAACGCGCCGGGGCATCACGTCGCATAAGGCGCGCGATGCGATTGCGGGCGGGGCCGGAAAGGTCGGAAAAGCCTTGGTGGAGCTGAGGGGATTCGAACCCCTGACCTCTGCAGTGCGATTGCAGCGCTCTCCCATCTGAGCTACAGCCCCAAGGCGCTGGCCTTCTAGGCCGTGCGTCGCGTGAATGTCAATCGCTCGCGGCATTTTGGCGGAGCGCGGTCCGGGCGTCGTCCGGGCCGGAAAATCCATGAAATGAGGGATATCGATGCGGTCCGTTCTCGATGTGGTGATGCTCGCCTTGCAACTCTATGTCTGGATCCTGATCGCGTCCGCCATTCTGAGCTGGCTGATCGCCTTCAACGTGGTCAATACCCGCAACCAGTTCGTCTCGACCGTCTGGGATCTGCTCTATCGCATCACCGAGCCCGCGCTGAGGCCGATCCGCAACATGCTGCCCAATCTCGGCGGTATCGACATTTCGCCGATCATCCTGCTGCTGCTGATCTTCTTCGTGCAGAGCGTGATCACGCGCTACATCTACCCCAACGTGTTCTGAGCGTGGCCGGCGAGAGCACGGCAAAGGCTTGACGATCATGCGCTGCTCCTGTTGGAGATAAGCCCATGGACAACCCAGCCGCTCCGTTCCCCGCGCGCCTGACCGAGGGCTACCGCGCCTTCCTCGACGACCGCTTCGACCGCGAGAAGAGCCGCTACGAGGAACTCGCCGACGGGCAGACGCCGAAGATCATGCTGATCGGCTGCTGCGACTCGCGCGTCTCGCCCGAGATCATCTTCGATGCCCGGCCGGGCGAGATGTTCGTCGCGCGCAACGTCGCCAATCTGGTGCCGCCCTTCTCGCCCGATGACGGCCTCCACGGCACCTCGGCCGCGCTGGAATACGCCGTACAGGCGCTGAAGGTGGAGCATATCGTGGTGCTCGGCCATGGCCGCTGCGGCGGCATCCGCGCCTTCGCCGACGATGCGCAGGGGCCGCTCTCCTCGGGCGACTTCATCGGACAGTGGATCACGCTGATCGGCCCGGCCGCCCAGCGCACCGGCGGTCGCGGCCGCAACGAGGATCTCGACACCTTTGTCGAGCGGCTGGCCTTCGCCTCGATCCAGCAGTCGCTCGCCAATCTGCGCACCTTCCCATGCGTCCAGATTCTCGAAAGCAAGGGCCGGCTGCAACTGCACGGGGCCTATTTCGCGGTCGCAACCGGGGTGCTGATGCTGCTCGATCCGGTCAGCGGGCAGTTCCTGCCCGCCGTCGGCGAAATGCCGCGGAAAGTCCAGATGATCCGCTGCGACGAGCCGGCCGGGCAGGCCTGACGAAGCGCGGCCAGCCCGCCATGGCGGCCGGATAATTTCCTGCCGCGCCCCCGATGACGGAACGGCGGGCTTGCGCTAGATTGCGTGCTTCCGATCACCGCACTCCTGAAGCTCCATGTACGATCGTCGCCCGCCTTCCTCCGCCCAGCCTTTCGTCACGCACGAAAATATCGAAGCCAAGGTCAAATGGTTCGACCCCGAGAAGGGGTTCGGTTTCGCCTCGCCAGCCGACGGCTCGGGCGATGTCTTCCTGCACATCTCCGCGCTCGGCCCGCTCGACCAGCAGGCTCTCCAGCCCGGCGCGACCATCATCGCCGATCTCGGCGAGGGCCGGCGCGGCCTGCAGGTCGTCACGGTCCACGAGATCGACGCCTCGACCGCGCAGGCGCCCGCGCCGCGCGGCGACCGCGCGCCGCGCCCGTTCTCGCCCCGTCCGCCGCGCGATGATTTCGGCGGCGGCGGATATGGCGGCGATCGCGGCTATGGCGGCGGCGACCGGGGCGGTTATGGCGGTGGCGGCGGCTACGATCGCGGTGAGCGCGGCGGCGGATTTTCCAGCCGCGACAGCGGGCCGATGGACGGCCCCTATGACGGCGCGGTCAAGTTCTTCAATTCCGAGCGCGGCTTCGGCTTCATCGCGCCCGACAAGGGCGGGCCGGACGTGTTCCTGCACGTCTCCTCGCTGAGCCGCTCCGGCCTGCAGCCGCCGATGGACGGTCAGCGGGTGCGCTTCTCGATCCGCGCCGGCAAGAAGGGCCCCGAGGCGGCCGATGTCAGCTATGTCTGAGACCGACGCTCGGGGCTGAGGGTATCATCAGACCCGCCATTCTGGCGGGTCTTTTCGTCTGCGGGTCGTTCACCCGTGACAAACCGATCCCGTCATTGCGAGCGCAGCGAAGCAATCCAGCGTCTCGCTCTACGCCTCCTGGATTGCTTCGCCGCGCTCGCAATGACGGCGAGGGCCGCGTCAGACGCGCTCCAGCATCGGTGCGGCTGTGCCGGCAGCGTCACGCCGATGGCGTCGCCCGGCCGCACCGGACCGCCTTCCAGCACGATCGCCATCACGCCGGCCTTGCGGACGAGCCTGCCGTCCGCAGCGCGCCCGAGCACGGCGGCGAGCAGGCCCGGCCGGAAATCCTCGATCTGGTGGCAGGGGTTGCGCAGGCCGGTGACCTCGACCAGCGCCTCGTCGCCGAGACGAAGCCGCGCGCCCGTCGGCAGGGCCAGAAGGTCGATGCCTCGCGTCAGGACGTTCTCGCCCATTTCGCCGGGACCGATCGCGATGCCGCCGGCGGCGAGTTCCCCGAACAGCTCCGACTGGAGCAGATGGACCTGCCGCAGATTGGCTTGCGTCGGGTCGACTTTGACGCGCGAGCGGTGCTTCACGGTCTCGCCGCAATGGGCGTCGCCTTCGACGCCGAGGCCCGCCAGAAGGCGGATCTCCGCACAGACGGGCTTGCTGAAGCCATGGCTGGCGGCGCGGCTCACCGAAACAATCTGTGCCGTCATGAATCGATCCCGCACCCGCCCGCCATGAGCGGCTTCTGCCATGAGAGGGCCGTTCTGGCGAGCCGTCTATTTGGTCAGGATCAGCCGCTCGCGCGCGGTGATGCGCAGCCGGTAGGCCTCGCCCAGATGCATAAGCACGATCTCGCGGCCCTCGCCGAGCAGTTGCCGGACATCGACGACCGGGATCTCCGGCTGGGCGGATGGCGCAGCCGTCCTTGCGGCGGGGTCTGGGGGCGTTGCGGAATTCATGGACGACAAACCTGGCGGCGATGCCTGAACGGCGATGTCAGCGTGAGCGCCGGTTTCTCGAGGTTGGAAGTTTGGAATAAAACCAAATCAAAACAGCCACTTGACCAGCATACGACATAACGCCGGCAAGGTGGGGCCGTCAATTGCGGAGAGCTGGCGAAGGGCGCGCACGTCCAACTCCACGGCCCTCATCCTGAGGAGCGGCTTTCAGGCCGCGTCTCGAAGGGTGTCCCAGTTCGCTCCGGAGCCCTCTGGAGCATCCTTCGAGACGCCGCTATGCGGCTCCTCAGGATGAGAGCGAAGGAAAACGAAATCGCCGGACCTTTTCGGGTCCGGCGTCGAAAACGCAGACGATGCGGACGCGGGCTCAGTGGCCTTCGTCGAGATGGCCGACATGCTTCTGGGTGTAGAGTTCGAGACCGATCCGGCCGATCAGCTCGAGCTGCGTCTCGAGGAAGTCGATATGGCCTTCCTCGTCCTTCATCAGGGCGCGGAACAGCTCCTCGGAGGGGTAGTCCATCACTTCACGGCAATAGGTCGCCGCTTCCTGATAGAGCGCGCGCGCCTCGATCTCGGCCTTGAGATCGCATTCGATGACTTCCTTGACGTTCTCGCCGATGCGCAGCGCGTCGAGCGTCTGCATGTTCGGGAAGCCTTCGAGGAACAGGATGCGGTCGGTGAAGCGGTCGGCATGGACCATCTCCTCGATCGATTCCTTGCGCCAGGTCTTGGCCATCTCCTTGAGACCCCAATTGTCGAGGATCCGGTAATGGAGCCAGTACTGGCTGATCGCGGTCAGCTCCGAGCGAAGCCCCCGGTTGAGATATTCGATGACCTTCTTGTCACCCTTCATGGCGGCTCTCCTCGCGGCTCTACATTAGAATGATCCTAATGTAGGGCGAGGCGCGGCGGAAGGAAAGGACGAAATGCGCCTCGGCTGCGGTTTTTGCTGGCGAAGCCGAAAGGGTCAGGCGGCGACGCGGCCGCCAGCGATCTCGACGCCGTCCATCATCTGGCCCAGTTGAGCATGGACCTGGACATGGACCGCGCATTCGATGTCGCGGCTGGCGCAGGGGCCGCACTGGCTGGCGCAGGCGGCGCGCGCCTCGGCCAGGATCGAGCGCACGGCGCGGGCGCAGCGGCCGCAATCGGGGCTGCAGCCGAGGCAGTCATAGGCTTCGCCCGCCGTCGCCGGGCCGCTGCCGTCGGGGCCGATCATGCCCTTGATCTGGCGGCAGGAGATGAAGTTGCAGGAGCAGACGATCACGAATGCCGGCTCCCGGCCACGCGCATCTGCGTCTCTTCGCCGTCAGCGCGGCGCAGGCGGACGATGACCTCGACCGAGGAGATCTCCATGCCCTCGGGCGCATCCGGCAGGCCCGCGACCTGGATGGTCGAGCCGGGAATATCGACGACCGTCTCGTCCTCCTCGTTGTAGAAGTGGTGGTGCTCGGAGACGTTGGTGTCGAAGAAGGTCTTCGGGCCAGAAACCGAAACCTGCCGCAGCAGCCCGGCTTCCGAGAACTGGCGGAGCGTGTTGTAGACGGTGGCGAGAGAGAGGGGCTCGCGGGCGCGGATCGCCTCCTCGTAGAGCATCTCGGCCGAGACGTGACGGTCGCCCTTGGCGAAGAGCAGCCAGCCCAGCGCCATGCGCTGGCGGGTCGGACGAAGGCCGGCGGTGCGCAGCCGCGTCTTGACCGCGCTGATCGGGCAGGAGGCCGGGGTTTTCTGCGGCCACGGAATGTGATCGGGCTGGAGGCGGGGCTGAACCGCATCCGTCACGGGCAGTGTGGCCTTGAGGGGTGAGCCGCTCATCGCAAACGCCTTCCGACAATGCCGGATGTCCGGCCCCGCAGTTTAGAAAACATCTAAACTACTGATATTGTTATTATATTTGTCGGATCGCGCTGGCGATGTCAATCAGTAGGGGTGCGGCAATGCGCATCAGAGGGCGCAGGCCACGCATGCGCTCAGTGCCGGAAATGGCGGTGTCCGGTGAAAACCATGGCGAGGCCGGCCTCGTCGGCAGCCCTGATGACCTCGTCGTCGCGCATCGAGCCGCCGGGCTGGATCACCGCCGTCGCGCCCGCCTCGGCTGCCGCCAGCAGGCCGTCGGCGAAGGGGAAGAACGCGTCCGACGCGACGACAGAGCCCCTGGCGAGGCTTTCGGGTGCGCCGGCAGCCTTGGCGGCCTCGGCCGCTTTCCAGGCGGCGATGCGCGAGGAATCGACCCGGCTCATCTGGCCCGCTCCGATGCCGACCGTCGCGCCGGCCTTTGCGTAGACGATCGCGTTCGACTTGACGTGCTTGGCGATGCGAAAGGCGAAGCGCAGATCGGAAAGTTCGGCCTCGCTCGGCTGGCGGCGTGTGACGACCTTCAGTGCCATGTCGTCGACGACGGCGTTGTCGCGGGCCTGCGCAAGGAAACCGCCCGAGACGGTGCGCAGCGACAGGCCGCCGGCGCGGACGTCCGGCAGTCCGCCGGTCAGCAGCAGGCGCAGGTTCTTCTTGGCCGCGATCAGCGCGATCGCCTCCTCGTCGGCGTCGGGCGCGATGATGACCTCGGTGAAGATCTCGACGATCTTCCTCGCCGCCGCTGCATCGAGCGTCCGGTTCACCGCGACAATGCCGCCGAAGGCCGAGACCGGGTCGCAGGCGAGCGCGCGCTCATAGGCCGCGCCGAGATCGGCGCCTGTGGCGACGCCGCAGGGGTTGGCGTGCTTGACGATGACGCAGGCGGCGCTCGCGGCAGGATCGAACTCTGCGACGCATTCGAAGGCGGCGTCGGTATCGTTGATGTTGTTGTAGGAGAGCTGCTTGCCCTGCACCTGCCGCGCGGTCGAGACGCCCGGCCGCTGCTCTGGCGTGCGGTAGAACGCCGCCCATTGATGCGGGTTCTCGCCATAGCGCAGGGGCTCCGCCAGCGCGCCGCCGAGCGCCCGGTAGGACGGCGAGGTTTCGCCCAGTTCGTTCGCGAACCAGTTCGAAATCGCGGCGTCATAGGCCGCCGTGCGGGCATAGGCCTTCTGCGCGAGCTTTTTCCGGAGCGTCAGCGTGGTTGCGCCCTTCTGGGCGTTCAGATCGGCGAGCACGGCGGCGTAGTCGGCTGCGTCGACCACGACCGCGACGTCGTTGTGGTTCTTGGCGGCGGCGCGGATCATCGCCGGACCGCCGATGTCGATGTTCTCGATGCAGTCGTCATAGGCCTTTCCGGCCGCGACCGTCGCCTCGAACGGGTAGAGGTTGACCACGAGCAGATCGATCGGCGCGATGCCGTGGCCGATCATCGAGGCCTGATGCTCGGGGTGGGAGCGGATCGCCAGCAGGCCGCCATGGACCTTGGGATGCAGCGTCTTGACGCGCCCGTCCATCATCTCGGGGAAGCCGGTCAGGTCGGAGACGTCGGTGACCGGCAGCCCCGCCTCGGAGATCGCCTTGGAGGTTCCGCCGGTCGAGACCAGCGCGATGCCAAGCTGGTGCAAGGCGCGGGCGAAATCGACGAGCCCGGTCTTGTCCGAGACGGAAAGGAGGGCGCGTTCGACGCGGCGAAGCTCTGTCGGCATCGGGTCAGGTCCGGGGCTCGGGGCGGAGATGTGCTGGCGCGCGAGCTATCATGCTGCGCTGCATAAGCAAAGCGCCGGACCGCGATGCGGTCAGGCGTCGGGCGGGCGCATGTCGGCCGGTTCCGGCACGAGCGGGTGCGCCGAGAACAGGCCCTCGACCCGCGCGAAGCGCCAGGCGATCTGCGGCGTCGCCACCGCATCGAAGGCGACGACGAGCTGGTCGCTGCGGCGGCGGCTGTCGGCGGCGGCAAGGAAGATGCTCTCCTCGATCGCGACGGGCAGGCCGCCTGCCGCGAAGCTCCAGACCTCGCCGGAGGCGAGCGTCAGCAGCGCCCCTGTGCCATCGCTCGTCAGGCTCGCCTTGACGGCGGGATGCAGATGGAAGCGCGCCGAAGCGGGCAATGTCTCATGCGTCGTCGACAGCGTGAACTCGTCCTCGCCGTCGAGGCTCGCCCCGTCGCGCGTCAGCAGCAGGCGACGCGTATGGACGGCCCCCAGCCTGCGCTTGTAGCCGTCATGGCTGGCGACCCATTCCTGACCGTCGGTCGCCTCCTGCCGCGCAACGCGGACATCGCCTGGACCCGCGACGATGCGCCGTTCGCCCAGCACCAGCCCGAAATCGGCGCTGGACCGCTCGTCGAGCTCGACGGTGGAATGCGCTGCCGTGCTGCGCGCCGCCAGCCTGAGTTCGGCCGAACCGTAGCGGCTTGCGCCGCAATTGACGACAATGCGGTCCGGCCCGCTGGAGAGCTCGAAGGCGAGGCAGCCGGCATGGGCCTCGATCGAATGCGCGCCTCGGGGCGCGGCCCCGGCATCGACCACGACGATGGCGCGCCCGCCGGTCAGGCGGCTGTAGCCGGAATAGGCGGCGTGCTCGATCGGCCTCGCGCGGGCGTCATCATAGGCCGCCAGCGTCGCCATCAGGTCCGGCGGCGTCGTGCCCATGCCGTTGAACAAGGCGAGCGACCCGTCGCCGTGCCTGAACAGCCGCAAATGCGGCATCATCCGCTCGATCGCCATGATCACGCCGCGCGGCGGCTCCATGCCGCGCGCCGCGAATGTTTCGCGCAGCGGCAGGAGATCGAGCAGCAATTCGATCAGCAGGCGCGGATTGCGGGTGAGATGGCCGCCATCGGGCAGGATCTGGTGGTCGAGCTCGTCCGACAGCGCCATTTCGAAGCGCCGCAGCCTGCGGTCCTGCTTGTCGAGGCTGATCGCCGCGAGCGTGACGGCGATCAGAACCTGCAGCTTCGCCACGCCCTCGACCGCCCCCGACAGGGCGAGCGTCAGCTTCTGCGTCAGGCGCGAGACATGGCCGACGAAGCGCTCGTAGAAGACGTGATCGGCGCCCTCCAGCAGCAGCGGCGAATGCGACAGGAAGGCGATCAGCCGCCGGGCGGCGACCGCCGGCCTGCGCGCGATCTCGCTCCGGTCGCGCCGCTTCTGGATGAAGTCGCCGACCAGCGCGCGGGCGTTGGCGCGGGCGATCGCCGTGTCGGCCGCGCGCATATGGCGCAGCCAGCCGAAGCCGTGCAGCGCCTCGGCCCAGGCCTCGCTCGGAGGAGTGCTGTCGAAGGGCGAATCGCCATGGCTGCGCAAGGTGCGCCCGGCAAAGGCGAAATAGCCGGAATAGATGTCGCTGGCGGTGGTCGGGTCTGCGGTGCGCAGATCGTGGGGGGCGAACAGCAGCCGCGAGGCCGTCGCCTTGCCGAAGGGCCACAGGCGATGGGCCGCGCCGACGAACTGGCCGCGCGTGCGTCGCGCCGCCCGTCCGATCGCTGCGCCGGCAAGCCCCCTTCGCTCAGACCAGCCGCTCAATGCTCCCGAAAGCCCCATCCCCTAGCGCATGATGCCGAAAAGCGGGAACTGCTTTTTCGACCGCATCATGCCCCGACGCCTACTCTCGCAGGGCTTCCCCGAGCCCTGCGATTCCCCGTCCCGTCATAGCCTGATCATCCGGCAGGCGTAAAACCCCGCCCAGCCGGAAAGGCGGCCTGTGTCCCCCGCCAATTGATGCGGCAAAGTGCGCAGGTCGCCATTGGCGTCGATCGCGCCGGAGACGCCGCCGATCTCGTCGGGCGTAATCGGCTGGCGGCGGAAATCGGCGTTTTCGGCCAGAAAGGCCGCGATCTGCTCCTCACCCTCCTGCGGCTCGAGCGAGCAGGTGCAGTAGACCAGCCGGCCGCCGGGCTTCGTCAGGCGGGCGGCGGCCTCGAGCAGGCGGGCCTGAAGCGCCGCGAGCTTGTCGCGGTCCTCGGGGCTCTTGGTCCAGGCGACGTCGGGGTGGCGGCGGATCGTGCCGGTGGCGCTGCAGGGCGCGTCGAGCAAAACGGCGTCGAACGGTTCGGCCTGCCAGAGGCTCGCATCCTTGGTGACGATCTCGGCGGTGAGGCTGAGTCTTGTCAGGTTCTCGCGCAGGCGGCGCAGGCGCGGTCCCGAACGATCGACGGCGGTGACGCTCGCGCCCATCGCCGCGAGCTGCGCGGTCTTGCCGCCCGGCGCGGCGCAGAGATCGGCGACGCGCTCGCCGGGTTTTGGAGCCAACAGCAGCGCCGGCAGGGCGGCAGCCGCGTCCTGCACCCACCATGCGCCCTCGTCGAAACCCGGCATCGCGGTCAAGGCGCCGCGCTCGCGCAGGCGCACCGAGCCGGTCGGCAGCAGCAAGCCGTCGAGGCGCTCCGCCCATTCGGCGGCGTTCTCCTTCACCGAGAGATCGAGCGGCGGTTCGTCGCGATGGCTTCTGGCGATGGCGGCGGCGGTTGCCTCGCCGTAAGCCTCGCGCCAGCTCTCGGCGAGCCAGTCGGGCATGTCGAGGAAGAGATCGGCGTCGGCTTCGGCCAGGATGGCGTCGCGCTCGCGGGCGAGCCTGCGCAGCAGGGCATTGCCGAGCGCGACATAACGCGAGGAGCGCGGATCCTCGTGCAGATGGCGGATGGCGAGATCGACCGCCGCGTGGTCCGGCAGGTCGAGGAACAGGATCTGGGCTGCGGCCGCGACCATGATCGGCTCGAACGGCCCGGAATTGCGCGGGCTGCCGCGCTCCAGCCTTGCGTTGATCGCATGCTGGATCGTGCCGAGCCGGCGGAAGGCGGTGATGGCGATGGCGCGCGCCAGCCCTGCATCGGCGGCGTCGAGCCCGAAATCGGGGCTGATGCGCTCAAAGGTCTCGTCGAGCGCGAGCTTCGCCCGCAGCACCTCGTCGATCAGCGTCGCCGCCAGCCGGCGCGCCGGCAGGCCGGGCACGGGCTCCGCCGCATCCGGTTTCGTCCTGGCTGCGCTCTCCCGCGTCTGTTCCGGTCGCGCCATGTCAGCCCCAGGGTCCGGGCTGGCTGCCGCCCTGGCCCGCCCAGGGGCTGGACGCGGCCTGGCTCGTGAAGCCGCCGGCCGAGCGGCCGACGCCCATGAGGTGGGCCTGCTCCATCAGCGCCGCGATGCGGTTCCCCGTGTCGGGATGTGTCGAGAACAGGGAATCCATGCCGCCGCCGGTGAGAGGATTGATGATGAACATGTGCGCCGTAGCAGGCTTGCGCTCCGCCGTCTCGTTGGGAATGTGCGGAACCGCGCCGGCGATCTTGGCGAGCGCATCGGCGAGCCAGACCGGATTGCCGACAATCTCGCCGCCGAGCTTGTCGGCCTCGTATTCGCGCGATCGCGAGATCGCCATCTGGATCACCATCGCCGCCATGGGAGCCAGCACGGCGATCAGGATCTGCACGATGAAGTTCGGCCGGCTGTCGCGGGAGCCGAAGAACATGCCGAAGCTTGCCAAAGTCGAGATCGCGCCTGCCATCGTCGCGGTCACCGTCATGGTCAGCGTGTCGTGGTTCTTGATGTGGGCGAGCTCATGCGCCATCACGCCCGCCAGCTCCTCATAGGTGAGGGTCCGCATGATGCCGGTCGTCGCCGCCACCGCCGCGTTCTCCGGGTTGCGGCCGGTGGCGAAGGCGTTGGGCTGGTCCTCATGGATCAGATAGACGCGCGGCATCGGCATGTTGGCGCGCGCGGCGAGGTCGCGGACCATGCCGTAAAGCTCGGGCGCGCTGCGCTCGTCGACCTCCTGCGCGTTGTGGGCGGCCAGCGCGAGCTTGTCGGAGTTCCAGTAGCTGAACAGGTTGGTCGCGGCCGCGATGGCGAGCGCCACAGCTGCGCCGCCCGCGCCGCCGAGCAGATAGCCGACGGCCCCGAACAGCGCGGTCAGGCCGGCCATCAGGATGCCGGTGCGGACATAGTTCATGAGGTCTCCCCTGTTTTCAGGCCGGCGCAGGAGCGGTTATGCCTCTCCCCTTGCCGGATTATGCGCCTTATGTGGTGAAGGCACTGCCGATCCCGCAAGGGAGCCAACCGGGACGAGACCTGAAGACGCCATGCCGAACGATCCGACCAAGACCGAGCCAGCAGACGAAGCCCCGCCTCGCAAGCCGCTCACGCAAGCCGCCGAGCGCGCGCTGGCCGAGGCGCAGGCCCGCCGGGCGGAGATCGACGCGCGCGCGGCCGAACTGGCGCGCGAGCGCGAGATCAACGGCCGAGGTGGGCTTGAGCCGGGGCGCTACAACGACTGGGAGGTCAAGGGCCTCACCAGCGATTTTTGAGGTCAGTCGTTTCGCTTGGAAACACTGCCGTCATCCCGGGCTTGCCCCGGGATCCATCATAAAGCAGCGACCGCACTCTATGATGGATCCCGGAGCTGCGCGGCTTCGCCGCTTGTCCGGGATGACGTGTCATTGCCAAAAAGGCAGTGAGAGGTGAAGCGTAGACCGCGCTCAGCCGTCGCGGCGGATGATCGTGGCGAGCAGCGCGATGCCGGCAGTAAGAGAGAGCCGGCAGGGCTGATCAGTCTCGATCCGAAGTGCGTCGCCGGCCTCGATCGCGACAGCCTGCCCCCCTGTATCGCCAGCGGCTGTCCCATCGGGCGCATAAATCAGATGCAGGCCCGGACGCAGTTCGGCCAGCTCTCCCGGCTTCACCACGGCGAGCGCGATCTCGCAGAGCGCCCGGTCGGCGATCAGGTTCACGACCTCGACCGGGCCGTTTTCGAGCCGGGTCACGATCGGCGTACCGCCGTCGTAGCGCACAGGGACAAGCGGCTCGCGCAGATCGATCTCGCCCTGCGGCGTCACCAGCACGAGGCCGCGACCGGCGATCACGACCTGCAGGCGCTCATAGCCGGTGAGGTCGGAAAAGGGGCCGGGCGTCACGATCTGCGTGCGGCCGAGCCGCCATACCACGCCGTCCCAGGAGCCGGGCGCGGCGTCAGGCCGATAGCAATCGGCGATGTCGGTGCTGACTCCGCCGCCATTCTTCCACGGGGTCCGGCGAAAGCCGCTCGCCGGAAGCGGCGTCAGGCGGGGCGCGCTCATGATGCGGGGGTATCGACCGGGCCGCCGTCGACGCTGGCGATCCAGGCCAGCGCCTCGGGCAAGGTCGCGAAGACGGGGCCGTGGCGCAGCTTGTCCTCTTCCTCGGTCAGGCCGAAGCGGATGCCATAGCCCTCGCTGTCGCGCCTGATGGCGATGAAGCGCGGGCGCTCGGTCGGGATGTTGGCCTTCGCGACAGGCATGGACATGTCAAGGATGGGCATGGACTGCAAATGGGCAACTCCGGCGCGGCCTGAACGCAAGGCCAATCGCATCCCATGGGACATGTTCAGCCGAATAGCGGCCCGGCGCGGTCTGCGCAACCGCGCCGGATTCTCATGGTCAACGCGCGTCTCGGCTCTCGCGATTTCAGCTCTTGCGTCCTTCGAGCTGCGCCTTCAGCGCGGCGAGCTTGGCGAAGGGCGAATCCGGATCGGGCTCGCGATCGGCCGGGCGGGGCCGGGCAGGCTGAACGAAGCGTTCGGCGTTCCGGTCGTCGCGGCGCGGGCCGCCGGGACGGCCGTCGCGCTTGAAGTCAGGCCTCGGCCCGCGACCCTGCTCGGGGCGGCCCTGATCGGGCCTGCCGCCGCGCGGCGGGCGCTCCTGACGAGGCTGATCCTGACGCGGGCCGTCCTGGCGGGGCCTGTCGTCCTGGCGGGGCCTGTCGTCGCGGCGTGGCGGCCGGTCGGGGCGCGGGGCCGCAGTGTCGGTCGCGGGCGCGCCCTCGGCTCCTGACGCCATGGCCGGACGGTTGCCGTCGCGGCGGCGGTCGTCGCGGTTGGGGCGGCGTCCGCCGGGCTGGCGTTCTCCGGGCGCGCCATCGCGCGGCTGGCCTTGCCGGGTGTCGGACCTGCGGCCAGCATTCTCTGGCCTGCGGCCGCCCTGGGGACGATGCGGCCGCCAGACCTCGATCATCTCGGGCTCGGCGGGAGCGGCGGCTGTCTCGACCGGGGCGGACGTCTCCGCGACAGGCACATCGGCCGGCGCGGTCTCGACCGGCCCGGCTTCGGCGGTCGCTTCGTCCACGACCGGCAGAGACGACATCAAATCGGCGGGTACCGGCTCGGGGCGGGGCTGCAGCCCGGGCGCGTGTTCGGCTTCGGTCAATATCGGTGCGTCGGCGGTCTCGACAGGCGCCGGCTCGACGACCGGCGCCTCCGGTTCAGCCGGCGTTTCCGTGGCGGCGGGTTGGATAACCGGCGTCTCGGTATCGGCGGCGACTGCCGTGGCCTCAGTGCCTTCGTTCAGGCCAGCGCCTGGATCAGCGGGAGCTTCGGCAGCGGGCTCGGGCGCCGCGACCGGGGCCGGCGGTGCGGCCAGCGGCACGGTGATCGCTGGGCCGGGACGCTTGACGGAATTGTAGCCGAGCGAGCGCAGGATCGAGGCGAAATCCTCGCCGGCGCAGCCGACGAGCGAGGTCATGGCGCCCGTCGCCACGAAGCCATCCTGATCGGCCGCGCCGGCCGGCGGCACGCCTTGGGTCAGGCCCGGGCGATAGGCGATCGCGGGGCGGATGAGGTCTGCGAGCCGCTCGAGAATGTCGACGCGCACGGCCCGCTCGCCACAGACGCGGTAGCCGGCGGCGCGGTAGAGCCCCTTGGGGATCGCCTTGTCGACCGGAAACGAAGTCCGGCCCGACGAGGCCAGATGGGCGATGTCGTCGAGCCCGGTCAGGTCCGGCCCGCCATGCTTGAGCGCCCAGAGCTGGGCTGCGAGCGCGCGCGGGGCGGGCTTGAGCAGCGCCGGCACATAGAGATGGAACGCCCCGAAGCGGATGCCGAGATTGCGCAGCGCGGCGCGGCCCTCCTGATCGAGCGCCTTCATCTCCTCGCCGACCTTGGCGCGTTCGAGCACGCCGAGCGATTCCGCCGTCTGGAAGGCGATGCCGCGCGCGATGCCGGTCGCGGTCGCGGCGGCCTCCAGAAGCTGGAGCGGCCCGAGCAGCTTCGTGACGTGGTTCTTCAGCCAGAGGTTCAGCCGGGCCTCGACCTGTTCGCGCGCCGGTCCGGTGAGGTGCTCTTCGACAAGAAGCCGCAGGCGCGGCTCGATCGCCTTCTCGCCGGCGGTCAGGCGCGCCACCGGCTCGCCGACCCAGCGCAGCAGGCCGTCATGGGAGAGCACGAAGGCCTCGTCGCCGGCGAGCACGACGCGCGCGGCGCGCGCCTCGATTTCGCTCGCCAGCGCCTTCATCGCGGCCATGTTCAGGGCTTTCGCCTCCGGCCCGCCGGCCTTCGGGTCCGCGGTGAAGCGGAATCCCTGCAGCATTCCGACGTGCTGGCCCTCGACGAGCACGTCGCCCGCCGTGGTGACCTCAGCCTCCAACATCACATTCTCCCGCAAACGACGCATCAGCACACTCGTGCGCCGATCCACGAAACGGCTGGCGAGCCTCTCGTGCAAAGCGTCCGACAACCTGTCCTCTACAAGACGCGCCACCCCCTGCCAATGCTCGGGATCGGGCAACCAGTCGGGACGGTTCGCGACGAAGGTCCATGTCCTGACCTGGGAGATGCGCGCCGAGAGCGTGTCGATCTCGCCATCGGTGCGGTCCAGCGCGGCCAACTGGGCGCGATACCAGTCCACATCGAGCCGGCCATGGCGCATCAGCCGCAGATACAGCGTCGTCGCGAGGTCGGCATGCTGGGCCGGGGCGATCTTGCGATAGTCCGGCAGGCCGCAGACCTCCCAGAGGCGCTCGACGGCGGGCCGGCCCACGGCCAGCGCCTTGATTTCCGGATCGCGCGCCAGGATTTCCAGCGTCGTCTGGTCCTCGGCGATCAGCGCCCGCGTCAGCCCCTGCTCGCTCGGCTGCAGGTTGAGCGCATCGAGCAGGCTCTCGACCGACCGAAAATCGAGATCGGTATTGCGCCATTGCAACTGTCGCAGCGGCTCGAAGCGGTGGTTCTCGATCGCCTCGACCAGCTCGGCTTCGAAAGGCGGGCAGCGACCGCTGGTGCCGAAGGTGCCGTCGCGCAGATGCCGGCCGGCGCGGCCGGCGATCTGGCCAAACTCGGCGGGGTTGAGCTGGCGGAACTGATGGCCGTCGAACTTCTTGTCGGCGGCGAAGGCGATGTGGTTGACGTCGAGATTGAGCCCCATGCCGATGGCGTCGGTGGCGATGAGATAGTCGACATCGCCGGACTGGTAGATCTCGACCTGCGCATTTCGCGTGCGCGGGCTCAGAGCCCCCAGCACCACCGCCGCGCCGCCCTTCTGCCGGCGGATCAGCTCGGCGATGGCGTAGACCTCCTCGACCGAGAAGGCGACGATGGCCGAGCGCGGGGCCAGCCGCGTGATCTTGCGGTCCCCGGCAAAGAGCAACTGCGACAGGCGCGGCCGCGTCACCACGTTGACGCCGGGCATCAGCTTCTCGATCAGCGGGCGCATGGTGGCAGCGCCGATCAGCATGGTCTCGGCCCGGCCGCGCCGGTTCAGGAGCCGGTCGGTAAAGACATGGCCGCGGTCGAGATCGGCGGCGAGCTGAATCTCGTCGATCGCGACGAAATCGACCGCGAGGTCGCGCGGCATCGCCTCGACCGTGCAGACCCAGAAGCGCGGGCGGGCCGGCTTGATCTTCTCTTCGCCGGTGACGAGCGCAACGGCCTCGACGCCCGCCTTCTCGACCACGCGTTGATAGACCTCGCGCGCGAGCAGGCGCAACGGCAGGCCGATCATGCCAGTGGGATGGGCCACCATTCGCTCGATGGCGAGATGGGTCTTGCCGGTGTTGGTCGGCCCGAGCACGGCGGTGACGCCAAGGCTGCGGGCTGATGGCGGCAGGGATCGGAAAGGAATCAAGACGCCGCCAATCCTGTGAGCCGGCCGTAGAGCCGGATGATTTCAGGTCGTATCGACCTGAAATCTGAATCCGTCTCTACAACCAAGAGTGAGAGCATGATGTCATCCGAAAACCGCTTCGCACTTTTCGGCATCATGCTCGGGCCGCCGGTGTCTCATCGGGAACGGAACGAGTCCGGAACGAAAACGGCCCGAATCGCTGACTCGGCCAGAATCGGGATTCGTTCTCTCCGCGTCTGCCCTCACCTAGCTAGGGATGGCGGCCGGCGAAGCGAAGGGCGCGGATCAAAGATCGCCGAACACCTCGGCGAAAACCTCCGCCGCCTCATCGGGCGCCTCGACATGGACGAAGTGCCCGGCGCTCTCGCAGAAGCTGACCTGCGCCCTGTCGAAATGCTCGGGCACGTAGGCGGCCCAGTCCGATTTCAGGATCGGATCGTGCCGGCCCCAATGCACGCGGGTCGACTGATGGATCTTGACCGACGGCGTCGGGTGGCCGTCGATCGCGGCGAGGCGGGCGGCGTTCTGGCTGCGATACCAGTCGAACCCGCCGCGCCAGTTGCCCGGCTTCATGAAATTGTCGAGCCAGATCTCGAAGACCGGGTCGAACGCATCCTTGCGATGGCACCAATGCGTCAGGAAATGCCGCAGATAGAGCGCGCCCGCCTCGCGACTCAAGCCGACCAGCGCCTCGGCCAGCGGCAATTGCTGGAAGGACTGGTACCAGACCTCGTTGACATGGCCGTCATGGACCCAGCGGCCCGCCACGCTCGGTGTGGGGCAGTTGAAGAACAGGAGCCTATCGACGGCTTGAGGATGCCGCCGCGCCAGCGCCTGTGCCGCATAGCCGCCGACATCGTGGCCGACCACGCCGACGCTTTCCAGCCCAAGCGCCGCGACGAGCGCCGCCATGTCGTCGCCATGGCAGTTCGCGCCGGCGTCGCTGCGCGGCGTCGCCGATTTGGCGCTGTCGCCGAACCCGCGCAGATCGGGCGCGATCAGCCGGAACTCGCCATGAAGCCGGTTCATCAGCGGCAGCCAGGTCATCCAGAACTCCGGCCAGCCATGCAGCAGCAGCACGGCCGGCCCGTCGCCGACCTCCGCGACATGCAGGAGCGTGTCGCGCACCGGAATCTGGCGATGGCGCAATCCGGGCGGGGTGGCGAAGTCGCTGATCATGGCGGCGTTCCGGCGCAGGCGTGGCGCGGGCATCGTAGCCGCTCGGCCGGGCAAACCGCAATGAACGCTGTGCAGGGCGCGGGACGGTTCGCGCATGCCGACGAAAATCCGCGCCAAGGTCTGACGCCAGGGCGTTTCGCATACGCCCGGGCGATGTGCTGCCCCGCCTCAGTTCCGCTTGGCGGCGCTCGCGGTCACGCCGGGATCGACCTTGAAGCTCGAGGCCTCGATCACGGCCGTGCCGATCATCGTCCTGACCGAGATGCGCACCGGCAGCATGACGTTCGTGCCGGCGACCGGGGCGAGCCAGGCGCTGATGTCCCTGTTCTCGGCCATGAATTTCGTGCTCGGCCGCAGCGCCCTGTGGCCGGCGATCGGGACATAGCGCGCCTGGCAGATCGCGACCGGGCCGCTATAGCCCTCCATCGTCACCTCGCGCGTGCCGGCATGGCTCAGCTTGATGTCGTAGCGCGCTGCGCCATCGAAGATCTGGAGCGTGCGGTTGCACGCTCCGTTGAGACCGTTCTTGGTGTTGACCGGCATCAGGAAGGCGCTGAGCGGGTCGACGATGTTGCGGCGATGCTCGTCGGTCAGCGGCACGCGGTCGGCCTTGGCGTCGATCGGCGGGGCGATCTCGACGGCCTGCACCGCGCCGCCGCCGATCGCCATGCGCACGGTGCGGCTTTCGCTGGAATTGGCCGAGCTGATCGCGAAGGTCGCCGGCGAGGGCCTGGCCCCGCCGAGCGAGCCCTTGGCCTCGCCCGAGCCGCGCCCACCGGTGAAGCCGCCGATCAGGCCGGTGAGCCTGGCCGCGACATCGAGCGAATAGCTGTCGGAATCGATGCCGCCGCTGAGGCTGGCGGTGCCGAGCGTCAGGCCGAGCAGGGAGACGTCGTATTTCGCGTCGATCGAGGCCGAGGCGGCGGGCGCGGCCATGACGGCCATGGTGAGCAATCCGGCCAGGGACGATGCGATGGCGGATGTCATCCGTATTCTCCGGGCTCTGCGACGGGCAAGTGCCTGACGGCAGGCATGTGCTTGCCTTGCGAATCGGTCTGAATCGTGACCGCATTCCGCTCGTTTGACGAGTGGCGGGAAGGTCACGCTTCGAGACGCCGCTCAACAGGCGCGTCACGATCGCTCGACGTCAGAGTTGTCCTTGACGCGTCGGGATGGCTTGGGTATAGACCCGCCACTCAATTTGACCTCCGGCGCTGGGTTCCGGCACGTCGCGTGTCGGCCATTACGTTTGGCGCAACGGTTGTACTGCTCAAGGAAGAACGACATGGCCCGCCGTTGCGAACTGACCGGGAAAGGCACCCTGACCGGGCACCTCGTCAGCCACTCGAACCGCAAGACGAAGACGGTTTTCCGTCCCAACCTCGTCAATGTGACGCTGCAGTCCGACGCGCTTGGCCGTTCGGTGCGCCTGCGCGTCTCGGCCAATGCGCTGCGCACGGTCGATCATCGTGGCGGCCTCGACGCGTTCCTGGTCAAGGCCCCGGCCGGCGACCTTTCGACCGGCGCGCTGACCCTCAAGCGCGACATCGAGAAGAAGCTCGCCGCCGTCTGAGCGGATTTGATTTTCCGGACTGAATTGAGCGGCCGCGAGGCCGCTTTTTTCGTCTGGGCGCTTCCCTTCCCCCCTTGCGGGGGAAGGTGGCGCGCAGCGCCGGACGAGGGGTGGTCGCGTCCTCTCCGATGAATGGCTTATGGAGAGCGCTGAGCGACCCCTCATCCGTCAGCGCTTCGCGCTGCCACCTTCTCCCGCGAGGGGAGAAGGAAGGTCACGCCTCACCCCAGCTCGAACTCGAGCAGGATCGTCCGCTGCAGGAATGAAAAATTGTCGTCCGAGACGAGGGTGACGATCGTTCTGCCCCGCTCCTGATGGACCGACATTCCTTCCATGTTGTCGATTTCCTGGCCGAGATCGACATCGAGCAGGTAGGGGCCATCGAGCAGCGCGCCGGGTTTCAGCGCCGCGCCCGGAATGCGGCGGATGCGCAGGCCGACGCCGCGCAGCGAGCGGTACCAGCGCTCCAGCAGCAGGATGTCGCCATCGGGCAAAAAAGCCATGTCGGTGATGTCGAAATCGTTATGGCGTTTCACTTCGAACAGGCCGGGCTGGCGGCCGCCGATGATGACGCCCAGCGTCGGGTCTTCCTCCCCGCCCGAGCGTTCCGAAATCGCGACCAGTGCGCCCGCCAGCGGAGACCCGGGCGGGGCGACGCCGATCGCCTCCAGCCCCCGGTTGTTGGGCAGGCGCTTGACCTCGCGCGGGGTCGGCACGATGCGGGCGCGGGCCTCGATGCCGTCGCGTGCCCAGTCGAAGCGCAGGATCTCGTGGGCGCGTTCGACGCCGAGATAAGCCACGCCGTCGGCGATCGTCAGGCTCTCGGTGTCGTAATAGCGCGAGCGGTGCAGCGGCCGGCCTGATGTGCCGAGGATCGGCGCGAGTTCGGCGTCGTCAAACCCCGACAGGCGGCCATTTCGGTAGCCTGCCTTCGCGGTTAGCCAGAAGCCATTGTCGGTGACGGCGACGAGATCGCGCCCATCGGCCGCGCGCCACAGACCGGACAGGCCGCCAAAGCGCGGATGGTCGCCGGTGAGGACCAGCCCGCCGCGAAAAATCATCTGGCCGAAACGCGTCTTCTCGGGGCTGCGCGGTTCGAAGGCGGCGATCGGCCGGGCCGAGATCGTCAGCGGGATGCGGCCGGGTTCGAGCGGTTGCGCGCGCGCGGGAGCGGCGAGCGGGGCGGTTGCGATGCCGGCGAGGGCGGCGCGGCGGGTCAGGCGCATGGATCGACGCTCGCGCGCATCTCTTCTCCCCTAGCGGGAGAAGGTGGCTCGGCGAAGCCGAGACGGATGAGGGGTGGTCGTGTCCTATCCGCCGCGGTGATGACGAAAGGTCTGACAGCGCAGTGCGACCTCTCACCCCAACCCTCTCCCGCAAGGGGAGAGGGGGTGCGCGCAGCGCCGCTTGCGTTCATTACTGCAGCCGCCGTCGCGAACCGCGCGATGCGCCGCCAGCGCCCTCGTTCTCCTCGAACAGTTCCGCCAGCTTCTCCGTCATCACCCCGCCGAGTTCCTCCGCATCGACGATGGTGACGGCGCGGCGATAATAGCGCGTGACGTCGTGGCCGATGCCGATCGCGATCAGCTCGACCGGCGAGCGCGTCTCGATCTCGGCGATGATGTGGCGCAGATGGCGCTCCAGATAGTTGCCGGCGTTGACCGAGAGCGTCGAATCGTCGACCGGCGCGCCGTCAGAGATCACCATCAGGATCTTGCGCTGCTCGGGCCGCGCCAAGAGTCGCTTATGGGCCCAGTCCAGCGCCTCGCCGTCGATGTTCTCCTTGAGCAGCCCCTCGCGCATCATCAGGCCGAGGTTCTTCCGGGCCCGCCGCCAGGGCGCGTCGGCCGATTTGTAGATGATGTGGCGCAAGTCGTTGAGCCGTCCCGGCGCGGCGGGCTTGCCCGATTGCAGCCAGTTCTCGCGGGAGAGGCCGCCCTTCCAGGCCCGCGTCGTGAAGCCCAGAAGCTCGACCTTGACGCCGCAGCGCTCGAGCGTGCGCGCCAGGATGTCGGCGCAGGTGGCCGCGACCGTGATCGGCCGGCCGCGCATCGAGCCCGAATTGTCGATCAGCAGGGTCACCACGGTGTCGCGAAAATTCGTGTCCGATTCCTGCCGGAAGGAGAGCGGCTGGTAGGGGTCGATGATGATGCGCGGCAGTCGCGAGGGGTCGAGCGCGCCCTCTTCCAGATCGAACTGCCAGGAGCGGTTCTGCTGCGCCATCAGCCGGCGCTGCAGCCGGTTGGCGAGGCGCGCCACGACGCCCTGGAGATGGGCGAGTTGCTTGTCGAGATAGGCGCGAAGCCGCGTCAGCTCCTCGGCGTCGCAGAGCTCCTCGGCCGTGATGATCTCGTCGAATTTCTGGGTGTAGGCCTTGTAGTCGGTGACGGGGCGGTCGTTTGGCTTGCTCTCGCGCGGACGCGGGGCCTCGCCGGCCTCTTCCGAATCGGAGTTCTCGTCCTCCTCCTCCCAGTCGCCGGCCGGCGCGTCGGCGGCCTCGGAGGCGCCTTCCTGCAGTTCCTCCGTCGCGTCGTCGCTGACCTCGGTCTCGGAGCGGTCGCCCGCGCTCTCCTGCTGCGCCTCGCCCTCCTGCTGCTGCTGGTCTTCGGAGGCCGAATCCTTGTCGTCCTGATCGTCCTCGGCGTCGTCGCCCTGCGAGCTCTGCTCGGCCATGTCGAGCGAGGCGAGCATGTCGCGCACGGTGCGGGCGAAGGCGCGCTGGTCCTCGACCGCCTTCGCGAGCCGGTCGAGATCAGGGCCGGCCTTGGTCTCGATCAGGTCGCGCCAGAGGTCGACCAGCTTCTCGGCGGCCTTGGGCGGCTTCAGGCCCGTCAGGCGCTCGCGCACCATCAGGGCGAGCGCATCCTCCAGCGGCGCGTCGGCGCGGTCGGTGATCTCCTCGTAGCGGCCGCCGCGATGGTAGCGGTCCTCGAGCATGGCGGTGATGTTGCCGGCCATGCCGGCCATGCGCCGCGAGCCGACGCATTCGACGCGCGACTGCTCGACGGCGTCGAACACGGCGCGCGCCGCATCGCCCTCGGGCGCGGCGCGGCGATGCACGGTCGCGTCATGGCAGGCGAGGCGCAGCGCCATCGAATCGGAATGCCCGCGCAGGATCGCGACATCCTGCACGGTGAGCTTGCGCGGCGGCTCGGGCAGGCGGGCGCGGTCGCCGACCAGCGAGGGTTTGTCGGCGGCGAAGACGATCTCCATCTCCGGCTTGCGCGCGATCGCCTTCATCGCGCCGGAGATGGCGCGCTTCAGCGGCTCGGCCGGGGCTTCCTTGGTCGTGCCTGGCTTGCGGTTGGACAGGGTCATGCGGGCTCAGGCGTCGTCGGGATCGATGGCGAAGGGGCGTTCGGTCACGTCGGCCCATGTATAGGGGCAGTCCGGCGGAAAGGTCCGGATCGGCAGGCCGGTCTCGTTGGCCGCTGTCAGCCTGGCCGTTCTGTAAGCGCCCGTCAGTGCCTCCCCGAGCCGAGGTTTGAGGCTGGGGTTCTCCCTGATTTGGTCTTCTGCATGGTTGCGCTGGACGCGGATCGAGATAGCCCAACTCCGGCTTCGCCTTTCCGGCTGATGATCCCATTTCAGCATATGCATGACGATCACGGCCAATGCGCTCCTCAGCGCGCTGAATTCCCCCCGCCCCAACGTCTCCAGCTCCTCAGCGATGTTCTCGATGTCGAGACCTGCATAGTCGCCGTTGCGCAGCGCGTTGGCCTGCTCGAAGGCCCAACGCGAAAAGTCCTCATCATAGTGGGCGAGAGGTCGAGTAGGCGGCATGCCGGTGCGCTTGCTCGGCGCGGCCAACGCCGTCTTCGTCCGCCTCGGCTTGCTGTCTGCGATGCTCATAGCGCCTTCGCGAACTGGAGGATGTGGTGGCCGGCGACGGGATAGTCCTCCAGCCGGCCATACTCCTTGTAGCCGAGTTTCGGGTAGAAATCAGGAGCCTGCAGGCTCATCGTCGCGAGATAGACGCCGCGCGCGCCATGGTCGCGCGCCGCTTGCTCCGCCATCGCCACCAGCGCCTCGCCATGGCCCCTGCCGCGATGGGCCTTGTCGATCCAGAGCAGATCGACATGCAGCCACTGCCATTTCAGTTCGCCGATGAGCCCGCCGACGATCGCGCCGTCCTCGTCGCGCAGGCTGAGCGCCAGCGGCTCAAGATTGCGTGGCCCAACGCGCGCTGCATTGTAGGCGCTCAAGCCGGCAATGACGGCTTCTTTCGTCTCGGCAATGTCGATCTCGCGCCGGAGCGTGGCCATGCGCGCTGCGCCCCTCAGCTCAGCACCACGTTGACCGCGCTCTCCGGCAGCTCTTTCCCGAAGGAGCGCTGGTAGAACTCGGCCACCAGCGTGCGCTCCATCTCGTCGCACTTGTTCAGGAAGGTGACGCGGAACGCGAAGCCGATATCGGTGAAGATCTCCGCGTTCTCCGCCCAGGTGATGACCGTGCGCGGCGACATCACGGTGGAAAGGTCGCCGTTCATGAAGGCGTTGCGGGTCAAATCGGCGACACGCACCATCTTGTTGACGATGTCCTTGCCCTCTGGCGTCGCCTGATAATGCCTGGACTTGGCCAGCACGATCGCGACCTCGTTGTCATGGGGCAGGTAGTTCAGCGTGGTGACGATCGACCAGCGGTCCATCTGGCCCTGGTTGATCTGCTGCGTGCCGTGATAGAGGCCCGACGTGTCGCCAAGCCCCACCGTATTGGCGGTGGCGAACAGCCGGAACGAGGGGTGCGGCCGGATCACGCGCTTCTGGTCGAGCAGGGTCAGCTTGCCCGACTGCTCGAGCACGCGCTGGATCACGAACATCACGTCGGGGCGGCCGGCGTCGTATTCGTCGAAGACCAGCGCGATGTTGTTCTGCAGCGCCCAGGGCAGGATGCCGTCCTGGAACTCGGTGATCTGCTTGCCGTCCTTGAGCACGATCGCGTCCTTGCCGACGAGATCGAGACGCGAGACGTGGCTGTCGAGGTTGACGCGGACGCAGGGCCAGTTCAGCCGGGCCGCGACCTGCTCGATATGGGTCGACTTGCCGGTGCCGTGATAGCCCGAGATCATGACGCGGCGGTTATGCGCAAAGCCTGCGAGGATCGCGATGGTGGTGTCGCGGTCGAAGCGGTAATCCGGATCGAGATCCGGGACATGGGCCTCGGATTTGGAATAGGCCGGCACCTCCAGATCGGAATCGATCCCGAAGGTCTGGCGCACCGACAGCTTCATGTCGGGCAGGGCCGGGGCGGTCATCGCTGTCATCGTCTGGTCTCCGGGCGCGGGACTTTGCCGGGTGCTTGACCGGTTGTCCCAGGGCCGACCGAAAAGGGAGGCATATCAGACCCTAGTTAGAGCGAAAGACCGGAGGCGGCAATTCGCAAAGCGCCGGGGCGGCAATTCGCACCGGGCATGCCGGAGGTCAGGCAACGGCCGTGCCAGCCGGGCGGCGGCAGGGTGTTTCGCGCCTCAGCGGCGCGCCGCCAAAAGCCGGGCGATGGCTGCGACGCTGCCCGGCGCGCCGTCCCGGTCGAGCAGGAGCGCGGCCGGGGGCTCCTCGCGCAGGGCCTGCGCCACGGCGGCCGCCAGAGCTGCGGCGTCGCGGTCGGCATCGCCAGACAGGCGCAAGGACCCGGCGAGGCCAGCGCGTGCCATCGCCTCGGCCCGGATCGCCTGTTCGGTCTCCGCGCCGGCATCGAACGGAACAACGATGGCAGGCCTGCCGGCGTCGATCAGGTCGAGCACCGTGTTGTAGCCCGCCTGGCTGATCGAGACCGCGCAAGCTGAGAGCAGGGCTGCGAAATCGGGCCGCGCCCATTCGACCGCAACATGGGCCGGCGCGGACGCGGCGAGGCGCGCGAAAGCAGCGGGGTCGGTGGCGCGGCCGACGAGGATGCGCCAGCGGCGGCTCCCTCCGGTGAGGCGCGCGGCGGCGACGGCGGTCTCGAACAGGGGCAGGGCGGCGCCGGAGCCGCCGCCGGAGACGAGGATGTCGCGTTCATCGTCTTTGCGAGCGGAGCGAAGCAATCCAGGGTTTTCCCGCATTTCCTCTGGATTGCTTCGCTGCGCTCGCAATGACGGAAATGCCATGTAGCCCGTGTAATGCAGCCGCCCGGCGAGCTCGGACGTCACCGGCCATGACGCCTCGAGCGGCAGGAAGGTCTCGTCGCCATGGACGAGCACGCCGTCGAACTGCGCGGCGATGCGGGCGTGGGCCTCGGCTACCCTGTCGGCGCGGGGCGTGACCAGCACGTCGCGGATCGAGGACAGGACCAGCGCTTTGGGATCGGCCGCTTTCGCTGCGGCGATCAGGGCGAGGAACTCGCCCGCGAGCTGCCTCCTTCCGAACGGGAAATGCTCGGTGATGACGACCGCCGGCCGCTGCCGCGTCGCCAGATCGACCAGCATCGCTTGTCGCGCATTCCGGCGCGCGTCGTCGATGGCGTCGCCGCACTCGTCGAGCAGGTTGCGAAAGTCCGTGCCCTCGACCTTCACCGGCGGCAATTGCACGAAGGCGAAGGGCTCGCCCTCCATCGACCGCAGCGGCATGCCGCCGCTCGCCAGCGTGACCGGATGGCCGGCTTCCGCCAGTGCGCGCGCGAGATGGCCGGCCCGGACGAGATGCCCGCTGCCGAGCAGATGCGTCACCGCGATCAGGATGGGGACTGTCATCGTGCCGCCGCCACGGAGGCGAGCAGCGCGGCGTGGATCCGGGCAAGGCCGGCCTGCGCCGAAAAATCACCGGTCAGCCTCGCGAAGGCTGCCCGCCCAAGCGCGAGCCGGCGCTCGGGCGTGGTCGCCAGTTCGACGAGCGCTCCGGCCAGCGCGGCGACATCGCCGGGCGAAACGAGCAGGCCCTCGACGCCCTGGCGCACGAACTCCGGAATGCCGGCGAAATCGGTGGCTACGATCGGCAATGCCTGCGATGCCGCCTCCATCACGACATTGGGCAGGCCGTCACGGTCGCCGTCGCCGGCCTGTTTCGAGGGCAGCACGAAGAGATCGGCCTCGCGCAACGCCGCGATCACCGGCCCTTGCGCCTGCGCGCCGGCCCAGATGATGCGATCGGCGAGGCCGAGAGTGTCGGCCTGCGCCTGTAAGGTCTTGAGCAGTTCGCCGCCGCCGATATGGGTCAACCGCCAGTGCAGATGCGCCGGGAGCAGCGCCAGCGCCGAGAGCAGGTCGTCGAAACCCTTTTTCTCGACCGCGCGGCCGATGGTGACGAAGCGCAACGGATCTGCCGGGTCGCTACCGTCGCGCGGCGGGCGAGTTGGCGGCGCGGGAAAGCGGCCGAGATCGAGCCCGTGATAGACCAGCGCCACCTTGTCTGGCCGGTCCGACAGGCGGGCGAGTTCGGCGTGGCCGTCGCGGGTGCAGGTTACGCCCCAGTCGGCGCTCGCGATTTTTTCGCGCTTCTCCCGGTCGGGCGTGGTCCAGATGTCCTTGGCATGGGCCGAGAACGACCAGCTCAGGCCCCGGATCAGCGCCGCATAGCGGATCACCGAGGCCGGGGTGTGCAGGTAATGGACGTGGAGATGGCGGATCGTCGGCTGCAATTCGCGGGCGAGCACGCAGGCCTGGCCGAAGCGGCGCAGCCGGTTCTTCGTCCGGTCGCGGGCGAGATCGCGCAGGAACACCGGCAGCAGTCGCCAGAAGCCGGGGCGCGGCAGTGTGCTCAACAGCCCGCGCGCGACGCGGGGCAGGTCGTCGCGCAGATATTCGGGCAGATAGCTCACCGGGGCCGTGATCTGCCCATGCATCAGGTGGCGGGCGGCGTCGGTCGGCTGGCGCAGCGACCAGATCGCGTAGGGCAGGCCGAGGCGCTGCAGCCCGAGCAGTTCCTGCGCGATGAAGGTTTCCGACAGGCGCGGATAGCCCTTCATGGCGATGGCGACGACCGGATCGGGGGCGCTCATCGCCGGCCGATCAGCATGAAGCGGGTGTAGTTCTTCGTCGGCAGCGCGCCCGAAAACCAGAGTTCCGAGAGGCCTGCCTGCGCGATGAAGGCGTCGAGCGAGGGCACGCAACTGCGGTGGTCGGGCTCGCGGAAATAGTCGTTGGACTGGAGCAGGAGCGGCAGGCCGGCGGGAAGCGTCGCCAGCCAGCCAGGCACGTCGTCGAGATGCTCGCAGCTCGTGTTGATCACGAGGCCGGGCCGGGGCGTCTGCGCGCCGAAGTCGAGGCCCGTCATATCGGCGGTCAGCGCGCGGAAGCGGCCGTCGCGCAGATGCCGGCGATTCAGTTTGTCGGCCACCGGGGCGCAAGCCGGGTCACGGTCGAGGCTGACGATTTCGGAAATGGTCAGCCGCTCGTCGTCGAGCAGCAGCGCGCCGAGCACGCCATACCAGGCGCCGAGCACCCAGACCGGCCCGTCGGGCTCGGGCATGGTCTGCGCCAGCGCATCGAGCAGCCAGCGTTTCGACGCGATCTGCTTGTGGTTGACCGCGATCCAGAGGTCGGGCGGCATGCCGTCGCCGAGCAACTTCGCCAGATCGCCGACGACCCTGTTGCCGGTCAGGGCTGCGACGCCGCGCATGATGTCGTAGAAGGCGTCGGGAGGGGCGTCGCTGCTCATGCAATGGCCGGATGCGGGATCGGGGAAAGCGGATATGAAACCGGCGGGACCATATGCAAGCGCTCCCGCAAAGGCCAGCGCGGGCCGGGAAGACGCTGAGCAGGACGGGGCGTCCGCGCCTGCGGGCGTGCTGCTGCCGCATCTTGCCGGGCCTGCGGCCTGCCTGCGGCAGGTGCTGGCGGCCCATGCCGTGCGTGATTGCGCCCATGTCGTCGAGATCGGCGGGGCGGGGCTGCCGATCACCGGCTTCCTGATGCACAGGCCGGCTTCGGTGACGGTTATCGACCCAAAGATTCCGGCCTTCGCGGCCGAGGCCCTGCATGGGTTTGCCTGCCGCGTGCGCCATCTCGCCGCCAAGCTGCAGGAGGTCGATCTCGCGCCGGAGGAGCCATTTGGTCTGGTGCTGTTGGGCCTCTCGCTGAAACCGTTCGGGCGGGCCGAGGCTGTCCCGCCCGTCCTGCTCGATCTTGCGGGGCGGGCGACGATGCTGGTGATCGACTACGCGCTCGATCTCGACCGGGCGCAGGGGCAGATCGGCGCGCTGACGGCGGTGCGGACCGCGCCGCCGATCATCGATCTCGCACTGACGATCGCGGAGCCCGCGCTGCAGGAAGCCGGTTTCGGCCGCCGCCGCTTTCTGGTCTATGGGGCGGCTTGAAGCATCTGGACGTCACTCGGAACCAGACCGTCGTCCGGAGCGAGCGAAGCTCGTTCCGGGATTCATCTCAGGCCTCGTCGGATCGTTTCGTCTCGGGCGTCTTCGCTTTGGCCGCCTTGCGCGCGGCCGGCTTGGGCTCGCGGGTCGGCTTCGCCTGGCGGCCCACTTTCTCGGCCGTCTCGTCGATGCGCGCGTCCTCGGCAACCGCCTCGGCAGCCTTCTCCGGAATGACGACCTCGCCTTCATCGTCAGCCCCGGCCTTGCCGTTGCCGGTCGTCCCGGCCGCGTCGGCGGTCTGCGCCTGGTCTGGCGACGGCGCGGCCTTCGTCTTGGTCAGCAGCGTCGGCGCCGCCGCGTCGTCGTCCTCCTTCGCGGTTTCCGGAGCGCTGGCGAAGCCATAGGCCGTCAGCGCCTGGTCGCGACCCTTGATCGAGACCTTCAGGGTCGTCGTGCCGCGATAGCCGCGGCCGGTCGCCTTGATGGTATCCTCCGAAACCACGACGTCGGCGAGCACCCGCCGCGTCGCCGATTCGAGCTGGCTCGCCACCATCACCGTCTCGCCGACGGTGATGTCGCGGCGGCCGAGGCTCTCGTTCTCGACCGAGCCGATGATCGCCTGGCCGGTATGGATGCCGATGCCGATGCGCAGCGGCAGCGGCAACGCCGCGCCGAACTCGCGGTTGAGCGCCTCGACCGCCCGGACGATGTCGCCCGACGCGCTGATCGAGGCCTGTGCCGCCTTGGCCGGGCTGCCCTCCAGCCCGAACACGGCCATGAAGCCGTCGCCGTAAAAGGCGTCGATGCGCCCGCCATGGGCCGCGATCGCCTGCGCCATCTCGTCGAAGAAGCGGTTGAGCAGGCCCATCAGCTCCTGCGGCAATTGCCGCTCGGCCATGGCCGAGAAGGCGCGCAGGTCGGCGACGATGATGGTCAGGCCGCGCTTGCCCGAGGACTGGTCCGGCTCGATCTCGCGCGCGGTCGTGCCGGTCAGGCGCGAGGCGAGCAGGATCTGGACCTGGACGTCGTCGCGCGGCCTGATCTGGCAGGCGAGGCGGACGCGGTCGGGCGCGCTGATGCGCTTGAGCAGCTTGGCCTCGTTGGGGCCGGGCGGCGGCAGGCCGTCGGCCCCGTCCAGCACCAGCACGCGGCAGGTGGCGCAGCGCGCGCGTCCGCCGCAGAGCGCGGCATGGGGAATGCCGAAGCGACGGAACATCTCCAGCACGGTCAGGCCCGGCGTCAGCTTGCGCACGCCATGGCCGACGAAGCGCACGGTGATGTGGCGCGAGGTCCGCACCCTGATCTCGCGAATGCCGACGAAGGCGACGAAGCCGCCGACGAGCCCGTAGAACGCGGTCTTCGCCCAGGTGACGTTCTGGTTGAACATCGTGATCGCGGCATCGGAATAATGCTCCGGCGACCGCGTCAGCAGCGCGGCCTCGCGGCCCGCCACGGCGAAACCGATCAGGGAGAGGATCGGGATCAGGATGGCGGCCAGCATGAAGGGATCGCGCCAGCGGGCATAGCTATCGCGCGAGCGCAGCGTGAAATGCAGCCCGATGATGCCGTGGGCCCAGACCAGCAACAGCAGGATGGTCTGATTGGTGGCCAGCCCCGGCCAGAGCCGGCGCAGCACGGCGGGATAGCTCTCGTCGAGATCGAAGAACGTCCCCATCACACGCGTGCCGACGATGTGATCGACGAGGAAAAGCGGGATGGCGAGGCCGAGCGCGATCTGCAGCATCTCGCGCAGCGGCATCTTGAAGGTGCGCCGCTGCGCCACGCGCAGCATGGCGAACAGCGGATGCACGATGAAGGCGCCGTAGAGCAGCACGCTGCCGGGCCAGGAACGCCAGACCCAGTAGCGCCAGGACTGCACGTCCTCCATCAACCGAAGCCCGGCGATGCCGATCGCGTGGTTGACGAAATGCGTCGCGGCGAACAGCAGCAGCACCATGCCGGAGACGAACCGGATGTCGCGGCTCCAGGACGACATCTGCTCCATGCCGACGCCCTGCGCCGGCCGGCCGGAGCCCGCGGTCTGGGACAGGCTCATCGCGCGACTGCCTTCGTGATCACGGGCTTGGTTATCACGGCCTTGGTCATCAATGGACCTTCTCGCTGTGCAGCACCGCGTCGGCGAGCTTGTAGAGCCGCGAGGCGAGATCGCGCGACAGCGCGATGCTGAAATCGGGTATCGTCTCGAGCAGTTCGAAGAACAGGTCGCGCGGCAGCCGCAGCGCCGAGACGTCGCTCTTGGCGGTGACCATGCCGACATAGGGCTGGTCGCACAGCAGCGGCACGTCGCCGAAGACCATGCCGGTCGCCAGAACCAGGCGCTTCGTGCCGCCGTCGGCGCGCGCATGAGCCAACTCGACCTCGCCGCCGAGGATGAAATACACCCCCTCGGGGCGTTCGCCTTCGTCGATGATCCGGGTCCCGGCGTCGAACTGCAGCTTCTCGCCCATCAGCGCGACAAGTTTCAGGCGCGGCTTGGGCAGGCTGCGGAACAGCGGGAACTGCTTGAGACAGGCGATGTCGTCTTCGATCGTCATGGTCGCGCCTCCATGGTCGGGCCGTTGCGTCGCTGCGGCCGGGCCGGCCTCGCCTCCTCGCCATCGTCATCCTCGACGGCGCCGACAACGCCGTTGAAGACGATGCGCGGCGAAACGTCCGAGACCAGACTAGCATCGCTGACCAGCACGAACAGCGTCATCCGCGCGCAGTGCTCGCGCAGTCGCTCCAGCACCTCGGCGGGGTCGCGGGTCGTGGCGAGGAAGGCGCTGGCGTCGAGGATCGCGATCTGCGGCGCCTTGATCAGGGCCTGGGCCAGCGGCACGGCGAGCTTCAGTCGCGTCGGCAGGAAGCGTCCCCTGATGCCGCAATCGGTGTTGAGGCCGAGCCGGTAAAGCGCGCTTTCGAGGCCCGCGCGCAGCAGCGCCGCGCGCACGATTCCCGCGACCTTGCGGCCCGCATCGGCGACGCCGAATCCGATGCGGCCGAACATCAGGTTGTCGCGGACGCTGGCGCCCATCATGACGCGGTCGGGGTCGTAGAAGGAGACGTCCTCCACCGCATCGGCCGGCAGATGCGCCTTGAAGCTGGCGCGCGCCCGCAGGATGCGCCGGCGCAGCCGGTCGTCGAGCAGGTTGAGCCGGTGTTTGGGCTCGATATAGCCGAGCGCCAGCGCCACCAGGTCGCGCTCGGTCTCGGGGTCGAGCGGCGCGCGCATGTCGTGCTTGGAGACCAGTGCCGCCAGCTCGTTCAGCCGCTCGAAATCGAAGCTCGCGCCGAAGGCGTAGCGCTCGAACAGGGCGTGGCCGACGGGCAGCCCCTCGAAGATCTCGACCACGGTGGCGACGATGCGCGCGCCGACATCGCTCAGCGGTTCGATCAGCGCCTCGGCCTTGAGGATAGCGTGGGCATAGGGCTCGAAGAGCAGGGTCTCGCTGGCGAAGCGCGGCCCGGTGCGCGTGCCGAAGATCAGGTTCTCGGCGACGGTGGCGTTGGCGTTGTAGCGCTCCGGGTCGAAGGGCTCGATCAGGCCTGTCAGCTTGCTGCCGGCGAGTTCGGCCGCGACGGCCTGCCTCGCCTCGATGATGCGGCCTTCGGCGCCCTCGTTCAGCGGGGCGACCACTTTTCCGTCGAGGCCGAGTTCGTAGACGTCCTCCGCGCAGCCGAGCACGTCGAGCACCGACCGGATATGGGCTTCCAGCGCTTCGGCGTCCTTGAGGCCGGCGCCCTCGTAGTCGGTCCAGTCGGCGGTGAAGGAGAACGGCGTGTTGCCGGAGCGGATCGCCTCCAGAAAGAAGCGATGCTCCTCGGGCGAGACCTTGCCCTCAGGCCTCGCGCTCGGCCGCCTCCGCTTCAGCGGCAGCAGGATGTTGTCGCGCAGGGTCCCGGCGATGATCTCGGTCTCGTTGCCGGCATAGCCGATCATGTGGCTGGCGCGCTCGACGGAGAGGCGCGAGAGATTGTGGCCGTCGATCAGCACCCGGCCTGAATAGGCCATCGCCTGCCGCCCGAGGATGCGGCCGAGCACCTCGCGCGCGCCGCCATTGGGGCCGACCACGCCGACCGCGCCCGGGCGGGCTGCATGCAGCGAGACGGGCGCGAGCAGCGGCTGGCCGCGATTGTCGAGCAATTGCACGCCGTCGAGCCTGATCTCGCCCTCCTCGGGCAGGCGCTTCACGCCATCGGTCTCGTCGAGCACCACCGTCTCGTCGCTGTTGAACTGCTGGATAACCTGCTCGTATTTGATGGTGACGTCGTTCCTCTGCTGGTCCCAGTCGATCAGCTCCTTGATCGGCGGCGGCAGGTCGCGATAGGCGGCGATGACGGCGACGAGCTGGCCGATGTCGAGCCGGCCCTGCAGCGCGAAGAAGCCGCCGATCGCGTAAAAGAAGAACGGCGTGATCTGGGCGAGCAGGTTGTTGAGGAACTTGACCGCGAATTTGCGCTTGTAGAGGGCGTAGCGGATGTCGAAGAGCCGCCCGAGCCGGCCGGCGATGTCGGCCTGGACATAGGTCGTCGCGCCATGGCCCTGGATCGTCGGGCCGGCATCGACGATCTCGCCGATGCGGCCGGCGAGCTGGCGCGAGGCGATCTGGCGCTCGCGGCCGAGCCGGAGCTGTTCCTTGCGCAGGATCGGGATGATGATCGCCTGCAGCAGCACGATGATCAGCGCGATCGAGCCGAGCCAGACGCTCTGGACCATGATGAAGACGAGCGCGGTGAGCGCCTGGCTGAGCAGGAAGACCGGCTGGATGAAGGCGTCGCCGACGAAGCCGCCGATGGGCTCGACCTCGTCCTTGATCATGCTGGCGACCTCGGCGGGCTTGACCGCGCGAATCTGCTCGGGCCGGAAGCGCATCAACTGGCTGAACAGGTCGTAGCGCATGCGCCGCAGCATGCGTTCGCCGAGAATGCCCTTCTGCAGGTTGATGACGTATTTGAAGCCGCCATTGATCAGCACGAGCACCAGGAACCAGCAGCTCAGGCCCAGCAGCAGGCCGAGCTGATCGACCTGGAATCCGTCGAACAGCCTGACCTCCGACCCGCCAAGGAAGCCCGGCCAATGGAAGCCGATGTCGAACAGGGTGGCGCTGGTCTTGCCGTCCTTGAAGGCGCCGCCCTGGATGGCGTCGTTGACGATGCGCTTGGGCACGTTGAACGAGGCCCAGTAGAACGGGATCGAGGCGAGAATGATCAGCAGGACGATGATCTGTTCGCCGCGGCTCTTCTGCCAGACATAACGGAAGAGGTTGCTCTCCAACGGGCGGTCCTGTCCGGCGCTTTCTGGCGGCGCGTTCGTTGCCTGCGCCGGCTGCGCCCATATGTGTGCCAGCTTGCGGCCAAGCGCAATGCGGCAGCGCCGTCGCGTCCGCAGGCCTTTCCGGCGGCCGGATACAAGGTTGGACCGCCGGCATGGCGGCAGCCCTGCGCCGAGGCCGTGAAATTGCTGCGGCAAAATGCGGATTGTGGCAATTTCGGGCAGGGCCGCGTTGCGCCGATGTCATCAGGCGCGGACAATGTCGACGGGAGCGCCGCACCATGTCGAATGCCATTGGCAAAGGCCGGCTTTCAACGTCTAGTGCTTTGCGGATGCGCGGCACGGGGATCGGGAAGGGGCGGTTCTAGCGACGTTATGGATATCCTGCGGATCAACGATGTGCGGATCGGCTTCACGGTCCACGGACTTGCTCGCGATGTCGTGAAGGGCGTGTCGCTGCGCGTGCCGGCCGGCAAGACCGTGGCGCTGGTCGGCGAATCCGGCTCGGGCAAATCGGTGATCTCGCAGGCGATCATGGGGCTTCTGCCGCGCAATGGCGGCGTCACCGGCGGCGAAATCCTGTTCCGCGACCCGCAGACACCGGGCTCGTCGGTCGACATCGCCGGCCTCAAGCCGGAGGGCAAGGAGATCAGGGCGCTGCGCGGCGGGCGCATCGGCATGATCTTCCAGGAGCCGATGTCTTCGCTGTCGCCGGTCCACACCATCGGCAACCAGATCGAGGAGGCGCTGCAACTGCACCGGCCCACGGGCAAGGCGGAAGCCCGCGCGCTGATCGAGGCGATGCTCAAGCGCGTCGGCTTCAAGGACCCCGCCCGCGCCTATGGGCTCTACTCCTTCGAGCTCTCGGGCGGCCTGCGTCAACGCGCCATGCTGGCGATGGCGCTGATCTGCCAGCCGGCGCTGCTGATCGCCGACGAGCCGACGACCGCGCTCGACGTGACGATCCAGGCGCAGGTGCTCGACCTGATGCGCGATCTTCAGGCCGAGATGGGCATGGCGATCCTGCTGATTACCCATGATCTCGGCGTCGTCGCCAACATGGCCGACGAGGTCGTGGTAATCTACCATGGCGAGATCATGGAGAGCGGACCGGTCGAGGACATCTTCCGCCGGCCGCGTCATCCCTATCTCAAGGCGCTGCTCAAGGCCTCGCCGCATTTCGACATGGAGGATGGCGAGCGGCTTGTCGCGCTGCGCGAGGCGCGCCCGCGTCCCCCGGCCGCCGCGCGTCCGCCAAAGCCGGCCGAGACGGCGGCGCCGCTGCTCAGCGTTTCGGGGCTGCGCAAGACCTACACCACCGGCTCGCGCAAATTCTTCGGCAAGGGCACGCTCTCGACCGTGGTCGCGGTCGACGACGTGTCGTTCGAGATCAGGCGCGGCGAATGCCTCGGCCTCGTCGGCGAAAGCGGCTGCGGCAAGACCACGGTCAGCAAGATCGTGATGCGGGCGGTGACGCCCGATGCGGGCGAGATCGTCTTCGACGACGGCAGGAGCCGCACCGACGTGCTCGCGTTGAAGGGCGAGGCGCTGCGGGAGTTCCGGCCGAGGGTGCAGATGATCTTCCAGGATCCGGTCTCTTCGCTGTCGCCGCGCATGACGGTGATGAGCATCCTGCGCGAGCCGCTGGTGATCCATGGCCGGGGCGAGGGCGCGGACCAGATCGGGCGCGTGCGCGCGCTGATGGAGGATGTCGGGCTCGATGCGCGCTTCCTCAACCGCTATCCGCATTCCTTCTCGGGCGGGCAGCGCCAGCGCATCGGCATCGCCCGCGCGCTGGCGCTCGATCCGGAGCTGATCATCTGCGACGAGCCGGTCTCGGCGCTCGACGTTTCGGTGCAGGCGCAGATACTCAACCTGCTCAAGGACCTGCAGGCCGAGCGCCGGCTGACCTTCCTGTTCATCTCGCATAACCTCGCGGTGGTGAACTACATGGCCGACCGCATCGCGGTGATGGCCAATGGCAGGATCGTCGAGATCGCGCCCCGGCACACGCTGTTCACGCAGCCCGCCCACCCCTACACGAAGGCGCTGCTGAAATCGGTGCCCTTCGCCGATCTCGATCGGCCGCTCGACTTCAAGCTCGCCGCGCCCGGCGGCGCGTCGGACCAGAGCCATTGGGGCAAGGCCTTCCGCCAGGAGCGGGACGGGTCGGCGCTGACGCAGGTTGCGCTCGGCGACGGCCATTTCGTGCTGGCCAATCCGGGCATCGACCGGCGGGAGATGGTCTGATGGCGCGGCGGTCACAACCGGGCCCGATGGCTCCGACGCGGCGCGCGGCGCTGGCTCTGGGCTCGGCCGCGCTGGTTTCGGCGGCGTTGCCGCGCCGGGCCGACGCCCAGCAGCCGGTGCTGATCGACAGCCCGTTCTTCGCGGAGAAGGTCGCGGCGGGTAAACTGCCGCCGGTGGCGCAGCGCGTGCCGGCGTCTCCGCGTCTCGTCACCGTTTCCGGCGAGGGCCGCACGCCCGGCCGCCACGGCGGCACGATGCGGATGCTGATGGGCGATCAGCGCGACATCCGGATGATGACGCTCTACGGCTACAGCCGGCTCGTCGGCTATGACGACAATCTCGATCTCGCACCCGACATCCTCGACGGCTATGACGAGGAGGACGGTCGCGTCTTCACGTTGAGGCTTCGGCCCGGCCATCGCTGGTCTGACGGCTCGCCCTTCACGACGGAGGATTTCCGCTACTGGTGGGAGGATGTCGCCAACAACAAGCGGCTCTCGCCGGGCGGGCCGCCGCAGGCGCTGCTGGCGGGCGGCAAGCCGCCGAAGGTCGAAATCCTGTCGCCGACCGAAATCCGCTATGCCTGGGAACAGCCGAACCCGGTCTTCCTGCCGTCGCTGGCGGGTGCGCAGCCAACCTATATCTGCATGCCGTCGGGCTATCTGAAGCAGTTCCACGAGACCTATGCCGACAAGGCGACGCTGGCGCATCGCGTCCGGCAGGTCCGCGTGCGCGACTGGGGGGCGCTGCACGAGCGGCTCTCGCGGATGTACCGGCCGGAGAATCCCGCGCTGCCGACGCTCGATCCCTGGCGCAACACCACGCCGCTGCCGGCCGAGCAGTTCACCTTCGAGCGCAACGCCTATTTCCACCGCATCGACCAGAACGGCCGGCAACTGCCCTATGTCGACGAGGTCACGCTGACGGTCGGGACGCATTCGCTGGTGCCGGCCAAGGCCGCAGCCGGCGATGCCGACCTGCAGGCGCGCTATATCCGTTTCGACAACTATACCTTCCTGAAGGACGCCTCGAAGCGGATGAACTTCGACGTCCGCTTATGGAAGCGGGCCGAGGGCGCCTGGTTCGCGCTGATGCCCAACCTCAACGCGATCGACCCGGTCTGGCGCGATCTCAACCGCGACGTCCGCTACCGCAGGGCGCTCTCGGCCGCGATCAACCGCAAGGACATCAATCAGGTCATCTTCTTCGGCCTCGCCAAGGAGAGCGGCAACACGGCGCTGCCGGAAAGCCCGCTCTACGATCCGGAATTCGCGAAGATGTGGATGAAGGAGGATCAGGGCCTCGCCAACCGGCTGCTCGACGAGATCGGGCTCGGCAAGCGCGACCTCGAGGGCATCCGCCTGCTGCCCGATGGTCGCCGGCTCGAATTCACCGTCGAGACGGCCGGCGAGAGCACCGAGGAGACCGACATCCTCGACCTGATCAAGCAGGACCTGATCGGCGTCGGCATCAAGATCTATCCGCGCTCGACGCAGCGCGACGTCTTCCGCCGCCGCATCACCGCGGGCCAGACGATCATGGTCGCCTCGACGGGCATGGACAACGCGCTCGTCGCCTCGGAGATGGAGCCCGACGCCCTGGCGCCGACCACCACGGCGCAGTTCCAGTGGCCGCGCTGGGGCCAGTTCTACGAGACCGGCGGTCGCGAGGGGGAAGAGCCGGCGCTGCCCGAGGTGAAGGAGCTGGTCGAACTCCACCGGGCCTGGCGGCGCAGCGCGACCCATCAGGAGCGCAAGGAGATCTGGCGGCGGATGCTGAAGATCAACGCCGAGCAGCTTTTCACGATCGGCGTCGTCAACGCCACGCTGCAGCCGGTCGTGGTCTCGCGCGCTCTGAAGAACGTGCCTGAAAAGGGGCTCTATTCATTCGAGCCCGGCGCGTTCTTCGGGCGCTACATGCCCGACACCTTCTGGTTCGACCGGCCCGGGGCGAAGACCTGAACCATGTTGAAGACCTGAACCATGCTGCTGCAATACATCCTCAAGCGCATCCTGGTGATGATCCCGACGCTGCTGGTCACCAGCGCGCTGATCTTCACCGTGATCAACCTTCCAGAGGGCGACTATTTCGAGACGCTCGCCGCCGAGATGGCGGCGCAGGGCGAGAAGGCGGACCTCTCGCGCATCGAGTTCCTGAAGAAGGAGTACGGTTTCGACAAGCCGCCGCTGGAGCGGTATGTCTGGTGGGTCGCCGGCCTGCTCAAGGGCGATATGGGCTACTCCTTCGAGTATCAGCGCCCGGTCAACGAAATCGTCGGCGACAGGCTGCTGCTGACCATGGTGGTGTCGTTCTTCACCATCATCTTCACCTGGGTGGTCGCGTTCCCGATCGGCATCTATTCGGCGACGCACCAGTATAGCTGGGGCGATTACGGGCTGACCTTCCTCGGCCTGCTGGGCCTGGCCATCCCGCATTTCCTGCTGGCGCTGGTCTTCATGTACACGGCCAATGTCTGGTTCGGCACCTCGATCGGCGGGCTGGTCGATCCGCAATACCTCAACCAGCCGATGAGCTGGGACAAGGTCAAGTCCGTGCTGGAGCATCTCTGGATCCCGGTGATCATCATCGGGGCCGGCGGCACGGCGGGTATGATCCGCGCGGTGCGCGCCAACCTGCTCGACGAGCTCCAGAAACAGTATTACGTCACTGCCCGGGCCAAGGGCCTGCCGCCGGGCAAGGCGCTGCGCAAATATCCGCTGCGCATGTCGCTGAACTTCTTCATCTCCGATATCGGCGACATCCTGCCCTCGATCGTGTCCGGGGCCGAGATCGTCGCGATCGTGCTCTCGCTCCAGACGACCGGGCCGCTGCTGATCCGGGCGCTGCAATCGCAGGATATGTATCTCGCCGGCTCGTTCCTGATGTTTTTGTCCTTCATGACGGTGATCGGCGTGCTGATCTCCGACATCGCGCTCGCGATTCTCGATCCGCGCATCAGGCTGCAGGGGGCGGCGACGAAGTGAGGAACGCGCTCCCCGCCGACGGCGCCCCGCTGCCGCACACCGCCTCGACCGCGCCCTTCGAGCCCTATGCGGCCGAGGCGATGACGCCGGCGCAGGAGCGGGTCTATCTCGCCTCGCAATGGCAGTTGATGTGGTGGAAGTTCCGCAAGCACCGGCTCGCGGTGATCTCCGGCGTGGTCATCCTGGTGATCTACGCCATGGCCGCGCTCGCCGAGTTCCTCGCACCCTATCACTACACCACGCGCAACACGGACTTCATCCGCGCGCCGCGGCAGGAACTGCACCTGTTCCATCAGGGCAGCTTCATCGGGCCGTTCGTCTACCCCTATAAGCAGCGCCTCAACATGGAGAATTTGAAGCGCGAATACGATGTCGATACGACGACGCCGCAGCGGCTGCGTTTCTTCTGCCGGGGCGATTCCTATGATTTCTGGGGGCTGATTCCCGGCAATCTGCATCTGTTCTGCGCGCCTGAAGGCGGCACGCTCTTCCTGCTCGGCTCGGACCGGCTCGGCCGGGACATGCTCTCGCGCATTCTCTATGGCGGTCGCATATCGCTCTCCATCGGCCTGCTCGGCGTCGGCGTCTCCTTCGTGCTCGGCGTCATCATCGGCGGCATCGCCGGCTACTATGGCGGCAAGGTCGATCTCGTCGTGCAGCGGGTCATCGAGATCGTGCAGTCGCTGCCGCATATCCCGCTCTGGCTGGCGCTGGCGGCGATCATGCCGCCGTCCTGGAGCCCGCTGCTGGTCTATTTCGGCATCACCGTGATCCTCGGGCTGATGGACTGGACCGGGCTCGCGCGCGCCGTGCGCTCGAAACTGCTGTCGCTCCGCGAGGAAGACTATGTCGTCGCGGCGCAACTGATGGGGGCCAAGCCCGCCCGCATCATCGGGCTGCATCTGGTTCCGGGCTTCATGAGCCATCTCATCGCCTCGGCGACGATCACCATCCCCAAGACGATCCTGGGCGAGACGGCGCTGAGCTTCCTGGGGCTCGGCCTGCGCCCGCCGATCACGAGCTGGGGCGTGATGCTCAACGAGGCGCAGAACATCAATGTGGTGGCGCTCTATCCCTGGCTGCTTTACCCTTGCGTCCCGGTGATCCTGATCATCCTGGCCTTCAACTTCCTTGGCGACGGCCTGCGCGACGCGGCCGATCCCTATCGTTGAGCGCGGCTCGCCCCGACCCGGCACATCCTCTTGCGCATCGCCTTCCACACGCCGCTGAACGCATTCGATGACGGCCGCATTTCGGGCGACCGGCGCATGGCGCGCCAGTTCATCGCGATCATGGAAGGCCTCGGCCATGAGGTCGAAGCGATCCGCGACGGCCGGACCTACATGCTGGAGCCGGACGCGGAGGCTTTCGCGGCCAATCGCGTGACAGCCGAGGCGCGCGTCGAGGCCCTGCTCGCGGGCTGGCGCGACCGTGGCAGCGGGCCCGATCTCTGGTTCACCTATCACAGCTACTACAAGGCGCCGGATCTGCTCGGTCCAGCCGTCGCGGCGCGGCTGGATATCCCCTATGTCGTGGCAGAGGCGAGCGATTCCGAGCGCCGCGCGCAGGGCGGCTGGGCGGAGCAGGTCGCCTGCGCGCGGGCGAGCTTCGCCAGGGCGGCGGTGCATTTCTGCTTCACCGACAGGGACCGGCAGGGCATCGAGCCGTGGCGCGGCCCGGCGACGCGTTTCGTCGATCTGCCGCCCTTCATCGACGCGGCAGGCGGTCCGTTGCCCGGCGAGCGGCGAAACGACCCGCCCCATCTCGTCGCGATCGGGATGATGCGGCCCGGCAACAAGCATGAAAGCTATCTGGCGCTTGCGCGGGCGCTGGCCTTGCTCGGCGACCGGCCCTGGCGCCTGAGCCTGTTCGGCGATGGGGCGATGCGGGCCGATATCGAGGCCGCCTATGCCGGTTTTTCGCCCGGCCGGGTGACCTTTCACGGCGCTGTCGATCGAGGCCACGTCGCTGCGGTGCTGGCGCAAGCCGACCTCTTCGTCTGGCCCGGCCTGCGCGAGGCCTACGGGCTGGTCTTCCTCGAAGCGCAGGCGGCCGGCCTGCCGGTCGTCGCCTTCGACAGCGGCGGCGTGCCCGCCACGCTGAAGCGCGAGGTCACGGGTCTGCTCGTTCCGGAAGGCGACGTCGCGGCCTTTGCCCGGACGCTGGCGGGATTGCTCGACGATCCCGCGCGGCGGCGGGCGACGAGCGTGGCGGCCGCCCGCTTCGTCGCGCAGGAGCGTGGCATGGACCGGGCAAGCGAGATCGTGGCGCACGGCCTGGCTCTCGCGACAGGAGCCGCGCCGTGATGGGCCTTTCAGCCTGGCAGCCGCTCATGGCCGAACTCGATCTCTGGCGGACGCTGGGGCTAATCGCTCAGGTCTGGCTGCGCGACGACGACGCCGTCGCGCCGACGCCTGCGCTGGAACGGCTGGCGCGGCTGTCCGAGCGCTTCGACGCGCCGGTGCTGCTCGCCGTCATTCCCATGCTGGCGGAGCCGGAACTGGCGGCGTTCCAGCACACCGCGCCGTCGCTGCTGCCCTGCCAGCATGGTGTCTGGCATCGAAGCCACAGCTCCGCCGGCCAAAAGAACGCCGAGTTCGGGGCTGGTCGCGAGATCGCGACCGCGCTTGCCGAGATCGCGCAGGGCAAGGCGCGGCTGGAGGCGCTGTTCGGCCCCGCCGCGCTGCCGGTCTTCGTGCCGCCCTGGAACCGGATCGGTCCCGGAATCGTCGCAGGCCTGCCCGACCTCGGCTTTGCCGGCCTGTCCTGCTTTCGCGGATTTGGGCTCGCGGCCGCTGGCGGCCCTAGATTGGCCAACACGCATCTCGACCTGATCGACTGGCATGGCGGGCGGATCGGCCGCGATGCCTCGGCGCTCGCGACCGAGATGGCCGGGCATCTGGCGCGCCATCGCGAAGGAAAAGGCGGGGAGGGAGCCGTTTTCGGCCTGCTGCTGCATCACCGCGACCATGACGAGACGGCCTGGAGCTGCCTGGAGGCGCTGCTGCGGCTGGTCGCCGGTCATCCGGCGGCGCGCCTGATCGATCCGCGCCGGTTGTTTTCAGGCAAGAAGGCTGGCTAGAATAGAGCCAGGGCGCTTGGGGGAGCGTCGGCCATCTGGCGAACCGGACTTGGATCAGCGCGCCCGGCGCGCTATGGTCCGCTGCGTTTCCAGGTGCGTTCGCCCTCCCATGAGGTCGTCTGGCCTTATCCTGCGGAGGACGGCGCGCCCATGCCGCATAACGTCATCGACCTTGTCGGCGCGGAGCGTTCGGCCCGCAGCCCGCATGCGCCGCGCGTGCTGATCTACAGCCACGACACCTTCGGCCTCGGCCATATCCGGCGCTGCCGCGCCATCGCCAACTCGCTGGTCGCGACCTTTCCTCATATATCAGTGATCATCGTCTCGGGCTCCTCGGTGATCTCGAGCTTCCAGTTCGGCGACGGCGTCGACTACGTCCGCATCCCCGGCGTCGAGAAGCAGAGCGACGGGCGCTATGGTCCCCATCATCTCAATCTCGATCTGAACGACACGATCCGGCTGCGCACCGACATCATCAAGCAGGTGGTGCTGTCCTTCGACCCGGACGTCGTCATCGTCGACAAGGAGCCGGTCGGCCTGCGCGGCGAATTGCTGCCGGCGCTTGAGATCCTGCGCCGGCGCGGGGCGCGCATCGTGCTCGGCCTGCGCGACGTGCTCGACGAGCCGGCCAAGCTGCACGAGGAATGGCGACAGAGCGGCGCGCTCGACGCGCTTTCGGTCTATGACGACATCCTCGTCTATGGGCTGGAGAGCGTCTACCAGCCGCTGGCGGGCCTGCCGAACCCGCAATCCTTCACTGAGAAGGTGCGCTACACCGGCTATCTCAAGCGCGCGGTGCCGAGCCCGATGCCGCCCAGCCGCCACCCCCGCATCACCAAAGGCCCGTTCATCCTGGTGACGCCGGGCGGCGGCGGCGACGGAGCCGGCGTGATCGACTGGGTGATCTCGGCCTACGAGGCCGATCCGACCATCGAGCTGCCGGCGCTGATCGTGTTCGGGCCGTTCATGTCGCGCGAACGCCGCAAGGATTTCGCCGAGCGCATCTCGCGCCTGCCGAAGCTCGAAAGCCTCGGCTTCGAGCCCCGGCTCGAACTGCTGATGAACCGCGCCCACTGCGTCGTCGCCATGGGCGGCTACAACACCTTTTGCGAGATCCTCTCCTTCGACAAGCCCGCCTTGATCGTGCCGCGCGTCAAACCGCGCCTCGAACAGGCGATCCGGGCCGAGCGCGCCGACGAACTCCGGCTGATCGACGTGCTGCACGATCCCGTTCAGAACGGGGAGGGCGCGCGCGACCCGCTGGTGATGGCGGCGGCCCTGCACCGCCTGCCCAAGCGGCTGCCGCCTTCGCAGGCCTTCCTGCCCAGCCTGCTCGACGGCCTGCCCGCGATCAACCGGGCGCTCGCCGAGGATCTCTCCATGCCGATCCGCGGCCGGGCGCTGGCGCAGAACGCGGCGGCGGTGAGCTGAGCCACGCAACCTCGCCGCGCATGGACAAGCTGGCACGAAGTTCGCAATATATCACGTGAACGAGACCGTCCGTGATCCGAGCGGACAGACGCGGGACGCTCACGATGACCATGCTCCACCTCAAGAACTTCGCTCTGCTCGAGCCGGATTTCGGCGAATTGCGGCGGGGCTACGAGCTTCTGGTCGAGGGCGAGACGATCCGCGAGCTTTCGGAGAAGCCGCTCAAGGCGGGAAAAGCCGATGTGATCGACTGCGGCGGGCGTACTCTGATGCCCGGCCTGATCGACAGCCATGTCCATGTCTTCCTCTCCGAGGTCTACATCAGGGCGCTGGAGAGCATGCCGCTGACCCTGATGACGGCGCGCGCCGTGCGCCTGATGAAGGGGATGATCGACCGCGGCTTCACCTCGGTGCGCGACACAGGCGGAGCCGACTGGGGCATCAAGGAGGCGGTCGAGAAGGGTGATGTCGCGGGCCCGCGCCTGTTCATCGCAGGCCAGGCGATCGGCCCGACGGGCGGCCACAGCGACCCGCGCCGCCGCACCGATTTCGGTGCGCGCTGCCATTGCTGCAACGCCATGGCCTACACCATGAACGTCTCCGACGGCGTCTCCTCGGTGAAGAAGTCGGTGCGCGAGCAGATGCGGTTAGGGGCCGACCACATCAAGATCATGATGTCGGGCGGCGTCGCCAGCCCTTACGATCCGCTCGATTCGATGCAGTTCAGCGTCGACGAGGTGCGGGCGGCGGTGGAGGAGGCGAAGGCCTTCGGCCGCTATGTCTGCGCCCACGCCTATACGCCCGAGGCGATCACGCGCGCAGCCCAATGCGGCGTGCGCGCCATCGAGCACGGCAACCTGATCGACGAGGCGTCGGCGAAGCTGATGGCGGAGAACACCATGTTCCTGACCGCCAATCTCGTCGCCTATTATGCGATGAAGGAGCGCGCCGCGGAGTTCGGCATGACCGGCGACATGCTGGCCAAGAACGACCTCGTCATCGACGGCGGCCTGCGCTCGCTGGAAATCTGCAAGCGCGCCGGCGTGCCGGTCGCCTATGGCTCCGACCTGCTCGGCCAGCTCCAGGTCGAGCAGTCGCGCGAGTTCCTGCTGCGCCGCGAAGTCCTGTCGCCGATCGAGATCATCCGCTCGGCGACGACGGTCGGCGCGCAGCTCCTGCGCATGGAGGGCAAACTTGGCACGCTGCGTGCTGGAGCGTTCGCGGACATGATCCTGGTCGATGGCGACCCGCTGAAGGATCTCGGCCTGTTCCAGGACCAGGGCCGGCATCTGAGCCTGATCATGAAGGGCGGGGCCGTGTATAAGACGACGCTGCAGTGAGGGATGTGACGTTGCGGGTGCAGAAGAAGAGCTCGGCAAGGCATGGCTCCTCTCTCCCCCCTGGTGGTGGAGAGATGGAGAGGGGGGGCGAACGACCGGGCTCGCCATCGCTCCGGCTCGCCCGGTCGTTTGCCCTCCACCCCTGCCCCTCCCCACACCAAAGTCGGCTGTTGCCGACTTTGGCATCCCGGTTTGCCTATCTCGGGCAAGCCCGAGATAGGTGGGGAGGGGTTCGCGTCAGTGCGACGGCGCGCTTTGACCTTCACCATGGCCGCGGAGCGGCCGCATGACCGCCGCCTCCCGCCCCTCGCTCGGCCGCATCGCGCTCAACGGCGCGGCCGGAATCGGGCTGCTCTACATCCTGCTGCCGCTGATCTTCGTGATCTGGCTCGCCTTCTTTCGTCAGGAAATCCCGTCCTTCCCGCCGGAAGGCTATTCGCTGAAATGGTTCGGCGCGGCCGCCAACAACAAGGCCTTCGTCAGCGGTTTCGTGCTCAGCCTGCAGGTCGGCGTCGCGGCCACGCTGATCGGGCTCCTGCTCGGCGTACCGGCGGCGCTGGCGCTGGTGCGGCACCGCATCGTGCTCGGGCCGGCCGTCAATACGCTCCTTCTGCTCCCGCTGGTGATGCCCGGCATCGTGCTGGGCACCGCGCTCTATGTTTTCCAGATCGAGACCGAGATCGCGACCGGGCTGCCCGTTCTGGGTTCGCTCGGCGGGCTCGTCGCGGCCCATACGCTGGTCGTCGTGCCCTGGGTGGTGCGGCTCGTCACCGCGAGCCTCGTCGGCTTCGACCGGACGATCGAGGAGGCGGCGCAGAATCTCGGCGCGGGCCCCTTCACCACCTTCTGGCGCGTGACGCTGCCGAGCATCCGGCCGGGCCTCGTCGCCGGGGGGCTGTTTGGCTTCGTCACCTCCTTCGGCAATCTGGAGATGAGCCTGTTCCTGGTCGGGCCGGGGCGGACCACGCTGCCGATCGCGATCCTGCAATATCTCGAATGGAAGATCGATCCGACGGTGGCGGCGGCCTCCGTCATCCAGATCGGCCTGATCGCGGTGGCGATGATCGTCACCGACCGTTACGTCAAGCTGAGCCGGGTGGTCTGAAGAGCAATGGCGCGTCTGGCGATCGAGCATCTGCGCAAGAGCTATGGCGACGTCACCGTTGTCGATGACGTCACCATCGACATCGCGGAGGGCGAGTTCCTCGTGCTGCTCGGCCCGTCGGGCTGCGGCAAGACCACGACGCTGCGCATGGTCGCGGGCTTCGTTCCGCCGAGCGCGGGCAAAATCGCGATCGGCCCGCGCGACGTCACCGGCCTGCCACCGTGGAAGCGCAATTGCGGGCTCGTCTTCCAGAGTTATGCGCTGTTTCCGCACATGACGGTGGCCGAGAACGTCGCCTTCGGGCTGGAAATGCGCAAGACGCCGAAGGCCGATCGCGGCCCGCGCGTGGCCGAGGCGTTGCGTCTCGTGCAGCTCACCGGCTTCGACACGCGCTATCCGCGCCAGCTCTCGGGCGGCCAGCAGCAGCGCGTCGCGCTGGCGCGCGCGCTGGCGATGGAGCCAGACGTGCTCCTGCTCGACGAACCGCTCTCCAATCTCGACGCCAAGCTGAGGCAGGAGGTCCGCGTCGAAATTCGCGAACTCCAGCGCAAGCTCGGCCTGACCACGATCATGGTGACGCATGATCAGGAGGAGGCCCTGACCATGGCCGACCGTCTGGTCGTGATGGAAGGCGGCAAGGTCCGCCAGATCGGCACGCAGCGCGAGCTCTACGAGAAGCCGGCCGACCGTTTCGTCGCCGGTTTCATCGGCCGCAGCGCCTTCGTCGACGGGCGCATCGAGGGCGATGGCCGCTTTCGCAGCAAGGGCGGACTCGAGATCGCCTGCGCGGCCGCGACCGGGGCAGGTCCGGCGACGCTGGCCCTGCGGCCCGAGCGAATTGCGGTCGGCTCCGATGCGGAGGGTCTGGCCAATCGCTTTTCGGCGCGGGTCGAGCACGCGGCCTATCTCGGCGCGCTCCTCGACATCCATGTCAGCCTGTCGGAGCATGACAGGATGCTGCTGCAGATCCCGAACCGGCAGGGCTTCGTCGAGCCCCGACCGGGCGAGACCATCGCGATCGGCTGGGCTGGCGATGCGGGGCTGATCTACCCGCTGCAATCATAGGCGTTTTCTGCATAGGCGTTTTGGCGTTCAACAGGGGAGAACCATCATGACGATCATCAACAGGCGCGATGCGCTCAAGGGTCTGGCGCTCGGCGCAAGCGCGGCGGCTCTGGCTCCGGCCTTGTCGGGCGCGGCGCAGGCGCAATCGGGCGGCAAGGTCGTGGTCGGGACCTGGGGCGGCGACTATGCCCGCCTGCTGACCAAGAACATCGAGGACCCGATCCTCAAGGCAAAGGGCATCGAGGTGGTGCAGGACCAGGCCGGCGATGCGCCGCGCCGGGCCAAGATGGTCGCCGAGCGCCGGCTGCCGCGCGGCACGGTCGACATCCACGGCCTGTCCGCCGCCAACATGTTCGAGATGAACGAGGCCGGCGTGCTGGAGCAGATCGACTACGCCAAGCTGCCCAACGCCAAGAACCTGCTGCCGACGATGAAGTATCCCTACGGCGTCGGGCACATCTATTCGGGCAATGTGGTGATCTACAATCCCAAGGTCATCCCGACCGCGCCGACCGGGTTCAAGGACTGGCTCGATCCCAAGCACGGCAACAAGATCGGCTTCATCGACATCCAGTATCAGGCGATCATGGTCGCCGCCTCCATGGCCGCGACCGGCGGCAAGGACATGAACGACCTCGACAAGGCCAAGCAGGTGCTGATGGCGGTCAAGGCCGCCGGCGCGCGCATCTACCCGACCAACGAGGCCTTTGCGGCCGCGATGAAGAACGAGGAGATCGGCATCAGCGCGATCTGGAAGGCGCGCGTCGTGCAGTGGCAGAATGCCGGCATCCCCTGCGAGGCGGTCTCGCCGGTCGAGGGCATCCCCGCCTATGTCTCGGGCTTCGTCATCCCCAAGAACGCGCCCAACAAGGAGAACGCCTACGCCTATATGGACGCCATGCTCGCCAAGGCCCCGCAGGAGGCCTTCGCGGTCGACATGGGCTATAACGGCACCGTCACCGGGCTGACCGTCGCCGCCGACCTGCAGAAGCGCATCGGCTTCACGGAGGCGGAAGAGAAGACCCTCAAGGACCTCGACTACGCCTTCCTCGCCAAGAACGATGCGGGCATGAAGGAGTGGTGGGACAAGGTGTTCAAAGCGTGAGAGCCGATTGTCATTCCGAGGCGGCGCGCGGCGCGCTCCCCTTCTCCCCTTGCGGGAGAAGGTGGCTCGGCGAAGCCGAGACGGATGAGGGGTCGCGCCAACCGTCGTGTTTGTCGGATAGCGCATCCCGACCCCTCACCCCAACCCTCTCCCGCAAGGGGAGAGGGAGCAGGGCTCCATGAGCGCGACCGCGCCCGAGGCCGTCGCAGGCGCGCGCACGGGACTTGCCGGCGCGCTTGTCGTGCCGGCCACGCTGTTCGTCGCGATCGGGCTGATCGGCCCGATCGCGATCCTGTTCCGCTATTCGCTCAACAAGTTCATCCCCGGCCAGTTCATGGTCGACGGGCTGGTGATCGAGAACTACGTCAAGTTCTTCACCGACGCCTATTACATCAACGTGCTGGTCCGCACGGTGCGCGTCGCCGTCATCTGCACACTGGTCTGCCTGATCCTCGGCTTCCCGCTCGCCTATGTGCTGGCGCGCATGCAGAGCCGCTTCAAGAACCTGATGATCATGCTGGTGGTGCTGCCGCTCTTCGTCGGCAATGCGGTGCGAGCCGCCGGCTGGATGACCGCCTTCGGCAATCGCGGCGCGTTCAACGCCTCGCTGACGGGTCTGGGGATCATCGACCGGCCGATCGAGATCATGTTCACCGAGAACGCCGTGCTGATCGGCATCATCGCGGTCAACCTGCCCTTCATGGTGCTGACCCTGCAGAGCGTGATCGAAGGCATTCCGCGCCATGTCGAGGAGGCCGCCTTCAGCCTGGGAGCCAACCCCGCTGCAATGTTTACGCGCGTGCTCTGGCCGCTGGCATTGCCCGGTATCCTGGCGGGCACGATCCTGACCTTCATCCTGGCGATGAACGCCTATGCCACGCCGGTGCTGCTCGGCGGCCCGAAATTCCAGATGATGGGGCCGCTGGTCTACGGCCAGTTCGCGCAGCAGAACAACTGGCCCTTCGGCGGCGCGATCTCCTTCATCCTGATGACCGCGACGATCGTGCTGACGGTGGCGGCCCATCTCGTGGTGCAGCGGCGCTATCGCTGACGGCGGCGCGGCGCTGGCCAAGCGCGCCGCCGCGCCGTATGTGACACGAATGAGTTTCTCCGGTTCCCTCGTTCCCGTCGCGGTCGGCGCGGTTGCCGTCGTGCTGCTGCTCGGCCTGCTCAACATGCTGCGCGGCGGCAGCGCGAGCACGTCGCAGAACTTGATGCGGCTGCGCGTCATTCTGCAGTTCGTCGCCATCCTGGTGATCCTCGGCGTGATGTGGTGGCGCAGCGGTTGATCCGGCAACGGTTCCGCCGGGAACCGGTTGACTATGGGTAAGCCTTTGAAATTGCGTGGATGATCCCTACGCCGCAGCGCGACACGGATGCGTCTGCCGCAATCGCGCCATAATCTCGTCACGAGTCTGTGGCGATTGCTAACGCCCGTTCCGTCGACAACAAAAAGACCAAGCCGCCCATGGTTCGCGTCGCGTTGCTGCTCCTGTCCGGATGTCTTGCCGGTTCGCCCGCATGGGCGCAGTCGCAGGCCCTCCCACCGAGCGCTTCGAGCTACGCCCCGGCGAGCGAGACGCCGTTCCCCTCCTGGGAGGCACGGCTCGGTCTCGGCGCCGCCAACCCCGGCGGACGCGAGAGCGGCCTGCTGAATTTCAGCGGCGAGGTCGTCACGCCGCGCGCGATCACCCTCAACGATCGTCTCGCCACGGCCTTCGTGCCCCGCTTCCACATCGGCTCCAGCGCCAATTTCAACGGCACGCGCTATGCGTATGCCGGCGCGACCTGGACGGTCGATCTCTCCCGGACGGTGTTCGTCGAGGCGAGCCTGGGCGCTGCGATCAATGACGGCAAGACCGGCTCGGTCATCCCCGAAAACCGCCTGAATGTCGGCTGCAACGGCGGTTCGCGCGAGGCCGCCGCGCTGGGCGTTCGTCTCAGCGACCGTTGGAGCCTCGTCGCCACGCTGGAGCATTTCAGCACGACCGGCTGCTCCGACCGCGGCAATCCGCGCGGGCCGGCCAATATCGGCGCGAGGCTGGGCTACACCTTCTGACGTTGCCGGCCTTCCGTTGCCGAAACGCCGCGCTATAAGCGGGGCATGGTCAAGCTCAACAAGATCTACACCCGTACCGGCGATGACGGCACGACGGGCCTGGCGACCGGCCCGCGTCGTCAGAAATTCGACCTGCGCGTCGCGGCCTATGGCACGGTCGACGAGACCAATGCCTGCATCGGAATCGCGCGTTTGCATGTCGCGGCCGAGGATGCGGCTCTCGACGCCATGCTGTTTCGCATCAGCAACGACCTGTTCGATCTCGGGGCCGATCTTTCGACGCCTGAAACCTCCGAACCGCCGGCCTATGAGCCGCTGCGGATCGTCCAGGCCCAGGTCGACCGCATCGAGGCCGAGATCGACCAGTTGAACGCATCGCTCGCGCCGTTGCGCTCCTTCGTCCTGCCGGGCGGCACGCCGGGCGCGACGCATCTGCATCTCGCCCGCACCGTCTCGCGCCGGGCCGAGCGGCTGATGGTGGAGCTCGCGCAGACGGACGGCGAGATCGTCAGCCGGCCGGCGCTGAAATACGTCAACCGGCTTTCGGATTTCCTCTTCGTCGCCTCACGCTTTCTCAACGCCAGGGCGCAGGGCGACGTGCTCTGGGTGCCCGGCCAGAACCGCTAGGACGCCGCCATGTTCGTGCCGCTGCATGACGGGGTTCCGCTGCGCTTCATGCGCGCGCCCTATGTCACCTACGGGCTGATCTGCGCCTGCATAGTGCTGTTTCTGGTCACCGTGCCGTTGCGCAGCGACGCCGGCCAGATCGCCATCGCGGCCGGTTTCGGCATGATCCCGTCGGTGCTCTTCGGGCAGGCCGCCTTGCCGCCTGAGCTGGTGCAGGCCCCGGCCTGGGCGACGCTGTTCACCAACGTGCTGCTGCATGCGAGCTTCGCGCATCTTCTCGGCAACATGCTCTTCCTCTGGGTCTTCGGCGACAATGTCGAGGATGCGATGGGCCATTGGCGCTTCCTCGCCTTCTTCTTCCTGTGCGGGCTTGCCGGTTCGCTGGCGCATGCGCTGATGCATCCGGGCTCGGAGCAGCCGCTGATCGGGGCATCCGGCGCGATTTCGGGGGTCATCGCGTCCTATCTGCTGCTCTATCCGCAGGTCCGGATCTGGGGGCTGGCCTTCAAATGGATTCCGCTGCGCATTCCGGCGATGTATGCGCTGACCGCCTGGATTCTGTTCCAGATCGCGTCGGCCTTCCTCGATCCGAGAGGCAATGTCGGCTGGTGGGCGCATCTGGGCGGGCTTGCGGCGGGCGCTGCGTTGACGCCGATCCTGATCCATCGCGGCGTCACGCTGTTCGGGCGCGTCGCGCGCGGATGAGCGCGTGGATGAGCATGCGGCAGGACCGTGCGACCGTGCCTCCGGCCTGTGACTTTGGCGGCGTTGACAAGCGCAAACGGGCGTCGTTACGGTCCGTCCGCATTCCAGCGATGAGCCGCGATGCCGTCGTCGCGCCGATCCGGGCGTCCCGGCCGCAAGCGCTCCTCTTCTGAACGGTGATTGGACGATGAAGATCCTGGTGCCCGTCAAGCGGGTGGTCGACTACAATGTGAAGATCCGCGTCAAGGCGGACGGCTCCGGCGTCGAACTCGCCAACGTCAAGATGTCGATGAATCCGTTCGACGAGATCGCGGTCGAAGAGGCGCTGCGCCTGCGCGAGGCCGGCAAGGCGACCGAGGTCGTGGTGGTCTCGATCGGCCCGCAACAGGCTGCCGAGACCATTCGCACCGGCCTGGCCATGGGCGCCGATCGCGGCATCCTGGTGAAGGTCGATGGCGTGGTCGAGCCGCTCGCCGTCGCCAAGCTCCTGAAAAAGCTGGTCGAGCAGGAAAGCCCCGACCTCGTCATCCTCGGCAAGCAGGCGATCGACGACGACTGCAACCAGACCGGCCAGATGCTGGCCGCCCTGCTCGGCTGGCCGCAGGGCACCTTCGCCTCCAAGGTCGCGCTCGACTCGGGCAGCGTCGACGTCACCCGCGAGGTCGATGGCGGCCTCCAGACCGTCACGCTCAAGCTGCCGGCGATCGTCACCACCGACCTTCGTCTCAACGAGCCGCGCTACGCCTCGCTCCCCAACATCATGAAGGCCAAGAAGAAGCCGCTCGACGAGACCTCCGCCGAGACGCTGGGCGTCGATGTGTCGCCGCGCCTGAAAGTGCTGAAGACGGCCGAACCCGCCGGCCGCTCGGCCGGCATCAAGGTCGGCTCGCCCGCCGAACTCGTCTCCAAGCTCAAGACCGCAGGGGTGATCTGACATGGCCACGCTGCTGATCGCCGAACATGACAACGCCTCCGTCAAGGACGCGACCAACAAGGCCTTGACCGCCGCGAAGCAACTGGGCGGCCCCGTCCACATCCTCGTCGCCGGCCAGAACGCCAAGGCCGCGGCCGATGCGGCGGCAAAGCTCGACGGCGTCGAGAAGGTGCTGCTGGCCGATGCGGCCATCTACGGCCACAACCTCGCCGAGCCGCTGGCCGCGCTCGTCGCAAAGCTCGCCGAAGGCTACGATGCCGTCCTCGCGCCCTCGACCACGACCGGCAAGAACGTGCTGCCCCGCGTCGCCGCCCTGCTCGACGTGATGCAGATCTCGGACGTGATGAAGGTGGTCTCGCCCGATACGTTCGAGCGCCCGGTCTATGCCGGCAACGCCATCCAGACCGTGCAGTCGACCGAGGCGAAAAAGCTGATGACGATCCGCACCGCCTCCTTCCAGGCGACGGGCGAGGGCGGCTCGGCCAGCGTCGAAACCGTCTCCTCCGGCGAGGACCCCGGCCTGTCGACCTTCAAGGGCGAGGAGGTCGCCAAGTCCGACCGGCCGGAGCTGGCCTCGGCCAAGATCATCGTCTCGGGCGGGCGCGCGCTCGGCTCGGGCGAAAACTTCACCAAGGTGATCGAGCCCGTCGCCGACAGGCTCGGGGCGGCCATGGGCGCCTCGCGCGCGGCGGTCGATGCCGGCTACGCGCCCAATGACTGGCAGGTCGGGCAGACCGGCAAGGTCGTGGCGCCGGACCTCTATGTCGCGGTCGGCATCTCGGGCGCGATCCAGCATCTCGCCGGCATGAAGGACTCGAAGGTCATCGTCGCGATCAACAAGGACGAGGAGGCGCCGATCTTCCAGATCGCCGATTACGGCCTCGTCGGCGACCTGTTCACGATCATGCCGGAGTTTGCCGCCGAACTGGCCAAGGCCGGCAAGTAAGGCGCTCACGCCAGGACATAACAACCGGGCTGCCGCGCGAGGCGGCCCGCATCGCGTCAACCAGCGACGCGATGCCGCAAGAGACGGATCAGACCATGTCGGACCAGGCGATCAGGACGATCGGCATCATCGGCGCAGGCCAGATGGGCAACGGCATCGCCCATGTCGCGGCGGTGGCGGGGTTCGACATCCGGCTGCATGACCTCGTCGAGGAGCGCATCAACACTGCGCTCGCCACGATCGACGGCAATATGGCGAGGCAGGTCGCCAAGGGCGCGATCGCCGACGAGATCCGCCGCGACGCCATGGCCAAGATCGTGGCTGCGCCGCATCTGTCCGCGCTGGGCGATTGCGACCTCATCATCGAGGCGGCGACCGAGAGCGAGGAGACCAAGCGCAAGATCTTCACCGCCGTCTGCCAGCACATCAAGCCCGAGACGATGCTGGCCTCGAACACCTCGTCGATCTCGATCACGCGGCTGGCGGCGGCGACCGACCGGCCCGAGCGCTTCATCGGCATCCATTTCATGAACCCCGTGCCGCTGATGCAGCTCGTCGAGCTGATCCGCGGCATCGCCACCGACGACCAGACCTTCGAGCTCGCCAAGGAGTTCGTCGGCAAGCTGCACAAGACAGTCTCGGTGTCCGAGGATTTCCCGGCCTTCATCGTCAACCGCATCCTGCTGCCGATGATCAACGAGGCGGTCTACACGCTCTATGAGGGAGTCGGCTCGGTCGAGGCGATCGACACCGCCATGAAGCTCGGCGCCAACCACCCGATGGGGCCGCTCCAGCTCGCCGATTTCATCGGTCTCGACACCTGTCTTTCGGTGATGCAGGTGCTGCATGACGGGCTGGCCGATTCCAAATATCGGCCCTGTCCCCTTCTGGTGAAATATGTCGAGGCCGGCTGGCTCGGCCGCAAGACCAAGCGCGGCTTCTACGATTATCGCGGCGAGAAGCCGGTTCCGACGCGGTAAGCGAGGCAGTCGGCAACAGGCAGTCGGCAGCAGAGGCCGGCGTTCCTGCCCGATTTCCCGACTGCCCACTGCCTATTGCCGACTGCCGCCCTTCACATTCCTGTCGTCTCGCGCTTACATTGCTTCCGTAGCGGGATGAGTCCCGCTCCGATCAGCGGAGGTGCGGCGGGTTTGACGGCGCATGTGATGCATCAGATGGCGTCGCCGGATGGGTGTCCGGCGCTCGTGCTCAATGCCGATTTCCGGCCGCTGAGCTATTATCCCCTGTCGCTCTGGAGCTGGCAGGACGCGATCAAGGCGGTCTTCATGGACCGCGTCAACATCGTCTCCGAATACGACACGGTGGTGCGCAGCCCGAGCTTCGACATGAAGCTGCCCTCGGTGGTCTCGCTGAAGACCTATATCAAGCCGTCGCGGACGCCGGCCTTCACCCGGTTCAACGTCTTCCTGCGCGACCGCTTCTCCTGCCAGTATTGCTCTTCGCGCGAGGATCTGACCTTCGACCACGTGATCCCGCGCTCCAAGGGCGGACTGACGACCTGGGAGAACGTCGTCGCCGCCTGCTCGCCCTGCAATCTGCGCAAGGGCGACAAGATGCCGGCCGTGGTCGACATGTTCCCGATGCAGAAGGCCTACGCGCCCACGGTCAATGACCTGCACCGCAACGGAAAGCTGTTTCCGCCCAACTACCTGCACGAGAGCTGGCTCGACTATCTGTACTGGGATTCCGAGCTGGAGCCGTGAGGCGGGTTGACGCCCGGCCCAGAGAGGTTTTGTTTCGAAGTCTGAATACGCCGCGCATCGCGGCGTGAAGGCCCGGAACTGACCATGACCCCGCTCGACCAATGGCTTGCCGCGAACCATGCGGAACTCACCGCGATCCGGCGCGACATCCATGCGCATCCCGAACTGGGGCTCGAGGAGCACCGCACGGCGGCGCTCGTCGCGGCCAAGATGAAGGAATGGGGTATCGAGGTCACGGAAGGCGTCGGCGGCACCGGCGTGGTCGGCGTCATCCGGGGCAAGGGGACAGGCAAGGGCGCCGGCCAGCGCGCCATAGGCTTGCGCGCGGACATGGACTGCCTCGCGCTGGAGGAACAGACCGGCCTGGCCCATGCCTCGACCATTCCGGGCCGCATGCATGCCTGCGGCCATGACGGCCACACCACGATGCTGCTTGGCGCGGCCGGCTATCTCGCCCGGAACCGCGATTTCGGCGGGACCGTCACCCTGATCTTCCAGCCGGCGGAGGAGGGGCGCGGCGGCGCGCTCGCCATGCTCGCCGACGGGCTGTTCGAGCGCTTTCCCTGCGATGCGATCTACGGGTTGCACAATTCGCCGGGCATGCCGGAGGGCCAGTTCGGCACCTGCGTCGGTCCGATGCTGGCGGCAGCCGATAGCTGGAGCGTCGTCTTCAAGGGCGTCGGCGGGCATGGCGGCTCGCAGCCGCATCTCTCCACCGACATCACCTATGCGCAGGCGCATTTCGTGCTCGGGCTGCAGGGCATCGTCGGGCGCAACGTCGCGCCGCTCGACACCGCCGTGATCAGCGTCGGCTATATCCATTCCGGCTCGACCGAGGCCGCCAATGTCGTGCCGTCGGAATTGTCAATCGGCGGTACGGCCCGCAGCTATGCGCCCGAGGTGCGCGACATGATCGAGCGCCGCATCGCCGAACTCGCCGCGGCGACCGCGCAGGCCTGGGGCTGCACCGCCAAAGCGTCCTATCATCGCGGGCCGAGCGCCCTGCTCAATCAGCCCGACCAGGTCGCCGTCGCTGTTGCCGCCGCTGCACGCGCGGTCGGCGCGGACCAGGTCAATGGAGCGATCAGGCCCGGCACGGGCGGCGAGGATTTCGCCGAGATGATGAAGGCGGTGCCGGGCGCCTTCATGCGCATCGGCAACGGCGTGCGGGCGGACGGCTCCTTCGACGGGCTGCACACGCCGCGCTACGATTTCAACGACGCGATCATCCCCGATGGTGTGCGCTATTGGGTCGGGCTCGTCACCGAGGAACTCGGGCAGGGCTGGCAGGAGCGCGCGGCCGCCTGAGCTTTCAGGCGCGGCGGGCCTTCGAGAGGCCCGCCAGCGCTAGCCCGAGAAGTCCCAGCGAGGCGAGCGCGTTCCAGCCGGCGAGCGACAGGCCGAGGAAGCGCCAGGCGGCCTCGGTGCAGGCGACGACGCGCGTCGTCTGGAGCTGTTTCATGAAATCCTGCACGCCGGCCGCGGCAGGAGCGGCCGCGCCCCCGCAATCGTTCGGGCCGGCGAACCAGCCCCATTCGACGCCGGAATGGTAGACGCCGAGCCCCACGCTCCACAGCATGAGGCCGGCGAGGCCAAGCAGGACGAACCCTTGCAGCCGCGTCGACCGCGCCAGCATGAGGCCGGCGATGCCGAGTCCGATCGCGGCATAATGCGGCAGGCGCTGTTCGAGACAGAGCTTGCACGGCCGCAGACCCCAGACCAGCTCGAATAACCAGGCCCCGGCGATCAGGGCAAGGCAGCCCAGACCGACCAGCAGGATGACGCGCCGTGGCGTCAGCCGGGAGTTGGCGTCTGCGGTGGTGAAGGTGGAGGCTGTCACGGGCGTGCTCGGCGATCTGAACTCCGGACGACCTTGTGGCCGGAGTTGCGGCAAAATGATAGCGCGACCGACGTGCGAGGGCATGCGCGCGATCCGCGCGCCCGCCCAGGCCGAGCCGTTCCCGCGGTGATTGACCCGCCCCGCGCCTTCGCTATAGTCCCGGCCGCCCGCAAGGGGCCCCTGTGGCGGAATTGGTAGACGCGCTCGACTCAAAATCGAGTTCCGCAAGGAGTGCTGGTTCGATTCCGGCCAGGGGCACCATTTTCAGCTCATCAGCGCCGGCGCGCCAGCCAGCCCCGAAACCGCGCCCATTGCTCCGCGCTCCAGACCGTGAAGCGGGCCACCGGGCGGCGCAGGAACGGGATGTCGGCGGCGAGCAGCAGCAGCAGGCCGAGCGGGATCATCCAGACCCCGAGGCCGGGCAGGATCGCGAAGATGCCGCCGATCATCAGAAGGACGCCGACGGGGATCCTGACCAGCCGCGAGCGCGGGTGCCGAAGCCAGCGCAGGCCTGATGCGAGCCAGGGCGGAATTTCCTGCTCGAAGCGGCGAAACGCCTGCCGCAATTCCTGTCGTCCGTCGCTCATCTCGGCTTTCCCCCGCTGGTTATAACGCGCCAGAAGCCGTTCCGTTCGCGGGTGGCCACAAGATGCTTGCGCGCCGTCGCCGGCTTTGCCAACGCTGCACCAGTCGGCGCGGACCCTGCTTCGCATCGCCGGTGCTGTCCGGAACCACGCTAGAGGATCGGCCTCGAACCTTGCGCATCCTGCTCATCAACCCCAACACCATGCCGACGATGACCGATCTCGTCGTTCGGGTGGTCTCGCCGCATCTGCCGCCGCAGGCCGTACTCGTGCCCGTCACCGGCCGCTTCGGCGCGCAATACATCGCCAGCCGGACGGCGGCCGCGATCGCGGGGCACGCGGCGCTCGATGCGTTCGCCGAGCATGGCGAGGGTTGCGACGCCGTTTATCTCGCCTGTTTCGGCGATCCCGGCCTGTTCGCGCTCAAGGAACTGGCCGGCGTGCCGGTGATCGGCATGGCGGAGGCAAGTTGCAAGGCCGCAGCCGTCGAGGCCGGGCGTTTCTCGATCGTCACCGGCGGCGAGCGCTGGGGGCCGATGCTGCGCGAGTTCGTCGCGATGCTGGGCCTCGGCGACAAGCTCGCCGCCGTGGAGACCGTCGCGCCCAACGGCGCGGCCATCGCCGCCGACCCCGACGGCGCGATCGCGCTGCTTGCCGAGGCCTGCCGCCGCACCGCCGAACGCGATGGTGCGAAGGCGGTCATCCTCGGCGGGGCGGGCCTGGCGGGGCTGGCGGCGCGGGTTCAGCCCTTCGTAGACATCCCGGTGATCTGCTCGGTCGAAGCCGGGGCCAGGGCGGTGCTGGCGGCGCTGCGCCAGCCGCCGGGTAAGCCTGCGGCCGGCGATCTCGCCTATCCTCCGCGGGTCGACAGCACCGGATTGTCGGCGCGGCTGGTCGCGCTTCTGGCGCGGCGCTGACCGTACTGAATTCGCACGGAAACACGGCCCGTCATCCCGGGCCTGCCCCGGGATCCATCATAGGACTCGGCGGCCTCTATGATGGATCCCGGAGCTGCGCGGCTGCGCCGCTTGTCCGGGATGACACGGTGGTTCCAGGCAGACTGGATCAGGGTCGGACCGCCTTCAGCCCTTCTTCTCCAGCGACACCCCGCTGCGCGAGGCGATGAAGTCCGAGAGCATCGGCACGTAGTCCTCGCCCTTGCCGGCCGCGACCGCCGAGGCGAAAGAGTTCTTCACCGCATTGCCGATCGGGTTGGGCACGCCGGCCGCGTTCGCCACGCTTTCGAGATAGCGCACGTCCTTCAGAGCGTTGACCAGCGTGAACTTGTGGGCGTCGCGGTCGCGCTGGAGCACATACTGGAAATAGGTCTGGTAGAAACCGCAATCCATCCGGCTGCCGCGCAGGACGCTGTCGAAGGTCTGCGGCGTGATGCCGATCTTGTCGGCGAGCGTCAGCGCCTCGGCATAGATCGCGGCATAGCCCATCGAGACGAAGTTGTTGAGCAGCTTCATCTTGTGGCCGTTGCCGACCGGGCCGAGATGCACGACCTTCTGGGCCCACGCCTCGCAGGCGGGCTTGATCCGCGCGAAGACCTCGGGCGCAGCCCCGACCATGGCCGAAAGCTGTCCGAGCGCGGCCTGCGCCGGCGTGCCGCCCAGCGGCGCGTCGGCGAGGTGCAGGCCCTTCGCCTCGAGTTCGGCCGCGATCTTGACCGTCGAGCCGGGGTCGGAGGTCGAGCAGTCGACCACGACCGTGCCGGGCTTCGCGCCCGCTATGATGCCGTCGGGGCCGTTGACCACGGCCTCGACCTGCGCCGAGCCGGTGACGCAGAGGAAGATGATCGTGGCCCTCTCGGCCAACTCGCGCGGGGTCTTCGCCTCCTTCGCGCCCGCCGCGACGAGTTCCTCGACCGGCTTGCGGTTGCGGTGGCCCATCACGGTCAGGGAAAAACCCTTGTTGAGCAGGCTTTGCGCCATGCCCTGGCCCATCAGCCCGACGCCGATGAAGCCGATCGTTTCTTTGGTGGCGCTCATCTTCTCTGTCTCCGCGTTCTGTGAGAATAAACAGTGATGTGTGTGACGGATTGACCGGGCCGGAACGGGTCTGATGGTCCTGTTTCCGCGTCAGGAAAAGCGACATGACCGGCAACGGCCAGCCTCCGGAAACCGAAAGCGATAGTGAAATGGAAAGCCTCTCTCCCGCCGTGTCGGTCGCGGGGGGAAGCGGGCGTGGCCGCGTCACGCTGCAGATCATTGCCGAGCATCTGGCGGTCTCGACCGCGACGGTGTCGCTGGCGCTGCGCGGCTCGCCGCTGGTGGCGGAAGCGACGCGCGCCCGCGTCCAGCAGATCGCCCGCGAGATGGGCTACAGCTACAACCGCTCGGCCGCCTCTTTGCGCACCGACCGCACCAACATCCTCGGCGTCGGCTTCCACGACATCACCAACCCGTATTTCGCCGAGCTTCTGGCGGCGATCGAGGAGACCGCCGCCGTGCATGGCCGCTCGATCCTGCTCGGCACCTATGCCGAGAATCTGGAGCGGCAGGACCGGGTGCTCAACACGCTGAAAGAATACCGGCCCGACGGCATGATCATCTGCGCGGCGGGCGGCAGCGAGGCGCAGACCTTCCAGCATCTGATCGCGGCGGGCGTGCCGATCGTGCAGCTCTCGCGCGAACTGCCGGGGCTCGATCTCGATTTCGTCGGCTCCGACGACAGGCATGGCACGCATCTCGCGATGGAGCATCTGATCTCGCTCGGCCACCGTCGCATCGCCTTTCTCGGCGAGAGCCAGGCGATCTCGACCGGGCGCAACCGCTATTCCGGTTATCGCGAAAGCCTTGCGAAGCACGGACTTTCCCTCGATCCCGCCATCGTCCACTCGGCTTACGGCACGCGCGAGAACGGGCTGAAAGGCATCCAGGAGGTGCTGGACGCCGCCGATCCGCCGACAGCCGCCGTCTGCTTCAACGATTTGACCGCGTTCGGGGCGATGCTCGGCCTGCGCCATCGCGGCCGGGAGGCCGGCGTCGATTTTTCGATCGTCGGCTGCGACGACGTGCAGGAGGCGGCGCAGTGGTTTCCGGCGCTGACCACGATCAAGAACTTTCAGGAGGAGATGGGGCGCAAATCGGCCGAGTTCCTGATCCAGCGCATCGCCGATCCGAGCGCGCCGCCGCGCCGGTTGCTGCTGACGCCGGAGCTGGTCGTGCGCGGGACCACCGCGCCGCCGAAGGGGTGACCGGGAACGGTGCGTCAAACTCCAACCCTCATCCTGAGGAGCCGCGTAGCGGCGTCTCGAAGGAGCCTCCAGAGCGCTCTGGAGCATCCTTCGAGACGCGGGCTGACGCCCGCCCCTCAGGATGAGGGCGGTAGGGGTCATGGAAAGACAACCCGTCACGGATCATTGGCCGGCTTGGCGTTGAGCGCCCGGTAGGCCCGCACGACCTGCGAATCGTCTCGCGCGCCATGACCGAGCCCTGACGTCGCCAGAAACATCTGGTGGGCGGCCGCCGCCAGCGGCAGCGCCGTCCTGGCGGCGCGGCCGGCGTCGAGCACGATGCCGAGGTCCTTGACGAAGATGTCGACCGCGCTGGTGACGGCTGGGTCCGCCTCGTGCATGCGCGGGCCGCGATCCCTCAGCATCCATGACGAGGCGGCCGAGTTCTCCATGATCCGGAACAGCACCCGCCCGTCGATGCCGGCCTTTTCCGCCAGCGAAAGCGCTTCGGCGGCAGCCGCGATATGGACGCCGCAGAGGAGCTGGTTGACGGTCTTCACCGTCGCGCCCTGACCGGGCTTTTCGCCGACATGAAAAACCTTGTCGCCCATGGCGTCGAGCACGGGTTTCGCCAGCGCGAACGCGTCCGCAGGCGCGCCGACCATGATCGAGAGCGTGGCGGCCTTCGCACCGACGACGCCGCCGGACACGGGCGAGTCTACGAAATGCCGGCCGCTCGCGGCGACCTTGTCGGCGATTGCCTCGACCTCGCCGGGCGGGCAGGTCGCCATCAGCATCACGACCGCCCCTCGGTTCAGCGCATCGAGCGCGCCGGCCTCGAACAGCACCGAGCGGGCCTGCGCGGCGTTGACGACCATCAGCACCAGCGCGTCGGCCCCGGTGCAGGCGGCGGCGGCGCTGTCTGCGCCATGGCCGCCGGCGGCGGCAAGCGCGTCGCGCGCGCTCTCCCGCATGTCGAAGCCGGTGACGCGGAACTGCCGCTTGACCAGGTTTTCGGCCATCGGCGCGCCCATGGCGCCGAGGCCGACGAAGGCGATGGATTTGGTTGGCATTCTCTATGGCTCTTTCAACACGGCCGTCATCCCGGACAAGCCGCGTAGCGGCGCAGCTCCGGGATCCATCGTAAGGCACGACGGCGCTCTATGATGGATCCCGGAGCTCCGCTTCGCTGCGTCCGGGATGACGGCGTGGGTGGGATGAATGGCAGGGCGGTAAGGACGCTATCACTCCTTCACCGCCCCGGTCATCGCCGAGACGTAGTGCTCGACGAAGAAGGCGTAGAGGATGACGAGCGGCAGCGAACCCGCCAGCGCGCCGGCCATCAGCGAGCCCCAGCGATAGATGTCGCCATCGACGAACTCGTTGACGATGGCGACCGGCACCGTCTTGTGCTGGGTCGAGGAGAGGAAGGTCAGCGCGTAGATGAATTCGTTCCAGCACAAGGTGAAGCAGAAGATGAAGGCCGAGATCAGCCCCGGGATCGCCAGCGGCAGGATGATCTTGGTCAGGATTTGCCAGCGGCTCGCCCCGTCGATCAGCGCGCATTCCTCGAGCTCGAAGGGGATGGTCTTGAAATAACCCATCAGCAGCCAGGTCGAGAACGGGATCAGGATGGTCGGATAGGTCAGGATCAGCGCCATCGGCGAATCGAACAGGCCATACTGGAACACGACCGTCGAGAGCGGGATGAACAGGATCGAGGGCGGTACCAGATAGGCCAGGAAGATCAGCCCGCCGATATACTGCGCGCCCTTGTATTTCAGCCGCACGATGGCATACGCGGCGAGCACGCTGGAGATGATCGACAGCGTCGTGGCGGCGGTGGCGACGAACATCGTGTTCCAGAGCCAGCGCGGATACTGCGTCTCGAAGAGCAGCTTGTAGAAATGCTTGAAGGTCGGGTTCCAGGTCCAGAGCGGGTTGTATTTGTTGAGGTCGAGAAGCTGCTCGTCGGGTTTGATCGCAGTCAGCGCCATCCAGTAGAACGGGAACAGCAGCACGAAGCAGATGATCCCGAGCGGCAGATAGAGCGTCACGAGGCGGCGCGGCAGCGAGTCGAGATAGCTCATGCCCTCGCTGGCGTCGGATTTGCCGCCGGTTTTCCCACCGGGATCGACGATGCGGCCTGCGGTCTGGTCGGTCATGGCCTCACCCCTGCTGCCAGGTGCGGCGCTGCAGGCCGAACCATGAGATCATGATCGCGGCGAAGAGGAAGGGGATCATCGCCGTCGAGATCGCCGCGCCCTCGCCGAGATTGCCGCCGAGAATGGCGCGCTGGTAGGAGAGCGTCGCCATGAGGTGGGTCGCGTTGACCGGCCCGCCGCGCGTCAGCACCCAGATCAACTGGAAATCGGTGAAGGTGAACAGAACCGAGAAGGTCATCACCACGGCGATGATCGGCGTCAGCAGCGGATAGGTGATGTAGCGGAAGCGCTGCCAGGAGTTGGCGCCGTCGATCGTCGCCGCCTCGTAGAGCGAGGGCGAGACGGTCTGCAGGCCGGCCAAGAGCGTGATCGCGATGAAGGGAATGCCGCGCCAGACATTGGCGAAGATCACCGACCAGCGCGCATTCCAGACATCGCCGAGGAAATTGATGTTGCCGTCGATGAGGCCGAGATTGCGCAGGCCCCAGGAGACGATCGAGAAATTGCTGTCGTAGATCCACCAGAACGCGATGGCCGAGAGCACGGTCGGCACGATGAAGGGGATGAGCACGAGCGCGCGGATCATCGCCTTGAACGGCATGCGCTCGTTCAGCAGCAGCGCGAGATAGAGCCCGATGGCGAATTTCGCGACGCTGGCGACGGTCGTGTAGAACACCGTGTTGAAGACGACGAGCCAGAAGTTGCTGTCCTCCGACAGCCATTCATAGTTCTCCAGCCCGACGAAATTGCCGGTGCGGCCGATGCGCGCGTCGGTGAAGGAGAGCCAGACGCCGAGCACCAGCGGATAGGCCAGGAACAGAATCAGGAAGGCCATGGCCGGGACCATGAACCAGAAGCCGAGCCAGTTGCGGTTGACCTTCAGCCGGTCCCAGGCGGTGGTTTCACGCGGCGCGGCCTTGCGGCCGGGCGCGACGGCGATATCGGCCATGATGCGGTCCTCGCGCGGAAAGATGCGGACGGCGCGAGGGTCGCGCCGTCCGCTGGTCAGCCTCAGCGATAGATGCGCGTGAGCTGGCGCTCGGCGACGCGCATGGCGCTCTTGGCGTCGTCGCGGCCGGTGCAGAAGGAGGCGAACATGTCGAGGATGACGAAGTCCGCGATCGCGGCCGCCGCCTTCTCGCCGACCGAGCCCTGGCCGCCCGCCGTCAGCGAGCGCTTGGCGACGTCGCGATAGACGGTGCGCTTGGGGTCGGCGGTCCAGACCGGGTTTGAGTCATAGGCGTTGAGGCAGTGGGTCAGGTAGCCGCGCGCCGATTCGATCCAGGGGTTGAAGTTCTGCGCCTCGAGCATGAAGGCCATCAGCGCCTTGCACGCCATCGGGTACTTGGTGTGGTTCATCGCCAGCACCGGGTACATCAGGTGCAGTTCGGTCGGCTTGCCGACCGGGCCGACCGGCATGTAGGCGTGGTTCATGTCCTCGGCGATCTCCTTCTTCGTCGGGTCGTTATTGGCCGCGACGTAGATCGAGATGCCGTTATTCGTCCAGGAGATCTCGTTGGCGAGGAAGGCCTTGTTGTTGAACGAGTCGTTCCAGGCGACGGTGCCGGGCACCATCTGGTCGTAGAGCGCCTTGGCGTAGTTCAGAGCCTTCTCGGTCTCAGGGCTGTTGATCGTGACCTTGTCGTTCTTGTCGACATGGTTGCCGCCGAACGCCCAGAGGCACCAGTAGATCCAGCCATTGCCGTCGCCGGAGGCGTGGCCGAGCGCGAAGCCGCCGGGCGAGCCGTTGGCCTTGGTCGCCTTGGCGTATTCGAGGAACTCGTCGGTGGTCTTGGGGAACTCCTTGAAGCCCGCCTTCTGCATCACCGAGATGCGGTAGTTCATCAGATTGCCGGAATAACAGACCGGGATGCCGATCCACTTGCCGCCGCTCTGGCTGTACTGCACGGCGCTGTCGACCCATCCGCCATATTTCTTACCGAGATAGTCGGCGACATCCGAGACGTCGACGCATTTCTGCGGGAAGAGATGCGGCAGCGAATAGAGGCCCCAGAACATGTCGGGGCCGGCGCCGGTGTTGGCCGCGACCGAGGCCTTGGGCTGCACGTCCTCATAGGATTCGCGGCTGATATTGACCTTGACGCCGGTGGCGGCGGTGAAGGCCTCGATCATCTTGACGAAGGCGTCGTCCTCGGACTGGACGAAGTATTTCCAGCGCAGCATCGAGAGCTGCGCCCCGGCTTCGGGCTTCCACGGCGCGGTCTGCGCCCAGGCCTTGGCGAAATCGAGCAGGCCCGTCCCGGCGCCGAGGCCGAGAGCCGCGCCGCCCTTGATCAGCGATCTGCGATCGAAGTTCATGGATATCCTCCCTGGATATGGTTGTGCCGGCTCTTTTTTGGCCGTTTGACCGGGTCATCCGGTTTTCCGCTTCAGCCCGGCCGCGCCCGCATTCGGGTTGCAGCCGGATTGCTGTCGTTCTGGTCGTTCTCCGATTGAATCTCCGCGATGGCGGGGCGATCGACGCCCGGCCAATTCTCAGGTGATGCGTTTGCCGGTGGCGGCGTCGAACAGATGCGTGACGTTGGTGTCGGGCGTGATGCCGATATGCTCGCCGGGCCTGGCGTCGATGCGCTCGCGGAAGACGCAGGTCATCTCCTGTCCGCCGCAGCGCACGACGACCTGGGTCTCGGAACCGGTCGGCTCGATCACCACCACCTCGGCCTTGAGCCCGTTGGGATCGAGCCTGAAGTGCTCGGGCCGGATGCCGTATACGGCGGCCTTGCCGTTGGAATCGGCCGGGTGCTTGCCGATCGGCCAGGTCACCCCGCCCTCGGTGGCGAAGCCTTCGGCCTGGATCGTGCCCTTGAGCAGGTTCATCGAGGGCGAGCCGATGAAGGCCGCGACGAAGAGGTTGGCCGGGTTGTCGTAGAGTTCGAGCGGGGCGCCCATCTGCTCGACGATCCCGTCATGCATCACCACGATCTTGTCGGCCATGGTCATGGCCTCGATCTGGTCGTGGGTGACGTAGACCGTCGTGGTCTTGAGGCGCTGGTGCAGTTCCTTGATCTCGGTGCGCATCTGCACGCGCAGCTTGGCGTCGAGGTTGGAGAGCGGCTCGTCGAACAGGAAGACCTGCGGATCGCGCACGATGGCGCGGCCCATGGCGACGCGCTGGCGCTGGCCGCCCGAAAGCTGGCGCGGATAGCGGTCGAGCAGGTTGTTGAGGCCCAGGATGCCGGCCGCCTTGCTGACGCGCTCGTCGATCTCGGCCTTGGGCGCTTTCCGCAGCTTCATCGAGAAGGCCATGTTGTCGGCCACCGTCATGTGCGGATAGAGCGCGTAGTTCTGGAACACCATCGCGATGTCGCGCTCTTTCGGCGGCACGTCGTTGACGACGCGCGGGCCGATGCGGATCTCGCCTCCCGAAATGTTCTCGAGCCCGGCGATCATACGCAGCAGGGTCGATTTTCCGCAGCCCGACGGCCCGACCAGGATGACGAACTCGCCGTCTGAAATATCGATGTCGACGCCGTGTATCACCTGCGTCGTGCCATAGGCCTTGCGCACGTCGGCAATTTGGACTGAGGCCATGGGAGCCTTCCTTTGGTCTTCGCTTCCTCGAGGATGCGGTGACGGCTCTCCGGGAGAACCCTCCGCATCGCGGCCTTACCGGTTTCTTGTGACCGATCGATGCAAGCCGGCGCAAGGCCAGGGCATCGCCTCAAGGCAAGGCTTGGCCTGTTGCGTCCGGTTTCATCTGCGATAAAGTCATACCATAGAGACTGGCGTGTCAAGCGCCGGCCGGCATGTTTCACGGGGCGTCGCCCGGTGGGCCTGCGCGATGGAGGAAGGAGCCCAAAAGGATGCGGGTGCGCGATTTCTCGCGGCCGACGACGCTGAATCCCGACCGCCTGTTCGGTCAGGTGGCGCGCAAGCTCGCGGTCGCGATCATCTCAGGAACCTACCGCGCCGGCGAATTATTGCCGAACGAGGATGCGCTACGCTCGGAGATCTCGGTCTCGCGCACCGCCTATCGCGAGGCGGTCAAGGTGCTCACCGCCAAGGGGCTGGTCGAGTCGCGGCCCAAGAGCGGAACCAGGGTCGCGGTCCGCGAGCGCTGGAACCTGCTCGATCCCGATGTCCTCTCCTGGCATTTCCAGGCCGATCCCAACGAGAAATTCCTGCGCGATCTGTTCGAGTTGCGCCGTTTCGTCGAGCCGAGCGCGGCGAGGCTGGCCGCGATCAGGCGCACGCCGGCCGATCTGGCGCGCATCGAGGCGGCCTTTCGCGGCATGACCGCGACCGCGCCTTACGCGGAAGCGACGATCCGCGCGGATCTCGCTTTCCACGAGGCGATCTTCGCGGCAGCCCAGAACTCGGCCCTGCAATGCCTGTCGAGCGTGGTCACCGCCGCGATCCAGTGGACGCTGCTGCTGAAGGCCGCCGACGACCGCAACTACTTCGTCGAATCGCTGGTCGATCACGAGCGGGTGCTGGAGGCGATCATCCAGCGCGACGGCGATCTCGCGGCGTCGCGGATGACGGCGCTGGTCATCGACGCCCTGAACTCGACGCTGACCTTCATCGAGCCTGTCTCAGGCGCGCAAGCACACAAAATCGCATGATTAAGTCATACTACTTATGCGCGGATGCGCCCTTCTCCAGGACGATCCGATATGCAGAGATGAGGCCGGGCGCCGACCTGCCCTGGAGGTTGCACCGCGTCTCGACCCCGTCACTTAATCGATTCAGATTTCCGGAATCAAGGTCCGGCCCGTTCCCTCGCGGACCGTCCGTCCGCGGTTCATCTCCCGGAAGACCCAGCCCCAGACAATGGAAGCGCATGCCATGACCCGGCCCAACGCCACTGAGATCATCATGACCGGCCCGCTGATGGCCTATGCCGCCGACCAGTTGAAGGCGCGCTTCACCGTCCACGAACTCTGGAAGGCCGACGACCGAGCCGCGATGCTGACTGAGGTCGGCGCGCGCGTGCGCGGCGTCGCCGGCGGCGGCAGCCATGTCCGCATCGACGGGGCGCTGTTCGACGCGCTGCCGAAGCTTGAAATGGTCGCCAATTTCGGCGTCGGCTACGACAATGTCGACGCGGCGGAAGCCGGCCGGCGCGGCATCGTCGTCTCGAACACGCCAGACGTGCTCTCCGACGAGGTCGCCGATCTCGCCATCGGCCTGCTGATCTCGACGATCCGGCAATTGCCGCAGGTCGACCGCTATCTGCGCGAGGGCAAGTGGCTGAAGGCCGCCTATCCGCTGACGACCTCGCTGCGCAAGCGCTCGATCGGCATCGTGGGGCTGGGCCGCATCGGCAAGGCGGTGGCGCATCGTCTGGAGGCCTTCGGCGTGCCGATCGCCTATCACGGCCGCTCGCGCCAGGCGGACGTGGCCTATCGCTACTACCCCTCGCTGGTCGAGATGGCGACCGATGTCGACACGCTGGTCTCGGTCGCGCCCGGCGGCGCCTCGACCCATCACATGATCAATGCCGAAGTGCTCAAGGCGCTCGGGCCCAACGGCATCGTCGTCAATGTCGGGCGCGGCACCGTCATCGACGAGCAGGCGCTGATCAAGGCCCTGCAGGACAAGACCATTCTCTCGGCCGGCCTCGACGTGTTCGAGGACGAGCCGCGCGTGCCCGCTGAACTGATCGCGATCGAGCATGCCGTGCTTTTGCCCCATGTCGGCTCGGCCTCGGTCCATACCCGCGAGCAGATGGGCCAGTTGCTGGTCGATAATCTGGCGTCGTGGTTCGATGGCAAGGGCCCGCTGACCCCTGTGCCGGAAACGCCATGGAACAAGGCTTGAAAGCCATCGCAGTGCTCGCCGGCGCGCTCGTCGCGTCGGGAGCCGCCGCGCAGACCCAGCCGCCGCCGCGCGGGGCCGACAGGGCTCCCGCTGCGATCGCGCCCCTGCTCGGGGCATGGGATGTCGAGAAGGTCGGCGCGTCGCGCAGGTGTACGATCACGCTCGGCGTCGAGGAGGCGGCGCATGGCCGGCAGTTGCGCTTTCCGGCGACGTGCCGGCGTGCCTTGCCGATCCTGAGCACGGTTGCGTCCTGGGCCATCACGGCCGAGGGCAAGCCGCGCCTCAACGATACGCAAGGCAAGCCCGTGCTCGTCTTTGGCGAGACCGGAGCCGGCGGCGGTTTCGATGGCAGGTCGGCTGATGGCGAGCGCTACCGGCTCGACCCCAAGGGTTATCCGCGCACCGCCGCCAGACCGCAGCCAAGCGCGTCGGAACTCGCGGCCACGGCCGCCCAGCGCCCGACCGCCGTCGATCCAGCCTCCGCGCCAGCGGCCGAAAGCCTGCCCGGCCGCTACAGCATGATGCGTCAGGCGGGTCGCGAGGCCTGCCGGATCGTGCTGAACGCCGGCCCGCCGGCCTCGACCGGACGGCTGCCGGCCGCCTTCGAGGGCAATTGCGGCGACACCGGCCTGACGATCTTCGACCCCGCCGGCTGGCGCTATGCGGCGGGCCGGCTCTCGCTGATCGCGCGCAAGGGCCACAGCGTCGAACTGGTCTTCGAGAACGGGCAATGGCGCAAGGATCCGGCCGTGGGCGCGCCGCTGATGTTGCGCAAGCTGCCCTGAGCCATTGGTCCAATCATCAATCCTCATCCTGAGGAGCGCCCGGAGGGCGCGTCTCGAAGGATGCTTCAGGAGTTTCCAGAGCCATCTGGAGCATCCTTCGAGACGCCGCTTCGCGGCTCCTCAGGATGAGGGCCGAGGGGCCCCGGCGCCATCGCTACTCCGCCGCGCTCAGCACGCCGCGCCTGATCTGGTCCTCCTCGATCGATTCAAACAGCGCCCGGAAATTGCCCTCGCCAAAACCGTCATCGCCCTTGCGCTGGATGAACTCGAAGAAGATCGGCCCCAGCACCGTGCCGGAGAAGATCTGCAGCAGCACCTTGCTCATGCGGCCTTCCTTTGCGCCCAGCGCGACCGCGCCCTCGCCGTCGATCAGGATGCCGTTGGCCTTCAGCCTGTCGACCGGCTCGCCATGGTTCGGCACGCGGGCGTCGACCTTCTCGTAATAGGTCGCCGGCGGCGCGGGCATGAAGGGCAGGCCGTTGGCGCGCAAGGTCTCGACCGAGGCGTAGATGTCGCGCGCGCCGAGCGCGACATGCTGGATGCCCTCGCCCTTGTACTGGCGCAGATACTCCTCGATCTGGCTCTTGTCGTCGAGCGACTCGTTGATCGGGATGCGGATTTTTCCGCAGGGCGAGGTCAGCGCTCGCGAGATCAGGCCGGTGAGCTTGCCCTCGATGTTGAAGAAGCGGATCTCGCGGAAGTTGAACAGCTTTCCGTACCAGTCGGCCCAATGGTCCATGCGGCCGCGCATGACATTGTGGGTCAGGTGGTCGAGATAGTGCATGCCGGCCTGCTCGGGATGCGGATCGCGCTCGCCCAGCCACTCGAAATCGACGTCCCAGATCGAACCTTTCGCTCCGTAGCGATCGACGAAATAGAGCAGCGAGCCACCGATGCCCTTCACCGCAGGAATCGACAGCTCGCCGGGCCCGACCTTGCTCTCATAGGGCTCGGCGCCGAGCGAGACCGCCCGTTCGAAGGCGTGCTGCGCATCGACGACGCGAAACGCCATCGCGCAGGCGCAGGGGCCGTGCTCGGCGGCGAAGGCCTGCGCGAATGAATCGGGCTCGGCGTTGACGACGAAATTGACGTCGCCCTGGCGATAGAGCGTCACGTTCTTTGAGCGGTGTTTCGCAACGCGGGCAAAACCCATCTGCTCGAACAGCGCGCCGAGTTTTTCAGGCTCGGGGTGAGCGTATTCGACGAATTCGAAGCCGTCGGTCCCCATAGGGTTGGCTTCGGAGATGGCGGGCGGCGCGGCGTCGAACGGAAACGGACCCATGGCGTGCTCCTCGCGAACATCGTTCTGTAGATGTCATGGTCGCGCATCGGCAGGACAAGGAGCTTGCAAAATCGGGGTTCTTGCCGGCTAGTCCGCACGGAACGTGCAACGAGAGTCGGTTTCGTGCAGAATCATGCCAATCTCGACAGCTTCGACTGGCGTCTGCTCGATGCGCTGCAGCAGGACGCCTCGCTGACCAATGGCGCGCTGGCAGACAAGGTCGGCCTGTCGGCAAGCCAGATCTCGCGGCGGCGGCAGCGTCTGGAGCAGGACGGCGCGATCCGCGGCTATCGCGCGCTGATCGAGCCGTCGGCCGTCGGCCTTGGCGTCACGGTCTTCATCCATGTCGCGCTCGATACGCATTCGCGCGACAATGCCCGCCGCTTCCGCGATCTCGTGCGGTTGACGCCGGCCATCCTCGAGGCGCATGCGCTCACGGGCGAGGCCGATTATCTGCTCAAGGTCGCGGTCGGCGATCTCAAGGAGCTCTCGCGCTTCGTCAACGAAATCCTGATGCCGCATGAGAGCGTCGCCCGCGTCCGCTCCGAGATCGCGCTGGAGACGCTGAAGGAGCCGGGGCTGCTGCCGCTGGCGATGGGCTGAAAGTCATAGGCCCTTTGCACGAGACGGCTAGCGATTGCGCCAGGCGGTGCTTAGGTGCAGGCTCCGACCGATAAAATGTGCCTCTGGAGGAGTTTTCCGATGTTCAACGCCAAGTCGCTTCTCGACGCGCTGATCAGCGCCGGCAGCCAGGCGGGGCAGGGCGGGGCAGCGCCGGGCAAGGCTGGTGGCCTCGCCGGCACGCTGGGCGGTCTCGCCGAGCAGTTTCAGCGCGGCGGCGGCGCCGGCGGGCTCGTCGGCATGGCCGGGCAGATCCTCGGCCAGGCGACGCAGGGCGTCGGCGACGCCGCGCGCCAGACCGGCGTGCAGCAGAAGGCGGGCGATGCGCTGGGCCAGGTCACCGGCGGGCGCAATGTGCAGGACGTGCTCGCCCAGGCGAAGGGCATGTTCGACAAGAACCCGGCCATGGCGACCGCCGTGCTCGGCGGGCTGGGCGCGCTCGTCTTCGGCACAAAAGCCGGGCGCAGCCTCGCAGGGTCCGCCGTGCAGATGGGCGGCCTCGCGCTGATCGGCGGGCTGGCCTACAAGGCCTATCAGAACCATCAGGCCGGCAAGCCGCTGCTCGATGCGCAGCAGGACCCGGTGCTGCCCGCGCCCGCCGGCAGCGGTTTTGAGCCGGAGGCGGCGAGCGAAGCCTCGGCGCTGGTCTTCATCCGCGCGATGATCGCGGCCGCCGCAGCCGACGGCGCGATCGACGCCGAGGAGCGCGGGGCCATTCTCGGCGGCCTGCGCGAGGCGGGTTTCGACCCCGAAGCCAATGAATGGCTCGCAAACGAGATGGCGAACCCGGCCTCGGTCGACGTGCTGGTCGAGGCGGCGACGACGCCGGAACTGGCGGCGCAGATCTATACGGCGGCGCGCATCGCCATCAATCCGGACACCCCGGCCGAGAAGGATTTCCTGGCTGGATTGTCGGCCTCGCTCGGGCTCGATACGGAGTTGGTCGCCAATATCGACGCCGCCGCCAGCGCCGCGAAGGCGTGAGACCTGTCCGGCGCGAGGGGCGAGGCTCCGATGCCTCTCCCCCCGACCGGCGACGGGGGCGTCAGCCCTTGGCGGCCTTGGCCCGGTCCATCGCCTCGACGATGAGCTGCCTCGCCTTGGCTGCGTCGCCCCAGCCCAGCAGCTTGACCCATTTGCCGGGCTCCAGATCCTTGTAGTGCTCGAAGAAGTGCTGGATCTGGTCGAGCGTGATCTTGGGCAGATCGGTGTAGTTGTGGACGTTCTCATAGCGCTTGGTCAGCTTGGGCACCGGCACCGCGATGATCTTCTCGTCGCCGCCGCCCTCGTCCTGCATCATCATCACGCCGATGGGCCTGACCGCGATGTAGGAACCCGGGATCAGCGGACGCGTGTTGGCGACGAGCACGTCGCAGGGGTCGCCGTCTTCGGAGAGCGTGTGCGGGATGAAGCCGTAATTCCCCGGATAGCGCATCGGCGTGTAGAGGAAGCGATCGACGAAGAGCGTGCCGGCTTCCTTGTCCATCTCGTATTTGATCGGTTCGCCGCCGATGGCGACCTCGATCACGACATTGACTTCGTCGGGCGGGTTCTTGCCGATGGAGATGGCGTCGAGGCGCATGGGTTAAGACCTGTCGAAAATTGCGGAATTCCGGCGCGCCTTATGCGCGATGGCCGGCAAAAGGCCAAGCCCGACCTTCTGCCTGATCGGCCCCGAATTTGCGCGCCGCCGCGCGCGCTGCTATCGCGCTCACCATGAACCGCTTCGCCCGTCCTGTTCGCGGACCCGGCCCGTGCTGAACCGCCTGCGCCCCGACGAGGAACGCTATGCAAGGCGCATGGCCCGCATCGCGCGCTGGGACCGGCCGCTCGATGGCGGGCTCGACCGCCTGCGCGCCTGGGCCAACATGCTGCTGGTCGACCATGGCGTCTTCCGCATGGTCTATCTCAACGCCCATCGCGTCACCCCGGCCCTGTGGCGGGCGGCGCAGCCCGCCCCGAACCAGATCGCGGCCTTCGCGCGCCGGGGCGTCAAGACCATCGTCAACCTGCGCGGCGGGCGTGAGCACGGCGCCTGGCCGCTCCAGCGCGAGGCCTGCGAACGCCATGGGATCACGCTGGTCGAGTTCGTGCTGCGCTCGCGCGGCGCGCCCGAGCGCGAGACCATTCTCGGCGCCAAGGCGTTCTTCGCCTCGTTGCAGGAGCCCGCGCTGGTCCACTGCAAATCGGGCGCGGATCGGGCCGGCTTTTTCGCCGCGCTCTATCTGCTGATCCACGAGAACCGGCCGCTCGACGAGGCTATGAGGCAGCTTTCGCTGCGCTACGGCCATTTCCGCTTCGCCAAAACGGGAATACTGGACGCCTTCTTCGAGGCCTATCGCCGCGAGGGGAACGGCAAGCCGTTTCTCGACTGGGTCGCGACCGATTATGACCCCGAGCGGCTGGAGCGCGAGTTCAGGCCGGGCTTCCTGTCATCGCTGCTGGCCGACAGGATCATCGCGCGCGAATAGGGCTCAACTCCGCAGCGCCGGCGCAGCTCCGATCGCGTCGATGCCGAGCCGCGTCCAGGCGAACTGGACATGGGCGACCATCCGGCCGAGCGAGACGACGCCGATGGCGCAGAGCAGCGCCAGCGAGAGCGTGCCGAACCAGAGCATCACGCTGCCGGCCGCGACAAGCGCCAGCGCATTGGTCGCGACCTGGCGGCGCGGATGGCGCGAGAGCGACGCCATTTCGTGCAGCGGCGCGACGAGCGCGATGCCGCCATAGAACAGCGCCATGATCGCGACGACCTGGCCGATGCCCTCCCATTGCGTGCCGTCGAGAATGACGTCCGCGCCCATCGCGACGAAGGCGATCGCAGCGAACAGTCCGGCGGCGGCAACAAACAGGCACAAAGTCACGAAGCGGGCCCATTGCTGCCGGCCATCGCCCGCGCGGGCCCGCAGGCTCGAGAGCACCAGCGGCACCGAGACGGCGGCGAACATCTGCGTCGGCACTTCGAGCAGGCGCATGGCCAGCGCGACATGGGCGGCGAGCAAGGCGTTGCTGGTCATCGGCAAGGCCAGCAGCGGGATGATCATGAAGCCGAAGGAAAGCAGCGCCGAGGGCAGCAGGAAGCGCGGCGCGGCGCGCCAGCGGGCGGCCGATTCGCGCAGCTCCGGCCGCGACCATGCGGCGGGGCGCGCCAGCCGGACGAGGGCCTCGCGCCGGCGCCAGACCAGATAGGCGGCGGCGACGACATGGCCGATGGCGTCGGCCGCGAAAAGCGCCAGCGAGGTCGCGCCGAGCGGCCAGATCAGCGCGATCATCATGCCCGGCTGCACAAGCGCCTGCACGATGTTGCTGTTGCCGACCGTGGCGAAATCGCCCTCGGCCGTCGCCTCCGACGTCAGCAGCCGGATCACGGCCCGGCCGGCCAGCGAGACCAGGAAGAGTGCGCCGAAGGCGGCGACGACCCAGTTCGCCATCACGGCGGCGAGAACGACGAGCGTCAGCACGCAGATGAAGGCGAAGCCGGAGGCGAGCGCCAGCCTGAAGGCGCGCCCGAGCCGCTCGCGGTCGCTGTTCTGGAAGAACACGGCCTCAAAACGCAGAAGCGCCGCGATCGCGACGAAATTGGCGAGCGCCGAGAACAGCGCGAAATCGGCGAAGACCTGCGCCGGGCACAAGGCGGCGGCGGCGAGCAGGCCCCAGACCGACAGGAAACGCGCCTGGACGAAGCGCAGGGCCAGCATCAGCCCGGCCGTGAGTCCGGCGCGGGCGGCCGGCGATGGCTCGGCGGGGATGTCCTCGGCTGCATGCGCCGGAGCGCCGGACCTGTCCGCGCCGGCCTTCTCGACAGGCGGTAGCGCGGCAGGCGCGCCGGCCCCGAAGGCCGCCCGTGAGAGAGTGAGTTGCGCCGTCATATCCGGGTCCAGTTCGGGATGGCTCACGAGAAGTCGCTGCGGATCTCCCGAGGATCGCTGCGATCTCACGGCGCCGCGCGCATATCGGGATGCCGAGATCCGGATGCGGTTCCGTGAAATGAAGGTTGCTCCAGCGTAGTTAACGAAGCGTTAGGAACCGCCGCGTTCCCGATCACAGCGGCGAGATGGGACGTCGATCTGTCCGCCCTGTGGCGCGAATGAGGCCGCGCTTGCCAATGTTGTGTCCGGATCGTGTCCTTTCGTGAGCGCCGCAAGGGACACAGGCGGCGGCTGCGATATGATGCACGCCATGCGACATTGCGGGTCTCTGGCCGTCGAAACAGGTTTCCGTCATTGTTCGGCAGTCACCGGCTCAAAGACCGGCGGGGACGGGGTGGGCAACGGCATGATCCAGAACGGCGAGGCCGAGGCGGCGGGGCTCGTTCCCCATCCCGAGCGCGGCGTGATCCTCAGCGAGGTCCATGCCCGGCCCTTCGCCCCGGTCGAGACGCCGCGGCGGCTGCTGCATTTCGCCTTCCTGACCGATTCGGCCCAGGCGGTGGCGGACCGCGCCGCGCTGATGCGCTTCTGCAGCGAGCGTGGCGTGCCGGCCCCGCAGGAGGGCGCCAAGCATCACCGCGCGCGCTTCGCCGAGGCCAGCCTGCGCTGGGAGCAGCATAGCGAGTTCACCACCTATAGCTGGGAGCTGCCGGCCAGCCAGCCCACGCCGTTCCTGCCCGCGACCGGCCTATTGCCGCATGGCATGCGCGCGCTGCCGCAGCCCGGCCCGCATCTGGTCTCGGTCGATCTTCATCTCATGCCCGAGGCCGGCATCGGCGCGCTCGACGCGATCTTCGACGCCTCCAGCCTGGCCGCTGCGCTGGTCGATGGCGGGGCTGCGATCGCCGCCACGGATTTCCGGGCCGGCACCGACGGCTTCGTGCGCATTCTCGTGCTCGACCGCGCGTTGACGCCGCCTCGCGCCGGCGCTCTGGCGCAGCGCCTGCTCGAGATCGAGACCTACCGGACGCTGGCGCTGCTCGGCCTGCCGGAATCGCAGCGCATCGCGCCCTCCGTCCGCCGCACCGAGGAGACGCTGGTCCGGATCGCGGGCACCATGACCGCGACCAACGGGCTGGCGGCCGACCATGCCCTGCTCGACGAGATGACCGCGCTCGCCGCCAGGCTCGAATCCGAGGCCGCGTCGTCGAATTACCGCTTCGGGGCGAGCCGCGCCTACGACACCATCGTGCAGCAGCGCCTGCTCGCGATCGGCGAGCAGACCCATGACGGCTGGCCGACGATCGCGGCCTTCCTGTCGCGCCGGATGGGGCCGGCGATGCGCACCTGCCAGATGCTGCAGGAGCGCCAGGCCGATCTCTCGACCAAGCTGGCGCGCGCGGCGAACCTGCTGCGCACCCGCGTCGACGTCGCGCTCGAACAACAGAATCGCGACCTGCTGGCGGCGATGAACGACCGCACGCGCCTGCAACTGCGCCTGCAGCAGACCGTCGAGGGCCTCTCGGTCGCGGCGATCGGCTACTATGTCGTCAGCCTGTTCGGCTACATCGCCAAGGGTGCCAAGGATTATGGCTGGCTGAGGATGGAGCCCGGCGTCGCGACCGCGCTGTTCGTGCCGGTGGCGCTGCTCGGCGTCTGGGCTGCGGTCAGGCGCATCAGGCGGGGCAATGGCCGGGAGGATTGACTGGCGGACAACGAGACCAACCGACAGTGTCGCCGATGGCGCGAACCGCGATCCATGTTAGACTGCTGAAATGCTCGACGATCGACAGCTTTCCACTCTTCGCGACTACGCCGCCGGCCGACTGGGCACTCGCGCTGCGATTGAAGCGCTTGCGTTCGATGATTACGCCGACCTGATCATCGCTCTGGCGCAAAACGACCTCCAGTTTCCGCCGCCGTCGCAGAAGCCCGAGATTGTCGAAGACCGGGCGCGGGCTGAAGCGATACTGCAACCCTTGCTGACCCGTGGCGCTTGAAATCCGCCTGCTGGTCGCGGACGCTGCGCCATTGATCACGCTGGCTGCCGCGCGCTCACTTTCATACCTGCTTTATCCCGGCATCCCGGTGGTGATCCCGGACGCTGTGTTTCACGAGGCGACGGCCTCGAGCGGCAAGCTGGGCGCTGAAGAAATCATCGACTGGTACCGGATGAATGTCGATCATGTCCGGATCGAGCCCACGGTCGCGTTCCAGGACGCAACGATCCTGGCGAGCCGCGCCGGTCGCCGTCTGCCGCGAGATCTCGGAGAGCGAGCGGCGCTGGAAATCGTGCGCGAAACGAGTTTGCTCGACGGGCCTGCCGACAGGGCGCTCCTGCTGAGCGATGACAGGGATGTGGAACGTCTCGTCGTCATCGACAAGGAGCGCCTCATCCTGCTGACTACAGGCGACTTTCTGCGCCAGCTGGAGGCGGCGCAGCGCATCCAGTCGGCCGATCATGTTCTCGCGCTCGTCCGGGAAGCCGGTAGGACGCCATCGGAGCGCGGTCTGTGGGACCAGCATGATCCGCAGATCAAGGACGCCGTGCGCTCGCTGCTCGAACAGGCCGGTCGGGACCGGCCCGTCGAGCGATAAACCTCACACCTCCTTGAAGCCATAGTCCGGGATGCCCTGCTCGTTGCCGTAATATTTGTAGGGTAGGAACTTGCCCGACATCGAGACGCGCACCCTGTCACCCTTCGGGTTGGCCTCGCGCTCGAAGGCGACGTTGAAGTCGATTGCCGACATGATGCCGTCGCCGAATTCCTCCTCGATTAGCGCTTTCCAGGCCGGGCCGTTGACCATCACCATCTCGTAGAAGCGGTAGATCAGCGGGTCGGTCGGCGGCATCGGCGTGCCCGTGCCGCGATAGGGCACCTCGTTGAGCATGCGCTCCTCGACGGCGCTCAGCCCGAAGAGCTCGGCGGCGGCCTTCGCCAGCGGCTTGGGCAGCTTCATCTGGCCCAAGAGCGCGCCGACGATCAAAACCTCGGACATTCCGCCGATCTCGGAGGTGATGTGTTTCCAGCTCCAGTCCTTCTCGCGCTTGATGTCGAGGATCTTTTCGGTGAGTTCTTCGCGCTTCATGGTTTTCGTCTCCCTTGTCAGTTTTTCACAGCCCTCATCCTGAGGAGCCGCGAAGCGGCGTCTCGAAGGATGCTCCAGAGCGCGCTGGACGATCCTTCGAGACGCAGTCTTCGGCTGCTCCTCAGGATGAGGGCGGTGGGTGATCGTGGCGCATCAGGCCGCCGCCCGACCGGCCGGTTCGGGCGTCGTGTCCGCGCCGGGCCGCACCACCGGCGGATGCCTCCGGTCGTAGCCGTCGGGCACAGCGTCCTTGAAGGTCTTGGAGCGGACCACGAGAAAATCGATCAGGTGGTTGCGGATGGCGTAGTAGCCGGGGTGGTGGTGGACCTCGGTGCGCTTGCGGTCGCGCGGCAGCGGGTTCTCGACGATCTCGGCGATCATGGCGTTGGGGCCGTTGGTCATCAGCACGATGCGGTCGGCGAGATAGATCGCCTCGTCGACGTCATGGGTGATCATGAAGGCGGTCTGGCCGGTTTCGAGGCAGATGCGGCGGACCTCGTCCTGCAAAGTGCCGCGCGTCAGCGCGTCGAGCGCGGAAAAAGGCTCGTCCATCAGCATCATTTTCGGCTCGATCGAGAGCGCGCGCGCAATGCCGACGCGCTGCTTCATGCCGCCTGAAAGTTCCGAGGGCTTTTTGAGCTCCGAGCCTTTCAGCCCGACCTTCTCGATGAAGGCCATGGCATGCGCGTTCACCTTCGCCTTCGGCCAGTCCCGGTGCCGGGCCGCGACCGCATAGGAGACATTGCCGAGCACGGTGCGCCAGGGCAGCAGCGAGTGGCCCTGGAAGATCACCGCGCGGTCGAGCGAGGGGCCCTCGATCGCCTTGCCGTCGACGATGGCCGCGCCGTCGTCGGGCGCATCCAACCCGTTCAGGATGTTCAGCACCGTCGTCTTGCCGCAGCCGGAATGGCCGATGATGCAGGCGAACTCGCCCTTTCTCATCGAGAACCAGAGGTCCTCGAACACCGTCGTCGTGCCGCCGCCGGCCTTCGGATAGCGGCGGGCGATGCCCTCGATCGAGACAAATTTGTCGTTTTGGGTCGTCATGGCGCTCAATCCGGATAGGTCACGGCGCGCTGGAAGCGCGCGAGCGTCTGGTCGAGCACCATGCCCATCACGCCGATCACGAAAATCGCGACGATGACATTGGTGATCGAGAGGTTGTTCCACTCGTTCCAGACGAAATAGCCGATGCCGGTGCCGCCCACGAGCATCTCGGCCGCGACGATGACGAGCCAGGCGATGCCGATCGAGATCCGCATCCCGGTCAGGATCGTCGGCGCGGCGGCGGGCAGGATGATGGTGAAGGCGCGCCTGACCGGGCCGACTTCGAGCGTGCGGGCGACGTTGAGCCATTCCTTGCGCACCGCCGAGACGCCGAAGGCGGTGTTCAGCAGCATCGGCCAGACCGAGCAGATGAAGATCACGAAGATCGCCGAGATGCCAGAGTCCTTGATCGTGTAGAGCGCCAGCGGCATCCACGCCAAGGGCGAGATCGGCTTGAGCACCTGGATGAACGGATCGAGCGCCTTCGAGATCAGCGGCGACATGCCGATCAGGAAGCCGAGCGGGATCGCGACCAACACGGCGAGGAGATAGCCGAGCAGCACGCGGCCGAGCGAATAGGCGAGCTGGACGCCTAGCCCCTTGTCGTTGGGGCCCTTGTCGTAGAACGGGTTGGCGAGATGGCCCCAGAGCGTCTTGCCCACATCGAGCGGGCCGGGCATCGCCGATTTGCCCTGCGTGACCTGCTGGCCAAGCAGCTTGGCGTATTCCGGGTCGATGTTGGCGGCCGGCCCCCCGCCCCCTGACTGGACGGCGATGTGCCAGCCAGACAGGAAAACGAACAGGATCGCCAGCGACAGCACGATGGCGCGGAGGTTGAGGGAGGTGGTCATGGATCGTCTCTCGCCCCACGCGAGCCCTCATCCTGAGGAGCCGCGAAGCGGCGTCTCGAAGGATCGTCCAGATGTCTCCGGAGCGAGCTGGAGCATCCTTCGAGGCGCGCTCCTGCGGAGCGCTCCTCAGGATGAGGGGTTGTGGTGAAACTGTGCATGCCGCGACTCACGTCCGCTTGATCGCGAAGCTCTTGATGTAGTCCTCGGGCTTGGACGCATCGAAGGCCTTGCCCATCACCGTGATCGTCTTCGAGCCCGGCCTGGGCGGCGTCAGGCCGACCTCCTGCATCAGTTTCGCGGTGTCGGTGGCGAGATAGACGCGATTGGCGATGCCGGCATAGTCGACGTCGCCCTTGATCTGGCCCCAGCGCTTCATCTGCGTCAGCATCCAGATCGCGAAATTATCCCAGGGGAACGGGTCGAAATCGACGCGCTTGGGGTCGCGCTTGATGTTGCCGAGCCCGTCGGCATAGGTCCCGGTCAGGATCTGCTCCAGCACGGTGACGGGTTGGTTGAGGTAGTTCGCCGGCGCGATGGCCTCGGCGATCTGCTTCCTGTTCTCGTCCTTGGAGGCGAAGGCGGTGGCGTCGATGATCGCCTTCAGCAGCGCGCGATAGGTGTTGGGCTGGCTCGTGACGAACTCCTGGCTCGCCGCAAAGCCGCAGCAGGGATGGCCGTCCCACAATTCCTTGGAGAGGATGTGGATGAAGCCGACGCCGTCGAACACAGCGCGCTGGTTGAAGGGGTCCGGCCCCAGGAAGCCGTCGATGTTGTCGGCGCGCAGGTTTGCGACCATCTCCGGCGGCGGCACGGCGCGGATCTGGACGTCGGTATCGGGATCGAGCCCGGCCTCGGCCAGATAATAGCGCAGCAGGTAGTTGTGCATCGAATAGTCGAAGGGCACGGCGAGCTTGAAGCCCTTCCAGTCCTTCGGGTTGCGCTTGTCCTTGTGCTTGACCGAGAGCGTGATCGCCTGGCCGTTGATGTTCTCCACCGCCGGCATCGTATAGGGGATCGGGTTCGAGCCAGCGCCCATCGAGATCGCCAGCGGCATCGGCGCCAGCATATGGGCGGCGTCGTATTCCTTGTTGATCGTCTTGTCGCGGATCACCGCCCAGCCGGCGGTCTTGATGACTTCGACATTGAGGCCGTGCTTGGCGTAGAAGCCGAGCGGCGAGGCCATGATGATCGGCGTCGCGCAGGTGATCGGGATGAAGCCGACCTTCAAATCCTTCTTCTCGATGCCGCCGGTCTGGGCGAGCGCCTCGGTCGCCATGCCGATCGGGAACACCGAGGCTATGGCGGCCGCAGCCGTCGAAGCGCCCAGCGTCTTGATAAAGAGGCGACGCGCCTCGTCCTGCGGGAAGATCGCCCGCATCAGCGCGTTCTCGACGACGTTGCGGTAGCGGCCCTCTTCGGACGCTGCGACCTGCACCTCCTGCGCGCGCATCGCTCTGTCGTGCTCGGACTGGCTCTCATGCCGGCCGCAGGCGCAGCCCTTGATCAGGCGGCGGGTGGCGTCGAAGGCGTTTTTGAACAGGGCCATGGGCTTCTTGTCCTCCGGGCGGGTCGATCGTCGGAAACTCGCTGCCGGCGTAGCAAGCGCCGGGCCAAGCTCGGCTTTTCTCGCACATGCGAAGAATCAAGGAGTTGTGAGCGATCGAGTCTTGACGAAATCTCGTAAATCACGAAAAATCGTAACCTATTGACGATATCTCGTGATCCGGGATCTGCCTTGCTCGCCACCTCGCCCGACCCCGTCTTCGCCGCCGCGCCCGATGCGATGCTGGTGGTCGATGTCCGCACTGGCGCGGTGCTCGGCGCGAATCACGCCGCCGGCGCGCTTCTGGAGGCCGACCTGCCGACGCTCTGTGGCTCGGGCGTTTTTGCGCTGTTCCCTGACCAGATGGCGGAGCTCACCGTCTTCACCGACGCCGTACTCGCCAAAGGCGCATGGTGGACGCGCGGCCTGACGCCGGCGCATCGGTCGGGCCGCGCCCTGCATCTGGAATGCGCCGGCGTGGTGCTGTCGCGCGAGCCGGCTTTGCTGATGCTGCTGACGCTCTACGATCTCGACGCCCGCCACAAGCGCGAGCTCGATGCGGAGGCGCAAGCCTATCAGCGCGGCGGCCTGACCGAATGGCTGCGGAGCGAGCGCCTGTTCCAGGACATCGAGCGCGGCAACCAGCTCATCCTGCGCGCCGCCGGCGAAGGCATTTTCGGCGTCAACGCCGAGGGCAAGACGACCTTCGTCAACCCGGCCGCCGAGGCGATGCTGGGCTGGGAGGCCGGCGAACTCGTCGGCGGCGACATGCATGCGAGCGTCCACCACCACCGCCCGGACGGCAGCGCCTATCCCCAGCAGGAATGTCCGATCTACGCCGCCTTCCGCGACGGCGCGGTCCACCATGTCGAGAACGAGAAATTCTTCCGCAAGGACGGCTCGGGCTTCTGGGTCGAATACACCTCGACGCCGATCCGCGACCGGGGACGGCTCGCCGGCGCGGTGATCGTCTTCCGGGACGTCAGCCAGCGCCATGAGGCCGACGAGAAGCTGCGCGCGGCGCTGGCCGAGGTCGACAGCCTGCGTCAGCGCCTGCAGCTCGAGAACGCCTATCTGCAAGAAGAGATGGCGATCGAGCGCAACCATCGCGGCGTCATCGGCTCGTCGGCCGCGATCCGAAAAATCCTGAGCCAGGTCGAGCTGGTCGCCAGGACCGACGCCGCCGTGCTCGTCACCGGCGAATCCGGCACCGGCAAGGAGCTTATCGCGGGCGCGATCCATGAGGCGAGCGAACGCCGGGCGCGGCCGCTGATCCGGGTCAACTGCGCCGCGATCCCGCGCGAACTGTTCGAGAGCGAGTTCTTCGGCCATGTCAGGGGCGCGTTCACCGGCGCGCTGCGGGACCGGATCGGCCGCTTCGAACTCGCCGACGGCGGCACGCTTTTCCTCGACGAGGTCGGCGAAATCCCGCTCGAACTGCAGGGCAAGCTGCTGCGGGTGCTGCAGGAGGGCGAGTTCCAGCGCGTCGGCGAGGAGCGCACCCGCAAGGTCGATGTCCGCCTGATCGCAGCCACCAACCGCGATCTGCGCCGCGAGGTGCGCGAGGGCCGCTTCCGCGAGGACCTGTACTTCCGGCTCGATGTCTTCCCGATCCTGTCCGTGCCGCTGCGCGAACGGCGCGACGACATTCCAGCTCTGGCGCTGCATTTCCTGAAAGGCGCGCAGCGCAAGCTCAAGGTCGAGGGGCTGACGCTGAGCGAGGGCGACATGGCAAGGCTCACCGCCTATGACTGGCCCGGAAACGTCCGTGAGCTGCAGAACGTCATCGAGCGCGCCGCGATCCTGGCGCGCCAGGGCCGTCTGTTCATCGACCTGCCGCAAAGCGAGCGGGCGAGGCCGTCTGTTCAGGCTCGCGAGGAGCCGGTCCGCGCCGGCATTCTGACGGAGGCGGCGAGGCGCGAGCGCGACAGGGCCAGCATCGAGGCGGCGCTCGCGGCAGCGGGCGGAAAGGTCAGCGGGCCGGGCGGCGCTGCGGAGATATTGGGGGTGAGGCCGACGACGCTGGCTTCACGCATAAAGACGCTGGGGATCGGGCGGTAATCGCGAGCTTTCATTGTGCCACGGAAACACACCGTCATCCCGGGCAAGCGAAGCGCAGACCCGGGATCCATCCTAGAGCACCTTCGTGCCTTACGATGGATCCCGGAGCTGCGCCGCTATGCGGCTTGTCCGGGATGACGCGGTGTTTCTGATGCCAGGATCATAAAGGTGGAAGGACATTCCCGCCTACTCGATCCTGACCCCGCTCGCCTTGATGATCGGGGCCCATTTCTCGATTTCGGCGCCGATGAAGCCGCGCAGGCCAGCCGGCTCCAGCAGCGCCGGCACGGGAACGTCCGCGCCCAGCTCCTGCAGCTTGCCCTTGACGCCGGCGTCGGCCAGCGCCGCCTTCAGCGCTTGGTTGAGCTTCGCGACCACGGCGGGCGGAGTGTCCTTGGGGGCAAACATCGCATTCCAGACCGCGACCTTGAAGCCGGGCACGCCGCCCTCGGTGCTGGTCGGAACGTTGGGCAGGAACACGGCGCGCTCGTCGGAGGCGACCGCGAGCGTGCGGATCGTGCCGGCGCGCTCCTGCGGCGCGACATTGACCGCCTGGTCGCAGAGATAGTCGATCTGGCCTGCGACGAGGTCGGTCATCGCCGGGCCGGTGCCGCGATATGGCACGCCGTTGGGCTTGACGCCGAGCACGGTGTTGAAAAGCAGGCAGGTGGTGTGGCTCACCGAGCCGATGCCGGCATGGGCGTTGGTCGCGGTCTTCTCGTTGGCCTTGAGCCAGGTCACGAACTCGGTGAGCGTCTGGCTCGGATGGGTCTTCTTCACCGTCAGGAAGATCGGGTTGGTGTTGACCAGTCCCACTGGCGCGAAATCCTCGAGCGGCTTGTATTTCAGGTTCGGATTGAGCGAGACGGCGGCCGCATGCGTGCCGGTATGGCCGATCAGGATGACGTGGCCGTCGGGCGCCGACGACATCAACCGCTGGCCCGCCAGCGTGCCCGCCGCGCCGACCGCGTTCTCGATGATGACCGGCTGGCCGAGCGTGCGGGCCATATGCTCGCCGACGAGCCGGCCGACGACATCGGTCGGCCCGCCTGCCGCGAACGGAATCAGCATCGTCACGGGCTTGGTCGGGAACGCCTGCGCCTGCGCCGCCGTGGTTCCCGCGCCGGCGATGGCGAGCGCCGCGAAGCCCGCAATGGCGAGCCTGGTCATCGTCTTCATGTCAGCGTCCTCCCGTTGATGCAGCGCTGTGAGCCCTGCCGGTGCATCGGCACGACACGGCCTCGGCGTCTTGTCTGCGAAATACCTATTGTGGCTGGTGGCCCAAGGCGAATAGGGCAAAGTGCTAGCCGATAGGCGGATCATGTCTAGCCGTCGCGGCAAGCGACGTCGGTGACAGAAATTCAATTCTGTAACCCGTCAACATCGTGTCGCATTGCGGCATGTGGGAGGTTTCGCTACAGAGCCAAGCACCCTAGAACGATCCCAAAGGGCTCGCGAGGGTTCCAACGCGCTTGTTTCGTTCGCTTCGCGAACCTGAATGCCGGAGACGATCAGAGTGGCCGAGGTCAAACAGGCGGCGCGTCCGCTGTCGCCGCATCTGCAGATCTATCGCTGGTCCTGGACCATGGCGATGTCGATCGCCCATCGCGTCACCGGCTCGGCGCTCTATCTCGGCACTGTGCTGATCGCGGCATGGCTGGTCGCGGCAGCGTCCGGCCCGGCGGCTTACGACACCGCGCAGTGGGTCGCGGGCTCGATCCTCGGCCGGCTCGTGCTGTTCGGCTATTCCTTCGCGCTGCTGCACCACATGGTCGGGGGCCTGCGCCATTTCGTCTGGGACATGGGCCATGGCTATGATCCGCAGACGCGCATGAATCTCGCGAAATACAGCGTCGCCGTCTCCGGCGGGCTCACGATCCTGGTCTGGATCGTGGCTCTGGCCCTGCGCTGAGGAGCCGACAGATGCATTCCAACTCCTCGATGCGCACCCCGCTCGGCCGCGTTCGCGGCCTCGGTTCGGCGAAGTCCGGCACCGGGCATTTCTGGCTCCAGCGCGTCACGGCGGTCGCTAACGTCGTCCTGACGATTATCTTCCTCGGCGTGGTGATCTCTCTCGTCGGCAGGCCCTATCAGGCGGCCCTGGCTGTTCTGTCGCACCCGCTGGTGGCGATCCTGATGCTGCTCTTCACCGTATCGGGCGTGGTGCATATGCGGCTCGGCATGCAGGTCATCATCGAGGACTATGTCCATGGCGAGGGCCTAAAGATCGCCGCTGTGATGGCCAATACCTTCTTTGCGATCGCGATCGGCGCGGCCTGCGTCTTCGCGCTCCTGAAGCTCTCGTTTGGAGGCTGATCCGATGGCGATCACCAGAGCCCGCTCCACCGCGACTTACGCCGGCCCGGCCTATCCGATCACCGACCACACCTTCGACGTCGTCGTGGTCGGCGCGGGCGGCGCTGGCTTGCGCGCCACGGTCGGCTGCTCGCAAGCGGGCCTGAAGACCGCCTGCATCACGAAAGTGTTCCCGACGCGCTCGCATACGGTGGCGGCGCAGGGCGGCGTGGCCGCTTCGCTCGGCAATATGGGCAAGGATACCTGGCAGTGGCACATGTACGACACCGTCAAGGGGTCGGACTGGCTCGGCGACCAGGACGCGATCGAGTATCTGGTCCGCAACGCGCCCGCCGCCGTCTACGAGCTCGAGCACTGGGGCGTGCCCTTTTCGCGCACGGAGGCGGGAAAAATCTACCAGCGGCCGTTCGGCGGCATGACGACCGAGTTCGGCGAGGGCCCGCCGGCCCAGCGCACCTGCGCGGCCGCCGACCGCACCGGCCACGCCATGCTGCACACGCTCTACGGCCAGGCGCTGCGCTACAACACCGAGTTCTTCATCGAATACTTCGCGATCGACCTGATCATGGACGAGGACGGCGCGTGCCGGGGCGTGATCGCGCTCAAGCTCGACGACGGCACGCTGCATCGCTTCCGTTCCAAGATGGCGATCATGGCGACCGGCGGCTATGGCCGCGCCTATTTCTCGGCGACCTCGGCGCATACCTGCACCGGCGACGGCAACGCCATGGTGCTGCGCGCCGGCCTGCCCCTGCAGGACATGGAGTTCGTGCAGTTCCACCCGACCGGGATCTACGGCGCGGGCTGCCTGATCACCGAGGGCGCGCGCGGCGAGGGCGGCTACCTGACCAATTCCGAGGGCGAGCGCTTCATGGAGCGCTATGCGCCGTCCGCCAAGGACCTCGCTTCGCGCGACGTCGTCTCACGCTCGATGACGATGGAGATCAGGGGCGGGCGCGGCGTCGGCAAGAACAAGGACCACATCTACCTGCATCTCGACCATCTCGACCCGAAAATCCTGCATGAGCGCCTGCCGGGCATCTCGGAGAGCGCCAAGATTTTTGCCGGCGTCGATGTGACCCGCGAGCCGATCCCGGTGCTGCCGACGGTGCATTACAACATGGGCGGCATCCCGACGAACTTCCACGGCGAGGTTCTGACCAAGGTCGACGGCAACGCCGACACCGTGGTCCCGGGCCTGATGGCGATCGGCGAGGCGGCCTGCGTCTCGGTGCATGGCGCGAACCGGCTCGGCTCGAATTCGCTGATCGACCTCGTCGTGTTCGGCCGGGCGGCCGGCCTGCGCTGCGCCGAGATCGTGACGCCGGGCGAAAAGCAGCCCGAGCTGCCGAAGAATTCGGCCGATCTGGCGCTGACGCGCCTCGACAAGTTCCGCAACGCCTCGGGCGGCACGCCGACGGCGGAGCTGCGCGGGCGCATGCAGAAGACGATGCAGGACAATTGCGCGGTCTACCGCACCGGCGAGACGCTGGAGGAGGGTCATAAGCTGATCCATCAGGTCTGGGCCGGCATCGAGGATATCGGCACGACCGACCGCTCGCTGGTCTGGAACTCGGACCTGATCGAGACGCTGGAATTCGACAACCTGATCACGCAGGCCGTCGTCACCATGGATTCAGGCCTGAACCGCCCCGAAAGCCGCGGCGCACATGCCCGCGAGGACTATCCCGACCGCGACGACAAGAACTGGATGAAGCACACGCTCGCCTGGGTCGACGACGAGAAGCGCACCGTGACGCTGGATGACCGGCCGGTGCATACCTACACGCTGTCGAACGACATCGAGTACATCAAGCCCAAGGCGCGGGTGTATTGAGGGAGACGATGCGCGCGACTTCGCCGCTACTCATTGCCGCGACCGCACTCGCTGCCTTGTTCAGTTTCGATGTCGAAGCCGATTATAAAATACGGCCGCACGCACTCGAAGGCTGTTGGCTTCGCGCCCAAAGCTGGGGCTCCGACTCCTTGTGCTTTCAAGATGGGCGACGTGTCGAGACCTGTTCGCTCGATCGCTTTGAAGGGTTGTGCAATGAGGGCAAGTGGCTCAAGCGGGGTTCCCGCTTGTCCCTCGTGGTTGCGGAGCCCGCCGAGGGTTGGCCGACGAACGTCAACGGCGATCGAAGGCCTCGTTATGATTGTCGGCTGAATTGGTTTGCTGAAGAGCGTTTTGAACTTCTTGGATGCGAGCTACCGGGCTTTTGGCAGCTAGATCGTCGACTCGGTAACTCAATAAGCAAGTCGGGAGGGGAGTGAAGCACATGGGCCAGTTCACACGCATCACACGCGATCCGGCGATCATGAACGGCAAGGCCTGCATCCGCGGGCTGCGCGTCACGGTCGGGATGATCCTCGGCAATCTCGGGGCGGGCGTGACCATAGAGCGTTTGCTCGAGGAATACCCCTATCTGAGCCGCGAGGACGTTCTCGAAGCGATCCGCTATGGGGCTTGGCTCGCGTCGGAGCGCGAAATCATGCTTGTGCCGGCCGCGTGAGGCTTCTCATCGACATGAACCTGTCTCCTAGATTGGCCATGCATCTGGTCCATCATGGGCACGACGCCGTGCATTGGCTGACGGTCGGCGAGCCCAATGCGAAGGACGATGTGATTTTGCAGTGGGCCGCCGATATCGACCGGATCATCCTGACCGGCGATCTCGACTTCGGCGCAATGCTTATCGCGCTCGATCTGGACCGACCGAGCGTCATCCAGCTGCGCACTGACGTGACGCTGGCCGGGCAAATTGGCGATCTTGTCGCGAATGCGATTGACGAAACCCGGCTCAAGCTCGACGACGGCGCGATCGTGACGATCGAGCCGTCGCGGGTTCGTGTCCGACCACTTCAAAGCAAACAGTAGTCAGGCATTCAGTCATGGCCGAATTCAATCTCCCCCAGAACTCCCGCCTGACCGAGGGCAAGACCTGGCCCAAGCCCGCAGGCGCGGCCAAGCTGACCGAGTTCAAGGTCTATCGCTGGAATCCCGACGACAGCGCCAATCCGCGCACCGACACCTATTTCGTCGACCGCGAGGATTGCGGGCCGATGGTTCTCGATGCGCTGATCTGGATCAAGTCGAAGATCGACCCGACGCTGACCTTCCGTCGCTCCTGCCGCGAGGGCATCTGCGGCTCCTGCGCCATGAACATGGACGGCAAGAACGGGCTCGCCTGCACCACGGGTATCGACGAGTGCGGTTCCAAGGGCAAGGTCGCGATCTACCCGCTGCCGCACATGCCGGTGATCAAGGACCTCGTCCCGGACCTGACGAATTTCTACGCCCAGCACGCCTCGATCGAGCCCTGGCTCAAGACCACGACGCCTTCGCCCGAGAAGGAATGGGCGCAGGGGAAAGAGGACCGCGAAAAGCTCGACGGGCTCTACGAGTGCATTCTCTGCGCCTGCTGCACCACCTCCTGCCCGAGCTACTGGTGGAACGGCGACCGCTATCTTGGTCCCGCATCGCTGCTGCAGGCCTATCGCTGGCTGATCGACTCACGCGACGAGGCGACCGGCGAACGGCTCGACAATCTGGAAGACCCCTTCCGGCTGTATCGCTGCCACACCATCATGAACTGCGCCAATGCCTGCCCGAAGGGGCTGAACCCGGCCAAGGCGATCGCCGAGGTGAAGAAGATGATGGTGGCGCGGCAGGTTTGACAACGCAGCCGGACATATCTCTCCGCTTGTCTCACCCTCCCCGTCATCCCGGACGCAGCGAAGCGGAGTTCCGGGATCCATCATAGAGCTCCGTCGTTCCCTGCGATGGATCCCGGAGCTGCGCGGCTGCGCCGCTTGTCCGGGATGACCGCGCGTTTCTGATGAAGCTGGGGCTACAGATACCGCTCCGGCGCAAACGGCGTCGGGTCAGCCACTGGCGTCTCGCCCGCCACAAGCGCCGCCAGAATCTCCCCCGTCACCGGTCCGGTCGAGAAGCCGATATGCTGGTTGCCGAAGGCGAGCCATAAGCCCGGATTTTGGGGCGCTTCCCCGATCATCGGCAGTGAATCCGGCAGGGTGGGGCGCGAGCCGCGCCAAGTCGTGGTCTCCGCAGGCTGCGTGAGCGCGAAGGCCTCTTTCGCGCGTGGTAGCGCTTCGTCGATCTGGGCGTGGTCGTCGGGCGCATCGCGATGGGCGAGTTCGACGCCGGAAGTCAGGCGAAAGCCCTTCTCCATCGGAGCCAGCATATAGGCTGCCTCGACATCGAGGAACGGGCGCGAGAGTTTTCGTCCCGCCTGCGCATGATAGTGCCGGTGATAGCCGCGCTCGACGTTCAGCGGGACAGCGAGGCCGAGCGGCTTCAGGATCTCAGCGCTCCAGGGTCCGAGCGCGATGACCGCGATGTCGGCGCGCTTTTCTCCGCCATCTGTCCGGACGCTCCAGCCATCGGCGGTCTTCGACAGGTCCTCGATCGCTGCCGTGACCACCCTGCCGCCGCGTGAGGCGAACAACGCGGCATAGGCCTGGACGATCGCCTGCGGCCAATCGACCGAGCCTGAATCCATTTGCAGGAGGCCTGCCGAGAAGATCGGGTTAAGGTCGGGCTCCAGCGCCGAGAGACCCTGCCGGTCATAGACCTCGCAGCGCACGCCGTGATCCTCGAACCAGAGTTTTTCCGCTTGCGCCTTCTCCGGGCCGGCTTCGCTGCGCCAGACCTTGAGCGAGCCGGTCTCGCGCAGGCGGTGGCGCACGCCGGCCTCGTCCATCAGCGCCCTGTGCAGCGGCAGCGCCAGCGAGGTCAGGCTGTCGAGCGCCGCGATCCGGTGCTGCAGCCGCGACGGGCGCGCCTCGGCGAGGAAGCGCAGGATCCAGCCCGGATTTTTGAACAAATGGCCCCAGCGATAGCGGATCGCGGGGTGGTCGTTGCGCAAATAGGCAGCCAGGCTCTTCCAGAGCGAGGGATTGTTCAGCGGCAGGATCGAGGCGCGGCTGATCACGCCGGCATTGCCATAGGAGGTCTCGGAGCCGGGCTCCCTGCGGTCGATCAGCGTCACCGCAAAACCGCGCTTCTGGAGCGAGAGCGCGCAGGAGACGCCGACCATGCCGGCGCCGAGGACGATCGCCGTGCGGCTCACGCGGATTCAGCCGTGGCGGGAACCTTGAGCCAATGGTCCAGAAAACCGTCGAGCCAGCTCCGGATCGCCGGGTCGTAGCGATACCAGCCCTCCAGATGCAGATGGCGCAACTGCGCGCCGGGCATCAGCGTGCGCTCATGGCCGCGGATCGACCAGCGGCACATCATCGCCGGCGTCACCTCGGGGTGGAACTGGATGCCGTAGACTTTCGAGCCGGCCCGGATCGCCTGCACCGGGAAATCGTCGCCTGTCGCCAGGCATTCCGCGCCCGACGGGCAGTCGAAGCCGTCGCGGTGCCATTGATAGACGGTGCCCGGCCAGGAGAAACCGGCCTCGGCTGCGTGGGCGCTTCCTTCTGCCGTCTGGTCGAGGCGGTAATAACCGACCTCGGCGCGGCCTTCGCCATGGGTGTAGACCCGTGCGCCGAGATGTTTCGCCATCATCTGCGCGCCGAGGCAGATGCCGAGGAACGGCGCGTCCTCCTTCAGGCAGGTGCCGATCCAGTCGATCTCGGTCCTGATGAAATCGTCGGGGTCGTTGGCCCCCATCGGCCCGCCGAAGATCACCGCGCCGGCATGCTCCCGCATCGTGTCCGGCAGCGGGTCGCCATAGCGCGGCTTGCGGATGTCGAGCGCATGGCCGCGCGCCTGCAGCAGCCGCCCGATGCGGCCCGGCGTCGAATGCTCCTGATGCAGCACGAGCAGGACGGGCTTCAGGGGAGCCGGCTTCCGGCGGGTCAAGGGCGGATCGCCGATCCTGCGGGCGCCGATCTTGCGGGCGTTTCGGAAGCGAAAAGTCTGGTCGTTCATCACGGGCTTCGGGTTCATCCGCCGGCCGGCGCATCATCCGGCGGTGTCGGGAAGACGTATGCGCTCAGAATGCGGTCGACATGGGGCTCCCGCAAGCAATTTATGCGCCACGCACGCATGGCGCGGGTGCCGAAATCGCATGGTTGAATGGTTTCGCGATTTGGCCTGCCCGGTCCCCGACATCGCCGGAAACAATCCCGCGCTTGACGAGAGCCCCGCCTTGCGACATGAGAATGAACGTTCATTCTCATTCGGAACTCAGCCTTGCCGCCACATCTCGCCATGACGCAGGACAGCGCGCCATCGCAGCGCCAGACCCGCATCCTCGATGCGGCCGAGCGCGTCTTCGCGCGGGCCGGCTTCCATGCCGCGACGATGAACGACGTCGCGGTGGAAGCGGGCATGAGCCCGGGCAATCTCTACCGCTATTTCGCCTCCAAGGACGCGATCATCGCCGCGATGGCCGAACGCGACCGCAGTCAGATCGCCGAGGACTTCGCCGGTCTTGATCCGGCTCAAGGCTCGCTGCTCGACCAGCTCGAGGCGCTCGGCCGCCGCCATCTGGTCGAGGAGCCGCGCGAGAAGGCGATCATCTGCCTTCAGATCTGGGCCGAGGCCGCGCGCAACCCTGCCATGGCCAAGATGTGCGCCGCGATCGACGGAACGGTGCTCGGCGGCCTGGCGCAGGCCATCGCCGGGGCCAAGGCCAGCGGCGAACTGCCGGCCGATCTCGACGACGCCCGCTTCCTGCAGGCCGTCTTCATGATGGCCGACGGCTTCTTCTGCCGCCGCGCCACCGATCCGTCTTTCGATGCCGCCATGGCGGCGGAAACGCTCTTCACAGCGATGCGCGGCCTCGCGCAGGTGCTCGTGCTCCCCTCCGACAGGTTCCCATCATGACGCCCCCCACCATCCTTCGCGCAGCCCTGCTCGCCGCCGCGCTCCTGCCTGCCGCCGGCGTTCAGGCGCAGACGACCTCCCCTGCTGCGGGCCAGACCGCCCCTGCTGCCGGCCCCTCCGTGACGGTGACCATGGCGAAGACGACCGAGATCGTCCAAAGCGTCGTCGTCTCGGGCTCGATGGTGGCGCGCGACGAGGTGCTGGTCTCGCCTGAGGTCGATGGGCTGCAGATCGTCGAGCTTCTCGCCGAGGAGGGAGACAAGGTCGTGGCCGGGCAGGTGCTGGCGCGGCTCTCGCGCACCACGCTCGACGTGCAGAAGGCGCAGAACGACGCCCAGATCGCCCGCGCCGAGGCGGTGATCGCCCAGTCCAACGCCCAGATTACCGAGTCGCAGGCCAATCTCGTCGCCGCCAACAACAATTTCGACCGCACAAAGCAGCTTCGCGCCAGCGGCAACGTCTCCAACGAGACCTTCGACCAGCGCGACGCAGCCGCCCGCGCGGCCGAGGCCAAGCTCAACTCCTCGCGGCAGGCGCTGGCGATCGCCAATGCCGATCTCGCGCTCGCCAGGGCGCAGGGGCGCGACATCGAGGTCAAACTCGCCCGCACGCAGATCAAGGCGCCCGCCGCCGGCACGCTCAGCCGCCGCAATGCCAAACTCGGCGCGACCGCCGCTATGGCTTCAACCGAGCCGCTGTTCCGGATCATCGCCGATGGCGCGATCGAGCTCGAGGCCGAAGTCGCCGAGGTCGAGTTGCCGGGTCTGAGGGTCGGCCAGCGCGTCAGCGTGCTGCAGGCCGGAAGCACTGTGCCGCTCGAAGGGTCGATCCGGCTGATCTCGCCGGAGGTGGACAAGGCCTCCCGGCTCGGACGGCTGCGGGTTTCGCTGAAAGGCGACCAGCCGGTCTCGGTCGGCGCCTTTGCGCGCGGCGTCATCGAGACCGGGCGCAAGAGCGCGGTGACGCTGCCGCTCTCGGCGATCACCTATGCGCGCTCGGGTCCGACCGTGCAGAGCGTCAAGGACGGCAAGGTCACGACCAGACAGGTCCAGCTTGGGCTGGCCGGCGACGGCCGGGCCGAGATCGTCTCCGGGATCAGCGACGGCGAGACCGTGGTGGCGCGCGCCGGCACCTTCGTGCGCGACGGCGACATGATCACGCCGATCGCGACGCAGTGACGGAGCCGAGCCCGTGAACTTCAACTTCTCCGCCTGGTCGATCCGGAAACCCGTTCCCGCGATCCTGCTCTTCGTCGTGCTCTGCGTGCTCGGCCTGCTCTCGTTCTCGAAGCTGCCGGTGACGCGCTTTCCGAACATCGACGTGCCGCTGGTCTCCGTCACGGTGACGCAGTCGGGCGCCGCCCCGGCCGAACTCGAAAGCCAGATCTCAAAGCGCGTCGAGGATGCGGTCGCCAACATCACCGGCGTCAAGCATGTGATCTCGACCCTGACCGACGGGCAGTCGCAGACGGTCATCGAGTTCCGGCTCGAGATCAACACCGACCGCGCCGTCAACGACGTCAAGGACGCCATCGCCAAGATCAGAGCCGACCTGCCGCGCACCATCGACGAGCCGATCATCCAGCGCATCGATGTCGAGGGCCAGTCGATCATGACCTATGGCGCTGCCTCGCCGGGCATGACGCTGGAGCAGCTCTCCTGGCATGTCGACGATATCGTCGCGCGCGAATTGCAGGGGCTGAAGGGCGTCGGCCGGATCGACCGCTATGGCGGCGTCGACCGCGAGATCAGGATCTCGCTCGACCCCGACAGGCTGCTGGCGCTCGGCATCACCGCAGGCGAGGTCAACCGCCAGATCCGCGCCACGAATGTCGATCTCGCGGGCGGGCGCGGCGAGATCGGCGGGCAGGAGCAGGCGATCCGGACGCTGGCGGGCGCGCGCAGCGTCGCCGAACTCGCCGACACCAAGATTTCGCTGACAGGCGGCCGCGAGGTCCGGCTCAAGGAACTCGGCCGCGTCGAGGATTCGAACTCCGAGCCGCGCTCCTTCGGCCGGCTCGACAAATCGCCCGTCGTCACCTTCGCCGTGTTCCGCTCCAAGGGGTCGAGCGAGCTCTCGGTCAAGGAGGTGGTCGCCGCCCGCGTCGCCGAGTTGAACAAACGCTACCCGGATGTCGTGCTCAAGCCGATCGACGACGCCGTCGCCTATACCTACGGCAACTACAAGGCGGCGATGACGACGCTGCTGGAGGGCGCGGGGCTCGCCGTCCTCGTCGTCTTCCTGTTCCTGAAGAACTGGCGCGCCACGCTCATCACCGCCATCGCGCTGCCGCTCTCGGCGATCCCGACCTTCTGGGCGATGGAGCTGATGGGTTTTTCGCTCAACCTCGTCAGCCTGCTCGGCATCACGCTCGTCACCGGCATCCTGGTGGACGACGCCATCGTCGAGATCGAGAACATCGTCCGGCATATGCGCATGGGCAAGTCGCCCTATCGCGCCGCGATGGAGGCCGCCGACGAGATCGGGCTCGCCGTCATCGCGATCACGCTGACGATCGTGGCGATCTTCGCGCCGGTCTCGTTCATGAGCGGGGTGGCGGGGCAGTATTTCCGGCAGTTCGGCCTCACGGTCGCGGTCGCGGTGCTGTTCTCGCTGCTGGTGGCGCGCCTGATCACGCCGATGATGGCGGCCTATCTGATGAAGCCCGTGAAGCATCAGGACCCCAAGGACGGGTTCGTGATGGGCGCCTATGTCGGCCTGCTCAAGGGGTCGCTGGCGCGCCTGCGCATCCCGCTCCTGCCGCGCCTCGACGGCACCGGGCGCTGGCGCAAGCTGCCGCTCAACATGGCCTATGTCACGCTGCTGATCGGCTTCGGCTTCCTCTACGGCTCGATCCAGGCGACCGCGCTGCTGCCGACCGGCTTCATCCCGGACGAGGACACCGGCCGCGTCGTCGCCTCGATCGAACTGCCGCCGGGCTCGACGCTGGAGGACACCCGCGTCACCACCGACAGGATCGTCGATGCCTTGCGCGAAATTCCGCAGGTGACGCAGGTCTTCGTGCTCGGCGGCTCCTCGCCGACGGGCACGCGCGAGGTGCGCCGCGCCTCGGTCACGATCAAGCTTTTGCCGAAGAGCGAGCGCAAGGAACGCCAGAAGGACCTCAAGGCCGTGATCGCGCAAAAACTCGCGAGCGTGCCCGATGTCCGCGCCTGGTATGTCAACGAGCGCGGCGAGCGCGAGATGGCCTTCTCGATCCTCTCCAAGGACGGGGCCGCGCTGGACGAGGCGGTCGCGCGCATCGAGAGCCGGATGCGCAAGATCGAGGGCTATCTCAACGTCGCGACCTCGGGCTCGCTGTCGCGGCCGGAACTGCGCGTCACGCCCAAGCTGGAGGAGGCCGCCACGCTCGGCGTGACGCCCGAGGCGATCTCGGAGGCCGTGCGCGTCGCCACCATCGGCGATGTTGGCGCCAACCTCGCCAAGTTCAACGCCGGCGACCGGCTGGTGCCGATCCGCGTCCAGCTCGACGAGGCGGCGCGCACCGACATCCGCAACGTCGCGGCCCTGCGCGTCACCAACACAAACGGCGTCTCTGTGCCGCTGACGGCGGTGGCCGATATCGGCTTCGGCGAGGGGCCGTCCTCGATCGACCGCTACGACCGCACGAGGCGCGCGCAGATCGGCGCGGACCTCCGGCGCGGCTTCGAACTCGGCACGGCGCAGGAGACCTTCCAGCAGATCGTGAAGGAGGTCGGCCTGCCGGACGGCGTGCGCATCGCCGCCACCGGCGACGCGGAGATTCAAGGAGAAGTGGTGCAGGGCTTCATCACCGCCATGGGCACCGGGCTGATGCTGGTGCTGGCCGTGCTGATCCTGCTCTTCGGCTCGGTCTTCCAGCCGATCACGATTCTGCTCTCGTTGCCGCTCTCCTTCGGCGGCGTCGTCATCGCGCTCTTGGCGGCCGACAAGCCGGTCTCGATGCCGGTCTATATCGGGCTTTTGATGCTGATGGGCATCGTCACCAAGAACGCGATCATGCTGGTCGATTTCGCGGTGGAGGAGGAGGCGCGCGGCAAGGACCGCTTCACCGCGCTGATCGAGGCCGGCCGCAAGCGCGCCCGCCCGATCGTGATGACCACCATCGCCATGGCGGCCGGCATGGCCCCGTCGGCTTACGGCGTCGGCGACGGCGGCGAGTTCCGCTCGCCCATGGCGATCGCGGTGATCGGCGGCCTGATCGTCTCGACGGTGCTCTCGCTCGTCTTCGTGCCGAGCTTCTACACGGTGATGGACGATCTGCAGCGGCTGGTGAGCTGGATGTTCGGGCGCTTCTTCTCGAAGCCCGAAGACGAGAGCCTGTGGGAGCACATCGACGAGCACACGCCCGGCCGGGCTGAGAGCGCCCGAGAGGCGGGGCAGATGAAGCTGCCGCTGCCGCCGCCGAGACTGGCGGCGGAGTGAGGGGCTGCCGCCGGCCTTGACCGACCTTCGTTTGATCCCAGTCGGATGCCGAAGCGGGCTTGCCCGTCAGCGAAGGACGTTAGGCGGCAGCGGCGGCGCCTCGTTGAGCAGCGTGATCGTCACCCGTCGGTTCGGCGCCGTGTAGGGATTGTCGGGGAAGACCGGCTCGGTGTCGGCGCGTCCCACCACCGAGGCGAAGCGGTCGTTGGGAACTCCGGCGCCCGACAGGATCTCGCGCACGGCGAGCGAGCGCCCGGCGGTGAGGCTCCATGAATCGACGGTGCGCGCCGAGCCCGGGCGCGTCGCTGCCGTGTGCCCGGTGATGGACAGGCGGTTGGGCAGCCGGCGCAGGGTGGGCGCGATCGTCTCCAGCACGAGACGGGTGCGCTCGCGGGGCTGGACCGAGCCCTCGGCGAACATGGAGCGGCCGTCCTCGTCCACGAGGGAGACGTTCAACCCATCCTTGGTCGGCTCGAACACGATGTTGCGCGACAGATCGGCGAGTTCCGGCTTTTCCTGGAGCGCCTGCCGGAGGCTGGCGATGGCGCTGTGATGGGACTGCGCGCCGGCGGATGGGCGGCTGGCCTCCTGGTCGCTGGCGCGGCCCTGAGTGGTCCGGCGCTCTCCTCCCTCCGGTCCGGTGGTGCTCGTCGCCGGATCGCGGGGCGCCGACGACTTGGCGCCCGAACTGTCGATGGCTGTGCCCCCCAGGATGCCGCCCGCACCACTGGTGCTGAGGCTCAGCGCCGCAGGCGCGAAGTATTCCGCCAGACCGATCTTCTGCTCCTGCGTCGTCATGCTGATCAGCCACATCAGAAGGAAGAACGCCATCATGGCGGTCACGAAGTCCGCATAGGCGATCTTCCAGGCCCCGCCATGATGCGCATGGCCGGCCTTCTTGACCTTCTTGATGATGATCGGCTGGACGGGCTTGGTCATCGGGTCTCCATGGGAGATTGGGTCAGACGGTGGCGGGCAAAGCGGCGGTGGCCGCTTCCACTTCGCTGAATGTCGGGCGGACGTCGCTCATCAGAGCCTTGCGGGCGAACTCGGCGGCCATCACCGGCGGCTGGCCGCTGATGAAGGCCAGAAGCCCCGCCTTGAGCGACAGGTAGTATTTGGATTCGGCCTCAAAAGTGCCTTTGAGCGACTGCGCCATCGGCCCGAACAGGCCGTAGGCGACGAAGACGCCGAAAAAGGTGCCGACGAGCGCGCCGCCGATCAGATGACCCAGCACCTCCGGCGGCTCCTTGATCGCCCCCATCGTCTTGATCACGCCGAGCACGGCGGCGACGATGCCGAGCGCCGGCGTGCCGTCGGCGAGCGACTGCATCGCCGAAACGATACGCTCCTGCTCCTGGTGGTGGGTCTCCAGTTCCTCGTCCATGAGAGCGTCGATCTCGTGGACGTTGTTGGCGCCCAGCGTCACCATGCGCATGTAGTCGCAGACGAACTCGACCGCGTGATGGTTCGCGGCAAAGGTCGGGAAAGCGTTGAACAGCGTCGATTCGCTCGGATTTTCGATGTGAGGCTCGATCGCGAGCATGCCCTTCTGCTTCGCGAGCTTGAACAGGGAATACTGCATCCCCAGCAGTTCGACATAGCATTGCTGCGTGTATTTGGGGCCTTTCAGGATCGTGCCGAACATGGAGGGCACGGCCTTGAGCACCGGCGCAGGATTGCCGATGACGAAGGCGCCGATCGCCGCGCCGAGGATGATGACGTACTCCCATGGCTGCCAGAGGACGCCGAGCTTGCCACCCATCGCCGCGTAGCCGCCGAAGACGCAGAGAAAGACGATGATTGTGCCGACGATCATCCGCATGGATTTGTCACCCTCGGGCCGCAGCAGGCACAGCCCGCGCGAAGCCGCTACTGGTCCTAGGACATGCCCGATCGAGGTTAACGACGGGTTTAGAACTGTGGTCCGCAGTGTCGCAGGAGACGCTTTGCGGCCACGGCTTTGTCGATGTGCCGGCGACATAAAGTGGTAGAACAGCCCGAGATTTGAGCGCCGCGCCTGCCGGCAATGTCGTTCCGCCTGGCACTGCCGGGCATGCGGGAGGAGAGGACATCATGATTGCCGCCATCCTCGCCATCGGCCTTGCCGCCGCGCTCTGGGCCTCGCCGGCTCCGGCGCAAATCCCGCCATCGCCCACGGAGACCGCCGGCTATCGCGGCCTCCAGGCCGCAGCCCATGCCGGCGACGTCGCCGCCATCGAGAGGCTGGCGGCCGCGGGCGCGCCGATGGATGCGCGCGACGGCCAGGGCCGCACCGCGCTGCATATCGCGGCCCATGCCGGGCAGCGGGAGGCCATGCGCGCGCTGGTCAGGCTGGGCGCCGATCCGCGTGCGCTCGACGCGCAGCGCTATGACGCCGTGACGATCGCGGCCGTCGCCGACGATGTCGAGACCATGCGCGTGGCGCTGGCGCTCGGCGGCGATGCGAAGGCGATCACCAGCCCCTATGCCGGCACCGCCCTGATCGCCGCCGCCCATCTCGGCCATGACGAGGTCGTCAGGGTGCTGATCGAGGCCGGCGCGCCGCTCGACCATGTCAACAACCTCTCATGGACCGCGCTGATCGAGGCCGTCATCCTCGGCGATGGCGGGGTGAGGCATCAGCGAACCGCGCGGCATCTGGTCGCCGCCGGGGCGCGGCGTGATCTCGGCGACCGCAACGGCGTGACGCCGATCCAGATGGCGCGCCAGCGCGGGTTCGAGCAGATGGCGCGCATCCTCGACCGGAGCGAGTGAGGCGAGCCGCGCGTCTGCCGCAGGTCTCGCAGCCAAAGCCCCGGCCGGCCCTCGCCGCGGGGTGTCTCGCCGTCCACTACCCGCAGGGGGTGCGCGGAGCCGGTGGCGGCGGGGCTTTGGCCGCGCGCCGATGTCGAGGTCGATGTCGATGTCGATTGCGGCCGTGACCGGCCGCCGCCGACTCCGCGCGCGGTTCTCTCGTGGGAGCCGATCGTCGATGGGAGTCCGGCATGGACCCGCGCCTGCCGAAATTCGGCGCGGCCGACGATCGACGCCTCCATGACGCGCGAACCCGCAACGGCCGCGACCATGGACACCGCCATCCCACCCGCCCGCACGACGCCTCGCGAGAGCCCCTGGCCGGGTGGAACGGCAGGGTTATGGCACGGATGTCGGGGGGCGGGGATTCAGGGTGAGGCTATGCCCGTGGGGATCGAGACCCGTCCCGCCTCCGGGAGAGACGGGAAGGCAGCGCCCCATGCGGTGCCGGGCTCAGCCCCGCCGCACCAGCAGCACCGCCGCCAGGATCGCGACGCCGCCGAACGCCTGCGCCGGGCCCGGCTGCTCGCCGAAGATCGCCCAGGCCGCGAGCACGCTCACCAGCGCCGGCCAGACCATCACCAGCGAGGCGGCGCCCGCGCCGTAGCTGCCGAGCGAGAGCGTGATCAGCCCCTGGCCGAGCGCATGCGAGATCACGCCGAGCGCGATCACCGCGAGCCAGCCGGCAAGGCTCGCCGGCAGCAGGGTTTCGCCGAGCGCCAGCGCGGCAGCGAGGCAGAGCGCGCCGCAGAGCGCACTCGAGATCAGACCGATGCGGCCGGCCTCGGCGCTGTCGCGGGCGCGGCGTATGGCGATGATGTAGGCCGCATAGGCGAAAGCCGCGCCGACCGCGAGCATGTCGCCGAGCGCCCCGCCCGACAGAGGGGGGCCTGATGCGCCTGCGAGCTGCGGCGCGACCAGCATCAGCGCGCCACCGAGCGCGAGCGCCAGTGCGCCGAGGACGCGCCGGCTCGGCCGCTCGCCGAGCAGGAGCCAGCCGCCGAGCACGACGGCGACCGGCGAGAGATTGCCGAGCAGCGAGGCGTTGGCGATCGTGGTGTGGGCGAGCGAGGCGTTGTAGAGCACGACGTCGACGGAAAAGGCGAGGCCCGCGAGCGCGATCGGCCAGAAGGCCGTCCCGTGCGCCGCGCCGACTGACGGCCTGCGGCGTTCGGCGGCTGTCCAGGCCGCCAGCAGCGGCAGCGCGAAGGCCATGCGCCAGAAGCCGGCCGCCGCCGGGCCGACATCGGCGAAGCGCACGAACACGCCCGAAAAGCCGATGCAGGTCGCGCCCGCGAGCAGAGCGAGGAACATGGCGAGCGCGGGCGCGGCGGGCCGGGGCAGGTCGATGGCGGCGGTGGTCATGGTTAGCGGCTTTTGTTGTCAGGGCGTCATTGCGAGCGCAGCGAAGCAATCCAGGAGGGCGTAGCGCGAGACGCTGGATTGCTTCGCTGCGCTCGCAATGACGAGGTGCGAGCGTGCTGATCCCTACCTCCCTTCCATCCATCGGAAAAACGGATTATTCTGATTTAACCATTCTGAAATCCGATGGAGCGGCCATGTCCCATTTCGACCTCGCGGCGCTCGACATGCTCGTCGCGGTGGCCGAGACCGGCGGCTTCACGGCAGCGGGCGCACGGCTAGGCCGGACCCAGTCCGCGATCTCGGTGCGCATCCAGGATCTGGAGGGCGCGGTCGGGCGGCGGCTGCTGGAGCGCTCGCGCCGGGGCGTGACGCCGACCGATGCGGGCGAGCGCCTGATCGCGCATGCGCGCCGGCTGCTCGCGATCGAGCGCGAGGCGCTGGCCGACCTCGCCGGCGACGCCGCCACGGGCCGGCTGCGCATCGGCATCCCGGACGATTACGTCGACGCCTATCTGCGGCCGCTGATCGCGCGCTTCTCGGCCGAGCATCCCAAGGTCGAGCTGGAGCTCAATTGCGATCTGTCGAAGCGCATCGAGCCCATGATCGCAGCCGGCGGCTACGACCTCGCCGTCGTGACGCAGGATCCCGACCGCCCGGTCGGCGAGATGCTGCGGCGCGAGCCGCTGGTCTGGGTGGCCGGGCGCGGGCACCGGCCGGAGCTGCAGGAGACGCTGCCGCTCGCGCTCTTCGCCGAGGGCTGCCGGGCCCGGCCGCGCATCCTGGCCACCCTGAAGCGCGCTGCCAGGGCGCATCGCATCGTCTTCTCCTCCTCGCATATGGCCGGCGTGCTCTCGGCCGTGGAAGCTGGACTCTGCATCAGCGCGATCACCGAAAGCGCCGTTCCCGCCGGACTGCGCCGGCTCGGCGAGGGCGACGGCCTGCCGCCGCTGTTCGAGCTCTCGGTCGGGCTGATCCTCGGCCCGCAGCCCGGCCTCGCCGCGCGCCGCTTCGCCGCGGCGCTGCGCGCCGAGATGGCCGGGACGAGGCTCGCGGCGTGAGGTTCGCTTCGCGCCGGAGGGGAAAGGACGAGGCGCGCATTGCCCTTGCTCGCCTTAGCCCCTACTGAGACCCGATGAAATTCCTCGACCAGGCCAAGATCTATGTGAAGGCGGGCGATGGCGGCGCGGGCTGCGTCTCCTTCCGCCGTGAGAAGTTCATCGAGTTCGGCGGGCCCAATGGCGGCGATGGCGGGCGCGGCGGCGATATCGTCATCGAATGCGTGCAGGGCCTCAACACGCTGATCGACTACCGCTTCCAGCAGCATTTCAAGGCCAAGATCGGCGGGCACGGCATGGGCGCCGACCGGCACGGCGCCAATGGCTCGTCGGTCGTGCTGAAAGTGCCGCCGGGCACGCAGATCTTCGACGAGGATGGCGAGACGCTGATCGCCGACATGACCGAGCCCGGCCAGCGCTTCGTGCTGCTCAAGGGCGGCAATGGCGGCTTCGGCAACGCCTATTTCAAGACCTCGACCAATCAGGCTCCGCGCCACGCCAATCCGGGACTGCCCGGGGAGGAGCGCTGGATCTGGCTCCGGCTCAAGCTGATCGCGGATGCGGGGCTGATCGGCCTGCCGAACGCCGGCAAATCGACCTTTCTGGCCACGGTCACCGCGGCCAAGCCAAAGATCGCCGACTATCCCTTCACCACGCTGCATCCCGGCCTTGGCGTCGTGCGCGTCGACGGGCGTGAGATGGTGCTGGCCGATATTCCCGGCCTGATCGAGGGCGCGCATGAGGGCCATGGGCTGGGCGACCGGTTTCTGGGCCATGTCGAGCGCTGCCGCGTGCTGCTGCATCTGGTCGAGGGCACCAGCGAGCATGCCGGAAAGGCCTACAAGACGGTGCGCGCCGAGCTCGCCGCCTATGGCGAGGGCCTCGCCGAGAAGCCCGAGATCGTGGCGCTGTCCAAGGTCGATGCGCTGTCGCCCGAATTGCTCAAGGAGCAGGTGGCGCGGCTGAAGCGGGCCTGCAAGCGCATGCCGATCGTGCTGTCCTCGGCCTCGGGCGAGGGGGTCGAGCAGGCCTTGCGGGCGCTGTTCTCCGTGGTCGGGCAGGCGCGGGCCGATGATGCGGCCGCCGAGGCGCCGCAGGAGGATGTCGGCTGGCGGCCATGATAACCTTAATCATTACAAAGTGATGGATGGCCGTTCGCATTCGGGCCGCAGGCCTTGCGTCGCCCCCTTCCGTCGCGTCAAGTGCGCGTCGCATTTCTCCCGCTGGACGCCACGCGCCATGAAGCTCGTTTCACTCACATTTCTCGTCGCGCTCATCGGCGCGGGCTCCGCTCTGGCGCAAGCCCAGCCACAACGCCCGGCCGCTCCCGCCGCGCCTCCGGCCGCACCGGCAGGCGGGGTCTCGCAGCCCGACAACACCACCGCCAGCTATGGCGACTGGGTGCATCGCTGCCAGCAGGGCGTCGGCACGCGCATCTGCGAGATCGTCCAGACGCTGCAGGTGCAGGGCCAGCAGGGCCCGGTCGCGCTGATCGCGCTCGGCCGGCCGGTCAAGACCGAACCGCTGAAGGTCGTGGTGCAGGTCGCGCCCAACATCGCCTTCGGGCCCAATGCCGGCGTCCGGCTCGCGCTCGGCGAGAAGGACGAGGGCGTGCTCGCGCCCTATCAGCGCTGCATCCCCGGCGGCTGCTTCGCCGAGATCGCGATGAGCGAGGATCTGCTCAAGCGCTGGCGGGCGCATGGCGAAGGCGGGCAGTTGCGCTTCATCGACGCCGCCAACCGGCCCGTGGCGCTGCCGTTCTCGTTCCGGGGTTTTCCGGCGGCTGCGGACGCGCTGGCGCGGGAGCCGTAGGGGCTCCCCGTCGTCTTTGCGAGCGGAGCGAAGCAATCCAGAGGGTTGCGCGAGACGCTGGATTGCTTCGCTCCGCTCGCAAAGACGGATAGGTCTCAGCCTTACGTCTCGACGAACTGGAGCCGGTACAGCCGCGCATAGGCCCCGTCGCGGGCGAGCAATGCGTCGTGGCTGCCGGTCTCGACGATCCTGCCCTCGTCCATCACCACGATCAGGTCGGCCTCGCGCACGGTCGAGAGCCTGTGCGCGATGACCAGCGTGGTGCGGTTCTCCATCAGCCGGGCCAGCGCCTGCTGGACGAGGCGCTCGGACTGCGTATCGAGCGCGCTGGTCGCCTCGTCGAGCAACAGGATCGGGGCGTCCTTCAGGATGGCGCGGGCGATTGCGATGCGCTGGCGCTCGCCGCCCGACAGCTTCTGGCCGCGCTCGCCGACCTGGCTGTCATAGCCCTCCGGCATCGCCATGATGAAGTCGTGCGCGGCGGCGTCCCTGGCGGCGGCGACGATCTCGTCCTCGCTCGCGTCCGGGCGGCCGAAGGCGATGTTGGCGCGCACCGTGTCGTCGAAGAGCACGACATCCTGGCTGACCACGCCGATCCGGGCGCGCAGCGAGGTCAGGGTGACGTCCCGGATATCCTGTCCGTCGATCTCGACGCGGCCCCCGCTTGGGTCGTAGAGGCGCGGCACCAATGCGAGCAGCGTCGACTTGCCGGAACCCGAGCGGCCGACCAATGCGGTGGTCCTGCCGCCCTGCGCGACGAGGTCGATGCCTTCCAGCGCGCGCTGGTCGTCGCGGTAGCGGAAGCGCAAGGAGCGGAATGCGACCTCGCCGGCGCCGACCGCGAGCGTCTTCGCGTCCGGGGCCTGCGTCACCAGCGGCTTCTCGTCGATCAGCGCGTAATAGCGCTTCAGCGAGGCCCCGGCCTCCTGGACGATGGCGTTGAGATTGCCGAGCGAGCGCATCGGTTGCGCCGCCAGCAGCAGCGCCGAGACGTAGCCGGTGAAATCGCCGACGGTCGAGCCGCCGGAGGTGATGCGCACGCCGATCGCGGCCAGCACGCCGGCGACCGCCATGCCGCCGGCGACCTCCAGCAGCGGATCGAGCCGGCCGCGCGCATTGGCGGCCTTCATCTTCACCGCCCGGATCGATTCGAAGGCGTTGGCCGCGCGGACCTTGAGATAGGGCTCGAGTGAATCGGTCTTGGCGGCGCGCGCGCCCTGCAGGCTCTCGGTCACGAGGCTCGCCATCACACCGGTCTGCTCCTGCTGCGACAGGGCCATGCGGCGCAGCTTCTTGCCGATCCTGCCGATCGGGCGGGCGACGATGGGCGCGATCAGCAGCACGACCAGCGTCATCTGCCAGTCGATCCAGAGCATTGCCCCGACCAGCGCGATGGCGGTGAGCACGTCGCGCACGGCGATGTTGATCAGCCGCGTCAGCGCCTCCTTGACGAAGGTGAAATCGGTGGTGAAGCGCTGCGTCAGCGATGCCGGGTTTTCGCGCTGGAGCTGGGCGAGGTCGGCGTCGATCAGATGGGCGTAGAGCTGCGTCTGCATGTCGGCCTCGATCCGGCTGACGACGCTGTTGGTCATCACGGTCTGGGTCAGCAGCGAAAAACCCTTGATCGCGGTGACGATGACGACGACGACCGCGACTGCGTTGACGACGCCGATCTCGATGCCGATCGATTTCGAGACCAGCCGCTCCATGCGCCGCACGAAACCGGTCGCCTCGGCGGTCAGCGGATCGGCGAAGGCGTCGAACGCGGCCTTGATCAGCAGCGGATAGAAGCTCGTCGTCGCGGCGATGACCACGACGAGCCCCATGATCATCGCCATCTGCGGCAGATAGGCCCTGGCCTGCTCCCGCCAGACGCGGGCGAACAACGCGAACGTATCGTCGGTGACGCGGCCGATCTTCATGGGCGGGGGGTTATCATGGTGCGTGGAGGAGCGCTACCGGGGCAGTCGGCAATGGGCAGTAGGCAGTAGGCAGTCGAAGAAGGGCGAAAGCGCAGGGTCCGCCGCAATCACTTTGCCCGACTGCCTATTGCCGATTGCCGACCGCCTCATCTCCAGTCTTGCCCCGGCCACGAAGCTGGCGTCCCATGCGGCGCGAAACCGAATCCGCGACACCAATCCCGAAAGCGCGACAGCATGCCATTGCCCCCGCCGGCGCAGGTCGGCCAGAGTTTCAGCGAGATCGATACGCCCGCCCTCGTGCTCGACCTCGACGCCTTCGAGCGCAACCTCGTCACCATGGCGGCCTACACGCAGGGCCATGGCGTGCGCCTGCGCCCACACGCCAAGACGCATAAGAGCCCCGAGATCGCCTTGCGCCAGATTGCCCATGGCGCGGTCGGGCAATGCGTGCAGAAAGTCTCGGAGGCCGAAATCCTGGTCGCGGGCGGCGTCCATGACGTGCTCGTCTCCAACGAGGTCGCGGGCGCCGCCAAGCTCGACCGGCTGGCTCAGCTTGCAAGGCAGGCCAGGATCAGCGTCTGCGTCGACCATCTCGACGGGGTGCGCGAGGCGACTGAGGCGGCCGCGCGCCATGACGTGGTGCTGGATATTCTGGTCGAGATCGATGTCGGCGGGCGGCGCTGCGGCGTCGCGCCGGGCGAGGCGGCGGTGCGCATCGCGGAAGCCGTGGCGCGCTCGAATACGCTGCGCTTTGGCGGCCTGCAGGCCTATCACGGCACGGCCCAGCACATGCGCTCGATCGACGAGCGCAGCGAGGCGATCGAGCGCGCGGGCGTTTCGGTTCGCAACACGGTGGAACGACTGACGCAGGCTGGGCTGAGTTGCGCCACCATCGGTGGGGCCGGCACCGGCACCTACGAGATCGAGACGGGCTCCGGGCTGTGGAACGAGATCCAGGCCGGCTCCTACGTCTTCATGGACGCCGACTACGCCCGCAACCGGCAGGCCAATGGCGAGCCGTTCCGCAATTTCGAGCATGCGCTCTTCGTGCTGGCGGGCGTGATGAGCAAGCCTGTGCCCGACCGCGCTGTGGTCGATGCCGGCCACAAGGCGGCCGCGATCGATTCGGGCCTGCCCGTGCCGTTCCGGCGCGAGGGGCTGGTCTATTCGAAGCCCTCCGACGAGCATGGCGTGCTGACGGGCGACCCGATCGCGGTGCCCCATCGCGGGGACCGCATCCTGCTGGTGCCGGGCCATTGCGACCCGACGGTGAACCTGCACGACTGGTATGTCTGCGTGCGCGGGCTGCACACGGCGGACGCGCATGTCGAGGCGCTCTGGCCGATCGCGGCGCGCGGCGCGCTGACCTGAGCGAACGTGACAGAAGCGTTCGCTCTCGAGCCGTCGAATGTCGCATCTGTCACCTATTCAGCCTGACCGCCCCGCTCGCCGCCAGATCATACCCGCCCAGTTCCTTCGCCCGCGCCGCCATCGCCGGCCCGCGCATCCAGGCAAGCAGCGCCTGCGTCGCCGGTTCGAAATAGGCGCGCCTGCGCATCGCCAGATCGACATGCTCCCAGACCAGCGGCAGGAACTCGAGCCCGAACGCTGTTGCGATGGCGCGCGAGGCGATGCCGCAATCGGCCCGGCTGGTGCGCACCGCCAGCGCCAGATCCTGCCCCGTGGCGCAGACGCCCTCGGCGACGATCATGTCGGTGAGCGGCACGGCCTCGCGCTCCAGCAGGCTCAGCAGCAGCAATTGCGCGCCCGCACCGTGTTGCCGGCGGGCGAAGCGGGCCTTCCGGGTCACGGCGGATGCGATTCCGGCCAGCCCCAGCGGATTGCCGGGTGCGACCAGCAATCCCTGTTCGCGCCGGGCAAAGCCGATCACCACTGCGTCATGCAGCGAGGCCTGCGCGCGGATGGCGGCAAGATTGGCCGCATCGTCGTCGGGCGTCGCATGGAGATGGATCGCCGCGATCGCCACTTCGCCGCGCAACAACCGGTCGAGCCCGGCCTGAGACCCTTCGGCCAGCAGCGCCAGCCCGCAGCCTGAATCACGCACCGCGACCTCCAGCAGCGAATCCTGGCTGCCGCCGATGATCGGCGGCGGGCTCGCCGGTCGCAGCCCCTCGGGCCAGGCGAGGCCGGCCTCCAGCCAGCGGTCCAGCGCCACCCGTGGAAACAGCCATTTGCCGCTGACCTTGGTGCAGGGCACGGCCTCGCGCGCCACGAGATCGTAGAGCTTGCGCTCCTTCAGCCGCAGATAGGCGGCGGCTTCCTCGGTGGTCAGATAGGTTTGGTCCTGCATCAGCCTGCGCCTGACTGCGTTTATTCCATGATTGGCAATTGGTCGCATTGAATAGTAGCAATCGCAAGTGCTTGCAGGATGCCGATGTCGTCTTTGCCATCCGCCCTCATCCTGAGGAGCCGCGAAAGCGGCGTCTCGAAGGGTGCTCCAGTTCGCTCTGGAAGCGCCTGCTGGAGCACCCTTCGAGACGCGATCTTCGATCGCTCCTCAGGATGAGGGCGGAAGGTGACGGTTACGGACCAAGGACAGGACGCGTAGTGGACCTCACGGCGATCTTTCAGGCGGCCTTCGCGCTGGTGGTGGGGCTCGATCCTGCCTTCCTGGCGATCGTCTCGCTGTCGCTGCGGGTCACGCTGAGCGCCGTGCTCATCGCCGGCCTGATCGGCCTCCCGCTCGGCGCGGCGCTGGCGCTGGCGCGGTTTCGCGGGCGCTCGGTCGTCATCGTCATCCTCAACGCGCTGATGGGACTGCCGCCGGTGGTGGCGGGGCTGATCGTTTTCCTGATGCTGTCGCGTTCGGGCCCGCTCGGTTCGCTCGGGCTCCTGTTCACGCCGACCGCGATGATCGTGGCGCAGGTGCTGCTGGTGCTGCCGATCGTGATCGCGCTGACGCGGCAGACCGTGGAAGATCTCTGGGCCGAGTATCGCGATCATCTGCGCTCGGTCGGGCTGGAGGGCATGCGCGCCATCCCGACCCTGCTCTTCGACGGCCGTTTTGCTCTGGCGACGGCATTGCTCGCGGGCTTCGGCCGGGCGAGCGCCGAGGTGGGGGCGGTGCTGATCGTCGGCGGCAACATCGCGGGCTACACCCGCACCATGACGACGACGATCACGCTGGAGACCTCCAAGGGCGATCTCCCGCTGGCGCTGGGCTTGGGCCTCGTCCTGATCACGCTGACGCTGGCGATCAACGCGGTGGCCTTCGGCGCGAGCCGCATCGGGGCGCGCTATGCCGGATGAGCGCCAAACCTGTGAGCGCCATGCGTGACGTGAGCTCGATCCTGCCGCTGACGATCGACGACGCCTGCTTCGAGGCCGGCGGACGCCGTCTCGTCGTTGGCGCGCGCTTCACCGTGCCGGCCGGCGGGCTGACCGTGCTGCTCGGGCCCAACGGCGCCGGAAAATCGCTGACGCTGCGGCTCTGTCACGGGCTGCTGACGCCGAGCGCAGGCAGCATCCGCTGGGCAGCCCAGAGCGGAAGCGCGAAGCGCCATGCCATGGTCTTCCAGAAGCCGATCATGCTGCGCCGTTCGGTCGCCGCCAATGTCGCGCATGCGCTGGCGGCGGCCGGGATCGCGCGCGCGGAGCGCGTCGGGCGCACGCAGGAGGCGCTGGCTCGCTTCGGGCTGGGCGGGCGCGCCGACCAGCCGGCGCGGCTGCTCTCGGGCGGCGAGCAGCAGCGGCTCGCGATTGCCCGCGCCTGGTCGCTCCGACCCGAACTGCTGTTTCTCGACGAGCCGACCTCGCAGCTCGACCCCGCCGCGACGCGCCAGATCGAGGAGCTGCTGGCGGGCCTCGTCGCGGAAGGCATCACGGTGATGATGTCGACCCATGATCTCGGCCAGGCGAAGCGCCTCGCCGACCGCGTGCTGTTCCTGCATCGCGGCCGGCTGGTCGAGGATGCCGACGCCCAGACCTTTTTCGCCGGCCCGGCATCGGCCGAGGCGCGCGCCTTCCTCGCCGGAGAGCTGATCTGGTGAGCGTCATCCAGCCAACCCCGATGTCGTCCCGGACAAGCGGCGAAGCCGCGCCGATCCGGGACCCATTCCGGAACGGTTCAGGAATGGATCCCGGGTTTGCGCTTCGCTCCGCCCGGGACGACGGCGGTTTTGTCTTTTGAACTGAACAACGCAGACCACATCAAAAACAAGGAGACGACCATGACCCTGAGCAAGCGCCTTCTGCTGACCGCCGGTTTCGCGGCGGCCTTCGCCGGTTCCGCTTTCGCGCAGACCACGACCGCGACGCCGCCGGCCGCCACTGCTCCGGCCGCTGCCGGGACGCGCTTCATCACCGTGTCCTCGACGACATCGACGCAGGATTCCGGCCTGTTCGGCCATATCCTGCCGCTGTTCAAGGCCAAGACCGGCATCGAGGTCCGCGTCGTCTCGCAGGGCACGGGACAGGCGCTCGACACCGGCCGGCGCGGCGACGCCGACGTCGTCTTCGTCCATGCCAAGGCGCAGGAGGAGAAGTTCGTGGCCGACGGGTTCGGGCTCGAGCGCAAGGCCGTGATGTACAACGACTTCGTGCTGATCGGCCCCAAGAGCGATCCGGCCGGCATCGCCGGCACGAAGGACATCGCCGCCGCGTTGCTGAAGATTCAGGAGAAAGGCGCGGCCTTCGTTTCGCGCGGCGACAAATCGGGCACGCATGCGGCCGAGCTCAACCTCTGGAAGGTTGCGGGCGTCGATCTCGACGCCAAGAAGGGCTCTTGGTATCGCGAGATCGGCCAGGGCATGGGCGCTGCGCTCAACACGGCCGGCGGCATGAGCGGCTATGTGCTGGCCGATCGCGGCACCTGGATCTCGTTCAAGAATCGCGGCGATCTCGCCATTGCTGTCGAGGGCGACCGGCGGCTGTTCAACCAGTACGGCGTGATGGCGGTGAACCCGGCCAAGCACCCGCATGTGAAGATCAATGACGGGCAGGCCTTCGTGACCTGGCTGACCGGACCCGAGGGTCAGAAGGCGATCGCCGACTACAAGATCGACGGCCAGCAGCTCTTCTTCCCGAACGCCTCGCAGGCGGGCGCGTGACCGTATGCACAAACGCCTCTTCGCCGGGGCCGTCCTGCTGATGGCCTCGCTCTCGACAGCCTCCGCGCAGCAGCCGCCGGTCCTGCTTCATGCGGCCGGCAGCCTGCGCGCCGCGCTCACCGACGTCGCGAACGCCTTCAGCGACGAGACCGGCGTTCAGGTCCGCGCGGTCTTCGGCGCGTCCGGCCTGCTGCGCGAGCGGATCGAAAAGGGCGAGCCGGCCGAGGTCTTCGCCTCAGCCGATCGCGGCAATCCCGAAGCGCTGGCGAAAGCCGGCCGCGCCGGGCCGGTGACGAGCTTCGCCCGCAATGCGCTCTGCGCCTTCACCCGGCCTGAGGTCGTGGCAACGTCGGAGACGCTGCTTGCAAAAATGCTCGATCCGGCGACAAAACTCGGCACCTCGACGCCGAAGGCCGACCCGTCGGGCGACTATGCCTGGCAGCTTTTCACCAGAGCAGAGGCGCTGCAGCCGGGCGCGAAGGTCGCGTTAGAGGCCAAGGCGCTGCAGCTCACCGGCGGGCCGACCAGCCCGCGCGGGCCGGAGGGGCGCAATCTCTACGGCCATGTGCTGGCGAGCGGGCAGGCCGACATTTTTCTCGCTTATTGCACCAATGCCGGGCCGATCGCGCTGGAGGAACCGGCGATCAGGCAGGTCGCGTTGCCGCCCGCGCTCGTCGTCGGGGCCGAATACGGGCTGACGCTGGTGAACGGGGCCTCGCCAAATGCCGGCCGCCTCGCCATGTTCATCGCGAGCCCGGCCGGGCAGGCGATCCTGGGCCGGCACGGCTTCGCTGCGCCCTGAGACATGGAGAGTGCGAAACGATGGACTGGCAGGCGACGCGCCCCGGCGAGACCTCCGCGCCCCTGCCGGAGCGACAGGATGCGCATCTCGTCTTCATCGGCCGTATCCGCACGCCGTTCCTGAGCCGCGACGACTGTCCGAGGCAGGGCGACATCGAGGCAGGGCCGGTCTGCCGGGTGGAGGTCGATCCGCACTGGCACGCGGCGTTGACCGGGATCGAGAGCTTCGCCCATCTCGACCTGCTCTACTGGATGCATCAGGCGCGGCGCGACCTGCTGACCCAGACGCCGCGCGGCGGAGAGCCGCTCGGGACCTTCGCCCTGCGTTCGCCGGTGCGGCCGAACCCGGTCGCGTTGTCGCGGGTCGCACTGATCGGCGTCGAGGACGGCGTGCTGCTGGTGCGCGGGCTGGATTGCCTCGACGGCACGCCGCTGATCGACATCAAGCCGAACCGGTGTGCTCAGACGGTAGCGCTTACATCAGCCGGACATGACGCCTCCCCTCCCCCTCGTGGGGAGGGGTTGGGGTTGGGGGGCGATCGACCGGGTGAGCGGGGCCTCGGGGAGGCGCACTCCGGTGGTGTCACGACAATTCAAGGCTCGCCCGGTCGATCGCCCCCCACCCCCAACCCCTCCCCACGAGGGGGAGGGGAAGAGTTTCATCCGGAAGCGGGACGCAAGCCATGACGAGACCAAACCGCCGCCTCGTGCTGGCCGGCCTCGCGACGCTCGCCGCGCCGCGCATCTCCCGCGCAGCCACGGTGAAAGACGGCGCCGGCCGCGACGTGCCCATCCCCGCGAAGGTCGAGCGCATCTTCCCCGCTGGGCCGCCGGCCGCGATCACGCTCTATACGCTCGCGCCGGACCTGCTGCTTGGCTGGCCGCGCGCCAACCGAGCGGAGGAACTGCCCTTCCTGCTGCCGGGCATCGGCGACCGGCCGGAGGTCGGCCGCATCACCGGGCGCGGCAACAGCGCCAATCTCGAAGCCGTGCTGACGCTGAAGCCGGACCTGATCGTCGACGCCGGCTCGACGGGGCGGACCTATGTCGAGCTCGCCGAGCGCGTGCAGGGCCAGACCGGCATTCCCTACGCCCTGCTCGACGGCCGCTTCGACGCGATTCCGGAGAGCTATCGCATCCTCGGCCGCCTGACCGGGCGCATCGAGCGGGCCGAGACGCTGGCGCGCTGGTGCGAGACCGCGGCGGCGACCATCAGAGGGCGCATCGCGGCGATCCCCGCCAGCGAGCGGCCGTCGGTCTATTACGCGCGCGGGCCGCGTGGGCTCGAGACGGGGCTTGGCGGCTCGATCAATGTCGAGACGCTGAGCTTTCTGGGCGCGCGCAATGTCGCGGCGACGCAGCCCGGCAGCGGGCTGGCGCAGGTCTCGCTGGAACAGGTTCTGGCCTGGGACCCGGAGGTGATCGTCACCATCGACCTGAATTTTTCCGACAGCGTGCGCCGCGATCCGGCCTGGGCCGGCATCCGCGCCGTGAAGGCCGGGCGGGTGCATCTCTCGCCGAAACTGCCCTTCGGCTGGGTCGATTTTCCGCCTTCGGTCAACCGCATGGCCGGGCTCTGGTGGCTGGCGAAACTGCTCTACCCGGCGCAGTTTCCCGAGGACATCCGCAGCGTGGCGCGCGAGTTCCACACGCTGTTCTATCAGGTCACGCCAAGCGAGGCGCAGCTCGACGCCGTGCTGTCGGGACGGGGGTGAGCGGGATGGACCGGCCGACCCCTCATCGTCATTGCGAGCGCAGCGAAGCAATCCAGCGTCTCGCGCCGACCACTGGATTGCTTCGCTGCGCTCGCAATGACGGGATTGGCTTCTCCCGGCAGACCTCGCCGTGACCCCTGCCTCCACCTTGCGCGGCAACACGATTGCCTTTGCCCTGCTTGCCGCCGCGATCCTGCTCGCCTTCGGGCTCGGGCGTTTCCCGGTCGGCGCTGGCGATCTCGCGCGCCTGCTCTGGGCGACGCTGACGCTGCAGCCTTCGGGCCTGTCGCCGCAGATCGAGGCGGTGATCTGGAACATCCGGGGGCCGCGCATCGTCGCGGCGCTTCTCTGCGGGGCTGCGCTTGCCGTCGCGGGCGCGGCCTTTCAGGGCCTGTTCCGCAACCCTCTGGTCTCGCCCGACATCCTCGGTGCGTCGTCGGGCGCGGCGCTGGGAGCGGTCGTCGGTATCTATTTCTCGCTCGGCCTGTTCGCGATCCAGTTTTCCGCGTTCGTCGGCGGACTGGCCGCTGTGGGAGCGGTCTACGCCATCGGCTCGACGATCAGGCGCGGCGACCCCGTGCTGGTTCTGGTGCTGACCGGCGTCGTCGTCGGCTCGCTGCTCGGGGCCGGCATCGGCCTCGTAAAGTACTGGGCCGACCCCTACAACCAGCTTCCGGCCATGACCTTCTGGCTCTTGGGCAGCCTCGCCGGCACGGGCAAGCCCGATCTGATCCCGCTGCTCGGCCCGGTCCTCGGCGGGACCGCCGTTCTGCTCGCCTTGCGCTGGCGCATGAACGCGATGTCGCTGCCCGAAGAGGAGGCGCGCGCGCTCGGCCTCGCAACCGGGCCCCTGCGCGTCGCTATCGTCGCGGCCGCCACGCTGGTGACGGCGGCGAGCGTGGCTGCGGCCGGCATCATCGGCTGGGTCGGGCTTGTCGTGCCGCATCTGGCGCGCTTTCTGGTCGGTCCCGATTTCGGAAAGCTCGTGCCGACCGCCGCGATCCTCGGCGGTGGCTATCTGCTGCTGATCGACACGCTGGCGCGGACCGCCGCGCCGGTCGAAACGCCGCTCGGCATCCTGACCGCGGTCATCGGAACGCCCTTCTTCATCTGGCTCCTGGCCTCGGCGCGCGGGGGCTGGTCGTGAGCCTGCAGGCGTCGGCCCTGGCCTATGGCTACCCGCAGCGCACGATCGGACGCGAGATCGGGCTCGACCTGAAGAGCGGCGAGGTGCTGGCGCTGCTCGGCCCCAATGGCCATGGCAAGACGACGCTGCTCAAGACGCTTCTGGGCCTGCTGCGGCCCCATGGCGGGAAGCTTGTCCTGGACGGCCGGCCGCTGGCTGCGTTCTCATTGCGCGAACGCGCCAGAAAACTCGGCTATGTGCCGCAGGCTCATGCCGGCATCTTCGCCTTCACCGTGCTGGAGGTGGTGCTGATGGGCCGCACCAGCCATGGCGGGCTGTTCGGCAAACCTTCGCGGCGCGACCACGAGGTCGCTCACGTCATGATCGAGCGGCTTGGCATCGGCGCGCTGGCGCAGCGGCCCTATACGGAAATCTCCGGCGGCGAACGCCAGCTCGCGCTGATCGCCCGCGCGCTGGCGCAGGAGCCGTCCTTCATCATCCTCGACGAGCCGACCGCGAGCCTCGATTTCGGCAATCAGGGCAAGGTGATGGGCGAGATCAGGTGGCTCGCGGCCGAGGGTCTCGGCGTGCTCTTCACCACGCATGACCCCAATCAGGCGCTGGCCTATGCCGACCGGGTCATGCTGTTGCGCGACGGGAAGGCGATCGCGACGGGCGAGAGCGGGGACTTGCTGACGCAGGAGCGGCTGGAGGATCTGTACCGCGCGCCGGTCGATGTGGTGCGCGACGGCGATGGACGGGTCGCCTTCCTGCCGGGAAGCGGCGGCTGACAGCGCCCTCCTGACAGACTATGCGGCCTTGCCTGCCTGATGCCGCTCGCCCGGATCGAGCAGGAAACGCCCGATCGCACCCTGGATCCCGACGGCCTTCTCGGCGACGTCGCGCGCGACATGCAGCGCGCCCTCGGCGGCTTCGGCGGCATGCTCGTTGCTCTTATTGAGGGTTCCGAGCCGGTCGGCCACCTGCCTGAAGCCGTCGGCGGCGCGCACGACATGGCTTGCAATGTCGAGCGTCAGCCCCTTCTGCGCCGAGATGGCGGAGCCGACAGAGGTTGCCAGTTCGTTCAGCTCGCAGACGGAATCGGCGATTACCGCCACCGCCTCGACCGCATTGCGGCTGGCATCCTGCATGGCGAGGATCTGGATGCGGGCGTCCTGCGTGGCCTTGCTGGTCTGGGTCGCAAGCGCCTTGACCTCGCCGGCGACCACCGCAAAGCCGCGGCCGGCCTCGCCGGCGCGCGCGGCCTCGATCGTGGCGTTCAGCGCCAGCAGGTTGGTCTGCCGCGCGATCTCGCCGATGGCGTCGAGGATGTCGCTGATCGCCTGAGAGGCCGTCGCGAGATCGGCGATCGTCGCATTGGTGCTGAGCGCATTCGCCGCCGCCTGCCCGGCGACCTGCGCCGACTGGCTCGACTGCCGGTCGACCGTGCGCAGGGCGCTGACCAGCCCGTCGGTCGCGCGCGCCACGCTCTGCGCATCGTCGGACGCGGCCTTGGCGGCGTGCTTCAGCGCTTCGGCGTTCTCGCGCGCGGTGAGCACCGACTCGGTGACGACGGCGGAGTTCAGCTCGAGTTCGCGCGTGGCCAGAGCGAGCTGCGCCACCTCCTCGCCGATCCTTGCGTCGAGTTCGCAGGCGAGGTCGATCAGAGAGGTGCCTCGCGCGGGCTCGGCCGCCGCCGCTTCGCTGTCGCAGGCGGGCGCCGCCGGCACGTCCGCACCGGCTCCGGCGCGCGGCTGAGGCGTCATGGCGGCGAAGGCGACGATGATGGCGACCAGACCGGCGATCCAGGGGGCGCCTGCGCCGATCAGGACCAGCAGGCCTGCCCCGGCGGCTAGAAGCGCCGCGCGCGGCACGCTGCGCGGGTCGGTAAAAGCCCCGCCGATATCTCCCGTGCCCCCCGGCATGTCAGACGATCAGTCCCCGTTCGATTGCGGCAGGACTAACGTGTCATTCTTAATATTCGATGGTAGATCGCCAGCGTTGGGCGGTTCCAACGCAACGTAAATCCGGCCTAACACGGCTGAAGCCCAGCCTAATCGTATACTTTCAGTTGTATGCAGTAGTTCATTCCAGATTTCACCCGCATTCCGTGTGCCGCCTCCTGCCGAGATCGTGAATTCGATCGGATTGAAGACTTCGTCTTATGGCATAGGCCGAATGGCCTGGTCCCGGATGCTGAGGCTGCCGCATCAGCTCCGCCCCCCTTCCACGGGCAGCGCGAGCGAGCGCTTGACCTGCCCGAGCGCAAAGCTCGACTCGATCGAGGCGACATTGTCGAGCCGCGTCAGCTTGTCCTTCAGGAAGCGCTCATAGGCGGCGAGATCGCTGACGATGATGCGCAGCAGGTAGTCGCGCGGGCCGGTCATCAGGTGGCAGTCGGCGACTTCGGGCCAGCGCATCACGGCTGCGGCGAAACGGTCCAGTTCCTCCTCGCGCTGGCGCTCCAGCTTGATCGAGGCGAAGACGCTGACGGGAAGCCCGATCCTGTCCTGATCGATCACCGCGACATAGCCCTTGATCACGCCGGCCTCCTCCAGCAGCCGGACGCGGCGCGCGCAGGGGCTGGGCGACAGGCCCACCTTGTCGGCGAGGTCCTGGTTGCTGATGCGTCCGTCGAGCTGGAGCGCCTGCAGGATGCGCCGGTCGATCTCGTCGAGTTTGTAGTCTGGCATGTTCGCTCGCTTTCGGCCGGCAGATTAGCGGAAACAGCCAATCCTCAAAGCTTCTCGTCGAGAGATTGGCTGCCTTCGCCGTCTGATCCGTGCATGATCGCGGCTCTTGCCGGAGCGCTTCGATGTCAGACCCACGCCTGCCCTTCCTCGCCGAACTCGAGAAGAAGATCCTCTGGCTCGCCTCCTGGACGATCCACAACGCCAATCATCTGCGCGCGAGCGAGGACGGCATGAAGGTCGGCGGGCATCAGGCCTCGTCGGCCTCGCTCTGCACCATCATGACGGCGCTCTACATGGCGGCGCTCAAGCCGCAGGACCGCGTGGCGGTGAAGCCGCACGCTTCGCCGGTCTTCCACGCGATCAACTATCTGATGGGGCTCCAGACGCGCGAAAAACTGGAGAATTTCCGGGGCTACAAGGGCGCGCAGAGCTACCCGTCGCGCACAAAAGACATCGACGACGTCGATTTCTCGACCGGCTCCGTGGGGCTGGGCGTCGCGCAGACGCTGTTCTCCTCGCTGACGCAGGACTATCTGCGCGGCCATGGCTGGGGGACGACCAGGCCCGAAGGGCGCATGGTTTCGCTGATCGGCGACGCCGAACTCGACGAGGGCAACATCTTCGAGGCCCTGATGGAGGGCTGGAAGCATGGCCTGCGCAACACCTGGTGGGTGATCGACTATAACCGCCAGTCGCTCGACGCCGTCATCCGCGAGGGGCTTTACGACCGTTTCGAGCAGATGTTCAGGAACTTCGGCTGGGATGTGGTCACGCTGAAATACGGCTCGCTGCAGCAGGCGGCCTTTCGCGAGAAGGGCGGCGAGCGGCTGAAAGGCTGGATCGATTCCTGCCCGAACCAGCTCTATTCGGCGCTGACGTTTCAGGGCGGAGCGGCCTGGCGCAGGCGCCTGATGGACGATCTCGGCGATCAGGGGCCGGTGACGAAGCTGATCGAGGCGCGCTCCGACGACGAGCTCTCGAAGCTGATGTGCAATCTCGGCGGACACGATCTGCCCTCGATCCTGGAGGCCTTCGAAGCCATCGACCATGATCGCCCGGTCTGCTTCCTCGCCTACACCGTCAAGGGTTTTGGCCTGCCGCTCGCCGGCCACAAGGACAACCATGCCGGGCTGATGACGAAGGAGCAGATGGCGGGCTTCCAGAGCGCCAACGGCGTCAGGCCCGGCCATGAATGGGATTTGTTTGAAGGGCTTTCGCTGCCCGAGGGCGAGATTCGGGACTTCCTGAAGACCGTGCCGTTCTTCGCCGAAGGCCGCCGTCGCAGGAGCGCGCCGAAGCTGCCGGTGCCCGAGACGCTGGAGGCCGGCATCCAGCCGGTGATGTCGACGCAGATGGGTTTCGGCAAGGTGCTGGACGACCTCGCCAAGCGTGGCGGCCCGCTGGCCGACCGCATCGTCACCACGGCTCCCGACGTCACCGTCTCGACCAATCTCGGGCCCTGGGTGAACCGACGCGGGCTGTTCGCCAAGGCGTCGATGGCCGACACCTTCAAGGACGAGCGCATTCCCTCGATGCAGAAATGGGAGTTCTCGCCAAAGGGCCAGCATATCGAGCTCGGCATCGCCGAGATGAACCTGTTCATCAACCTCTCGGCGCTCGGGCTGTCGCATTCGATTTTCGGCGAGCGGCTGATCCCGATCGGGACGCTCTACGACCCGTTCATCTCGCGCGGGCTCGATGCCCTGAACTATGCCTGCTACCAGGACGCGCGTTTCATGGTGGTTGCGACGCCCTCGGGCGTCACGCTCGCGCCGGAGGGCGGAGCGCATCAGTCGATCGCGACGCCGCTGATCGGAATGTCGCAGGATGGCTTGTGCGCCTTCGAGCCGGCCTTCGTCGACGAGCTTGCGGTGATGATGCGCTGGTCCTTCGACTACCTGCAGAAGGATGGCGCGGGCGACCCCGACGAGCGCGGTTCGGGCGAGAAGAGCTGGCTGCGCGACGAGACCGGCGGCTCGGTTTACCTGCGGCTCTCGACTTTGCAGCTAGAACAGCCGCAGCGGACGATGACGCCGGAGCTTGAACGCGACATCATCGACGGGGCCTACTGGCTCAGGAAGCCCGGCCCCAACGCCTCCGTCGTCGTCGCCTATACCGGCGCGGTCGCCGCCGAAGCCATCAAGGCTGTCGGCCTGCTGGCCGAGGACCGGCGCGATGTCGGGCTGCTGGCGATCACTTCGGCCGACCGGCTCAACGCCGGCTGGCAGGCGGCCGAGAGGGCGCGCCAGCGCGGCAACCATGCCGCGACCAGCCATGTCGAGCGGCTGCTCGGCTCACTCTCGCGCGATTGCGGCATCGTCTCGGTGCTGGACGGGCACCCGGCGACGCTGGCCTGGCTCGGCAGCGTGCATGGCCAGAGGCAGAAGGCGCTCGGCGTCGAGCATTTCGGCCAGACCGGCACGACGGCCGATCTCTACCGGCATTTCGGCATCGACGCGAACGCGATCGTGCATGCGGCGCAAGCGGCAGGGCCGGGCCGGCCGGTGCGCTATCTCAAGGCGTTGCCGTAACCGTCATTGCGAGGAGCGCGGCGACGAAGCAATCCAGGGGGACGTAGAGCGCACAGCTCTGGATTGCTTCGCTACGCTCGCAATGACGGCAAGGGCGCCTCCTCAGAAGCGCGGCGTCGAGAAGGTGTTGGCGAAGGGGTTCCGGCCCGAGCCGATGGCGGAGGGCAGCGTGCCTTCGCCATACCAGGACGCCGTGCTGCTGTAGACCGGCGAAGAGGTCGTCATGTGCTGGCGGGCGTAGGAGTCCATCGAGCCGACGGCGACGACGTTGCCGGCGTCGAAATAGCTGCGCTTCTGCACGGTGACGCGCAGCGGGCCGCGACGGTTCTGCGCCTCCGCGATCGAGGTCGCCACGGTCAGCGCCACGAGCGAAAGGCCGAGGCCGGCGGCGAAACGCGGGAACGAACGCATGACGAGGTCTCCTGAGGAACGGCTTGGCGAAGGAAAGATGGGCGAAAAGCGCGAGCGGCGATGACGCAACCTACTATGCCGTAGTTAACGGTTTTGTTCGAACCCGCCAGAGGCAATGCACGGTAAAGTGAGTATCGGCATGTTTCGCGGCTCAGCGCTTCGCCGCGGTCTTCAGCACCGGCGCCTGCCCGTCGGCGTCGAGCCAGGAGGCCTTGCGGCCGGACGCCGAGAGCCGGGGCGGGACGCAGGCCGGCTGCCGCGCCAGTTCCGTGCGGGCGAAGGCGGCCCGCAGCGCCCTGTCGTCGGCGGCCGAGAGCAGGTCGATCCTGTCGAGCATGCAGGCGAGCTGCTGCCGGTCGGCGGGTCGGCCGGCTCCCCCGCACCACCAGCCACTGAGGCCCAGCGGCAGGTCTCCGGCCTCGCGGCGGAAGGCGATGCAGGCCCGGCTGGTCTCGCCGTCGCTCAGCGTGACATCGGCGGTCTCGACGCGGCCGAAGCGGCTCTGCAGCGGCACGGCTGCGCCGCTGCGCTGCACCGACATGCCGCGCGCGGCGGCGTCGCGCACCATCGCGATGACGAAGGGCTGCGAGAGCTGGTCCTGGTTCTGGTCGAGCGAGAGGCGCAGCAGGAGATGGGCGCGCGGCTCGGCGAAGACGCCATAGACCAGCGTATCCTCGCGGCGCGCGCCATCCTGCGTGCGGCGCGATTCATAGGCCGGCGTCTGGCGGTCGAGCTCGGGCGATTCCAGCCCGAACATCGCGATCGGCCGGGCGATTCTGACCCAGTCCTCGCTGGCGACCCTGAAGCCGCGCGGATCCTGCCGGACGTCGCGCACATGGTCACGGATCTGGCGGCCGTCCTGCGCCTGGGGCTGCGCCAGCGTCAGGCTGGAAAGGCTGGGCTGGTCGGTCGTCGCCGAGAGGCCGCTGACCAGTGCGGTGGCGAGGCCGATGCCGGTGACGGCGGCGAGCCCGCGCCAGAGCAGGCAGCCGGTGAGCCCGAGGCCGCGATGGCGGATGAGCGGGCGCGACAGCCGGATGAGAAACCGGATTCCGGCCTCGACCGCGTCCGCGAAGGCGATCAGCCCGCCGGCGACCATGGCGAGCCGGGGCCGCGCCGGAGCCGATGCCGCATCAATGGCGGATATCGGCTGCAGGCCGGGCAGGGCCATCCGCCGCAGCGCGGCCCATGACGGCAGGGACCACTGACCGACCCGCCTGCGCAGGCTGTCGGGAATGATGGAAGACAACTGACCCGGCACGACGCCAACCCGACTGGCCGACGAAGCCAGAAGGCTGCGCGGCGGACCTCACCCGGGCGGCAGGATCGGGCCGCGGTCCTCACGGCCGCGTTACCGCCGGCGGGCGATCTGCGATCAGCGTGAACGGCGCGTAAGGAGGCGCGGTTAACGGATCGGAAAGCCGGTGGCGCGCCCGCATGGCGATTGACTTTTCGGCCTGCAGCGTGTTTTGAGAGCCCTTATCGACGCCCAGCGTCACTGCCCGGTGGAAACGGCTCTCTTGACCCTCCGCTCGACGACGAAACGCACGACCAAAACGGCGACGGGCACGACCCGCCGGCCGTTCTGACGCGTCGCCTCGTCTCCGGGTCATCTCCCCCCGGCGGGGACATGAAGCCGGACCCCGCCGCGACGGCAGGCGTCCGGCGCCCCGGGAGACAGGCCTGACAATACTTTTCCAAAAAGGATCGAGACAATGAGCTTCAAGGTCGCTGTCGTCGGCGCCACGGGCAATGTGGGCCGCGAAATGTTCGACATCCTGGCCGAGCGCGCCTTTCCGGTCTCGGAGGTGGTGGCGCTCGCCTCCTCGCGCTCGATCGGCACGGAAGTCTCCTTCGGCGACAGGACGCTGAAGTGCAAGGCGCTGGAGCATTACGACTTTTCCGACACCGATATCTGCCTGATGTCGGCCGGCGGCGAGGTCTCGAAGGAATGGTCGCCGAAGATCGGGGCCAAGGGCTGCGTCGTCATCGACAATTCTTCCGCTTGGCGCATGCACCCCGACGTGCCGCTGATCGTGCCCGAGGTGAACGCGGCGGCCGCCGCCGGCTTCTCGAAAATGAACATCATCGCCAACCCGAACTGCTCGACCGCGCAGCTCGTGGTGGCGCTGAAGCCGCTGCATGACCGCTTCACGATCAAGCGCGTGGTCGTCTCGACCTACCAGTCGGTTTCCGGCGCCGGCAAGGAAGGCATGGACGAGCTCTTCAACCAGACGCGCGCCGTGTTCTCGGCCGGCGAGGTCACCACCAAGAAGTTCCCCAAGCGCATCTCCTTCAATCTCATCCCGCAGATCGACGTCTTCATGGAGGACGGCTTCACCAAGGAAGAGTGGAAGATGATGGCGGAGACCAAGAAGATCCTCGACAAGAGCATCAGGCTGACCGCGACCTGCGTGCGCGTGCCGGTCTTCATCGGCCATTCCGAGAGCGTCAATATCGAATGCGAGAAGCCGATCACGGCAGACGAGGCGCGCGAGGTTCTGCGCGTCGCGCCGGGCATCCTCGTGATCGACAAGCACGAGCCCGGCGGCTACATCACGCCCCATGAGGCCGCCGGCGAGGACGCGACCTACATCTCGCGCATCCGCGAGGACGCGACCGTCGAGAACGGGCTGGCCTTCTGGTGCGTCTCCGACAATCTGCGCAAGGGCGCGGCGCTGAACGCGGTGCAGATCGCGGAAGTGCTGATCAACCGCAAGCTGATCCAGCCGCGGCAGAAGGCGGCGTGAGCGCGATTGAGAAAGCCCTGTTTCCGATGCGAGTCAGGGCTTCCTCAAGACCAAGAAGGATTCGACACTTCAGCCATGCCGAATCATTTGCCGCTCAAGACGCTCGTGACCGACAAGTTTGAGAGCCCGATTGAAAAGGAGTTGAGCGATATCAGCAGGTTGTGATTCCCGTTTGGTGCTGAATCAAATGGGGTTTCCGATGGCCTGGACCGATATCGCTCGCGCCGAGCATAACCGTGATCGGCTGCGCTTTTCAAGC
>JAIETL010000002.1 GCA_019745195.1 Beijerinckiaceae bacterium
GGACTGGGAAAAATCCCTCGAAAGCGCCACAGCCTTCGCACACATCGCCAGCATCCGCATGCTCACGCGCCGCATCGCAAGATACTGCCAACACACATGAACTTCTGAATCGGGCTCTAAGGTCTGATCGCGCTGCGCGGCGGATGCACAACAATGACGGATCGCTGCAGGACGCGCCTGATTTGCCAGTCGAAAGAGCCCCTCCCATGCCCCATCCCAGCCTCACCCATCAGCGCCGCGATCTCGCCGCCGCGCTGCGCCTCGCCGCGAAGTTCGAGCTGAACGAGGGCATCTGCAACCATTTCTCGGTGGCTCTGCCCGACGCCGCGGATGGCGGCGCGCGCTACCTGATCAATCCCTATGGTGTCCACTGGGCCGAGATGAAGCCCTCCGACCTGCTGCTGATCGACGAGAAGGGCACGATCCTGGAAGGGGAGGGCGAGGTCGAGGCGACCGCGCTCAACATCCATGTCGCCGCCCACAAGGCCAATCCGCGCCATGTCGCGGTGCTGCACGTCCACATGCCCTACGCCACCGCGCTGACCATGGTCGAGGGCGGCAGGCTTGAGATGGCGCACCAGACCGCCTGCCGCTTCCATGGCCGCACGCTCTATGTCGATCATTTCGGCGGGCTTGCGCTTGATGCCGGCGAGGGCGAGGCGATCGTCGCCGCCAACAGGGCCGATGCGCATGCCGACATTACCTTCCTCGCCCATCACGGCGTCACCATCGGCGGGCCGTCGGTCGCGGTCGCCTTCGACGATCTCTATTTCCTCGAACGCGCCTGCCGGCAGCAGGTGCTGGCCATGTCGACCGGCAGGCCGTTGCGGCTGATCCCGCAGCAGGAGATCGAGGCCACCGCGCGCGAATGGCGGCAAGTGCTGGTCTACCAGTCGGAGAAGCATTTCGAGGCGCTGCGGCGGATGTCCGGCATCTGACGAGCGTCACGATTGCGGGTTGCCACGCTCGCCGCCTCGGCTAGGCTCCCGAGCTTCGGGCTCGGGGGAGCGGACGATGACCATCACGCATTTCGGCAGCCGTCTGGCGCTTCTGCTGGCGTCGGCGCTGCTGCCTTCGTTCGCCATGGCGCAGGCAAAACCCGATGACGGCAAGATCGATCTCAAGCTCTTCGACAAGGCCGAAGTCGATCGCTCGAAAGGCTGCTCGGTCGCGCTCTGGCAGGCCAATCGCGATCCCGACAAGGACCGCTACGCCTTCATCTTCGCCGAGGCGCTGACAGGCCAGAACAACGCCCGCCAGCCGGCCCGCATCAAAATCGGCGACCAGGTGCTGAGCCTGACCCGCGTCGCGGTCGGCGGGAAAGCCGGCGGATACGGGCTCCATCCCTATCAGCTTTACAGGCTGGCGCAGGGCGATGGTTATGCGGTTCTGGAGCTGAAGCTCGGCGAGATCGAGGGCGAGGCGGTCGAGATCGAGAGCGGCTCGCTGGTGCTGAGCCTGCCCGGCAAGCAGCAGTTCAAGGCTTCGGTCAAGGGCGGGGCCGGCTGCATGACGGCAGCAGCGCCGCCGCCTCCCGCCCCGCCGCAGCAGGCGGCCGCGCCTGCGGGCGGCGTACCTGCCCAGTTCAACCGCTATCAGGTCAGGCCGGCGCAGGTTCCGCGCGCGGTGTTGACGCAGGCCGAGAAGAAATATGGCTGCAACCCCGAGATCATGAAGACAGGCGTCACCGGCTTCCAGATGTCGGAGGAATCGGCGATCTGGGAGATCCGCTGCCAGATCTTCAACATCCAGGGCAATTCCGTCTTCGCGCTGGTCTATCTGCCCGATCCGGCTCAGAATCTGAGCTTCCTGACCTTCAAGGCCCCGCCGGGGAAGAAGCGCACCAGCGAGCCGGCCGAACTGATGTCGCCGAGCTGGGACGTGAAGACCCGCACCGTCACCGGCGTCTCGCTCGGCCGCAGCGCGGGTGATTGCGGCGTCTACGAGCGCCACCGCGTCAACGAGGCGGGCGAATTCGTCCTCGTCGAGTATCGCGAGAAGGAGGCCTGCGACGGCAAGACGGTCAAGCCCGAGCAGTTCCCGCTGGTTTTTCGCGGGCGGTGACGCTGCCGGTCACTGATCCAGGCTTCGCCGTCTTTGCGAGCGCAGCGAAGCAATCCAGGGGGACGTAGAGCCCGCGGCTCTGGATTGCTTCGCTAACGCTCGCAATGACGGGGATGGGGGCGCGCCGCTCAGCGCGACGCCCTCACCGGATCGGATATGGATATTGCAGCCCGCCCTTCGAGGCGAGGTCATTCAGGCCGCGCTTGAGCTGCAGCTTCGAACCCATCCCGACATTGCGCTCAAAACTCTCGCCGTAATTGCCGACATGCTTGACGATGCGATAGGCCCAGTCGGTGGTGAGCCCCAAGCCCTCGCCGAACTTGCCCTCGACGCCGAGCAGCCGCTTGATCTCGGGATTGGGCGATTTCAGCATCTCGTCGACATTGGCCTTGGTCACCCCGAACTCCTCGGCATTGAGCATCGCGTAGTGGACCCAGCGCACCAGCGCGAACCAGCTCTCGTCGCCGCGCTTGACGGCGGGGCCGAGCGGCTCCCGCGAGATCAGATCGGGCAGGATCGTGAAATCATCCGGCTTGGCGAATTTCAGCCGTTCCGCGGCGAGGCCTGACGAATCCGTTGTGAAAGCGTCGCAGCGCCCGGCCTCCAGCGCCTTGACGCCCTCCTCATTGGTCGCGAAGCCGATGATCTCGTATTTCAGGTTGTTGGCGCGGAAGAAGTCGGCGAGGTTGAGCTCGGTCGTGGTGCCCTGCGTGACGCAGATCGAGGCCCCGGCCAGCGCCTTGACGTTGGCGACGTTGAGCGACTTCTTCACCATGAAGCCTTGGCCGTCGAAATAGTTGATCACGGGCCAGGCCATTCCCGCCGAGGTGTCGCGCGACATCGTGTAGGTCGCGTTGCGCGCGAGCAGATCGACCTCGCCGCTCTGCACCACGACGAAGCGCATCTGCGGCGTCGTCGGCACGAACTTGACCTTGTCGGGGTTGTTGAACACCGCCGCCGCCACCGCGCGGCACAGGTCGATGTCGAGCCCGGCCCATTTGCCGTCCGGCCCCTGCAGGCCAAAGCCCGGCAGCGCGATATGGTTGCCGCAGATCACCTCGCCGCGCGCCTTGACGCGGTCGAGCGTGGAAGTCTGCGCGGCGGCAGGGATTGCGGCCAGCGCTGCGGCGAAGCCGAGCGCGAAGGCCAGTTTATGCTTCGATGTCATGGAGTATCCCCTGTGTGATTGGTTCGTCGGTCGTGTCGGCAGGCGCTAGCGCACCTGCGCGATCGCGGCGTCGACGGCCTCTCCGAGCCGTTCGACGATCGTGTCCATCATCGGCTCATCGACGATGAAGGGCGGGGCGAGCAGGACATGGTCTCCGCTCGCGCCGTCGGCGGTCCCGCCCATCGGATAGACCAGAAGCCCGCGGGCCATCGCCGCCTGCCTGATGCGGGCGTTGAGCTTGAGGGCGGCGTCGAAAGGCGTCTTCGCGTCGCGGTCGGCGACCAGTTCGATGCCCCAGAAATGGCCGCGCCCGCGCACGTCTCCGACATGGTGGTGATTGCCGAAACGTTCCTTCAGACGCCGTTCGAGATGGCCGCCCTGCTTGCGGACATTGGCCAGAAGGCCGTCGCGCTCGATCACTGTCTGCACCGCGAGTGCGGTCGCGCAGGCGAGCGGATGGCCGTTATAGGTCTGGCTGTGCGGGAACGCGCCCGAGCCCTCGCGGATCGCCTCGGTGATGGTGCCTGAGACCAGCATCGCGCCGATCGGCGAATAGCCGCCGCCCAGCCCCTTGGCGATCGCCATCAGATCGGGCGCGATGCCCTCCTGCTCGCAAGCATGCAGCGTGCCGGTGCGGCCCATGCCGCACATCACCTCGTCGAGGATCAGCAGCACGCCGTGGCGGTCGCAGATCTCGCGGATGCGTTTGAAATAGCCCGGCGCCGGGGGCGAGGCCCCGAGCGTCGCGCCGACCACCGTCTCGGCGACGAAGGCGGCGACCGTCTCCGGGCCGAGTTCGAGAATCTTCGCCTCCAGCTCGTCGGCCATGCGCAGGCCGTAGGCCTGCAGCGTCTCGTCGTCGCGCTTGCCGCGATAGGCGTGGCAGGGCGCGATGTGATGGCCCTGCAGCAGCATCTCGGCGAAGGGCGCGCGGTCCTTCATCCGCCCGCCGACCGAGAGCGCGCCGACCGTGATGCCGTGATAGCTCTGCCGCCGCGAGATGAAGTTCGTCCGCGTCCGCTCGCCCGTCTCGACGAAGTAATGCCGCGCCAGCTTGAGGCAGGCCTCGATCGCCTCCGATCCGCTGCTGCAGATGAAGACGTTGGACAAACCCTTCGGCGCGCGCGCGATCAGATGATCCGCCAGCTCCTCGGCCGGCTGCGAGGTGAAGAAGGAGGTGTGGGCATAGGCCAGCCTGTCGATCTGGGCATGCATCGCTGCTGCGATCTCGGGGTGTCCGTGGCCGAGGCAGGAGACGGCCGCGCCGCCGCTGGCGTCGATATAGCGCTTGCCGTCGCCGTCGATCAGGAAGACGCCCTCGCCGCCCATGGCGACTGGGTAGGATCCGTTCAGGCTGCGATGAAGCAGATGGCTCATGGCGTATTCCGTTTCGAGCGGCGCGGGGTCTCGTAGGTGTCGAAGGCGTCAAGCTGGGCTTCCGAGGCGGCGATGGCGTCGAGCGCCGGCTTGCCGCGCCGCGCCGTCATCAACGCGGCGAGGCATTCGACGGCGGCGAAGGCCGGCGTCATGGTGTGGAAAAAGGAGGGCGTCTCGGTGCGCACCAGCACGGCCGCGTCGGCGAGCGCGGCCAGCGGCGAATGCTCGCTGTCGGTGAGGGCGACGATGCTCGCGCCCTGTTTGCGGGCATAGGCGGCGGCTTGCAGCGTCAGGCTGGTATAGGGCGCGACCGAGACGACGAAGAGCGTGTCGCCGGGCCCGATCCGGCGCAGCGCGTCGATACCGCGCCCGCCCGCGCCATCGGCCAGCACCGATTTCGCGCCGATGAGCGAGCGGACGAAGTCGATCATATAGGCGGCCGGAAAGGCCGAACGCAGTCCGAGGCAGAACACGCGCTCGGCGTCGGCCAGCATCGCCGCGGCGCGCTGCAGCCTTGCGATCGAATCCGGCTCGCGCAAGGCTCGCATATGCTCTCCCAACGCCGCGAACATGTCCTGCGCGATGGCGCCGTCGCCCTCGTCGCCATGGCGGTGGAGCAATTCGGTGGCGCGGCCGCTGAAATCATCCGGCCGCCGGCGCAGCGAGGCGGCGTGGATCGCTCTCAGCGCATCGTAGCCTGGCAGCCCGAGACGTTGCGCCAGCCGCGTGAAGGTCGCGGGCGCGAGGCCGGCGCGCCTGGCCTGCTCGCGCGTGGTCAGCAGCGCGACATCGGCCGGATGGTCGAGCACCCAGCGCGCCACCGCACGCAGTTGCGCCGGCAACGTCTCGAACTGGGCCGACAGGGCGGCTGAGAGATCGTCCTGATCCATGGCGAGGCACGCTAGCGCCATGCCGCCATAAATGAAACAGATATTTCGTTATGATTCGATCAGAACATATGTTTCATCATGATGTGCGGGCCGCCTCACGCCGCGGCCAGGCCCAGCAGCGTCCGCGCCTCGGCTACGCTCGCCGGTCTGCGGCCATAGTCCGGGCAGAGATCGACGACGCGCTTCACCAGCGCCGCGTTGGAGGGCGCAAGCGTGTCTCGGTCGAGGCGGACATTGTCCTCGAGGCCCGTGCGGCAATGGCCGCCGAGCTCCAGCGACCAGCGGTTGAGCGTGATCTGGTCGCGCCCGATGCCCGCCCCGGTCCAGGTGGCGTCAGGGGCCAAGCGTTTCAGCGTCGCGATGTAGAACGCCAGCGACGGACGGTCGACCGGCATGGCGTTCTTCACGCCCATGACGAACTGGACGTGCAGCGGCCCTTTGATCGCGCCGGCAGCGCTCATTTCGGCCGCCTTGAACACCATCGACAGGTCGAAGGCCTCGATCTCGGGCTTGACGCCATGCGCCAGCATCTCGGCCGCCAGCCAGTCCACCAGATCGGGGCTGTTCTCGTAGACGCGCGTCGGGAAATTGCAGGAGCCGGTCGAGAGCGAGCACATGTCGGGCTTGAGCGGGATCATGCCGCCGCGCTCGCGCCCTGCGCCCGAACGCCCGCCGGTCGAGAGCTGGACGATGATGCCGGGGCAGTGCTTGCGCAGGCCATCGAGCAGGCGGCCGAAGCGCTCGGGATCGGAGGTCGGCGCGCCCTCATCGGTGCGGACATGGCAATGGGCCAGCGTGGCTCCCGCCTCGAAGGCTTCCTGCGTCGATTCGATCTGCTCGGAAATCGAGATCGGCACTGCCGGGTTGTCGCGCTTGGTCGGCAGCGAGCCGGTGATGGCGACGGTGATGATGCAGGGCAGGGGCATTGGTCTGGTCTCGTTCTTGTCGCGGGCCGTCTCCCGGCCGATAAAGCCCGCCGGAGCCTGCCGGCGCAAGTACGCCCACCGCCCTTGCCACCCCCCACCTTTTCTGTCATACGCGCGTTCTTCGATCGCCCGGCTGATAAGGGCTGCCGTGGCGATCGTTCTTTGCTTCCAGCAAGCAAAATTGAAGCGGCGCAATTCGCGCGCTCGCGACCTATGAGGAGCCGAAATGCCCAAGATCAAGACGAAGTCGAGCGCCAAGAAGCGCTTCAAGATCACCGGAACCGGGAAAGTGCTCTACGCACAGGCCGGCAAGCGTCACGGGATGATCAAGCGGACCAACAAGCAGCTCCGCAATCACCGCGGCACCAACGTCCTCTTCGAGGGCGATGCGGCCAACGTGAAGAAATATTTCCTCCCCAACGGCTGACGCCCCCTAACCTTTCCGGAGATCACACATGGCTCGCGTGAAACGGGGCGTAACGTCCCACGCCAAGCACAAGAAGACGCTCAAGGCCGCCAAGGGCTTCTATGGCCGCCGCAAGAACACGATCCGCGCCGCCAAGGCGGCCGTCGATCGCTCGATGCAGTATGCCTATCGCGACCGCAAGAACCGGAAGCGCTCGTTCCGCGCGCTCTGGATCCAGCGCCTCAACGGCGCGGTGCGCGAGCACGGCCTGGTATACTCGGCCTTCATCAACGGTCTGACCAAGGCCGGCATCGAGCTCGACCGCAAGACCCTCTCGGCCATGGCCATCGACGATGCCGCCTCCTTCGCGGCGGTCGTCGAGACGGTCAAGGCGGCGCTCGCCGCCGCGGAGCCGAAGGCCGCCTGAGGTTTTCAGCCTTTGTAGAATTGAAGAAGGCCGGCGGTGACGCCGGCCTTTTTTATCGCCGCCATCGTCCTTGCGACCACAGCCAAGTCATCGGCGTCGCGCGCAAAACTCCGGGTTTCTTGGGCTTACGCTCGCCAGGATGGAGAGCATCAAAGCCCCAGCGCCCGCGCGCCGGACACCACCGCCATGCCGACGACCAGCGCCAGCAATTCGCTGCGCCGGATCACCATGCTGCCGACCGCAGCCAGCAGCGCCAGCGCCGCCGACCAGCCCAGCCGCTCGACCAGCGGCAGCACGGTCGCGACCACGATCGAGCCCGGCAATGCTGCGAGCCCGCGCCTGACCCTCGGCGTCAGCGGAATGAACGCCATCAGCGCCACGCCCGAGATGCGGCAGAGATAGGTCGCCAGCGCCATGGCGAGGATGGCGAGGACCGCGCCCCAGGCGCCGGGATCAGGCAGTGTCATCGCGGAGCGCTCCGACCAGCGCGCCCGACAGCGAGCCGACGATGATGAAGGCGTAGCCCTCGATCAGCCTTGCCGTGACCAGCGCCACGAGGCCGGCCACGACCCAGGGCACGGCGGCACGCCTGCCGCGCCAGAGCGGCACGATCATCGCCGCGAAGAAGATCGGCATGACGAGGTCGATGCCGGAGGTGCGCGGATCGGCGACGAGCGCGCCGAGCAGGTAGCCGGGCACGGTGGCGGCGACCCAGACCAGCCAGAGCGCGACGCCAGCGCCGACGAGCACGCCGAGATCGCGCCCGCCCTCGGCGTGATAGCGCGTGCCGATCATCCAGTTTGCGTCGGTGAACAGGAACAGGTGCAGGCCGTTGACCGCTCCGGGATAATGCCTGAACCAGGGCTGGAGCGACGCGCCCTGCAGCACCATGCGCGCATTGACCGTGGCTGTGACGAGGGCCAGGCCCGCGATCGCCCCCCAGCTCCATTCCGGCCGCCACAGCTCCATCGCCACGAGCTGCGCCACGCCGGCATAGACCACAGCGCTCATCAGCACGGCCTCGAACAGGCTCAGCCCCTTGGCCGAGGCCGCCGCACCGAACGCCACCGCGAAGACGACGACGCCCGGCATCAGCACCGAGACCCTGCGCAGGCCCAGCGCCGCTCCTGCGAGGGTGAGCGTAACGTCAGGCTTGGGCTCGGGTTGCAGCGGTTCCAGCGACATGCCCTTTCCAAGAGCCAAGGGCCGCCCCGGTCAACCGGGGCAGGCGACGCCGGCGCATGACCGCAGCGCAGGACTGACGACAGCAGCGGCGGCGCGCGATAGGTTGGCGAGCATGATCTGGCTCCATGCCCTGGACGAGACCGCGACCTCCCTGCCCGCCGTCTGGCTGATCGCCTCGCGGCGCAGCCCGGCGAACCTGCCCGAGCGCTCGGCGCTGCGGCGCGGCATCGCGCATGAGCTGATCGCCCGGCAGTTCTCGCTGCCGCCCCAGGCCGTGACCATCGAGCACGACGAGGCCGGACGGCCCGTGCTCGCCCGTCCGGCCGGCACGGGACTGCACCTCTCGCTCGCGACCCGCGCGGGGCTGGTCGCGGTCGCGCTGGCGCGCGCGCCCGTCGGCGTCGATGTCGAGCGGATCGAGCCTGCCGTCCCGCCGCCGCTGGCAAGCCTGCATTCGGACGAGCGCGAGAGGCTCGCCATGCTGCCGGAGGCCGCGAGACCGCTCGCCTTCGCCCAGATATGGACCGCGAAGGAGGCCTATGTGAAGGCGCTCGGCACGGGCTTTCTGCGTCCGCCCGAGAGTTTCGCGGTGACGCTTCTGACCGGCGGCCGCTTCAAGATCGACGATCCCGAAAGACCGACGGGGGCGTTGGGCCATGGCCTGATCGACAAAAACGGCGGCCAGGGGAGCCTGGCCGCCGCAATGATCGTGCTCGACTGAGACCAGGCTCAGCCCGGCTGGTCGGCCGGCTTCTTCTTGAGCATCCACGCGACCCCGACCACGAACAGCGCACCGATCGTCGCGGCGCTGTAGAAGGGGAGCTTGGCCGCCGCGAGCCCGGCCGGCGCGGTGTCGCTGACCGGCACGACCTGCACCCAGCTCGGGATGGCGGTCTGGAGCCACTGGAGCACGGCGATGTCGGTGAGCAGCATTTCGCCGGCGATCCAGCCGAGCAGCGCCGCGCCGAGCCAGACCAGGATGGGGTAGCGCTCGAGCACGTCCGAGAGCAGCCGCGCGCCATAGACGATGAGCGGGATCGTCAGCAGCAGGCCGAAGATGAACAGCTCGAAATGGCCGCGCGCCGCAGCCGCGATCGCCAGCACGTTGTCGAGGCTCATCACCGCGTCGGCGATGGCGATGGTGCGCACGGCCTTCCAGAGATTGTCCGAGGCCTCGATGTCGCCATGGGCCTCGTCCTCGCCCTTGGCCAGCTTGATCGCGATCCAGAACAGCAGCAGCGCGCCGACGACCTTCAGGAACGGAATGTTCAGCAGGTAGCTGACGATGATGGCGAAGAAGATGCGCAGGCCGACGGCCGCGCCCGCGCCGAGCAGGATGCCGATCTTGCGCTGCTTCTCAGGCAGCGAGCGCACTGCCAGCGCGATGACGATGGCGTTGTCGCCCGAAAGCAGGAGGTCGATCCAGATGATCTGGAGCAGCGACGTCCAGAATGCCGAGGATGAAAAATCCATGATGCGGTCAATCCCTCAAATAGCGGGTCGTTTCGACCCCTGCTGTGCCCCGATCGGGGGATCGATGGCAAGTGTTTAGGCAAGCGGTCCGGCCGGAAAACCGAACCGCACGATGATGGTTCCTGCCGGGCGGGGATCAGCCCAGCGCCTGCTCGATCGCCTTGCCGGCGGCTTCCGTTCCCAGTGTGCCGCCGAGATCACGCGTGCGGGTGCGGGCGTCGCCCAACGCCCGCTCGATCGCAGCCTCGATGCCTTTCGCTGCCTCATGCTCGCCGAGATGGTCGAGCATCATCGCGCCCGACCAGATCTGGCCGACCGGGTTGGCGATGCCCTGCCCCGCGATGTCGGGGGCCGAGCCATGGACCGGCTCGAACAGCGAGGGATACTCGCCGGTCGGATTGATGTTGCCGCTCGGGGCGATGCCGATCGTGCCGGTGCAGGCCGGGCCGAGATCGGAGAGGATGTCGCCGAACAGGTTGGACGCCACGACGACGTCGAAGCGGTCGGGATTCAGCACAAAATGCGCGGTCAGGATGTCGATATGGTACTGGTCGACCGCCACGTCGGGATAGGCTTTCGCCATCTCCTTCACCCTTTCGTCCCAGTAGGGCATGGTGATCGAGATGCCGTTCGACTTCGTCGCCGAGGTGAGTTTCTTCCGCGGACGGCGCTGGGCCAGTTCGAAGGCGTACTTCAGGACGCGGTCGACGCCGACGCGGCTCATGATCGTCTCCTGAATGACGATCTCGCGCTCGGTGCCGGCGTACATCCGCCCGCCGACGGAGGAGTACTCGCCCTCGGTGTTCTCGCGCACGACGAAGAAGTCGATGTCGCCGGGCTTGCGGCCGACCAGCGGGCCGGGCACGCCCGGCATCAGGCGGACGGGCCGCAGATTGACGTACTGGTCGAACTCGCGCCGGAACAGCAGCAGCGAGCCCCACAGCGAAATGTGGTCCGGCACCTGGGCGGGCATGCCGACCGCGCCGAAAAAGATCGCGTCATGGCCGCCGATCTGGTCCTTCCAGTCGTCGGGCAGCATCCTGCCGTGCTTCGCGTAATAGTCGCAGGAGGAGAAATCGAACTGGTCGAGCCTGAGCTCGAAGCCATAGCGCTTCGAGGCGGCCTCGAGCACGCGCAGGCCCTCGGGCATGACCTCCTTGCCGATGCCGTCGCCGGCGATGACGGCGATGCGGTAGACGCGATTGGTCCGGCTCATGCGTGTTCTCCAAAGAAATCGGCGAACTCCGCCGCCACGAGATCGGGAACTTCCTCGGCCAGATAATGCCCGCCCGGCAAGGCATGCCCGCGCACATCCTCGGCGCGCTGACGCCATAGCGCCAGGGGATCGAAGCAGCGGCCGATGACGCCGTGCTCGCCCCAGAGCGCCAGCAGCGGCTGCGTCAGCTTGCGGCCGCCATCGGCGTCGTCATGGGCGATGTCGATGGTGGCGGCCGCGCGATAATCCTCGCAACTGCCATGGATCGCGGCGGGATCGGCGAAGCAGCGCAGATAGTGTTCAAGCGCCTCGGGCGCGAAAGGCGCAAGCCCGGCCGAACCCGAGCCGCATTTCTTCAGCCAGTAGGCCTTCGGGTCGGCCTCGATCATCCGCTCGGGGAAGGGCGCGGGCTGGATCAGGAAGAACCAGTGCCAGTAGGCGCGCGCAAACGCGTCGGTCGCGCCGGCATACATCTCCCGCGTCGGCGCGATGTCGAGCGTGGCGAGCCGCGTCACCCGGTTTGGATGGTCGAGCGCCAGGCGATGGCCGACGCGCGCGCCGCGATCATGCGCGCCGACACGGAAGCGGTCGTGGCCGAGCGCGCTCATGACATCGGCCATGTCCTGCGCCATTGCGCGCTTGGAATAGGGATAATGCTCGGCGTCGGACGCGGGTTTGTCACTGTCGCCATAGCCGCGCAGATCGGCGCAGACGAGCGTGAAGCGGTCCCTCAGCCGCGCCGCGACCTTGTGCCAGAGCGCATGCGTCTGCGGGTAGCCGTGCAGCAGAAGCAGCGGCGGCCCGTCCCCGCCGGTGCGGACACGGATGCGCGCGCCGGATGTCGCGACGTCGAGCAGGCTGAAGCCGGGAAACAGGCTGTCCCGCACGGGCAGTTCGGTGAGGATCATCAGGCCCCGGGACGCTTGCAACAATGACAGGCGAGGTAGCCCGTATCGTCAGGGATTGCGCCTGCGGATTATTTCATAATCCTGATCAATAGCGAGAGCCTGAACCACCACCGTCATTGCGAGCGCAGCGAGGCAATCCAGCGTCTCGCGCTACGCCCTCTTGGATTGCCTCGCTGCGCTCGCAATGACGCTAACCCAGATACTTCGTCAGGATCGCCGCCAGCCGCTCCGCCCCTGAATTATGCGGCAGCAGCGTGACGAAGCGGCCCTCCGTGCCCATCAGATAGGTCAGCGAGCCGTGATCGACGGCGTATTCGCCCTTGCCGTGATGATGCTGCGTCAGCTTGCGGCGATGCACCTTGTAGGCCTTGGCGACGGCGGCAATCTCGGCTTCGCTTCCGGTCAGGCCGACGAGCTTCGGGTGGAACGCCGCGACATACTCCGCCATCACGGCGACCGTGTCGTTGGCCGGATCGACCGTGACGAAGAGCGGAGCGACCTTGTCGGCGAGCGGCCCGACCTTGTCGAGCGCCTGCGCGATGATCGGCAGGTCGACCGGGCAGGTGTCGGTGCAGCGGGTGAAGCCGAAATAGACCAGCATGAAGCGGCCGCGATAATCGACGTCGGTGACGCGTTTGCCGCTGTGGTCGGTCAGGCTGAAGGGGCCGCCGAATTGGGTCGCCAGCCGGTCATGCGAGGTGCTGGCGGGCGCCGTGGCGCCGTGATGACCATGATGGCCGTGGTGGCCCTGCGCCAGCGCCGGCGCGGCGATACCGGTTCCGAGAATGGCGAGCAGCGCGCGGCGGCTGAGATGTCCGCTCATTTCGGCCACTTGAGATCCTTTCGGCCCAGAATGCCGTTGTCGGCGAGCGCGGCCTTGGCGGTGGGGTCGGCGCGCCACCATTCGTCGGCCTTGCCATTGGCGGCGGTCCAGTCCTTCTCGAACTGGTCGGTCGGCGCGAAATCGCCCACGCCGGCCTTCTCCCTGATGCCCTGCACCATCAGGATCGGCATGGCCGGGTTCTCGACCAGCAGGCCGTCGATCTCGATCGTCCTGCCGCACCAGGGCAGCAGGTCCTTCGTCGCGCCGGCAAAGAGCGTGTTGCTCTTGGCGGCGGTGTAGAGCCTGCCCTCCGAGACGAGGCCGAGCTGGCGCTTGCCGCCGCCGCAGGCGGCCGGGCAGTCGCCCTTCAGCGTGCAGAGGATATCGACGACCTGGCCGCTGAAAGAGACGAGTTTCTCGTCCTTCAGGCCCCAGGCCTCGGCGGCGAATGCGGGCGCTGAAAGCAGCGCGGCGGGAATGGCGAGCGACAACAACAGGCGGCGCATGGGGTTCACTCTCCGAACGGCACGACGCCGTGCTCGTCATGAGTCAGATTCACGATGCCCTTGTCGTCGGCGACCTTGTCGACGAGCAGGTATTTGACGCCGTCGCGCTCGAACAGCTCGCCATCGACCGTGACCTGATGGGTCTGGATTTTCACGATCTTCGGCGCGGCGACGCTGACATCCTCGTTCTCGATGCGCAGCACCATGTAGAACTGGCCATCCTTGTCCCGGATCGCGACCGGGATGCCGCCGACCGCGCACCAGACCGCGCATTGATGATGCGCCGTGCCGAGCCCGAACATGATGCCGGTGACGGCGCACCAGGTGTCGACGATCTCGCCCGAGACTTGCACGCGCTTGCCGGCGGCTGGGGTCTGCGCGGCGGCGGGCCAGGCGAACGCCAGAAGCGCTGCGGCGATCAGGGTGCGTTTCACTGGCGTTCTCCGGGCTTTTCTTGCGACGCACGCTAGCACGCAGCCAGCGCGCGTCGCCTCACCAGCGCGTGAGGCGAGGTTGCAGTGTCGTGAGCCGTCCGTGAACGCGACCCGTCATTGCGAGCGCAGCGAAGCAATCCAGAGGTCGGCGCGAGACGCTGGATTGCTTCGCTGCGCTCGCAATGACTATTAGGGCCTGGGTTTCGGCGCGAGCCCCTTGATTCCGAGCGGCCCGTCTTCCGCGATCAGGCGGTTCGCCTCGGGGTCCGCCCGCCACCATTCCTGCGCCTTGCCATGCCGCGCCTCCCATTCCGTCTTGAAACGTTCGGCGGGCGTGAAGGGCGCGGACGCATCGGTGCGGATGCCCTGCACGAAGAACAGCGTCACGGCCGGATTTTCGATCAGCAGGCCGTCGGCCTCGATCTCGCGACCGCAATATCCGATGAGGTCGGCGATCGCGCCGGCGAAGTCGATGTTCGACTTGGCGACGAGCCGGAACGCGCCGTCCGCGAGAACGAGACCGAGCTGACGCTTGCCCCCACCGCAATCGGACGCGCAGCGGCCCTTGAGATGGCACAGCGCATCGGTGACGCGGCCCTTCAGCACGACCTGCTTCTCGTGCGGGATGTTCCAGGGTTCGGCGGCGGTGGTTGGGGCACTGGCAGAGACCGCTGACAAAGCAAGACAGAACCCCACCGCCCTCATCCTGAGGAGCCGCGCAGCGGCGTCTCGAAGGGTGTTCCAGATGTCTCCCGTGCAAACTGGAGCATCCTTCGAGACGCGCTCCTGCGGAGCGCTCCTCAGGATGAGGGCTGAGTGACACACCATCGCCTCAGTTCCCGAACGGCTGGATGCCGTGCTCGTCATGGGTCATCAGGATGACGCCCTTGTCGTCGGCGATACGGTCGACCAGCAGATACTTCACACCGTCGCGTTCGAGCAATTCGCCTTCGACCACGACCTCATGCGTCGCCATCTTCGCGACGCGGGGATTGGCGGCGCTGTCCTCGTCGTCGCCGATCTTCAGGACCAGATAGAGCGCGCCGCTCGCATCCCGGATGCTGACCGGGATGCCGCCGAGCGCGCACCAGATCGCGCATTGGTGGTGCGCCGTGCCCTTGGCGAACATCAGCCCGCTGATCGAGCACCAGGTATCGCTGATCTCGCCGGTTACGGTGACGCGGCGGCCCTCCTGCGCGAGGCCGTGATTCGGAACCAGCGCAGCGACTGCAAGAAGGGTCACAAGCCAGAGGACGCCGCGCTGCAATATCTTTGTCATACCTGGAGCGTCCACCCCTCGTCGGACCGCCGGATTCACCGTCCGCGCAATGCTTTGCCAGCACGATGCCTCTAGCATCGCCGTTGGCGACACCATAGAAGATGCCTCGCAAACGGACCAGAGCAGGCATGAATGAGATCGACACCCTGAATGGCACGCTCCTCGCCGACATCGCGGCGGCGTCGGACGAGGCGGCGCTGGAGCAGATCCGGATCGCGGCGCTCGGCAAGGCCGGCTCGATCTCGGCGCTGCTGAAGACGCTGGGGGGCATGACGCCCGACGAGCGCAAGGAAAAGGGGCCGCTGATCAACGGCCTGCGCGACAGTGTCCAGAGCGCGCTCGCCAGCCGCAAGGACGCACTCGGCAATGCGGCGCTGGATGCAAGGCTTGCGGCCGAGACCATCGACATCTCGCTGCCGGTGCGCGAGGGCCCGGAGCAGCGCGGGCGCATCCATCCGATCAGCCAGGTCATCGACGAGATCACCGTCATCTTCGGCGATATGGGCTTCTCGGTGGCCGAAGGCCCCGATGTCGAGACCGACGACCTCAATTTCACCAGGCTGAACTTCCCCGTCGGCCATCCGGCCCGCGAGATGCACGACACCTTCTTCTTCGCGCCGGGTTCCAACGGCGAGCGCAAGCTGCTGCGCACCCACACCTCGCCGGTGCAGGTCCGCACCATGATTTCGCAGCAGCCGCCGATCCGCGTGATCTGCCCGGGCCGCACCTACCGGATGGATTCGGACCAGACCCACACGCCGATGTTCCATCAGGTCGAGGGGCTGGTGATCGACAGAGGAGCGCATATGGGGCACCTGAAATGGGTGCTGGAGGAGTTCTGCAAGGCGTTCTTCGAGATCGATGAGGTCAAGATGCGCTTCCGCCCGTCCTTCTTCCCCTTCACCGAGCCCTCGGTCGAGGTCGATATCCAGTGCTCGCGCAAGGGCGGCGAGATCCGCTTCGGCGAGGGCGAGGACTGGCTCGAAATCCTCGGCTGCGGCATGGTCCACCCCAACGTGCTCAGGAATTGCGGGCTCGACCCCGAGGTCTATCAGGGCTTCGCCTGGGGCATGGGCATCGATCGCATCGCCATGCTGAAATACGGCATGCCGGACCTGCGCCCCTTCTTCGAGGCGGATGTGCGCTGGCTGAACCATTACGGTTTTCGCCCGCTCGACCTGCCGACATTAACCGGCGGGCTGTCGTCTTGAGCAGGAGGGCAACCCGATGAGCGCCGCCGTCTGGGCCGGCCTGTTCGCAGGCCTGCTCGTCGCGACGAACCTGCTTTGCCAGGCGATCGCCTTCGTGCGGCTGCGCCGCCGGGACAGGGGCTCGGCCGTGCTCGCGGCCCTGCCGCCGGTGACGATCGTGCGCCCGGTGCGCGGCATCGAGGCCTTCAGCCGCGAGACGCTGACATCGGGCCTGACGCTGGAATATGCGCGCTACCGGACGCTGATCTGCGTCGCCGACGCCGACGACCCGATCGTGCCGCTGGTCGAGGAGCAGATCGCCCGCTTCGGGGCAGATCGGGTTTCGCTGATCATCGGCGACGTTCCCGTCAGCGCCAATCCCAAACTCAACAACTGCGTCAAGGGCTGGGAGGCGGCGACGACCGAATGGGTCATCCTCGCCGATTCCAACGTGCTGATGCCGAAGGACTATATCCAGCGCATGCTCGCCGCGTGGCGGCCCGACAGCGGGCTCGTCTGCTCGACGCCGGCGGGGTCGCGGCCGCAGAATTTTGGCGCCGAGGTCGAATGCGCCTTTCTCAACACCTTCCAGGCGCGCTGGCAATATGCCGGCGAGGCGCTGGGCTTCGGCTTCGCGCAGGGCAAGTCGATGCTCTGGAACAAGCCGTTTCTCGACGCCAATGGCGGCATCGCGGCGCTTAGCCAGGAGATCGCCGAGGACGCGGCCGCGACCAAGCTGGTCCGCCGCGCCGGAAAACATGTCCATCTCGTCGGCCAGCCGTTCGAGCAGCCGCTCGGCGCGCGCTCCCTGCGCGATGTGGCGCAGCGCCAGTTCCGCTGGGCGCGGCTGCGCCGCGTGACGTTCCTGCCCTTCTTCGCGCCCGAGATCCTCGCCGGGCCGCTCGTGCCGGCGCTGCTGGCCGCCTTCGCCGCGCCGGCTTTCGGGCTATCCACCTGGCTCGGCCCGCTGCTCGTGCTCCTGCCCTGGTATGCCGCCGAGATGGCTCTGGCGGCCGGCGTCGGCTGGTATTCGTCCTGGCGGATGCCGGCGGCGCTGCTCGTGCGCGACATCGTCTTCCCGGGCATCTGGGCCTACGCCTTCATCGCCCGCGAGGTAAGCTGGCGCGGAAACTCCATGAAGATCAGGACGGATGGGGCCGATGAGCTGAATGCGGCGACGCCGGCGGTATTGAAGACTGAAGCGTGAACGCCATGGCCGCAGCGCCGGGGCGATGATAAAGAGGCATACCAACTGGAAGCATGACCATGCTGAAGCGCGATGAAGCGGAAAAATTGATCGAGCAGACGATGCGCGACCACCTCGGCCCCATGGTTGCCCAGGTCGACGTCAGGTTCGCCGATGACCAGATGGGCGAACCCGCGATCTTCGTCGATACCTTTCTGAAAGACAAAATCCCTTATGAAGAAGGGCGTTTTCCGCGCTTGATCCGGGCGGTCATGGAAGTGCTGGAGGCGCAAGGCGACAATCGGTTCCCTTATCTGGCGCTCAAGCCGCTCAACGATACTTATCCGCCGGGAGTCGTCGTCCAGCCGCGCGCGCGACATGGCTGATCTTTCTGATCATCTGATCACGCTGGCGTGGGAGTTAGCGAAACATAAGACGAAGGGTGACGCTCTCCACGAAGTCTCAGTTAGAAGAGCCGTCTCGACCGCGTACTACGCGGTCCTCCATGCTTTGCTGCGTGCTTTTGCGGAGCAGGTCGTAAGGCCCGAACACCGGCTCGATGACGCCTACAGCACAGAGTTTACCGCTTTCCTGACCACAGGCCGCTGCTAAACAGCCTTCTAGCAGCAAGCGGCGACGAAACACTGAAAAACATCGCCACGACATTTAAAGCCCTGCAAGAGCTGCGCATGAAAGCGGACTATGATCCTCGACCACTTGATATCGGCGACGCCGAGCTTGACACCCTGATGGAAGACGCCTTCTGGACTGCTGCGAGCATCTGCGCCCTCGATCCGCAGCAGCGCCTCGCGATTATCGCCGCTCTTCTCAGCAAACGTCGTTAGTTGAAACGTTCATGAAATTCACGCACGCTTGGCTCAAGAGCCATCTCGACACCACCGACACGCTCGACGCCATCGCCGAGACCCTCACCCGCGTCGGGCTCGAGGTCGAGGGCGTCGAGGACAAGGCGAAGGCGCTTTCGGCCTTCACCATCGCCTATGTCATCGATGCGAAGCCGCACCCGAACGCCGATCGGCTGCGCGTCTGCATGGTCGATACCGGCGCGGGCGAACCCGTGCAGGTCGTCTGTGGCGCGCCGAACGCCCGCACCGGCATGAAGAGCGTGTTCTCGCCCCCGGGAACCTATATCCCCGGCAAGGACATCACGCTCGGCAAGGGCGTGATCCGAGGCGTCGAATCAAACGGTATGCTGTGCTCGGCGGCCGAGCTTCAGACCTCCGACGAGTCCGACGGCATTATCGACCTTCCCGACGACGCGCCGATCGGGCAGCCCTATGCCAGCTATATCGGCCTCGACGACGCAGTGATCGAGATCGCGGTGACGCCCAACCGCGCCGATGCGCTCGGCGTCGCCGGCGTCGCGCGCGATCTCGCGGCCGCAGGCCTCGGCGCGCTGAGGACGCCGGCCGTGAAGCCGATCCGGGGCTCGTTCCCCTGCCCCATTTCGGTGACGCTCGATTTTTCGCCCGAGGACAGGCCGCTCTGCCCGGCCTTCGCGCTGCGGCTCGTGCGCGGCGTCAAGAACGGCCCCTCGCCGGAGTGGCTGCAGGCGCGGCTGCGGGCGATCGGGCTTCGGCCGATCAACACGCTGGTCGACATCACCAACTTCATGACCTTCGACCGCAACCGGCCGCTGCACGTCTTCGACGCAGCCAAGGTCAGGGGCAATCTCGTTGTGCGCCGGGCGAAGGATGGCGAAAGCATTCTGGCGCTCGACGGCAAGACCTATACGCTGAGCAACGAGCAGGTCGTCATCGCCGACGATCACGGCGTCGAATCGCTCGCCGGCATCATGGGTGGCGAGGCCTCGGGCTGCGACGAGACCACGACCGACGTGCTGATCGAGAGCGCGCTCTGGAACCCGCTCAACATTGCCCGTTCGGGCCGGGCGCTCGGCATCAACTCGGATGCGCGCTACCGCTTCGAGCGCGGGGTCGACCCGGATTTCTGCCGGCCTGGGCTCGATCTCGCCACCGCGATGATCGTCGAACTCTGCGGCGGCGAGCCCTCCGAGATGGTCCTCGCCGGCGAACTGCCCGACGACGCCCTGGCGATCGATTTTCCCTGGTCGGAGGTCAAGCGCCTGACCGGGCTCGATCTGCCGCAGAGCGAGATGCAGGCCGCGCTGACCGCGCTTGGCTTTCAGGTTTCCGGCGCGGGCGAGCGCGTCACGGTCGTGGCCCCGTCCTGGCGCGGCGATGTCGGGGGCAAGGCCGATCTCGTCGAGGAAATCCTGCGCATCGCAGGGCTCGACCGTGTCGTCTCGACGCCGCTGCCGCGCATCAAGAGCGAGGTCGTCAAACCGGTCCTGACCGTGCTGCAGAAGCGCACGCGCCTCGCCAAGCGTCTGCTCGCCAGCCGCGGCATGGTCGAGGCCGTGACCTGGTCGTTCATCGCCAAGGACGCCGCCAAACTCTTCGGCGGCGGCTCCCCCACGCTCGCGCTGGCCAATCCGATCGCGGCCGATCTTTCCGACATGCGGCCCTCGCTGCTGCCAGGGCTGATCAAGGCGGCGCAAGTCAATGCCGACCGGGGACTTGGCGACATCGCGCTGTTCGAGGTCGGGCAGGTGTTCCAGAGCGACGAGCCCGAGGGTCAGTTGATCGCCGCCGCAGGCCTGCGGCGCGGCACGGCGCGGCTGGAAGGCGTCGGCCGGCATTGGGACGGCGCTGCCAGACCAGCTGATGCGCTCGACGCCAAGGCCGATGTGATGGGACTTCTTGCAGGACTTGGCGTGCCCGTCGGCGGCCTGCAGGTCGTGGCGGGCGGCCCCGGCTGGGCTCATCCCGGCCGTTCCGCGACCTTGCGTTTCGGCCCCAAGGGCGTGATCGGGGCCTTCGGCGAGGTGCATCCGCGCATCCTCAAGGCGCTCGACGTCAAGGGGCCGCTGGTCGCCTTCGAGATCCATCTCGATGCACTGCCCCTGCCGAAATTCAAGCCGACCAAGATCAAGCCGAGGCTTGCCCTGTCGGGCTTCCAGCCGGTGACGCGTGATTTCGCGTTCATCGTCGAGAAATCTGTCGCGGCCGGCGAGATGATGAAGAGCGCGCAGAACACGGATCGTGCGCTGATCGCGGAGGTCTCGGTGTTCGATCTCTATGAGGGGCCGGGCGTCGAGGCGGGTCGGAAATCGGTCGCGCTGGCGGTGACGCTGCAGCCGCAGGAAAAGACGCTCACCGAAGCCGAGATCGAGGCGGTCGGCGCCAGGATCGTCGCCGAGTTGGCCAAGCGTTACGGCGCGACGCTGCGGGGGTGAGCGAAGCCGACGCGATCCATCACGCCTTCCGATCGCTTCCATCACATCAGATCATCGCCGCCATGTTGACGTCGGTCCGTCGCGGGCAGACGGTGCCGGTCAGCATAACTGACCAAATCGGAGCGCCGCGATGGCATGGTATTCCCAGACCTGGAGCTGGTTCGAGGGTGAGTGGCATGAGGGCAACCCCGGCCTCGTCGGCCCGCGCACGCACGCGCTCTGGCAGGCCTCGGCCGTGTTCGACGGCGCGCGCCATTTCGACGGCGTCGCGCCCGATCTCGACAGGCATGCCGCCCGCGTCAACCGTTCGGCGCTGGCGCTCGGCCTCAAGCCCACCGTGACCCCCGAGTTCATCGTCGAGAAGACGCTTGAAGGCGCGAAGAAATTCGCCCCCGGCACGGCGCTCTACGTCAAGCCGATGTACTGGGCCGAGGCCGACGGCCCCTCGACCATCATCGCCGACGCGGAATCGACCCAGTTCTGCCTGTGCCTGTTCGAGGCGGCGATGCCCCCGGCCGCCGCCGGCTTCACGGTGACGCAAGGCATCTATCGCCGCCCGACCATGGAGACGATGCCGACCGACTCCAAGGCCGGCTGTCTCTATCCCAACAACGCCCGCATCCTGCGCGCCGCCAAGGCGGCCGGCTTCGACAATGCGCTGGTGCTCGACATGCTCGGCAACGTCGCGGAGACCGCGACCTCCAACATCTTCATGGCCAAGGACGGCGTGGTGAAGACGCCCGCGCCCAACGGCACGTTCCTGAACGGCATCACCCGCCAGCGCGTCATCGGTCTGATGCGGGGAGCCGGGATCACGGTGGAGGAGTGCAGCCTGCGCTATTCGGATTTCGAGCAGGCCGACGAGATCTTCACCTCGGGCAACTACTCCAAGGTGATGCCGGTGACGCGCATCGACAACGTCACACTGCAGCCCGGCCCGCTCTATCGCAAGGCGCGCGAGCTCTACATGGACTTCGCCAAGTCGGCGGCTTGAACCTTAGCGCAGCAGCCTGACCAACCCGGCCGCCTTGAGCCCAAGGGCAACGACTGCGCCATAGACCACGATGGCCGCAATTCCGACGCCGGCGAGCGCGGCAAGCCTCGGCTCCCACGGCATGCTTTGCGCCAGAGCGAGAAGCGGCGGCGCGACGAGCCGCGCCGTCAGCCCCGCCAGCACGGCGGCGACCAGCACGATGGCGGCCAGCGCCGGAAGCCCCTTCGCCGGCCGTGCCCAGCCTCGCCGCACGCCGAGCAGGAACAGCAGCCCGACATTGATCCACGCCCCAGCCGCCGTCGCCAGCGCCAGTCCGGATGCGCCGAAATCGCGCCAGAGCAGGAGCTTCAGCGCGATGTTGCAGGCGATCGCCGTCAGCGAGACGACCATGGGCGTCGTGGTGTCGCCGCGCGCCTGAAAGCTCGCGACCTGGGTGCGGATCAGCACGATCGCCGGCAGGCCGACCGCATAGGCGAACAGCACCGCGCCCGCCGCCTGGCTGGCGGCGGCGTCGAACCGGCCGCGCTCGAACAGGGCGGACACGATCAGCTCGGGAATCGCGAGGAAGGCGGCCGCAAACGGCGCGGCTGCGACCAGTGTCAGCGCCACGGCGCGGTTCTGCGCCCTGTCGGACGCCGCGACGTCGCCGGCTGCGATGAAGCGGCTCATCGTCGGCAGCAGCACCGTGCCCACCCCGATCGCGATCACGCCGATCGGAAGCTGGTAGAGCCGCTCGGCATAGTAGAGCGCGGCATAGGCCCCGGCCGGCAAGAGCGAGGCGATGATCGTGTCGGCGAAGAGCGCGATCTGGACGCCGGCCGAGCCGATCACGGCCGGTCCGAACGCTTTGAGGAAGGCCTTCATGTCGGCGTCGAAGCGCGGCCGCGTCAGCGCCGCCGCCACGCCTGCTTGGCGCGCGGCGACCGCCAGCAGCAGCCACTCGAGCAGGCCGGCCGCCGCCACGCCCCACGCCGCCGCATAGGCCGCATTGGGGAACAGGAAAGCGACGGCCAGCGCCGCGATCAGGCTGACGTTGAGCAGGATCGGCGCGGCGGCGGCCGCCGCGAACCTGTCGACCGCGTTGAGATTGGCCGAGAGCAGCGTCACCAGCGTGATGAAGGTGAGATAGGGGAAGGTGATCCGCGTCAGCGCGACTGCGAGCTCGAAGCGCTGCGGATCGTTGGCGAAGCCCGGCGCGAGCAGCCTGACCACCTGCGGCATGAAGGGGATTGCGACTGCGAGCAGCGCGATCTGCACGATGACGATCAGCGTGTAGACGCGGTTCGAGAACAGGCCTGCCGCCGCCGCGCCGGCTTGCTGGCGAATGCGGGTGAAGCTCGGGATATAGGCCTGATTGAACGCGCCTTCGCCGAAGATGGCGCGGAAATGGTTGGGCAGCCGCAGCGCCACCGAGAACGCGTCCATCAGCGCGCCCGCGCCCAGCACGGCGGCCAGCACGATGTCGCGCAAAAAGCCGGTCAGGCGCGAGAGCAGCGTGAACCCGCCGACGGAGAGGATTTTTCTGAGCATCGTTGGGCGGCGACTTTGCTTCAACCTGCGCCGTCATCCCGGGCTTGACCCGGGATCCATCCTAGAGCGCCGCCGGTGCCCTACGATGGATCCCGGATCGGCGCTGCTGCGCAGCTTGTCCGGGATGACGGCGAATGTGGGGCCGGCGATACGAAACGTATTGCCGCCTTCATCCCAGATCGCCCGCCTTGCGTCTACCGGATCAGCGGCGGGAGCGCATCGCCGCGCGGGTGATCGACGGTGCGGGCGTCAAAACCGACGCGCTCGCCGATGAGGTAGAGCGGCCGGCGTTTCACCTCCGCGAAGATGCGCCCGACATATTCGCCGATCATGCCGAGCGAAATGAGCTGAATCCCGGAGAAGAACATGATCGAGACGATCAGCGACGGGAAGCCGGGCAGATCGGTGCCGAAGAACAGCGTCCGCAGCAGATAGAAGGCGGCGGCAAAAGTCGCGACGATGGCGATGACGACGCCGGCCCAGGTCGCGATCTTGAGCGGGATGGTCGAGAACGAGGAGAGCCCGTCGAAGGCGAAGGAGAACAGCTTCCCGAAGCGGAACTTGGTCTGCCCATGCTCGCGCTCGGCGACGTCGAAGGTGACGCCGGTCGAGCGGAAGCCGACCCAGGCGTACAAGCCCTTCGAGAAGCGGGCGCGCTCGGGCAAAGCCCGCAGCGCATCGACCACCTTGCGGTCGAGCAGGCGGAAATCGCCCGCGCCTTCGGGCAGTTGCGTCTCGCCGAAGCTGGCGAAGAGCCGGTAGAACATCCTCGCGAAGTTGCGCTTCAGCGGGCTCTCGCCGTCCCGGTCCGAGCGCTGGCCATAGACGTTCAGATAGCCCTCGCGCCATTTTGCCAGAAATACGGGGATCGTCTCGGGCGGATGCTGCAGATCGGCGTCCATGATCACGATGGCGTCGCCGCGCGCATGGTCGAGTCCGGCCGCGATCGCGATTTCCTTGCCGAAATTGCGGCTGAACGAGACTGCGACGATGCGCGGATCGCGCGCGTTGAGCAGGCGCAGCACCGAGAGCGTGCCGTCGCGGCTTCCGTCATCGACGCAGACCAGCTCCCAGGACTTGACCTCCTTCGCCAGCACGGCGTCAAGCCGTTCGACCAGCAGCGGCAGGTTGTCGGCCTCGTTGTGGACGGGCACGACGATCGAGAGCTGCGGCCGGTCTGCGCCGGCGGTATCGCGGGTCGAAAAAGGGGCAGGCGATGACTCCGACACGAAAACCTAGACCTCTCAACTCGGGCCAAGACCGGCGCGATGGCGCCCGGGGGCTCGACAGCGCGCCGCGATCCGCACAAAGACCTTGATGCGCGCCGGCCCGCAAGGCGCCCATGGATGATTGGCGCGCGTGATACATGATTGTCGATGAACCGGGGACAACAGCCGACGATGACGACCGGTTTCGTGCTCTGCGCCGACGACTTCGCGATGACTGACGGAGTCAGCCGCTCTATCCTGGCGTTGCTGGAGGATGGCAGGCTCTCGGCCACCGGCGCGATGACCAACCGCCCGCATTGGCCGCGATTCGCCGGCGACCTCGCCGCCCATGCCGGCCATGCCGATCTCGGCCTGCATCTCAACCTGACCTGCGCCGCGCCGCTGAGCACGATGCCACGCCTCGCGCCGGGCGGCGAACTGCCGAAACTGGGCGAACTGGCGCGGGCGGCCGTCGCCTCCGCTGAGGTCCGTTTGGAGATCGCGCTGGAGATCGACCGCCAGCTCGACGCCTTCGAGCAGGCGCTCGGCCGCACTCCCGATTTCGTCGATGGCCATCAGCATGTCCATGTCCTGCCCGGCATTCGCGGCGCGGTGCTCTCCTCGATTGCGCGGCGCTATCCGGCCGGCAGCGTCTATCTGCGCGACCCGTCCGACCGGGCGGCCGCGATCCGGGCGCGCGGCGTCGCGGTCGGCAAGGCGCTGGTCATTTCAGGTCTCGGCTGGGGCATGCGTCGCGCGGCGGCGCGGTGCGGCATTCCGGTCAATCGCGGCTTTTCCGGCGCCTCCCCCTTCGATCCGGCCCGTGATTTCGCGGATGATCTCGCGCGCTTCCTGATCCGGCCCGGCCCGGCCCATCTCGTCATGTGCCATCCCGGCTTCATCGACGACGAACTTGCGATGCTCGACCCCGTGATCGCGACGCGGCCGCTCGAGCATGCCGCACTCGCAGCCTTTACGCCGCCGCCCGGTCTGGCGGTCCGGCGGTTCGCCGCGCTGCAAGGATCATGAATATCGCAATCGAAAATTTACCCTGACGGACCAGAGTGGGCGTTGGGGTGCGGTAACCGTCCGGACCTGTCTTCAAGGCTGGCGGCAAGGGCATCGACACAATGAACCGGTTCAGGCGAGCGGATTCTTCGACCGCTGGCGCGTCCTCCAAGCCCGCACGTGCCGGCTCGCTCAGCACGCAGATCGCCGGCGCCGCCGTCGCCATCGTCGCCATCGCCATCGTCTTCGTCGTGATCGCGGTCGCACGCTACAATGACGGCAAGACCCGCGCCGATCTCGAGCAGAAGATGACCGCGCTGACCCTGATGGTGGTCAACGCCTCGCCCTCGCTGATCCTGGCCCGCGACACCAACACCCTTGGCTACATCCTCGAATCGCTGCGCGGCGACCCGGATTTCGACGCCGGCATCGTCGCCGACGACGTGTCCAGCCTGGCGAGCGCCGGCCGGACGGAGGAGGCGCGGCTCGGCCTGACGCCGCGCGCGCTCACCGCCGCGCTCGGCCGCGCTCCCTGGGATGCGCTGATGGAGATGACCTCGGCCGAGATCGAGGACAAGACCTATGTCACCAAGCTGCATGTGGTACGGGTCGGCGGTCACAAGCGCCAGATCGGCTACATCGCCATCCGCTTCGACAAGACCCGCCTCGTCGCCCGCGCCGCGCTGGAGCAATTCGTCACGATCGGCATCGGCATCCTGATCCTGCTCGTGCTCGGGCCGCTGCTCTGGTTCTCGCTCTCGCGCACGATGAAGCCGCTGAAGAGCATGACGAAGGCGATCGTCAGCATCTCGGACGGCAAGCTCGACACGGCAATCGACGCCATGGGCCGGCGCGACGAGATCGGCGCCATCGCGCATGCGCTTGGCGTGCTCAAGGTCAGCCTGGCCGAGCGTGCGACCCTGCAGGAGAAGCAGCACGTCTCCGCAGCCGAGCGCCGCGAGCACCAGATCAGGGTCGACCAGTCGATCGCGCTGTTCCGCGCCGAGGTCGGCGTCGCGCTGGAAGCCTTCAAGAGCAATGCCGACCGGATGAGCGAAGCCTCCGACGGACTCGCACGGGTCGCAGCCGAATCGTCTGGCCGCGCCGCGCGCGCCGCGCAGAACTCGCATGGCGCGTCGGCCAATGTCGAAAACGCGGCGCAAGCCGCCGAGGAGATGGGCGCGGCCATCCGGGAGGTCGAGTTCCAGGTCCGCCGCGTCCGCACCGAGATCGTCGAGGCGGCTTCGGTCTCGCGCGACACGGCGGGCTCCGTGCGGGCGCTCGACGAGACGGCGCGCGCCATCGGCGAGGTCGTCAACCTGATCCGCGACATCGCCGCGCAGACGAATCTGCTCGCGCTCAACGCCACGATCGAGGCCGCGCGCGCCGGAGAAGCGGGCAGGGGCTTTGCCGTCGTCGCCTCGGAAGTCAAGAATCTGGCCTCCCAGACCGCCGACGCCACCGACCGCATCGTCGCCCAGGTCGGCGCGATCCAGAGCGCCACCGGCGAGGTCGTCGGCGCGATCGGCAACATCGCCGAGCGCATGGGCGCGATCGAGAACTTCGCCAATTCGGTCGCGACCTCGATCGAGCAGCAGGCCATCGCCACCGGCGAGATCGCCAGCGGCGTCGCCATGGCTTCGTCCTCGGCGCTGTCGGTGTCGAGCGACCTCAGCGTGCTGGCCGATTCGGTCGAGGAGACGGGGCGCTCGGCCGAGGAAGTCCGGGGCGCGGCCGGCGAGGTCGCCACCCAGGCGCTGCGCCTGCGTACGACCGTGGACCAGTTCCTGCGAAGTGTCGCCGCCTGAAATTGGGTGGCTGACCACCGCAAACGAAAAACGGGGCCGCGAGGCCCCGTTTCCGTATCAGGTGTCCGGCCGGCTCAGACCTTGGCCGCGCCGTCATACATCTCCGCGACGTAGTCCCAGTTCACGAGGCTCTCGAGGAAGGCCTTGAGATAGTCGGGCCGGCGGTTGCGGTAGTCGATGTAGTAGGAATGCTCCCAGACGTCGCAGCCGAGGATCGGCGAGGCGCCGTTGACCAGCGGGCTCTCGCCGTTGGGGGTCTTGGAGACGGCGATCTTGCCGCCCTTGACCTCGAGCCAGGCCCAGCCAGAGCCGAACTGGCCGACGCCGGCGGCGACAAAATCTTCCTTCATCTTCTCGACCGAGCCGAAGGACTCGACGATCGCCTTCTCCAGCGCGCCCGGCATCTTGCCGCCGCCATTGGGCTTCATCCACTTCCAGAAGTGGAGATGGTTGTAGTGCTGGCCGGCATTGTTGAACACGGCCGGGTTCTTGCCGTGCGAGGCCTTCACGATCTCCTCGAGCGACTTGCCCTCGAATTCGGTGCCCTTGATCGCGTTGTTGCCGTTGTTGACATAGGCGAGGTGGTGCTTGTCGTGGTGATACTCCAGCGTCTCCTTCGACATGAAGGGCTGCAGCGCGTCATGGGCGTAGGGCAGATCGGGCAATGTGAAGGTCATCGGGCCTCTCCTGAAGCTGGCAATTCGGCAATTCCGCGAATGGCTTGGTGATGAAACGGATGGCTTCCGCCGCGGTTCCCGCGCGAGACCTCGCATGAGACTCGCAAGAGAACCAGCGGACCCTCCCACCATTCACGCCCTAGTTAAGCCTCCGCTGCGGCTGCGGCAACCGGCGGCGCGGGCGGGGCCGCCCGACCTTGCTTCGCCTCACTGACGCCCCATTCATCGCACTATCGGGACGTGATATTGAAACTCTCTCTTATTCAATACGTTAGATGATCGCCGCCGTCGGGCATGTGGCCGGCTCCGCAGGGCGCTGCTCCACGAATACGGTCAAGGATTTCGCATTGAGCATTCTCTTCACAGTCCTGGGTCTTGGATTTCTCGCTGGCGGCGCCTACGCCATCGTCGAGGGCTGGCCCTATATCCTGATCGAGCGCGGCTTTACGCTGGTCATCGTCGGCACGGTGTTGGTGACGGCAGGTGTCGTGATGCTCGCCTTGTCGCGCGTCATGGCCGAGTTGCGGCGCGTGCGCGGGCAATTGTCCAATGCGGTGATGGCGGTCTCCGTCGCGTCGATGGCAAACGGCCGTGACGCGCGCGAGCCGGAGCCCGATCTGTCGTCCGGTCCGCCTCGGGCGGTCGACGAGAACGGGACACGCGGTGGTCCAGCGGTGCTGGGCGGCGCGCTTGCGGCAGGAGGCGTGCTGGCCGCCGGCGCAGTCGCGGCAGCCTCCCGGGAGGCTCCCGGAGCGCAAGCGAAACCGGACGAACAGGACAGCGCCGCGTCGGCTGAGACCGGCGACATGGCTCGCGAGGACGAGCCCGACCTCTTCGCCGCGCCGCCTATGACCGAAACGCCAGCGGCCGAGCCTTTCGAGCCGATCCTTTGGCCGGAGCCTGACGCAGAATCTGAAACGCAGCCCGAGCCCCTCCCGGTCGCGACAGCCGACGAGTTCCAGGTCGCCCTGGCCGAGGCGACAGGCGAGGCCGAGCGCGCTCCTGTGGCCCGCGATCCTTTCGGCAGGTCCGAGATGGCGCCCGAGACACTCCCGGCAGGTGCGATCTCCGAGGATGCCATCGACGAGGATTTCGATCGTCTTCGCGACAGGCTGGCGCTAGGCGCCGCAACGTCGTCTAGCGACGATGCCGCCAGCGCCGATGCGGCCAAGGACGAACCGGTCTGGGACGACCTTGCCGCGCCGCCGCTGGCGGGCGAACGCCGCGAAACGTCGGAGAGCGAGATCGACGCGGCCGCGGGCTGGATGACGGCGATCAGGCCGGGTCATGAGCGCTGGTTCGGAGCATCGCCTGCGGCCGCGCCGGAGCCGGAGGCCGCGGCTGAGCCCGCGTCGGCACAGCCTTCCGTCGTCGAGCCGCCGATCTGGCCGCCGCAGACGCGCGAGGCCGCGCCGTTCGTCGCGGACGAATTCCAGGCCGACGAGACCGTCGCGCCAGCCGAGGTCGAGGCGTATGAGCCTGCCCTCACAGCGCCGCCGCTCCCGGAGGGCGAGGACGAGCGGGAGCCCGAGCCTTTGCCGGGCTTCGCGCTTGTGTCCGAGCCCGAAATCGAACCGGTGTCTGATATGCCAGCCTTGCCCGATGAGCCGGTCGAGCCGGAACCGGCCGCCGCGCCCGAGCCGGAATCCGTCGCGCCGCCGGCTCCTGCCGCATCCGAGGAGGGCGTCGTCGGCGCCTACCAGGTCGGCACCGCGCATTTCACGATCTATGCCGACGGGTCGATCCAGGCGCGCACGCCCGAGGGCGACTACAGCTTCGCCTCGATGGACGAACTCAAGACCTACCTCGCCAGCGAGAAGAACCGGCTGGGGGCCTAGACGCCGCGGAGGTAAGGTTGAGCCTCGGTTGGTCGCGTTCGGAAGCCCAACGGAAACCCCTCCCCCTCGTGGGGAGGGGCAGGGGTGGGGGGGCGAACGACTAGGTGAGCGGGCTTTGGGAAAAGTCGAGCCGGCAGCAGCGATACCGCCATCCGATTAAACGAGTTGCTCTGGCCCCACGCCCCCCACCCCTTCCCCTCCCCACGAGGGGGAGGGGTTCGCGTCGAGGTTCTCGCGCTTCGATTTGAGTGTGGAATGTTGCAAAAGCAGTCGTAATCAGGCGCGCGCCTGCTCGACTATGCTCCAGCGCCCGCCTGCCGCCTCGATCGCAAAGGCATAGGCGAGTGCGGTCTCCTTGAGCGAATCGAAACGTCCCGCCGCGCCGCCATGGCCGGCGTCCATGTTGGTGTGGAGCAGCACCGGCCCGCCGCCGGTCATGGTCGCGCGCAGCCGCGCCACCCATTTCGCCGGCTCCCAATAGGTCACGCGCGGATCGGTCAGCCCGCCCATCGCCAGGATCGGCGGGTAGGCCTGCGGCTTGACGTTGTCATAGGGCGAGTAGCTCGCGATCATCCGGAAGGCCGCCTCGTCGCGGATCGGATCGCCCCATTCCGGCCATTCCGGCGGCGTCAGCGGCAGTGTCTCGTCGAGGATCGTGTTCAGCACATCGACGAAGGGCACCTCGGCGACGATGCCGGCGAAAAGGTCGGGCGCCATGTTGGCGACCGCGCCCATCAGCATGCCGCCGGCGCTGCCGCCCTCCGCGACGATGCGGCCGCGCGCGGTGAAGCCCTCATCGGCCAGCATCTCGGCGGCCGCGATGAAGTCGGTGAAGGTGTTGGTCTTGTTCTGGCGCTTGCCGTCGAGATACCAGCCCCAGCCCTTCTCCGTGCCGCCCCGGACATGGGCGATGGCGTAGACGAAGCCGCGGTCGACCAGACTCAGCGGCCGCGTCCGGAACGAGGCCGACATCGCCGAGCCGTAGGAGCCGTAGCCGTAGAGCAGGCAGGGCGCGCTGCCGTCGAGGACGAGATCGGCCCGGTGCAGCAGGGAGACCGGCACCAGCGCGCCGTCCTTCGCCTTGGCGAAGACGCGCCGCACTCGATAGGCCGCCGGATCGTGGCCCGACGGGATCTCCTGGCGCTTCAGCAGCGTGCGTTCGGCGCTCGCCATGTCGTAATCGAAGGTCTCGGCCGGGCGCGCCATCGAGGCGTAGATGAAGCGGATCGTGTCGGTGTCGAATTCGTAGCCGGCGTCGAGGCCCAAGCCATAGGCCTCCTCGTCGAAGGCGATGCTGCTCTCCGCGCCGCTGGCGAGGTCGCGGATGACGATGCGCGGCAGGCCGTCCTCGCGCTCGAGCCGGATCATCCGGCCGCGCAGGCAGACATGGTCGAGGATCAGCCGGCCGGCCTTGTGGGGCACGAGGTCGCGCCAGCTGGCGGGAGCGGGATCGGCGATCGGCGCGGTGACGATCCTGAAATCCTCCGCCCCGTCGGCATTGGTCAGGATCAGCAGATCATCGCCATGATGCTCGACATCGTAGCGCCGCCCGGCCTGGCGCGGCGCGATCATCACGGGCCTGGCCGCGTCCGCAGTCAGATCGAGGATCATCGTCTCGGAGGTGTCGTGATCGCCGATCTTGATCAGCAGGAAGCGGCCCGACTGCGTCGCGCCGATATCGACGAACATGCCGGCGTCGACCTCGTCATGCAGCAGTTCGTCTTCCGCCGCCGGCGTGCCGACGCGGTGGCGCAGGACTTTCGAGGGGCGGTGATCGGCGTCGAGCGCGACATAGGCGAAGGAGCGGCTGTCGCGAGCCCAGACGATGTCGCCGGTCGTGTCCTCGATGCGGTCCGGCAGGTCGGCGCCGGTTGCGAGGTCGCGGACCCTGATCACATGGAGTTCCGAGCCGGCCTCGTCGGCGCTCCAGGCCAGCAATCTGTGGTCGGGACTGTGCTCGGCGTCGGCGAGGTCGAAGAAATCCTTGCCCCTGGCCAGCGCGGAAGCGTCGAGCATCACCTGCTCGCGGTCTTTGCCCTTTCTGGGGTGGCCGTCACGGGGCCTGCGGCAGATCAGCGGGTGCTCGCCGCCCTTGCGATAGCGCGAATAGTAGAGAAACGGGCCGTCGGGCTGCGGCACGCTCGAATCGTCTTCCTTGATGCGCCCGCGCATCTCGGCGACGAGTTCCTTCTGCAGGGCTTTCGTCGAGGCCATCACCGTGCGGCAATAGGCGTTTTCCGCATCGAGATGGCGCTTGATGTCGGCCGGCAGCCGTTCCGGCTCGCGCAGGACATCCTTCCAGTTCTCCGCCCGCAGCCATGCGTAATCGTCCTGCAGCATCGTGCCGTGGACGATCCTGGTCTGCGTCCTGATCTCGGCTCTGGGCGGCCTTGGCAAAGCCGTCTTGGCCGATCCATTCCCGCCAGCGCCTGTTACCGAAACCATTACCGCCATCCCAAATCATGCAGAAGCCTGTCAGGTAGAGGTGGCAGTCTAGGTTGACAAGACAACCGGGCCGCATGGGGGAGGTGATCGAATTGATATTTCAGTCACCATAAACACGTCCCAGTTGTTGAAACATTTCCAAGGATCGACCGTATTCGCGCCGCAGGCTTTGACTTGCGGGGATGTTAACTTTGGACTACATCGGTTTTGGTTGTTCCTCTCGGGATGATTCCATGTCTGGCGGTTCTTGACCGACCGCTTTTCGTGACCGTCGCAGCCGAAAGTGGCCCAGAAGGGCGAGCATCCATGCCTAGAATCGGTCCAAAAATCACATAAAGGAGTGAGGCCACATGGCTGATAATGACGGCTCGGATTTCATCGAGCTCACCGCGGACATCGTCTCCGCCTATGTCTCGAACAATTCTGTGCCAGCGTCCGAATTGCCTGGTCTGATCGGCGATGTGCATGCCGCGCTGAACCGCGTTATTGGCGGCGTCGCGCCGGTCGTCCCGACCGAGGCCCCCAAGCCTGCCATTCCGGTGAAGAAGTCGATCACGGCCGATTATCTGATCTGCCTCGAGGACGGCAAGAAGTTCAAGTCGCTGAAGCGGCACCTGCGCACGCAGTACAACATGTCGCCCGAGCAATATCGCGAGAAGTGGGGTCTGCCGCCCGACTATCCGATGGTTGCGCCCAACTATGCCGAGGCGCGCTCGCAGCTCGCCAAAAAGATGGGCCTGGGCCAGCAGCGCCGCAAGCGCCGCTGACCTGGGACCGGCCGCGGCGATCCTGCCGCCTGCCTGTTTTTGAAAGCCGCTGGTCCGCCAGCGGCTTTTGTTTTGGCCGGTGCTCTCTCGGCTCCTGCCATCGCCATGTCAGGGAGCGTGCTTGGCTGACCCCTGCCAGGCCCCACGACCAGGCCCCACGACAAGGCTCTTGCCAAACCAGAAATAGGATTATATTCATATATGCTCCCGGTTGCAGGCCGGCCCTCGCAGAGCCAGTTACGGAACATATCATGAACATAACGTATCGATATCGCGGCGAGCCAGCGCATCTGACGGCGCTGGCGCGCCTGACCGAGGCCGCCGCGGCGGCGATGGCGGGGCTGCCGGTGCAGAGTCTGCGCGGCCCGGCGCGCGGCGGGCGTTCCGTGACGCAGGCGCGTCAGGTGGCGATGTATCTCGCCCATGTCGTGTTCGGGCTGTCGTTCAGCCGGGTCGGCATCTGCTTCGGGCGCGATCGCACGACGGTGCGCCATGCCTGCCGGCGGGTGGAGGACGGGCGCGACGACGCGCGCTGCGAATTCGGGCTCGCGGCGATCGAACTCGGCCTGCTGGCCATGTCGGCTGCGCTGTTGCCCGCGATCCGGACGGAGGCCGTGCGATGAGCGCCGACCATCAGGATCAGGGCGCCCGCATCCGGCTGCTGCGGCATCTGGGTCAGCCGGGCGCGTTCGGCCTCGTCTCGGCCCTGGGTTGCGGCCGGCTGTCGCTGAACCGCACGCTCAACGGCACGACGCTCGGCGCAGGCTATGCGCCGATGGCGGCCGCCGAGGCGCTGGTCGCGGACGGGCTGGCGTGCTGGATCGGGGCCGGGCGGGCCCGCCGCCTCGTCTTGTCAGATGGCGGCGCGGCCCCCGACCGCGCTCTGTCCAGCCGTCTCGTCGGTGTCGATGGCGAGCAGCGGATGGTGCTGGTCGACGAGCGCGAGAGCCCTCTTCTCTGGCTGCACCGCCGCATGGGCAAGGACGGCAAGCCGCAGATATCGGCGGCCGAATTCGCCGCCGGCGAGCGGTTCCGGGCCGATCTGACGCTGGCCCAGATGCTGCCGCGCGTCACGATGAACTGGGACGCGGCGTTCTCGCCCGATGATCGCGGGCCGGGCGGGCGCGACCCCGCCAGCGCCTCGGACGCATCGATGGCGGCGCGCCAGCGCGTGCGGCAGGCCTGCGACCGGCTCGGCCCCGAACTCTCGGGGCTGGCGATCGACGTCTGCGGTTTCCTGAAGAGGCTCGATCTGGTCGAGCGCGAGCGGCGCTGGCCGGCGCGCTCGGCCAAGATCGTGCTGCGGCTGGCGCTGGCGGGGCTCGTCTCGCATTACGGGCTGGGCGAGCGGGCGGCGCGTCCGCGCCGTTCGGTCTGGCAGGCCGACGATGCGAAGCCGCATCTGATGCCGGGGGCCTTGGCCTGACGATCAGGCCTCGGCGGCGGCGCGTGCGTCGGTCTTGATCCGGTCGATCATGGCGCGCACGCCGTTGGAGCGCTGCGGCGTCAGATGGGCCGCAAGCCCGAGGCGCTCATAGGTCGCGAACGCATCGGTGGTCGCGATCTCGCGCGCCTCCCGGCCCGAATAGATCGCCAGCGCCAGCGCCACCAGCCCGCGCACGATATGGGCGTCGCTGTCGCCGCGAAAATGCAGCCGTGTCGCCGGCCCCGGCCCGCCCTCGCGGCGCGCCTCGAGCCAGACCTGGCTGGCGCAGCCGCGCACCTTGTTGAGGTCGTTATGGGCCTCTTCCGACAGAGGTTCGAGATCCTTGCCGAGTTCGATCAGATAGCGGTAGCGATCGTCCCACTCCTCGAGCAGGTCGAAATTGGCGATGATCTCGTCGAGGCTTGCGCTCATGGTTCGGTTAGGGGCCGTTGGCTCGCGGGGCTCGTGCAGCACGCCTCTTCGGCGCGTCCGTCGCCGCCGTCAAGCGCTCCCGGAGCCGCAGCCGGCGCGTCAGCGGATGCTGGCCGTGGTCTCGCGCGCATTGGCGCCCTGGCGCGCGGCGGCCGCCTGCAGCGTCATGTCGAGCAGCCGCTTGCGCGTATCGGGATCAAGCCCTGCGAGGATTTCGGCCGCCTCGCGGGCCGCAGCGACGCCGCTCATCGCGCCGCGCGCATCGATCTGGCTCGCGACCCTGGCGGCAGCGCGTACGGTTTCGGCAGCGCCCCCGGTGTCCGAGCGGCCGCCATGCACGGGCGAGTTCAGCGCGATCACGCCGATCACCGCGAGGCTGCGCAGGATATAGGCCATCTCCGTATCCCCATTCCGGCGGGCGGCCGCAGCCGGTCCCGATCCCGTTGCGACCATAGGCATGCAGGGCCGAAGATCGCGTCAGCGTGTGAGCTTGCATTTGAATCGAATGCTGCGCTCCGTCTTCAGCTTCCGTTCACCCTGCTTGCAAACTCGGCTGCGCTCGCCGGCGCGCTCATTCTGTCAGCAAGTCATTGCGATCATTGGGCCAGGTGGCGTTCCGCCACAGCTTTGCCACGCCTGCGCAGCGTGCCCTTTAAGTCCGGCTTAAACCGGCGCTGGCGAGGATCGCTCCAACGCAGGCGTCAAGGCCTGCACAGGTCAAGGCGTTGCGGATATTCATGGCCATCAGGGCGATCAGGACACAGGTGGCGGCGATGGTGCATCCATCGGTGCTGTCGAATTCGCTGGAGCGGATGCGGCATGAGCGCTTCATGCTGACGCGGCTCGGCGTCGGCGCGTTCGGCCTGGGTCTGGCTCCCGCCTATCTCGCCTGGCGCGGCGCGCTCGGCGGGTTCGAGGCGCTGGTCGTCGCCGCCGCCTCGCTGCCGCTTCTGGCGGTCGTCGTCCTGTCGCGCACCGGCCGCCTCGACATCGCCCACTGCATATCGGCCGCCGCGCTCGCGATCTTCATCTGCGCCATGGCCGGCATGACCGGCGGCGCGGCCTCGCCGCTCTTGCTCTGGCTCGCCGCCGTGCCGGCCGAGGCGATGTTCTTCGGCTCGCGTCCCTTCGTCGCGAGGGCCAGCGCCATCGCCGCGATCGCGCTGGCGAGCGTCATGACGCTGCACCAGCTTGGCGCCTTCGCCGCGCCCGCGCCCTGGACCTCAGGCATGATGCCGGCTTTCGTCACCATCGCGATCCTGCATTCCATGGCGATCGCGGTCGGCTTCCTGCGCCGTCGCGACGACGAGTTGCGCGAGCACCGCGCCTCCGACGCCCGCGCCCAGCTCCTGCTCGACCATGTCGGCGATCTCGTCACCTGGCATGACGCCAGCGGCGCGGTGGTCTTCGCCAATGCGGCGGCGAAAGCGCTCGCCGGGGCCGAGCCGGCCGAACTGCATGGCCGGGGCCTGTTCGACCGCGTCCACATCGCCGACCGGCCGCTGTTCCTGAAGGCGCTGAGCGACGCCGCCCATGGCGCGGGCGACACCACCGCCTGCTTCCGCACTCTTTTCGTGCCGGGCGAAGGCGAGGCTCCGGTCGCGCTCTGGCTGGAAATGCATGCCCACCGCATCGCCAATGCCGGCCCAAGCGACGGCGCAGCCGTGGTCTGCGTGACGCGCGACATCACGGCGCGCCGCGCGCTCGACGAGGAGCGCGCCCGCGGCCATGCCGAGGCGCTGCAGGCGAGCGACGTCAAGGGTCAGTTCCTGGCGACGGTGAGTCACGAATTGCGCACCCCGCTCAACGCCATCATCGGCTTCTCGGAGATGCTGAGCACGGATGCCCATGGCGTTCTCGACGCCGAGCGCCGGCAGGAATACGCCAGGATCATCCATGATTCCGGCCATCACCTGCTCGACGTGGTCAATACGCTGCTCGACATCTCGAAGATCGAAAGCGGCGCGATGACGATCGAGCAGGATCAGCTCGATCTCGACGATCTCTCCCGCGATTGCTGCACGCTGGTCGCGCTGCGCGCCGAGACCGGGCAGGTCGCGCTGGAGCGGGTGCTCGGTCCGGAGCTGCCACCGATCCTCGGCGACCGGCGCGCGCTGAAGCAGGTGATGCTCAACCTGCTGTCGAATGCGGTGAAGTTCACGCCGCCGGGCGGGCGCGTCGTGCTGGCGCTGGTGCGCGACGGCGACGTCATCGACCTGTCGGTCTCCGATACCGGCATCGGCATCGCCGCCAGCGACCTGCCGCGCCTCGGCGACCCCTTCTTCCAGGCCAAGGGCTCCTATGACCGCGCCTATGAGGGCACTGGCCTCGGCCTTTCGGTCGTGCGCGGCCTCGTCGGCCTGCATGGCGGCCGCCTCACGATCGAGAGCGCGCCGGGCAACGGCACGCGCGTCTGCGTGCGGCTGCCGATCGGCGGCGTCGCATCGGCCTCGCAGCCGGTCAGGATCGCGACATTCGCCCGCGCGCCCAAGCGCAGCTTCGAGACCAAAGAACCCATCCGTCTGACCGCCTGAGCACGAGCGAAACGCCCATGTCGACCATTGCCGCACGCGCCCATTCCAACGCCACGCTAGCCGCGCCCGTCAGGCGGCCGGCGCAGCCGCGCCGCGCCCAGGCCTCGCCGCTGCAGCGGATCGGCCGCATCGTCGGGCGCAGGCCCGGCCGGACCCTGCTTCTGCTGCTGTTCTCGGCAGTCGCGGTCGCCATTCTGGTGAACGCCATGCTGTTCCAGAAGGCGCGCCACCCGGCCCCGATCGTCTCCGCCCCGTCCTCGAACGTTCCGCAACGGCAGGTCGATCGCCGGCAGGAGAGCCCGGCCGCGACTCCGTCGGTGACGCAGCCGTCCGCATCCGCCACGGCGAGCCCGACCTCAGCCCCGTTGCCGCCCTCGCGTCCGAACGACCTGCAGGGCGCCCGTGAGGCCTCCGCGCCGCGCCCGCCGGCCCCGGTGACCAGCATCCCGCGCACGACCCCGGTTGTCGCTGCGCCCGCGCCGGCTCCCGCGCCGACCCGCAGCGCGGCTGCCCGCGACCCGATCGCCGATCTGATCAACGGGACGGATTTCCGTCCTCCGGCGGAGATTCGTGGGGCCGGGGCCAAGGCCGCGCCGCGCCGCACGGTCGAGAACTGAGCCGTTCGGACGAGCTTGCGCCATGGCGCGCCTGACCAGCGATTTCTGGGTCTCGGCCTATCTGCGCCAGATGGCCCATGACGGGCTGGTCGCCGTGCTGCGCCGCCGCGGCGCGGCCGAGGCCGGCGCGATCTTCGTCAAGCTCGACCGGCTCGACGGCACTGCGGCGCTCTATGGCCCGGCCCCGCAGGCGCTTGCAGAGACGGGCGGCGAGCGGCGCTTCCAGCTCGTGCTCGATAGCGATCCCGCGACGATCGAGGAGAAGGTCGAGCGCGAACGCCGCTTCGATCCCGATCTCTGGCTGGTCGAGGTCGAGGATCGCGGCGGCGATCCGCGCCTGCCGCTGGTGGAGCCGTAGGCGCTCAGCGCCTGAGCCCGAATTTCCGCATGATCTCGCTGACGAGCTGCGGGCTGTCCTGACGCGCCGCCCCGGCGCGCGAGGGCGTGCCGCCGGGCGCCATCGCCGGCTGATGCTGGCCCTTGCGCGCGCCCGGCGTAACGTTGCCGCCGGCGACCTGCATCACGATGCGCAGCGCCACGCCTGGCCTGACTTCCCGCATCAGCCCGACCAGCGCGAAGATGCGCGGCACGGAATGGGCGGTCGCGTCGCAGAGCCGGATCAGGAAACGCGTCGCATCCTCGACGCTGACGCCCGAGGCGACGAGCGCCAGCGCCGCCAGATCGCGCGAGCGGTCGTCATGCAGCGCGTGGGCCAGAGCCTGACCGCCGCGCAGATGGTCGGCGATCGCGCCGAACGCGCCGCGATGGTCGTCGCCGGCTGTGGCGAGCCAGCCTGAGAACAGCTCGGCGGAGACGCTCGCGCGGCGCTCGCTCGGGTTCAGCGAATCGATCGCGGCGAGCGAATCGAGGATCGCGGTGCGCCGCTCCGTGCCCGCCAGCAGGAACAGCGGCGTCAGCTCGGCATTCGACAGATCGCGGCGCGCCAGCAGGCCCTGCGCATAGGCGGGCTCGGTGCGGGCGCGCGCGACCAGCAGATCGAGTGCGGCGCGCGGCAGCGGCGCCGACGCATTCGCGATCAGGGCGAGATCGAGCGCGCGGTCGGCCCGGTCGACCAGCAGCAGGGTCGCGGTGCTGGTGAGGTCGCTCCGCTCCGCCATGGCGTGCGCGGTCTCGATCGCGCCGTGTTCTGCGAGATCCTCGAGTTCGGATGCGGGCAGCGTCATCCCGTGGCGCAGCAGCGCCGCCAGCACGGGACCGCCGCGCGCCTGCAGCGCAGCCAGCACCGGACGCGGCGCGTGACGCCAGCCGGCCAGCTTTCGGGCGAGGATGATCGCGGTTTCCTCGTTGATCTGGGGCGCAAGCGCGGTCGCGATCTCGCTGAAGGCGGCGAGGTCGGCCTCCGGAGGCTGCGGCATCGACATCAGCAGGTCGGCCTTCACCCGCAGCGAAACCTGGCTGAGATCGAGCCCGCCATCCCGCGCAAGATGGGCGAGCTGCGCGAGTTCGGCGGTGATGCGGGGTGTCATGAAGGCAGCTCTTTTCGAGATTCTTGCGTCTTCCGGCAGGGTAATCGCGAGGCATTAATGGGGCGTTAACCATGTCGCGGCCTGATGCGGTCAGACGGGCCTAAAAAGCATCTCCACGCGTGGGGCTTCCCATGCGGGCATGCTCGCTTTCAGAAGACCGCTTTGGTGCTGCATCGCTACAACCCCCGGCGCCCGACAAGGAGGCGCGTCATGACCATCGTCATTCCCTTCGCGCCCACCTCCGCCACGCTGCGGCGCAAATCCGCGCAGGCCGAGCCCGGCGCGCCGCGCGAGAGCGCCGCGATCCTGTTCTTCACCGGCGTCCGCTACGAGCGGCAGCCGGAGACGGCGCTCACCGATGCCGGCCCGCGCAAGCGCCGCGCCGCAGGCGGAAAACGCCTCGCCCGCGCAGCCGCCGCCGGGCAGCCGGTGTGAGCCGCAAGGGCCGACCGGCCAAGGGAGGCCGTGCCAAGGCAGGCCGCGCCGCCGCCTGCCTCGCCGGCCTGTGGCTCTGCGCCTGCACCGGCGATCTCGGCCGGCCGCGTCCCAATCTCTGGAGCGATACGATCGCGCCCGAACTCGGCTTCTGGTCGGCGACGGCTCGCGGCGAGGCCGCCTCCTGGTTCCGCATGACCGACGATGAGAACCAATTGCGCGACCGCGCCTGGCGGCTCGTCATGCCCGCCCATGAACGCAGTCATTTCTCTCGGGAGGTGTCGGGCCTGGCCCATGCCCGCATCCTGCCAGTGGAGGCGCAGTCCTTCGCCATCGCCGATTATCACCGCGCCTTGACCGGCGGCTCCTACGCCTCGCAGGCCTCGCGCTACAACCGGCTGTCGGAGGACGCCAATGCCGACCGGCTGCTGCTGGCCCCCTTCCGCGCCAATGCCGGCCGTGTCGTCGCGGCGGATCGCGTGCGCCTGAAGGCGGCCGAGGGCTCGCCCTATGTGCCGCCGGAGAAGCAGGATCCTGCTTTCGCCCGCGTCGTCGAGAATGAGGGGCTGATCCTCTGGGTCTGCGAGCGCGTGGGCTACCGGATCGAGAGCTATCGCTACGCGCTCGCCAATCTCGTGGTCGAGACGCCGTCGCGCGAGGCGATCAGGGCCGAGCGCTCGATCATGGCGCTGGAGGCCGAATCCGGCCCGCTCTGCAAGCTGCCGCTGATCGGCGTGTTCGGGGGCGGGCGTGGCGCGCCGGTCCCCGCCGATCGCGGGCGGGACGACGCGGTCGTCTACAAGGGTTGAGCGGAGCTTGGGCTGATCAGTCCGCCAGACCGCAGGCGACGCCGGTCGCCAGCGCTTCTGCGTCGCCGCGATCCGAGGGCAGGGGCGCAAGCACCCGCGCGACGATCAGCCCCTGCGCGGTATCGGAGACGATACGCAGCTCGCGGCTGGTCTGGCCCTCCTCGTCGCGCGCGACGCGCTCGTCGAGCTGCGCTTCCGTCATCACCAGGAATTCGACGACGCCGCGAATCGCCGCCCGGTCGGTGATCGCGTAGATCACGCCGCCGCCGCGCCGGTGCAGCGTCAGGCCCAGCGGCAGCGCGCCCGCGCGCGCCACCACGCGCATCGGCCCCGAGGTGAGATCATAGCCGCAGACGGCCATGACTGCGGAGTTATCCGCCTCCAGCGGCGCCGGCAGGCCCGTCGCGGCTCCGGGGCCGGAGACGAGTTCGGCCTTGCCGCCGACGCCGAGGCCGAGATAGGCGCTGGTCGCGTCGCGCTCCGACAGGACCGGGATCATCAGCACGGCGACGATGTGGACGATGCCGGCGAGCACGAGCCCGGCCAGCGTCAGCAGGACCAGCCGGGCCAGGCCGGCTCCAAAGCCCGTTTTCCGCAGCGGCCGCCAGCGCGCCGGCCCCGGCACGGGCGGGGCGCCGGACTCGGGCGCGGCGCTGTCGTGGATCGCGCTCATCGGCAGTCGAGCCGCCTGATCGCGGGCAGCACGTCGGGCCTGAGCTCGCCGGCCTGGCTGGAGATCGGCGTGTCGTAGAGCCGGAGCCGGAACTGGAAGCCGCCGCTCGCCGGCAAGGGCAGCCAGTTGCCGGGCTCCGCCGTCACCGATGCCAGGATGGCCATCGCGCCGCTTTCGTCGCGCAGGATCTCGGCATGGCTGAAGCCGGTGCGGTCGAGCGGCAGTCGAAAGGGCTCGCCCGCCCCGTCGGTGACGCCGAGCGTCCAGCCGCGCGTCGTCGGCGTGGCGCCCCTGACGAGATAGCGGCAGCGCCCATCGAGGCCCCGGCCCTCGCTGTCGCGATCGGCGATCAGTTCGAGCCCTTCGCCCGCGCCCAGCGGCAGATGCACGCCGCGCGCGAGATGGGCCCGCAGATAGGGGTCGATATCGCGCCCGCCGCCCTTCGGCCAGGCGTCCCATGGCCCGATCTGTACCCGCCCGACCACGGGCCGCCCGGCGATCGCCAGATGCGCGGACAGAAGGCCGAGCCCGGCGCCCAGCAGCACGACATAGGAGAGATGGGTCACGCGCACGGGCGGAGCGGTCCGTTTCTGGCCGGCGATGCGGCGATGGCGCGAGTTGAAACGGGCGGGGCGGCGGCGTCAACGGCTTTGGGCCGGGATCAGCGCCCCGGACTTCGCTCGTGGTCGGTCTTCAGCCGGCGCTCCAGGAAGCGGCTGTAGGAGCCGATGCCGTAGCTGAACACTGCGTAGACGAAGGCCGCGAAGACATAGCCCTCGATCACCGCGATGCCCTGCCAGTTCGGGTCGCGCAGCGAGGCGCGCACCGTATCGAGGAAATCGAGCAGGCCGATGATCGTGACCAGCGTCGTATCCTGGAAGAAGCCGATGAAGATGTTGACCAGCGGCGGGATCACGATCTTCAGCGCCTGCGGCAGGATGATCTTGCGCATCGCGAGCCAATAGCCGAGGCCGAGCGCTGCCGCCGCCTCGTGCTGGCCCTTGGGCACCGCCTGCAGGCCGCCGCGCACCGTCTCGGCGATGTAGGCCCCCGCGAAGATGATGATCGCGACCTGCGCGCGCAGCAATTTGTCGACCGTGACCCCGTCCGGCATGAACAGCGGCAGCATGACCGAGGCCATGAACAGGATCGAAACCAGCGGCACGCCGCGCACCACCTCGATGAAGACGATGGCGATGACCTGGATCGCAGGCAGCTTGGAACTCCGCGCCAGCGCCAGCACGACGCCGAGCGGAAAGCCGAGCGCGAGCCCGACGAAGGAGAGCATGAAGGAGAGCGGCAGCCCGCCCCAGTTCGTCGTGGTGACGACGGGCAGGCCGGCGACGCCGCCATACAGGAGGACGCCGCAGAGGATCGGAACCGCGAGCCAGAGCCAGAGCAGCGCGCGTGTCCAGAAACGCGGGATCATCGAGAATATGATCGCGCCCAGGAACAGCGCGACCGCCAGCGCGGGCCGCCAGTGCTCGTCGTAAGGGTAGAAGCCGAACAGCATGAAGCGCAGCTTCGCCGCCAGGAACGGCCAGCACGCGCCGGCGCCGGCCTTGCAGGCCTGCGGCCCGCCCTCGACGATGGCGCGGGTGACGAGCCAGCCCCAGGCGCCGGTGACCACCCGGTAGACCAGCCAGAGGCAGACGAGCGTGATCAGTGCGTTGAGCGGGGTGCCGAAATAGGGCTTCAGCGAGGTCAGGCTGCGGGCGCGGCGCGGCGGCAGCACTGCGCGCGACAGGTTGAGGGCGTCCATCTCGGCGGCGGTGGCCATCTCAGCGCTCCACCAGCGCGACGCGCGCATTGTACCAGTTCATGAACAGCGAGATCGCGATCGACATCGTCAGATAGACCAGCATGAAGATGGCGATGCCCTCGATCGCCTGGCCGGTCTGGTTCATCGTCGTGTTCGAGACCATGACGAGGTCCGGATAGCCGATGGCGATGGCGAGCGAGGAGTTCTTGAAGGTCGAGAGATAGGAACTGGTCAAAGGCGGCACGATCACGCGCAGGGCCTGCGGCAGCACGACGAGCCGCATGGTCTGCCGGTCGCGCAGTCCCACCGAGCGCGACGCCTCCCATTGCCCGCGACCGACCGAGAGGATGCCCGCCCGCACGATCTCGGCGATGCCGGCCGAGGCGGAGAGTCCGAGCCCGACGAGGAGCGCGGTGAATTCCGGCGTCACCTGCACGCCGCCGGTGATGCGGAAGCGGCCGCGCTCGGGCCAGTTCACCACGAAATCAGGCTGCGCGATAAGCACCGCGAGCAGCGGCGGGGCCAGCAGCGCGGCCAGCACGAACGGCCAGACCGTCTGGGACCGACCGCTTTCCATCCGCCTGCGCCGGAAGACGCCAGCGACAACGAAGGCCATAACGACGCCCGCGATGGCGGCCGCCAGCACGGCGCTGTGCGCGCCGGACCAGCGCAGCGAGGGCACGATCAGCCCGCCATTGCTGAGGAAGACCTCGGGAAGCGGCTGCCAGGCCTCGCGCACCGGCGGAAAGACGCCGATGATCAGCGCATACCAGAGGAAGAGGTAGAGCAGCAGCGGCACGTTGCGCAGCGCCTCGACATAGAGCAGCGCCAGCAGCGACAGCATCGGGTTGCGCGAGAGCCGCGCGATGCCGACGATCAGGCCCATCGTCGTCGAGAGCACGACCGCGAAGACCGAGACCCAGATCGTGTTGAAGATGCCGACCAGCAGGGCGCGCGCATAGCTGTTGCCGGAATCGTAGGCGATGAAGGACTGGCTGATGACGAAACCGGCCGGCCGGTCGAGATAGGCGAAACCGGTCGCGATGTTCTGCTCCGCGAGCTTTCGCGAGACGTTGCCGAACAGATAGAAGCCGACGCCGACGACCAGCGCCACGGCGACGACCTGATACAGCACGGCGCGCACGCGCACGTCGTAGAGCAGCCGCGTCGGGCTGGAGGCGGGGGATGCCATCGGCGGTTCCGTACAGGCGTGGTGGCTCAAGGTCGAAGAACGCCCCCAACCCACTCCGTCATCCCGGACAAGCCGCGGAGCGGCGCAGATCCGGGATCCATCCTAGGGCACGGCGGCGCTTTATGATGGATCCCGGAGCGCCGCTTCGCTGCGTCCGGGATGACGGCGGAGAGTTGGCAGGGTCGGCGTCAGCCTATCTGCGCCTCGCTCACCGGAACGGCGGCGAGTAGAGCAGCCCGCCCTTGGTCCAGAGCTGGTTGGGGCCCCGCGTCAGGCCGAGCGGCGTCTTCTCGCCGAGGCTGCGCTCGAACAGCTCGCCGTAATTGCCGTTCTGCTTGATGATGTTGTAGGCCCATTTGTTGTCGAGATTCAGCATCTTGCCGAGATCGCCGCTGACGCCGAGCATGCGCTGGACCTCGGGCTCCTTGCTCTGCAGCTTCTCGTCGACATTGGCCTGCGTGATGCCGTATTCCTCGGCCGCGATCAGCGTGTAGACCGACCAGGAGACGATGTCCTTCCAGTTGCTGTCGTTCTGCCGGACGACGGGCGCGAGCGGCTCCTTCGAGATCGTCTCGGGCAGGATGACGAACTGCTTGGGGTCGTTGGCGACGGCGCGAACGGAGGCGAGATCGGAACGGTCGGTGGTGATGACGTCGCAGCGGCCCGAGAAGAAGGCGTTGCGCCACTCGTTGTTGTCCTCGAAGACGACGGACTCGTATTTGATCCCGCGCGGCTTGAAGTAGTCCTCGAGGTTCTGCAGCGTCGTCGTGCCCGGCAGCAGGCAGATCGCGGCCTGCGAGAGTTCGCTGGCGCTCTTCACGCCGAGCTTGCTGTTCACCATCAGTCCCTGGCCGTCATAGAAGACCACCGGCCCGAAATCGAGGCCGAGCGAGTTGTCGCGCGAGAAGGTCATCGTGGTCTGGCGCGAGAGCACGTCGATCTCGCCCGATTGCAGCGCCTGGAAGCGGATGTTCGTGTTGAGCGGCACGAACTCGACCTTGTCGGGCGCGCCGAACACGGCCGAGGACACGGCCCGGCAGACATCGGAATCGAAGCCTTTCCGGACGCCCTTGTCGTCGGCGTAGGAATAGCCGGCCGAACTCGGCGAGACGCCGCACAGGATCTTGCCGCGCTTCTTGACCGCGTCCAGCGTCGCCTGCGCGTAAGCCGGGCTGGCGAATACGGCGCTCGCGGCGGCCAAGAGGCCGAGCGTCGCCCATGTCTTGATCGTCAGATTCATCAGTCCACTCCCATAGGCCGCACCCTTTAGGCCGGTGCGTTGGGAGGAAGCCTAGTTCCGGATGGAACCGGCTTCAAGAAGGTAGGATGCGCCGGAAAGAGATGGCCGGGGAGCGCTGAGTGCCTGTCGCCCAGCGCCCTCGCGGAGACTAGCGAAGCCGCGTTCCGCCGGCCCCGCTCAGTTCCCTGATCCCCGCCTGCACCGACGCGCCCGCGACGCGGGCCGGCTCGACCGCCTTGAACATTGAGCCGACCGCCGTGAGCGCCTCGAAGGACTGGCGCGGCATGTGGCCGGCGCCGGGGCCGGCCGGAGCGCCGGCCTGCGCGGGTATCGGCGTCGCGGCCTTCGCGATGGCCGCGGCCTTCGGGTCGACGACCGGCGGCGCGACGCCGGGGATCGGCTTCAGCTCCAGCCCCTGATGGGCGAACTGCATGATCTCCTTCCAGGTCATGGCCGGCAGCGAGCCGCCGGTCATGTTGTTGGTCTCGGACGAATCGTCGTTGCCGAACCAGACCGCGCCGACCAGATTGCCGGAATAGCCGACATACCAGGCGTCCTTGTAGCCGTTGGTCGTGCCGGTCTTGCCGGCGGTGACGACGCCCTCCAGCGCCGCGCGCCGGCCGGTGCCTTCGGTCGGCACCTTCGAGAGCATGAAGTTGATGTCGTTGGCGACCTGTGTACTGAGAACCTGGGCGGGTGCCGGCTCGTCGCGGTCGTGCCGGTAGATCACCTCGCCATGCGAGTTTCTGATCTCGGTCGCGGCATAGGGCTTGGCCCGCTTGCCGCCATTGGCGAAGACGGCGTAGGCGGCGGCCTGGTCGATGACGGTGACCTCGGCTGCGCCGATCGGCAGCGAGACCGTGTCGGTCAGTGGCGTGGTCAGGCCCATGGCACGGCTGGTCTCGATGATCTTCATCCGGCCGATGCGGGCGGCGCGCGCCTCATGCGTCTCGCCGGCCGCCTTGCCGATCGCGATCGACATCTGCACCGGGATCGTATTGATCGACTTCGCCAGCGCGACCGTCAGCGGCATCGAGCCGGCGAAGGAGCGGCCGTAATTGTTCGGGCACCAGTTGCCGATGCAGACCGGCCGGTCGGTGACGATGGTCGTGGGCCGGTAGAGCCCGGCCGACATTGCCGCCGCGTAGACATAGGGCTTGAACGAGGAGCCGGGCTGGCGAAGGCTCGATGTCGCGCGGTTGAACTGGCTCGCGCCATAGTCGCGCCCGCCGACCATGGCGCGCACCGCGCCATCAGTGTCCATGATCGTGGTCGCGGCCTGCTTGGCCCGGTAGCCGGGGCCGTGCTGGCGCAGGATCGATTCGACCGCCTCGTCGGCGCGCTCCTGGATCGCTGGGTCGTGCGGCGTCTTCACCGTCAGCACGCGCTCGGGGCCGAGCTTGCCGTCGTCGGCGAGCTTCCTGATCTCGTCGAAGGCCCAGTCGAGATAATAGTCCGGGCTCGAATCGCGCCTGCGGTCGATCGGCGTCGCCGGATTGCGCTTGGCGCTGTCGACCTGGCCGGCAGTCATGAAGCCGGCGTCGACCATGGCGTTGAGCACATCGTTGGCCCGCGCGCGGGCGGCCGGCAGGTTGACGTGCGGGGCGTATTTCGTCGGCGCCTTGAACAGCCCGGCCAGCATCGCGGCCTCGGCGACCGTCACATCCTTCACCGATTTGCCGAAATAGTATTCCGCCGCCGCCGCCGCCCCGAAGGTGCCGCCGCCCATATAGGCGCGGTCGAGATAGAGTTTCAGGATCTCGTTCTTGGTCAGCCGGTATTCGAGCCAGATCGAGAGGAAGGCCTCCTTGATCTTGCGGTCGAGCGAGCGCTCATTGGTCAGGAACAGGTTCTTGGCGAGCTGCTGCGTCAGCGAGGAGCCGCCCTGCACCACGCCCGACGCGCGCGCATTGACGCTGAGCGCCCGGAAGGTGCCGAACACGTCGATGCCGAAATGGTCGTAGAAGCGCCGGTCCTCGGTCGCCAGCACAGCCTTGATCAGGTGGTCCGGCATCTCCTCCAGCTTCAGCGAATCGTCGTGGCGCGCGCCGCGATGCCCGATCTCGGAGCCGTAGCGGTCGAGGAAGGTCACGGCGAAGACCTGGTGCTTCAGCGCCTCCTCGCGGCCCTCCTGGAAGGCTGGGATGGCGAGCGCCAGCATGATGAACGCAGCCGCGATTCCGACATTCAGGCCTTCGCTGGCGAACTCGGCGGCGAGCCGCTTGCCGCCAGTGACTGTGAAGCGGTCCATGATGCTGCGGAAGCGCTCATAACGTTCGCCGAGGCCGCGCCCGGCCCCCCAGAGCCCGGCGTCGACCCATGAGTCGAAAGCGAGCGCGAAGCGCTTCGCCTGGGTCGTCCACCGTCGCTTCCTGAACTCCATCACCGGCCGGGAACCTTGGAAACGTTCTTCGGAAACTGTCCTGCCGCGAAGCCGGGCGCTTGGCAATTGAAACCGCGCTGGCGCATCAGATCGTGACGCGGCGTGCGATTACAAGACATGACGGAGCCAGCGCCAATGCTCGTCGCAGGGTTCGTGCCGACATCGCCTGTGCCTTTCCGATACGCGTCGGCCTGGCGGGCGGTTTCAGCCCTGGCCGAGCTCGCGCCGGAACTGCGCCGGATTGCGGCCGGTTTCGTGCCGGAAGATCCGGGCGAAATGGCTCGGGCTGGTAAAGCCGACCTGCAGCGCAAGATCGACGATCGAGGGCGCGGATGTGGCCAGTATTCGCTTGGCGGCCTCGACCCGTCGGCGATTGACGAATTGCAGCGGCGTCAGTCCAGTCGCCGAACGGAAGGCGCGGTGGAAATGGCCCTCCGAAAGTCCGGTCAGCTCCGCCAGCGCCGCCATCCTGATCTCGCCGCCAAGGTGGCTCTCGACATGGTCGCGCACGCGGTTGAGTTTCCACCGCGGCAGGCCGCCGCCTTCGGCGGCCTGCGGCGCGCCGGGCTCGCGTCGCCAAAGGTAATGCACCAGCGCGAGCGTCATCGCCTCGCAATAGGTCGCGTCGAGCGACCCGTCCTCGGCATGCAGGCGCTCGAATTCGCCGAGCAGGCCGAGCAGGAAAGCGTCCTCGCGGTTGCCGAAGGGGCGCATGATGCGGGTCCGCGCCGGGCGCAGACGTTCGAACAGCGAAGGCGCGATCGAGATCGAAGCCCAGTGCCAGCCGACATCGTGGAGTCGCAAGCGGCGCTCGCAGCCGGCCGGGAGGAAGGAGGCGAGCCCCGCTCGGTCGGGCCCGTCCGTCCGCTCGCCGCTGTCGCAGACCGTTTCGTGCCGGGCCGCGCCGCCGCGCAGGGTCACCATGACGGTATGGTCCGGGAGCAGAATCGAGCCCTCGACGAAGGCGGTGCGCTCGCGCCTCGCGGTGACGAAGCGGCCGCCATGCCAGGATTGCGCGCGCCAGCCGACGGGCGGCGAGGTCACCGCCGCGATCGTGGGTTGCTGCTGGTCACTCGCGAAGGACATGCCGGATTCTAGCAAGCGGGCCGCCGCCGCACCAGCCGCGCCGGCGCTCGGCTCAGCGGGGCGCGGCGTAGGCACAGCGGAAGCCGACATAGACGGCATAAAAATCCGCCGCCTTCCATTGCATGCCCTCAGTGCGCGTCTGCTGCGGGCCGTACCACCACGAGCCGCCGGCGGTGAGCGCATTGTCGCCCTGCCGGTCTGCGAGCCATTCCCAGGCATTACCGCCCATCTCGTGCAGGCCGTTGACGCCGCGCTTCGTCGCGCCGGCTGCGGCATGACGCGGCCAGGGGTCTGCTCCGGACAGGTTCATGCCGTCGGGGCTGTCTCCGACGGGGTAGGGGTAGGTCTTGCCGGCGGCGAAACCGTCGCCCGGCGTCTCGCGCCTCTCGCGGTAGGCGGCTTCCTGCCATTCCGCCCGCGTCGGCAGGCGCCCGCCTGCCCAGGCGCAGAAATCGCGCGCCTCGGACCAGCTCAGATGGACGGCGGGGGCGCGGGCATCGGCCTCTGCCGTGTCGGCCGCGCCGAAGGGGCGCCGCCAGCTCCAGCCCGGCCGGCGCTCCCAGCCGGCGCCGTATTCATAACCATGGCCGGCGCGTTCGGCCTGCGTCGTCAGGCCGGTCGCGAGCGCGAACTCGCGGAACCGCCCGATCGTGACCTCGGTGCGGTCGATCGCGAAGCCGGACAGGACGACGCGATCATTGACGACGCGATCTTGCGCCGTGACCAGACAGGGCGCGGTGAGCAGGAGGATCAGCAGAGCGGCGCGGCGGAACATCGTCATGCATGGCCTTTCGCCGCGAGGGCCGAGGAACGCCCGATGGCCTTCAGTGTAGCGCGGCTCAAGCATGCCGGCGCGCGCGATCCTGACGCGAGGCGCGCGATCCTGATCGGGCAGGCCTTCGCTTTTCGTCAGCATCGCGGCCCTCGCATCGGGATCGCGCGCGCCCGGCCGCCCGTCATCGCCATAGCGTCGGGGTCATGCGGTCGCTGCGCGGGTTGCGGCCGTGGCCCCATATCAAGAGGTGACGCCATGTTCGAAACTCAGCCCCACAGATTGTCCCTTGATCGCCGCGCCTTGCTCGGCGGCGGCGCGGCCGCTGCCGCCGGTTTCGCGCTGCCGCCTGCCGTCAGCGCCCAGACGGCTCCGGCGCGGCCCGCTCTCGGTGATCTGATCACCCGCACCATCCCGCGCAGCGGCGAGGCGCTGCCGGCGCTGGGGCTCGGCACCTTCCTCACCTTCGACACGCTGCCGGGCGAGCGGCGCGACCATCTGCGCGAGGTGACGCGGCTCTACACCGAAGCGGGCGTGCGCGTCATCGACACCTCGCCGCTCTACGGCACGGGCGAGACTACGGTCGGCGACGCGCTGATCGCGCAGGGGCTGAACGAGCGGCTCTTCATCGCCAACAAGCTCTGGGTCACCGGCGAGTTCCTGGCCGATGACAGCCATGCGCGGCGTTCCTTCGAGCAGTCGCAGAACCGTCTCTGGCGGCGCAGCTTCGACCTGATGCAGTGCCACAGCCTGGTCAATGTCGACGTCGTCGTGCCGATGCTGAACATCTGGAAGAAGGAGGGCCGCACCCGCTTCGTCGGCGTCACCCATCACGAGAACGTCTATCACGACGTGCTCGCCGGCTGGATCGCGCGCGGAAACGTCGATTTCGTGCAGGTGAACTATTCGATCTTCAACCGCGGCGCCGAGCAGCGCGTTCTGCCGGCCGCAGCCGAGAAGGGCTGCGGCGTCTTCATCAACATGGCGCTGGAAAAAGGCCGCCTGCACAAGGTCGTCGAGGGCCGGCCGCTGCCGGATTTCGCCAGGGAATTCGGCGCGGCCAACTGGGCGCAGTTCTTCCTGAAATACGTCATGGCCAACCCGGCGGTGACCTGCGTGCTCTCGGCGACCTCCGACCCGGCGCATGCGCAGGAGAATCTCGGGGCCTTGCGCGGCCCGCTTCCCGACCAGGCCATGCGAACCCGGATGGTCCAGCACATGGAGAGCCTGCCCGGCTTCGACGCGATCGGGCGGACGCCGTGGTATCCGGACAAGCGCTATCCCGGCATCATCGGCCGCTCGCAGGCGGAGTTGCGGGCGCGGAGCTAGCGCGCTTTCGCAAGTCGCGCCGATCGCGCATAAGGGGCGATGACCTCCGACATCGCCCCAAACGCCGCGCCGTTCTGGCGCACGACCGCGCTCGACGACATGTCGCGGGAGCAATGGGAATCGCTGTGCGACGGCTGCGGGCGCTGCTGCCTCGTCAAGCTGGAGGACGAGGATAGCGGGCGCATCCTCGCCACCGATGTGGGCTGCCGGCTGTTCGACGCCGGGGCCTGCCGCTGCAGGGACTATCCGAATCGATCGGCGACAGTGCCCGATTGCGTGACGCTCACGCCCCATGCGGTCCGCACGCTGCGCTGGCTGCCGCCGACCTGCGCCTACAGGCTCGTCGCCGAAGGGCGCGATCTACTCTGGTGGCACCCGCTCGTCTCGGGCGACCCGGAGACCGTGGTCGCGGCCGGCGTCTCGGTGCGCGGCCGGGTCTTCGCCGGCGAGGACGATATCGCCGAGGAGGATCTGCCCGAGCGCATCGTCAACTGGCCGCTGCGCTGGCCACGCGGGGCGAAGGGGAAACGGCCGTGAGGCAGCTCTCGCTGGCCCGCCGCCGATTGATTGTTCCCGCGCTTTTCGGCATGACCGGCCCGCGCGCAGTCTCGGCTGCGCGAAAGCGAAACCATTCGACCGCCGGTGCGTTCGTCTGCCCGGTTCAATTGGGAAGAGGCTGTTGTGATGGCTGGAGCGAAGTGGGTCTACACCTTTGGCGATGGCAAGGCGCAAGGCGATGCGGGGATGAAGAACCTGCTCGGCGGCAAGGGCGCCAACCTTGCCGAGATGAGCAATCTCGGCCTGCCCGTTCCGCCCGGCTTCACCATCACCACCGAGGTCTGCACCTGGTACTACGACAACGGCAAGCAGTTCCCGCCCGAGCTTGACGGACAGGCGAAAGCGGCGCTGGCCGAGATGGCCGCGCTCACCGGAAAGACCTTCGGCGACCCGGCCAATCCGCTTCTGGTGTCGGTGCGTTCGGGCGCGCGTGCCTCGATGCCGGGCATGATGGACACCGTGCTCAATCTCGGCCTGAACGACGTCACCGTGGAGGCGGTGGCCAAGGCCTCCGGCGACGCCCGCTTCGCCTGGGACAGCTATCGCCGTTTCATCACGATGTATTCCAATGTCGTGCTCGACGTCGACCACGGCCATTTCGAGGAGGCTCTCGAGGACTACAAGGAGCGCAAGGGCCTGCATCTCGACACCGACCTGTCCGCCGATGACTGGAAGGTGCTGGTCGGCAGATACAAGGACATTGTGAAGAAGGCGCTCGGTTCCGACTTCCCGCAGGAACCGGAAGCCCAGCTCTGGGGCGCGGTCGGCGCGGTCTTCTCCTCCTGGATGAACGCGCGCGCGATCAAGTATCGCGAACTCAACAACATCCCCGCCGCCTGGGGCACGGCCGTCAACGTGCAGTCGATGGTGTTCGGCAATATGGGCGACACTTCGGCGACCGGCGTCGCCTTCACCCGCAATCCCTCGACTGGCGAGAATGCGCTCTATGGCGAGTTCCTGATCAACGCGCAGGGCGAGGACGTCGTCGCCGGCATCCGCACGCCGCAGGACATCACCGAGGCCGCCAAGAAGCAGGCCGGCTCCGACAAGCCCTCGATGGAGAAGGCGATGCCGGACGCCTATGCGGAGCTTGTCCGCATCTACGGCATCCTGGAGCGGCACTATCGCGACATGCAGGACATGGAATTCACCATCCAGGAAGGCAAGCTCTGGATGCTGCAGACGCGCTCCGGCAAACGCACCGCCAAGGCTGCGCTGCGCATCGCGGTCGAACTCGCGACGGAGGGCCTGATCACGCAGGATGAGGCGGTCGGCCGCGTCGAGCCCGGCGCGCTCGACCAGCTCCTGCATCCGACGATCGACCCCAAGGCCGAGCGCCGCATCCTGACCACCGGCCTGCCGGCCTCGCCCGGCGCCGCCGCGGGCGAGATCGTCTTCAACTCGGACGACGCCGAGAACGCCAGGAAGGCCGGCCGCAAGGTCATCCTCGTCCGCGTCGAGACGAGCCCTGAGGACATTCACGGCATGCACGCCGCCGAAGGCATCCTGACCACGCGCGGCGGCATGACCTCGCATGCGGCGGTCGTCGCGCGCGGCATGGGCAAGCCCTGCGTCTCGGGCGCGGGCCAGATCCGTGTCGACTACGCCAAGGGCACGATGAGCGTGGGCGCCACCGTGCTCAAGGCCGGCGACTTCATCACGATCGACGGCGGCGCCGGCCAGGTGATGCTCGGCGAGATCAAGATGCAGCAGCCGGAGCTGTCGGGCGAGTTCGGCACTCTGATGGGCTGGGCCGACAAGGTCCGCCGCCTGAAAGTCCGGGCCAATGCGGAGACGCCCGACGATGCGCGCACCGCCCGCGAGTTCGGCGCGGAAGGCATCGGGCTCTGCCGCACCGAGCACATGTTCTTCGACGAGGACCGCATCCAGCCGATGCGCGAGATGATTCTGGCGCATGACGACGCCGGCCGCCGCGCCGCGCTCGCCAAGCTCCTGCCGATGCAGCGCCAGGACTTCGTCCAGCTCTTCACCATCATGCAGGGCCTCCCCGTCACGATCCGCCTGCTCGATCCGCCGCTGCACGAGTTCCTGCCCCATGGCGAGGCCGAGATCGCCTCGGTCGCCAGCGCGCTCGGCGTCACGCCCGAGGCGCTCAAGCACCGCGCAGCCGAGCTGCACGAGTTCAACCCGATGCTCGGTTTCCGCGGCGTCAGGCTCGCCATCGCCTATCCCGAGATCGCCGAGATGCAGGCGCGGGCTATCTTCGAGGCAGCCGTGATCGCGGCCAGGGAGACCGGCAAGCCGGTGATCCCGGAGGTCATGGTCCCGCTCGTCATGGGCGTCGCCGAGCTCGACCTCGTCAAGGCCCGGATCGACGCGATGGCCAAGGAGGTCATCGCGGAAAGCAAGACGGACCTGACCTACCAGGTCGGCACCATGATCGAGCTGCCGCGCGCCGCCCTGATGGCTAAAGAGATCGCCAGAAGCGCCGAATTCTTCTCTTTCGGCACCAACGACCTGACCCAGACGACGCTCGGCATCAGCCGCGACGACGCCGCCTCGTTCCTCGGCCCCTACACGCAGAAGGGCATCCTGGCGCAGGATCCCTTCGTCACCATCGATCAGGAGGGTGTCGGCGAACTGGTGAAGCTGGCAGCCGAGCGCGGACGCGAGGCGCGGCCCGACATCAAGCTCGGCATCTGCGGCGAGCATGGCGGCGATCCCGCCTCGATCGGCTTCTGCGAGAGCATCGGGCTGGACTACGTCTCCTGCTCGCCCTTCCGCGTGCCGATCGCGCGGCTGGCGGCGGCGCAGGCGGCGCTGGGGGCGGTGAAGCAGAAGGAAGGGTAGGGCTCAGACCCGGAGGATCGGGCCGGGGTAGCGACTCACCAACTCGTCGGCCGTCAAGAGCACGAGCCCTTCGACCGTCGCCTGAGCGACGAGCAGTCTGTCGAAAGGATCGCCGTGCAGGCGTGGCAGATCGAGAATGGCGAGGGCGTGCCGACCGGCGATCGGCAACTCCTCGTACCCATTGTCGAGAAGCTCCCTGCGGAGCACGCGCGGGTCGAGGACGAATTCGGCCCGCTTCAACCCAGCTTTGATCGCGATTTCCCAGATACTTGCCGTGCTGAAGAAGAGATCGTTGCTTTCATCCTCGACGATGTCCAGCGCCTGCCCGGAGATCCGGTCGGACCCCATCGCGAGCCAGATCAGAAGATGAGTATCGAGGAGGGCCTTCACGCTTCGCCTTCGAACATCCGGGCAATCTCGTGGGCGTCCATCGTGTCGAAGTCGTCGGGGACCGATATTCGGCCTCTCATGAAGCCGATGCGACGCTTGGGGCGTTGCTCGGGCGCGTCGATCGGCAAGACTTTGACCATGGCCTTGCCTGACTTCGCGATGATGAAGCCCTCGCCTTTGGCGGCCCGCTCGACGAGGCGCGACAGATGCGTCTTGGCCTGATGAATGTTGACGACGTCCATCGCGTTGGTCCTGGTTTAGTTTACTGAACTTAGTTTATCGTGACGCAGACGGCAATCAAGGAGCGCCGGCCGGATGGCAGCCCTCACAACCATCGGCTTCGACGCCGACGACACGCTCTGGCAGAACGAACAGTTCTTCAGGCTGACGGAGGACCGCTTCGTCTCACTGCTGGGCGCGCATGGCGAGGCCGCCGAGATTTCCGGCCGGCTGCTGGAGGCCGAGCGCCGCAACCTCGCTTTCTACGGCTTCGGCATCAAGGGTTTCGCCCTCTCGATGATCGAAAGCGCGATAGAGATCACGGGCGGGCGGGTGTCGACTTCGGCGATCGCCGAAATCCTCGGCTGGGGCCGCGAGATGCTGGACCACCCGGTCGAGACACTGCCGCATGTGCGCGAGACGCTTGAGACGCTGGCCGGCGATTACAAACTGGTGCTGATCACCAAGGGCGATCTCTTCGATCAGGAGCGCAAGCTCGCGGCCTCGGGGCTGGGCGAGCTGTTCGACGCGGTCGAGATCGTCAGCGACAAGAATGCCGCCACTTATGAGCGCATCTTCGCCCGCCATGGCGACGGCGCAAACCGCGCGATGATGGTCGGCAACTCGCTGAAATCGGACATTTTGCCAGCGCTGGCGGCCGGCGCCTGGGCGGTGCATGTGCCCCACGAACTGACCTGGGCGCTGGAGCATGCCGAAGAGCCGGTGGGGGAGGGGAGGTATCGGAAGCTGGTCGATCTGGGCGGATTGGATGAGTTGGTGCGGGAGATCGGGTGAAGATCCATTCTCCATTCAACAATCTTCCTTATTGCTTTTTGCAATGAAATAGCTATAATCTCGCTATGAAAGCTGTGACGTACAGCCGGGACGCTCTGAAGACGCTTCGGCGCATGCCTGCCAATATCGCGGCGAATATCCGGGCGAAGATCGAGCAGTACGCGGCCGATCCGGCCTCGCTGGCCAACAATGTCACATCGCTCAAGGGCGAGCCTGGCATGTTCCGGCTACGCGTGGGTGACTGGCGGGTCCTGTTCTCCGAGAGTGGAGAGGTGGTCGGGGTCATCAGGGTCGCGGCGCGCGGCTCGGTCTATGAGTAGGAGGGACAGGCGATGAACGCCCAGATCATTATGACGCCCAATGGCGAGCGCATGGTCATGCTGCCCGAGGCGGATTATCGCCTGCTGCTGGCTGCGGCTGAGGATGCGAGCGACATGGCGGTCGTGCGGGCCTTTCGCGAGCGGCTCGCTGCCGGCGATGAGGAACTGCTGCCTGCAGCGCTGGTGGACCGCATCCTCACAGGCGAGAATCCGGTGCGCGTCTGGCGCGAGCATCGGGGCATGACGATCACCGAACTGGCGAAGACGGCCGGGTTGTCGCAGCCTTATCTTAGCCAGATCGAAAGCGGGGCGCGCCAGGGCACGACAGATACGCTCGCGGCGATCGCCGGGGCGCTTCGGCTGGAGATAGACGATCTCGTCTGACGCGGCCGGCAAAATAGCCCCACGCTGGACCCCCCTCGTAAAACATGCTAGCTCCCCCATGTAAGACGAGATGCGGCCGGGTTCTGGCCATTCCTCCGCGCGGACACAAGGTCCGGTCGGCGGGCACGATTCAGATCCACCACACATCGACTACAAGACCAGAGCGAGGCGTCCGCGCGTCGAGCCCTGGGCCTCATCGAACACGCGGATCTGAAACGCAAGGACTATCCCGTTATGGATAAGGGCACCGTCAAGTGGTTCAACGCCACCAAGGGCTATGGCTTCATCACCCCGTCTAACGGCGGGCAGGACATCTTCGTCCACATCAGCGCCGTCGAGCGCGCCGGCCTGCGCGAGCTGGTCGAGGGTCAGGTCGTCTCCTACGAGCTGATCGCCGATCGCAAGACCGGCAAGTCCTCGGCCGGCAACCTCGCCATCGCCTGAGACTTCCCCGGCCGGACGGCGCCTTTGCCCGTCCGGCTCACGACAAACCTGCCGGCGCTGTGGCTTAGCGGTTCGCCGGCAGGACCGATCCTTAAGACTATCAGGCCGGGCGCAATCCGGCGGCACAGCCGAGACCCACATGTGCCCCTTGCGTCGCGGCGTCCGGAAAGACTAAGTTTTGACCAAATTCACCGACCTCGGCCTCGCCGAGCAGCTTCTCAAGGCGCTCGCCTCCGAAGGTTACGTCACGCCGACGCCGATCCAGGCGCAGGCGATCCCGCCGATCCTGCAGGGCCGCGACCTTCTCGGCGCCGCCCAGACCGGCACCGGCAAGACGGCGGCGTTCTCGCTGCCGCTGGTTCACCGGCTGCTCAACCAGCCGCGCCGGATGCAGCCGCGCAGCGTGCGCGCGCTGATCCTGTCGCCGACGCGCGAGCTTGCTGCCCAGATCGAAAACTCGATCCGGACCTACGCCCAGTTCACCACGATCAAGTCGACCGTGGTCTTCGGCGGCGTGCCCGTCGGCAAGCAGATCCGCGCGCTCGGCCAGACCGTCGACATCCTCGTCGCCACGCCCGGCCGCCTGCTCGATCTCGTCGACCAGCGCGCCGTCTCGCTGCGCGAGATCGAGTATCTCGTTCTCGACGAGGCCGACCAGATGCTGGACCTCGGCTTCATCCATGCGCTGCGCCGCATCGCCACGCTGATCCCGGCCAAGCGCCAGACTCTGCTGTTCTCGGCGACGATGCCCAAGCCGATCCGCGACATCGCCCAGGCCTATCTGACCGACCCGGTCGAGGTTTCGGTCGCCCCCGTGGCGACCACGGCGGAGAAGGTCGACCAGCGCGTCATCTTCACCGATGCCGGCCAGAAGCCGGCGCTGCTGGCCAGGACCCTGAGCGTGCCCGAGATGGAGCGCGCCATCGTCTTCACCCGCACCAAGCACGGCGCCGACAAGGTCGTCCGCCAGCTCGAGGTCGCCGGCATCAAGTCGGCCGCGATCCATGGCAACAAGAGCCAGGGCCAGCGCGAGCGCGCGCTCGGCGCGTTCCGTGACGGCGAACTGCGCATCCTCGTCGCCACCGACATCGCCGCGCGCGGCATCGATGTCGACGGCATCAGCCATGTCGTGCAGTTCGATCTGCCCAACGTGCCTGAGACCTATGTCCACCGCATCGGCCGCACCGCGCGCGCCGGCGCGTCGGGCATGGCGGTCGCCTTCTGCACACCCGAGGAGCGCGGCGACCTCGCGGCCATCGAGAAGCTGACCCGCGTCGCGGTGACACCCATTGGCGAGGTTCCCTACTGGGATGGCCGCACCCCGAAGAAGCCGCCCCAGAACCAGGGTCGCGGCGGGCGCGGCCAGCAGAACGGAGGCGGCCGCGACCATGGCCGGCCGTCCGGCCAGCGCCAGGGCTCGCCCAAGCCTTCGCATGCCGGCAAGCCCGCAGGCGGCTCCGGCCAGCGCGAGGCCCGCCAGGACTCGTCTCGTAAGGACGCGTCCCGCAACGACCGGCCGCCGCAGCGCAGCGAGGCTCCGAGCCAGCGAAAAGAGGGTGGAGCGGCCAAGGAAGGGCTTGGCGGCGTCGCGTTCTTGCAGCAAAGAACTCAGGCATCACGCACCAACGGCGCCCGGCGTCGCGCGAACTGACGCGCGGCAGGCCAGAAACGGAACGGATCGCCTCGTGATGGCGGTCCGGTTCCAGCGCCAACGGGCACACGAAGGACGACAGAATGGCTAAAGAAGAACTGCTCGAGTTCGACGGAACGGTGGTCGAAGTGCTGCCGGACGGAAATTACCGGGTCAAGCTCGACAACGAGCACATCATCCTTGCCTATGCGGCCGGCAAGATGAAGAAGAACCGCATCCGCACAATCGCCGGCGACCGCGTCGTCGTCGAGATGTCGCCCTACGATCTCGATCGCGGCCGCATCAACTTCCGCCAGAAAACGGCAGGTCCGGCTCCGGGCGGCCCGCCGCGCAACCAGAACTTCCGTCGGCGCTGAGCGGCCGACCATGCGCCTCTCGCAGGTCGAACTCGTTTTCGTGGCCGCGGGCGGCGCGCTTGGCGCCCTCGTCGGGCTGGCTGTCCAGAGCGGCTGGCTGGCCGGGTTCGCCGCGTCCTTCCCGCCCTTCGTCATCGTGCTGCTCGGGCTGGCCGTCATCGAGATCGTCGGCGGCTTCGCCACGGGCCGGCCGCCGGGCCAGTTGGTCGCCATGCCGGCCCGCCTCGCGGCGTTTGCGCTGGGCCTCGGCGTGCTGGTGCTGATCACTGGCAAGCTGGCCTGAGACGGCTTGAGCGTCCCGCGACTGGGAAAATCGCAGCGACACGTTGAAACGGACATAGACTAGAGGCATGCTGACCTCACGTCGTCTTCGCGGGTGCGCGCATGGCAGATGACCGAAAGGCAATAGTCACGAGGCGATCCCCTGCGCCAAACTCAAGCGTCGCGAAAGCGCGCGAATGGATCGACCTCGGGCTCGACACCAGCGGACGCGTGTTGCGTGGGGGCGTCCCCATGATCCTCGGGGCCACGGGGTTCTCGGAACTTTTCGCTCCTGACTTCTTGTCGCAGATCGTCGTCGGGACCGAGATGGCGATGGCGATGTTCGCGGGAGGGTGCGGATACTTCGGATTCTCCATCGCCCCCGGCATGACGCGCAGCAGCGCGTCAAAGCGCAAATCGCCACCTGCCAAAGGAGTTCGCGATGGCTGATCCTGGCGAGCGATCCAAAGTGTCTCATAGCGGATACGCGATCGCTTCGGACACGAGAGCCATGGAGGACAGGGCGCCAGCTTCGACGCGCGCTGTTCTCGAAGCACCGGAAATGCATGATAAAACAAAAGACGAGGAACCGAGCGCCTTTGCCACGCTCATGTCGCCGCTCGGCATCGGGCTTGTGTTGATCGCTCTCGGTATCGCAATCCTGCAGCCTTGGAATTTTGTCGGCTTCCGCTTCGCGCTCGGCGGGCTTCTGATCGGCGCTGGCGTCAGGGCCCTGTTGTTCTGGCTGGACGCGCAATCCGCCGGGAGCCAAGACCCGGAATCGGGGACATCCAGTGCGGCTGCGGACGACGCGTTGCAAATTCCCCTGCAGCTTTCGATTGCGGCGTCGGCCATCGCGTCTCCGGCCGCACCGGATTTCGAATTTGACGATCGGCGGGCGGGCGAGGTCTCAGCCAAGAGCGCGTATTGAACAACGGATTCAGTCCGATCGTCTGTGCTGCGCCGGAACTGCTAAAGTCAGACAAGATTGTCGTGATGAGACTGAGTTCGAACCGGACATTTCCCTCCTGCCAAAAAAAGACCCCGGCGCGAGGCCGGGGTTTTCAAGTGGTCTTGTCCGTAGTGAAGGGTCGTCCAGAAACTCTCGTAGGCGTAGGCGTGGAACTCAGTAGCCGCCGCGGGCCCAGTGCTGGCCGCCGGGGCTGACCATGACCTTGCGGTGATGCGTGCCGTAGACGGCGGGGATGGTGTGGTGGACCACCTGTGTCGGGCGGGTCATGACGCTGCGCTGGCGCTCGCCATAGACGGCCGGAATGGTCTCGTAGGAGACGCTGGCGGGCTCGACCTCGACCTTGCGATGGCTGTAGCCGTAGCGCGGCTTGTCGTAGACCCAGCAGCCGGTGGTGCGGCCATAGGCGTCGGTGGTGACCTCCCAGCGCTTGCCGCCGGGCGAGATCATCACCTTCTCTGAGACGGTCTCGTAGCGGGCCGGGCGATGATGCGGGATATGACGCTCCGGATGGATCATCACCTTCTCGCTGACCGTCTCGTATTCGGCCGGGATGACCTGCGCCTGCGTCCGCGCCGGGCGGGCGAGATAGGTCTCGGCGACGGTGCCGTAGACCGGCGGCGTATGAACGAGATTGTAGCAGGAGGAGCCGTGGCAGGGTTTGGCGACCGGGCGGCAGGACGATCCGTAGCAGCCGCCGCCGGCCTGCGCCGCTGACGAAGCCAGCAGGAGCGCCGCGCCGAATGTCGAAGAAACCAGAACCTGCCGCATCTGCCTGAACCCTGTGACGCGGCGTCAGCGCGCCGCTTGTGGAGTTCAGGAAGCCGGATCGAAGTGATGAACGCAAGGTAAACGCATAAACAAGGTAAAATTAACCATTGCCGCTGCGTCAGCGGGATTCAGAGGTCTTTCCGGCTGGTGAAGAGAATCGCTCGAATGCGACGGATGTCGTTGCGGCTCCGTCCGGTTTTCTCGACACGAGCAGGAGAAGGCCTAGCGCCGGCGGCAGAGCATCTGCACCGAGGTCGTCGAGAGGTCGAGCAGGTCGAGCCCCCGGAACTCCGGCGTGAAACGCTCGCGCTGGGCTTCCGTCACGCCCGGCACGACGGTGTCGCGGCCGCGCTCGACCCATGAGAGCGTCCCGTCGGGGCCGATGACCTGGCCCCGCTCCACCACGACATCGAAACCATGGGCGTCCATCAGGGCGCGGTGATGCGAGGCACGCAGCCGGTTCTCCGATTTGATCGGCGCGTATTCCGCCTCGGTCAGCGTCAGGAAGGCAAGGGGGTCGGCGTCGAAATGGCGGTGGTCGCGCAGGTCGATGGCGTGGAACATCCAGCCGCCGCGCGGCGTCACCTCCGCCATCTTCCGATAAACGCCCTCGGGATCCATGACATGCTCGAGCACGGCGGTGGACATGATGAAATCGACCTCGTCATCGAGCACGATGCTCTCGAAGCCAATCTCGCTCTGCACCGAGAGGCCTTTGGGCCGGATCGTCGCCCCGCCCGGCGGCAGCACCTCATCCCAGCGCGCCGTCAGCGAAGCGTCGAACTGCTCGCAGGTGATGCGCAGGTCGCGCAGCTGCGAGGCGGGAAAGCCGTCCTGCACCTTGATCATGTCGGTGGCGACGAAAAGCTCCGTGCCTTCCAGCAGGAAGCGCAGTCCCGTCCAGGGAATGCTGCCGCAGCCGATCTCGACGATGCGGCGCGGCAGGCCCGCCCCCGTCCGGTCGAGCCAGCCGCTCATGGCGTTGCGATGGCGGAAGAAGTTGCCGAAGACGCTGTTGTTGCGCCGGGCGTTCCGGGCGACGATGCCGAGCAGCGTCCCGTCGTCGGGCACGGCACGGTCGATCACCGTGCGATAGAGCGCCGAGCGGTCCGAGATGTCGACCGCCAGCACGCTGTAGGCGCGGCCATTGCCGGCGCAGTCGGAATTGTCGCCCGCCGAGAACCAGAGCGAGTTGCCCCAGAGCGAGTAGCGCCCGCCGCCCTCATCGCGGATCGATTGATGCGATGCGTCGCCGGGGCCGAGATCGACCCCGTCCTCCAGCAGCGAGACGAAGAATTCGCCACGCGCGACCTTGGCCAGAAGCTCCGGCGGCGCATCGGCCACGAAGGCGTGCCCGCCATCGGGCTTGAACGGACGCGTCAGGGGGAAGATGGCCGACATTCAGAAACCCTGTAGATTGCTGGCGCAGTCGCTGGCGAGCGAAGGATGGCGTCGTCGCGCCGGCTCAGCGCCGGCGGCAGAGCATCTGCACCGATGTCGTCGATAGGTCGCGCAGGTCGAGCGCCCGGAACGCCGGCGCCAGTTGCTCGCGCTGCGCCTCGGTGACGCCCGGCGCAAAATCCTCGCCGTGCCGGACCCAGGAATGCCCGCCATTGGGCCCCAGCACAAAACCGCGCTCCATCACCACCTCGAAGCCCTGCGCCTCGATCAGCGCGCGATGCTGCGAGGCCCGCAGCCGGTTTCCGGACCTGATCTGCGCATACTCTTCCTCGCCAAGCGCCAGGAAGGCGAGGGGGTCGGCGTCGAAATGGCGGTTGTCGCGCAGGTCGATCGCATGGAACATGAAGCCGCCGGGCGGCGTGGCCTGAGCCAGTTTCCGGTAGGCGCCCTCCGGGTCCATGACCCGCTGCATCACGCTGGTCGACATGGTGAAGTCGATCCCGTCGTCCATAACCATGGTGTCGAAGTCGATCTCGCTCTGGGCGCAGAGGCCCAGCGGCCGGATATACGGCTCGCCCGGCGGCAGCACCTCGTCCCAGCGGGCGGTCAGCGAGGGCTCGAACTGCTCGCAGGTGGTGCGCAGGTCGCGAAGCTGCGCAGCGGAAAAGGCATCCTGCACCGTGACGATGTCGGCGGCGACGAACCGCTCCGTGCCCTCCAGCAGAAAGCGCAGGCCCGTCCAGGGCGTGCCGCCGCAGCCGATCTCTGTGATGCGGCGCGGCACGCCGAGCCCGGTCAGGTCGATCCAGTGCCGCATGGCGTTGCGCTGGCGGAAGAAGCCGCCCAGCACGCCGTCATGGCGCTGCGCGTTCTGCGCGAGGATGGCCAGCAGCGAACCGTCATCGGGCACCGCCCGGTCGATCATGGTGCGGTAAAGCGCCGAGCGATCGGAGACGTCCACCGCCATCACGCTGTAGGCGCGGCCGTTCTTCGCGCAGTTGGAATTGTCGCTGGCCGAGAACCAGATCGAGTTGCCCCATGTCGAATAGCGGCCGCAGCCGATCTCGCGGATTTCGCCATGCGAGGCGTGGCCGGGGCCAAGATCCTTTCCGTTCTCCAGCACCGTGATGAAGTACTCGCCGCTCGCCACCTTTTCGAGGAAACGCGGCGGCGCGTCGGCGACGAAGGCGTGCCCCCCATCATGCTGGAAGGGGCGCGTCAGGCGGAAAGTGGCCGACATATCAGGGTCCGTAGGTTGCGAGTCGGCCGATCTTTACAGCAAGGCCGACGCCGCGTCTTGCCCGGGGAGCCGCGTCTTGCCGGCGACCGCGCGACGCCCCTGCGCAGGTCAAGCTTGCGGGACTCGGGCGCGCTCGCCCAGCGCCGGCTGCCCGGCGTCAGTTGTTGAAATAGCTCTCCAGCAGGGCGATCTGCTCCTGGTAGCGCCGGCGCAGGCAGGCCCTGTCCTCGCCGCAGGCGTTGCGGCGGCTCATCCAGCGGGTCTGCTCCCGGCGGATTTCGGCGCCTTTGCCGCTGTCGGAGACGGCGCGGCGGTAAGCGACGCCGACGACGCCGTCGAGGCTCGACAATTCGGCGCTGTCGCAGACCGTCTCCTGCGCCGGATTGGCCGGCTTCGCGCACCAGGCCGGCTTGCGGCCGGGATCGACCGCGCCCGGACCGGGGCTGGGGCGCGGCTGCGCCTGCGCCGCGTTGACGAGCGGGCACTCGATCGTCTCGGAATTGGGCTTGTTCAGCGAGGCGCCGCCCTGCCGCGCATTGAAGGTCATGTTGTATTCGTTGTCCGCGCCGCCGGCATAGGTCCGCTCGCCCTCCCGCTGCTGCGTGATCCGCAGCGTGCGGACGCGCCCGTCGATCGCGTTCACCGAGATCGTGCGCTGGTCCACCACCGTCACCCTGACCGTGAAGGGCCGCAGCCCGTCGTCGCAGCGAAAGCTGCGGGTGTTTTGCGCCTCGGCCGGGGCGGCAAATGTGGCGAGGATCAGTCCGGCGAATGCAGGGGCTGTATTTTTGATCATCACGGTTCCACGCGCCCCACCTTATGACCAACGCTACGTCAGCCGGCTGTTTCAGCAATTCTAGTCTTGCGCGAGCGGGCCGCCGACGCAAGCGGTTGGGGGCTGGCGAGGGGCTATGCGCCTCTGCCATTCCTGCGCCCTGATAATGAGGGAGCTATGGTTGGCAGATCTATCTACGCTGATCTCGTCGGTTCGCCTTTCGCGAAGAAACGGACCGATCAGCATCACGTTCAAAGACCACTCTGCTCTCTGACGGCGCGATCAGGTCGTGATCGGGCGCTTGGTCAAGGTTGGGACGAGAGGAACGTGACAGGGAAACGGATACTGTATTCACGACCGTTGGCTCCGGGCGCGGTGTTGTCGGATGTCGAGAAATATAGCGATTTGCCCCAATGCGAGTATTGCCCTGCGCCCAAAGAGCGGATGTCGTCATGGATCGCATGCGCGGGGCCGAGCATGGCTCCGTTCTCGAGCAGCAGCAGTTGGGACGACCTCTCCCTGCCGGGAGCGTCGCCGGCCGGCAGGTCCGGCAGGTCCAGTCGCCAGGAAAAGCTGGTCTCTGGGACGGCCTTCGACATGTCGAGATCGACGTCGCACGTTTCGACGGTGCCGGTCTCGCGCGTCGGTGACACCACGACGAGGTCCCCCTGATACGCGGATAGTCGCCGAATGGCTTTCTCGGTCGCCATTTGCCTCATCGCGTCGGACAGCCAGTTCCTGTCCGCCTGGCCTTGGGCCGGACGAGCCCCGTCCCGGTCCTCTTTCCGCTGCCGGCCTGCCCATGCGGCGTGCAGGTCTTGATAGTATTGCTGAACGGCAAATACGCTTCGGGCACCCTCGGTCTTGCGGTATCTGGCGAAAACGCCAAGATCGTGGTCGTTGGGCATGTGGTTGAGCTTGCCGACATCCATCTTCAAGAAAACGATCAGTTCGTCGATATCGGCAACTCTCGGTACCACGCAATAATACAATTCTTCCCGCAACCAGCCGGATTGTTCATAGTAATCGGAGAAAAATCCGGCGTTGAAGTTGTAAAAACCATGATTGAGCAGACCGGCCGGCGCGATGTGCACGATCTGGCCGTCGATCTTGGTCAGCTCCGACAAGGTCCAGAGCGCCTGCCGGACGTCAAAGACATGCTCCAGGGTGCCCGCATTGATGATCAGATCGTACTGACCAAATGAGGACTCCAGCGGCTGATTGAGATCGTGGATGATGTTGGCGTTCTCGAAGTCCGACACGTCCAGCGTATCGATCTGCCGTGGCCCGAAACCCAGCAGTTGAAAGAACGTCTGCTGGTGCATGAAATGCCGGTACCGTTGCCACAGGCTGTCATTGAAGATGGCGAAGCTGGTCGTGGTCATGCGCAGTTCCGGCGGCACGGGTTTGATCGGCACGCCCTCTGCGCCAAGAAACGCCACTGCCTGCTCGTAGGTAAATGCAAGATCCTGGGCGCCCAGAACGAGAATGCGGGTGTCGGATTTTTGCGGGATCGATTGCAGAACTGGCAGAAGTTGACGAATTGCAGTCAGTGCTAGAGCCATTCGAAAGTCCCTTGCGACGGCGAACCGAGTTGGACAAAGTTTTGACAGTTGAGCAGGTTTCTCTCTCTGCCGATACATGAATTCGACGATGATGCCGCACAGAGTCTCTGAATTTCAACTTTCCCTCAACAGGGCGAGACGCGCAACAGGGGTCTTGGTCTGGCGACATACGCTCTGTCGAGATCGACCCCTGGCAAGCGCGAGATCGACACCGAGTTGATGGTCACGCTGGCGCCAATCTCGACGCGATGGCCGCCACGCCTGATCTGTGCCGGCGAGCCGTGACAGTCGAAGAACTCCGGGCGAGGCTAATGTTCGCGCTCGCGGGTGGCGCGCACGCCGGCTGAGCCTGCGCGATGACAACGCCTTTGTCAGAAACCGTCCAATTGCGGGAAGTTGCGCCGCCGCCATGCGATCGCGGCCTCAATCCACCCTCAAGTCTGCCCCGGCCGCAGCTTGTAAAACACGTGCTGCCCGATCGTATCCATCTTCTTCAGCTTCCGCGCCCAGTACGGCTTCACATATTGCGCGTGGTAATGCGTCGAGGCGCCGACCTCCGCCAGATAGGTCGTGCCGTCATAGACCTCGCGCGCGATCCTCACCGCCGCGCGCCAGGGCTCCGGCTCGGTGATGCGCAGCGATTTGCCCTCGCAGGTGAAGGTGAACTGGCAGGCCAGATGCCGGTGGCTGTTCTGGTAGACCACGCCGCAGACGGTGTTGGGATAAAGCTCGCTCTTGACCCGGTTGAGCACGACCTGCGCGACAGCCGCGCGGCCCTCCTCCGATTCAGAGCGGGCCTCGAAATAGACCGCCTCCGCGAGGCAGCGCTGCTGGCGGGCCATGTCGCCCTCGGCGATCAGGCTGGTGTAGATTTCGCGCGGGCCGGGAGCGGCCTTGGGCAGCGCCGCGACCGCGGGAGTTTTCGCGGCCGGTGTGGCGCGTGGCAGCGCGACCAGCACGGCCGGCGGCGCGGCGGGCGCAAGCGTCACGACGTCGTAGCGCACGGAGGGCGTGGTCGAGGCCGTCGTCGCAGCGCGGCCCGAGGCGAAGGGCGTCGAGCCGTCGATGCTTTCCAGATGCAGTTCGGCGGCGCGGGGCGAGGCGATCAGGGGCTTCAGCGAACTCGGCGAGGCGTCCGAGAGGGCGGGGTCGGTCAGCCCTTCCTCATTGGCATAGGGCACGAAGCCGGTCTGGGGGCCTTCGAGCGTTTCAGCCTCGCGCAGCGCGTCGAGCGAGAAGCCGCCCGAGATCAGCCCCGGCTGGGTGTCGCCGAAGACGATGCGCGCCAGTTCGACCGGGTTTGCGCGTTGCGAGATGCTGGGTCTGAGGCCCGGCAGCGGGTCGCCCTTGGCGCTGCGGTCGATCTCGGGAAACGCCTTGGCCGAACGCTTCATGTCCTCGCGCGGCTGGCGCGGGTCGATCGAGACGCGGCGTTCGGGCGTCTCATGCGAGAGATGCGCCTGCTGGAACGAGGACGAAAGCGAAAGCCCGGGCAGGCGGAAGGCGCTGGCGGCGACGAGCAGCGAGGGCCCTTCTTCCAACGCCGATTGCGCGGCGGGCGCGGCGCGCTGGATCAGCGAGGCCGGCAGGCCGTCGGGATGGTCGGCCTGGCCGGCCGAGGCGGTGAAGGAGACCAGAAGCCCGGCCGACAGAGCCCAGGGCGCGGCCGTGGCCAGCGCCCATTGCAGCCTGAGCGACCGGCTTCGCCTCGTCCGCCTGTGCCTACGCAACTGACCCAAAGCCGCCTACTCACGCTCGACGCCGCACCGGCCGCAGCAGCCGGCGTGGCCAGGATGCGACAGCCCGATGATCTCGTCACAGGGTTGAGGCGGGGTTAACGGGGCCGGCAGAATGCGATCGACGGTATTGAAACCACGCCGTCATCCCGGAGCTGCGCGGCTTTCAGCCGCTTGTCCGGGATGACGGAGTGTTTCCGAGTGTGATGAGCAAGGCTCAAGCTCGCTCTCGAAGCCATGCAAGCCTGTGATGCCCGATGTCACGAAATGGCGTTGTTGCGCTGCGGTGCGCGGCGCTATCGTGCAGACACACGAAGATGCCGCCGTCGGAGACACTCCCCATGAGCGCCGAGCCTGCCACCAGCGAAAAGGCCCCGCGGACCTATGCGCCGGAGATCATCGTCGCCGGCGGCTGCCTGATCGCGCTGATCACCTTCGGCCCGCGCGCCAGCGCCGGCCTGTTCCAGATCCCGATGACGCTGGAATTCGGCTGGGGCCGCGACACCTTCAGCCTCGCCATCGCCATCCAGAACCTGCTCTGGGGCGTCGGCGCGCCGTTCGCGGGCGCGATCGCCGACCGGTTCGGCACCATCCGCGTGCTCTGCTTCGGCGCGGTGCTTTATGCGCTGGGCCTGGTCGGCATGGGGCTGGCGACGACCCCGCTCGCCATGCATCTCAGCGCCGGCGTGCTGATCGGCTTCGGGCTTTCGGCCTGCTCGTTCAACCTCGTGCTCGCCGCCTTCAGCAAGCTCCTGCCGGAAAGCTGGCGGCCGATGGCCTTCGGCGCGGGCACGGCGGCCGGCTCCTTCGGCCAGTTCCTGTTCCCGCCGATCGGCAATGTGCTGATCGAGCAGCTCGGCTGGCATCAGGCGTTGTATGTCTTTGCCGCCAGCGTGCTGCTGGTCATGCCGCTGACGGTCGTGCTCGGCAGCCGCAAGCTGACCACCGCGCAGACGACGGCCGCCGCCAACCTGCCCAACCAGTCGATCGCGCAGGCGCTGTCGGAGGCGTTCCAGCACCGCTCCTATGTGCTGCTGGTGCTCGGTTTCTTCACCTGCGGCTTCCAGCTCGCCTTCATCACCGCGCATATGCCGGCCTATCTCAAGGATGTCGGCATGGCGGCCTGGGTCGGCGGCTGGACGCTGGCGATCATCGGGCTGGCCAACGCGGCCGGTTCGCTCGGCTCGGGCTGGCTGACCTCGCGCATGCCCAAGCGCCATCTGCTCGCGCTGATCTATCTCGGCCGCTCGCTCGCCATCCTCGCCTTCATCCTGCTGCCGCCGAGCCCGGCGACGGCGCTTGCTTTTGGGGCGGTGATCGGCCTGTTCTGGCTCTCGACCATCCCGCCGACCTCCTCGCTGGTCATGCTGATGTTCGGCACGAAATACATGGCGATGCTCTACGGCTTCGCCTTCTTCTCCCATCAGGTCGGCGGCTTTCTCGGCGTGCTGCTCGGCGGCGTGCTCTACGAGGCCTTCGGCTCCTACCAGATCGTCTGGTGGCTCTCGATCGCGCTCGGCATCGCATCGGCGCTGATCAACCTGCCGATCGTCGAGAAGCCGGTGGAGCGGGCGCTCGCGCAGCCGGCGTGAGGTTTTCCCTTCTCCCCTTGCGGGAGAAGGTGGCTCGGCGAAGCCGAGACGGATGAGGGGTGGTCGCGGCCTATCCCAACGGTCGCCGCGAAGACGGATACGGCGGCGCGACCCCTCACCCCAACCCTCTCCCGCAAGGGGAGAGGGGGTTAGCGCGGTGCTTCTCGTGTCCGATTTCTCAAGCTAGGCGACCGTCCCGATCCGGAGTTGCGAAAGTCGCACGACGCGCGGGGTTGCGCGTCGCGGGCCGCGCGTATCTCCTGCGCGCAAAGCTCAGGAGACGCCCATGTCCACCTTCAAGGCCCTCGTCGCGACCAAGGGCGAGACCGGCACCAACATCGCCTTCACCGAGTTCGCCGAGGCCGACCTGATGGAGGGCGACGTCACCGTCCGCGTCACGCATTCGACGGTGAACTACAAGGACGGGCTCGCGCTGACCGGCAAGGCCCCGGTGGTGCGGCGCTGGCCGATGATCCCCGGCATCGATTTCTCCGGCCGGGTCGAGACCTCGGAGCACCCCGATTTCAAGCCGGGCGACCTCGTCATTCTCAATGGCTGGGGCACGGGCGAGACGCACCTCGGGGCCTATGCGCAGAAAAGCCGCGTCAAGGGCGACTGGCTCGTGCCGCTGCCGGCAGGCATGAACCCCGACGAGGCCATGGCGATCGGCACCGCCGGCTACACCGCCATGCTCTGCGTGCTGGCGCTGGAGAAACACGGCCTCAAGCCCTCCGACGGGCCGGTCGTCGTCACGGGCGCGGCCGGCGGCGTCGGCTCGGTCGCCATCGCGCTGCTGGCGAAGGCCGGCTGGCATGTCATCGCCTCGACCGGCCGGGCGGAAGAGGCCGACTACCTCAAGGGCCTCGGGGCGGCCGAGATCATCGACCGCAGCGAGCTCTCCGCAGCCGGCCGGCCGCTGGGCAAGGAGCGCTGGATCGCCGGCGTCGATGCGGTCGGCTCGCACACGCTCGCCAACCTGCTGGCGATGACCAAATATGGCGGCGCGGTCGCCGCCTGCGGGCTGGCGCAGGGCATGGACCTGCCGGCCTCGGTCGCGCCCTTCATCCTGCGCGGCGTGGCGCTGCTCGGCGTCGACTCGGTGATGTGCCCGAAAACCCGCCGGCTCGAGGCCTGGGCAAGGCTGGCGAGCGACCTCGACCGGGACAGGCTCGCGGCGATGACCACGACGATCCCGCTGGAGAGCGTGATCGAGACGGGCAGGGCGATCGTCGAGGGGAAGGTGCGCGGGCGGGTGGTGGTGGAGGTCGGTTAGCTAGCACCCTCGATCAGCCCCCGCCTCTTGGCCAGCTCCCCGCCGACGAACTCCATGAAGGCCCTCACCCGCGGCGCATTCCTGATGTCGGGATGGGTCAGGATCCACAGCCCCGTCGAGAAATCCGGGTCGGGCGGCATCAGGCGGATCAGGCCCGGCCGCTGGTCGGCGATGAAGCAGGGCAGGGGGCCGATGCCGAGCCCCTGCTCGACGGCTTCCGTCATGCCGAGCACGGCCGAACTCTTGAGCGCGATCTTTTCGGGCGCGACGCGGTCGCGGACATAGCGCGCGGCCTTCACATAGCCGAGCTGGTCGCCGAGCGTGACCCAGTCGCGCTGGAAGAGGAGGTCCGGATCGGCGCTCTCCTCGGGGGTGAGCCCGTCCTGCGCCCGGCCGTAGATCGCCCAGGTCAGCGTCGCGAGGCGGCGGCCGATCAGGGTCTCGCCCGGCGTGTCGCTGGCGCGGATCGCGACATCGGCGTCGCGGCGCGACAGGTTGAGCGTCTGGTTGCCGATCACCACATCGAGCCGGATCGCGGGGTGGCTGAGCCGGAAGGCGGCGAAGATCGGCAGCAGAACGGCGAGATAGAGCGTGTCGGTGGTGGTGACGCGCACCTCGCCGGACGGCGCGACGTCCCGGCCCGCCAGCCGGCGGCCGAAGGCGGTGACGTCCTCCTCCATGCGGCCCGCCAGCGCCGCCATTTCCGCTCCGGCGACGGTCGCGACGTATCCGGTCTTGCGGCGCTCGAACAGGGGCTGGCCGAGCTGCTCCTCGATCTGCCCGAGGCGGCGGAAGACGGTGGAGTGGTTGACGTTCAGCGCGGCCGCTGCCCCGGTCAGCCCGTCATGGTCGGCGATCGCCTTGATCAGGCGGAAATCGTCCCAGGCGAGATTGGAGTTCATCGGCGGCGGGTTTCCTGATGCTGCGGAAACCCAAGCCGATATCTTGCATGCTTGCAAGTTAGGCATTGTTCTCAGCGCGGCGCGGCGGCGCGTCTGAGCCTGTCGTTGATCGCTTCGCCGAGGCCGTGATCCGGGATCGGCGCGACGGCGATGCCGGCCGGCCCGGCCGCATCGAGACGGCGCAGATGGCCGAAGAGGTTCGCCGCCGCCTCGGCGAGATCGCCGGCGGGGCTGAGGTTCAGCGCCGCGATGGCAGGCGGACCGCCGACCGGCTCCGGCCCGAAGCCGAGCCAGGCTTCGCCCGCTTCCGGCCCCGCCGCCTCCAGCCTGACGCCGGCCTTCGGCGCGTAATGCGAGGCGAGCAGGCCGGGCGCGATCGGCGCGTTCCCAGCCTCTCCGGCGAGAACCAGCGCCCGCCCGATCACGCCCTCGATCGCGGCGCGCGGGATGCCGCCCGGCCGCAGCAGGCGCGGCGCGCCTACGAGGCAGGCGATGATGGTCGATTCCAACCCGACCTCGCTCGGGCCGGCATCGAGCACGGCGTCGATCCGGCCGTCGAGATCGGCCAGCACATGGGCGGCGCTGGTGGCGCTGATGCGGCCCGAGCGATTGGCGGAGGGGGCGGCGATAGGTCGGCCGGCCTGCGCCAGCACCGTCTGCGCGACCTTGTGCGACGGCACGCGCAGGGCCACCGTATCGAGGCCGGCGCGGGCAAGATCGCAAACCGTGCAGCCGCCTGAGACCGGCACGACCAGCGTCAGCGGGCCGGGCCAGAAGGCACGCGCCAGCGCCAGCGCGTTCGCGTCGAACAGCCCCTGCCGTCGCGCCGCCGCCAGATCCGGCAGATGCGCGATCAGCGGATTGAAGCTCGGCCGCTCCTTGGCCGCGTAGATGCCGGCGACCGCCGCGCCGGAGGTGGCGTCGGCGCCAAGCCCGTAGACCGTCTCGGTCGGCAGCGCGACGAGCCCGCCCTCGCGCAGCAAGGCGGCGGCTTCCGCGATGCCGGCCTCGCTTGCGTCCAGATGCCGGGTGATGCGCTGCTGCCGCACGATTGACCTGAGATGGTTTATATATAAACTATGTCGCGCGTGGGGGCTTGCCGGCGCTTCCGGCCGCAAGATCGCGCATTGCCTGCGTGGCGTCGGGGATAGTTCCTCGCTACCATCGCGGCAACGCCAAAATCAAAGAGGCGGCCCGCCGGCAAGGCCGATGCTTGCCGGGCCGAGGTCCGCAAGGTTTCAGGGAGATATGTCATGAGCTACCGCGCCCCGGTCGACGATATCCTCGCCACCATGCGCCATGTCGCGGGACTGGATGCGCTTATCGCGGAGGGCTTGGCGCCCGAGCTCGAGGGTGGCGTCGCCGAGGCCGTGCTCGACGAGGCTGCGAAATTCGCCAGCGATGTCATCGCGCCGCTGAACAAGGTCGGCGACAGGCATGGCTCGTCGCTGAAGGACGGCGTCGTCACCACGCCGCCGGGCTGGAAGGAGGCCTACACCGCCTGGGCGGAAGCCGGCTGGAACGCGCTGCCGGGGCCGGAAGAGCATGGCGGCCAGGGCCTGCCCGCGCTGCTGCAATCGGCCTGCACGGAGATGTGGAATTCGGCCTCGCTGGCGTTTGCGCTCGGCCCGCTGCTGACGGTCGGCGCGATCGAGGCCCTGCACGCCCATGGCTCGGAGCATCTGAAGGCGACCTATCTCGACAAGCTCGTCTCCGGCGAGTGGATGGGCACGATGAACCTGACCGAGCCGCAGGCGGGCTCGGACCTCAATGCGCTGCGCTCGAAGGCCGAGCCGGTCGGGGACGGGACCTACCGCATCACCGGCCAGAAGATATTCATCACCTATGGCGAGCACGAACTGACCGGCAACATCATCCATCTCGTGCTGGCGCGGCTGCCCGATGCGCCGGCCGGCACGCGCGGCATCTCGCTGTTCCTCGTGCCGAAATACCTCGTCAACGCCGACGGCTCGCTGGGCGCGCACAACGACCTGCGCTGCTCAGGCATCGAGCACAAGCTCGGCATCCATGCTTCGCCGACCTGCTCCATGGCCTTCGGCGACAAGGGCGGCGCGATCGGCTGGCTGATCGGCGAGGAGAATCGCGGCCTCGCCTGCATGTTCACGATGATGAACAACGCCCGGCTCAACGTGGCGCTGCAGGGCGTTGCCATCGCCGAGCGCGCCTATCAGCAGGCGCTCGCCTTCGCGCAGGAGCGCAGACAGGGCGCGGCTCTGGATGCGCCCAAGGGCGCCGCGATGAGCCCGATCATCGTCCATCCCGACATCCGACGCATGCTGATGGAGATGCGCGCCAAAACCCAGGCCTCGCGCGCGATCAGCTACATGCTCGCAGCCTGCCTCGACCGGGCCAAGCGCGAGACCGATCCTGCCCGCGCCAAGGCGGCGGCCGAGCGCGCCGCGATCCTGACGCCGGTCGCCAAAGCCTACGCCACAGATATCGGCATCGAGGTCGCTTCGACCGGCGTGCAGGTCCATGGCGGCATGGGCTTCGTCGAGGAGACCGGGGCGGCCCAGCATCTGCGCGACGCCCGCATCCTGACGATCTACGAGGGCACCAACGGCATCCAGGCGATCGACCTCGCGCTGCGCAAACTGCCGCTCTCCGGCGGCGAGGCGGTCAAGGCGCTGATCGCGGAGATGCGCGGCGTCGTCGCCGAGGTCGAGGCTGCCAACACGCCGGGTTTCGGCCACAGCGCCGCGCGGCTGAAGGCGGCGGTCGATGCGCTCGATCGCGCCACCGACTGGATGCTGGCGACGATGGGCGAGAAGCCGGCCGAGGCGCTGGCCGGGGCTACGCCCTATCTCAAGCTCTTCGCGCTCGCCCAGGGCGGCACGGGGCTGGCGAAGAAGGCGCTGGCCTTGCGAAGCGAGGAGGGCGGCCTGAGCCATCTCGCCACCTGCCGCTTCTTCGCCGAGCATCTCGCGACCGAAGCGCCGGCGCTGGCGCTCGCGGTCACGGAAGGAGCCGGCGCGGTCGCGGATTCGGACGCGGTCTTCGCGGCGTGAGCGAGCCGCCGCGCCCGCTCGCCGGCAAAATCTGCCTCGTCGCGGGCGCCTCGCGCGGGGTCGGGCGCGGCGTCGCCAAAGCGCTCGGCGAGGCGGGCGCGACCGTCATCGTCACCGGCCGCTCCAGCGAGGCCGGGCCGCGCACGGATCATCGGCCCGAAACCTTCGAGGACACGGCGCGCGAGGTTGAGGCGCTTGGGGGCAAGGGCCATCCCTATCGCTGCGACCACACCCAAGAGCGCGAGGTCGATCAACTCGTCGCCTGGTGTCTGCGGCGCTTCGGCCGGCTCGATTGCGTCGTCGATGCCGTCTGGGGCGGCAATGAGGGCTATGATGGGCAGCGCTATCCCGACGGATCGGCCTATGGCGCGCCGTTCTGGCGCAGGCCCGTGGCGCGGCTGGCGCAAAACTTCGAAAGCGGCGTCTACGCGCAGTTGCTGCTGGCGCGCGCCGTCGCGCCCGCAATGGTGCAGGCGCGCAAGGGGCTTATCGTCACAATCTCGTTCGATACGGATGCAGGCTATCTCGGCGACGTGGTCTACGATCTTGCCAAGGCCTCGATGAACCGGCTGACGCTGGCGATGGGCCACGAGCTGAAGCCCTTCGGCGTCACGGCGCTGGGCCTTTCGCCCGGCCATGTCCTGACCGAACGCGTGGCGGATGCGGGCCTGGCTCATGAGACGACTGAAAGTCCGCTCTACGCCGGTCGCGCGGTTGCGGCGTTGATCGCGGACCCGGACGTTGCGCGCCATGCCGGGCAGGTCCTGCATGTCGCGGATCTCGCCCGCGCTTACGGCTTCACCGACCGGGACGGCGCGCAGCCGGCCCGTTTCAGCATGTCAGAACACTAGGGGAGGCGAACCATGTCGCTCAGGAACAAGACGCTCTTCATCACCGGCGGTTCGCGCGGCATCGGCCTCGCCATCGCGCTCAGAGCCGCGCGCGACGGGGCCAATGTCACCATCGCGGCGAAGACCGCCGAGCCCCATCCCAAGCTGGAGGGCACGATCCACACCGCCGCCGCGCAGATCGAGGCGGCCGGCGGCAAGTGCCTGCCGCTGATGGTCGATGTCCGCGACGAGGCGAGCGTGGCGGGCGCGATCGCCAAGACGGCGGAGACTTTTGGGGGCATCGACATCGTCGTGAACAACGCCAGCGCGATCTCGCTGACGAACACGCAGATGACCGACATGAAGCGCTACGACCTGATGAACCAGATCAACACGCGCGGCACCTTCATGGTCTCGAAATACGCGATTCCCTTTCTGGAGAAGGCGCAAAATCCCCACATCCTGATGCTGTCGCCGCCGCTCGACATGTCGATGCGCTGGTTTGCGCCGCACCTCGCCTATTCGATCGCGAAGTATGGCATGAGTCTGTGCGTGCTCGGGCTGGCCGGCGAACTGGCCGGCAAGGGCATCGCGGTCAACGCGCTCTGGCCGCGCACGACGATCGCCACGGCGGCAGTCCAGAACCTGCTCGGCGGCGACAAGATGGTCCAGGCCAGCCGCACGCCCGAAATCCTGGCCGACGCCGCCCACATGATTTTTAGCAAGCCCTCGCGCGAGTTCTCCGGCAACTTCCTGATCGACGACAGCTTCATGGCGGCCGAGGGCGTCACCGACTTCACGCCCTATCGCGTCGATCCGTCGGTGCCGCTGATGCCCGATTTCTTCGTGCCGGCCGATAACAAGCCGCCGCAGGGCGTCAAGGGCGGGATGTAGGGCACATCGCCGTCATCTGTTTGACATCGTCACGCGATGGGAGTTCTTGCAGCGCAGCATAACGCTTGCTTCGCTTGTCTCCAGAGTGCCTCGCCATGCTCCTGATCCACGGCATCTGCCCCCAGACCGGCGACCGGCTGATCCATCGCACCCTGCTGGTCGACGAGGAGATTCCCGCAGGCTCGGTCTGGATCGACCTGCTCAACCCGACGCCGGGCGAGGACAAGAAGATCGAGGGGCATCTGGGCATCTCGATCCCGACGCGCGAGGAGATGCACGATCTCGAACCGTCGGAGATCATCTACACCGAGAACGGCGCACATTACATGACGGCGCGGATCATCTGCCATTCCGACACGGTGGTGCCGCGGCTGGCCGACGTCACCTTCATCCTGACGGAGAAGGCGCTGGTCACCGTGCGCTATGACGAGCCGGGCGCGTTCAACATCTTCCTCAACCGCGTGTCCAAGCCCGGTGGTTGCGGCATGCAACCGGCAGCCGTAATCGAGGGGCTGATCGAGGCGATCGTCGATCGTGCGGCCGAGGTTCTGCGCGGAGTCGGCGACAAGATCGACGAAGCCTCGCGCCGCGTCTTCGAGGGCAAGAGCGCTTCGGTCGAGCAGAACAGCGCCTATCAGTCGATCATCCGCAAGATCGGCCAGTACGAGCACATCATCTCGAATGTGCGCGAGAGCATGGTTTCGGTCGAGCGTGTGCTGCTGTTTCTCTCGGCGAATTTCAAACGGCCGACCAAAGTGGCGAGCGGCTTCACGCCGGAATGGCGCACCGCCGTGCGCGACGTCCAGGCGATCGAGGAACACGCCACCTTCATCTCCAGCAAGCTCTCCTTCATGCTGCAGGCGACGCTCGGCCTCGTCGGGCTTGAGCAGAACAAGATCATCAAGCTGTTCTCGGTCGTCGCCGTGGTGCTGATGCCGCCGACGCTGATCGCCTCGATCTACGGCATGAACTTCGAGAAGATGCCCGAGCTGAAATGGGACTACGGCTACCCGATGGCGCTGGCGATGATGATCGTCTTCGCGATCCTGCCGTATCTGTTTTTCAGGTGGAAGAAGTGGCTTTAGCGGCTCAATCGATCCGCGCGATCAGGTCGCCAATTCCTACGCTGCCGCCGGCAAGCACCCGTGCCGTTATCCCGCCATGGCCGCGCACGGCGTTGTAGCCGCCGGGACCCAGAATCTCCTCCATGCGCGAGCAGGGGTGGCATTCGCCGGTCCACTCCAGCACGGCCTCGCCCAGCCGGAGGCGCCGGCCCTTCAGCGCCGCGAGGTTGAGGCCCAAGACCACGACGTTGCGGCGCAACGCTTCGGGCAGCACCACCTCCCGGCCGAGATGGGCGGCGATCGCCGAAAGATGCTCGGACTGGATCAGGGTGAGGTGACGCGCGCCGCCGGTTCGGCTGCTGTAGTGATCGCCTATCAGGCCTTCGATCGGGTCAAGCCCGGCCGTCTCGACCGGCACCACGATCGCGCGTCGGGCGGGCCTCAAGCCGATCCAGACCACACGGCCCGGCCGCATGGGAGCGTCGATCAGCCGGGCGAGCGGGGATGTCGGATCGAGCGGCAACGCCTCAGCCCAACACCCGCGCCATTACATCCTTCAGCCCGCCTGCATCCCGCTCCAGCCAGCCCGGAACGGGCAGGTTCTTCGAGCGCAGAAAGTCCGGGTTGAAGAGCTTCGACTGGTAGCGTGTGCCGTAGTCGCACAGGATCGTCACGATGGTATGGCCCGGCCCCAACTGTCGTGCGAGGCGGATCGCGCCCGCGACGTTGATGCCCGACGAACCGCCCAGGCACAGGCCCTCATGTTCCAGCAGGTCGAAGACGATCCGGACGGCCTCGGCATCGGGAATCTGGAACGAGACGTCGACGGGCGCGCCCTCGATGTTCTTCGTGATCCGGCCCTGGCCGATGCCCTCCGTGATCGAGGAGCCTTCGGACTTGAGCTCGCCGGTGGTGTAGAACGAATGCAGCGCAGCCCCCATCGGGTCGGCGAGGCCGATCGTGATCTTGGCGTTGCGCGCCTTCAGCGCCATGCCGACGCCCGCCAGCGTTCCCCCCGAGCCGACCGCGCAGATGAAGCCGTCGACCTTGCCCTCCGTCTGCTCCCAGATCTCCGGCCCGGTGGTCTCGACATGGCCCTGCCGGTTGGCGGTGTTGTCGAACTGGTTGGCCCAGACCGCGCCGTTCGGTTCGGTCCTGGCCAGTTCCTCGGCGAGCCTGCCCGAGACCTTCACATAGTTGTTCGGATTGGCGTAGCCGACGGCCGGCACCTCGACGAGTGTCGCGCCCGCCAGCCGCAGCATGTCCTTCTTTTCCTGCGACTGGGTTTCCGGGATCACGATCACGGAGCGGTAGCCGAGCGCATTGCCGACCAGCGCGATGCCGATGCCGGTGTTGCCGGCCGTGCCCTCGACGATGACGCCGCCCGGCCGCAAGGCCCCGCTCTTCTCGGCGTCGCGGATGATGGCGAGTGCGGCGCGGTCCTTGACCGACTGGCCGGGGTTCATGAACTCGGCCTTGCCGAGAATGGCGCAGCCGGTCTGCTCCGACGCCGCTTTCAGTTTGATCAGGGGCGTGTTGCCGATCGCCTCGATGACGCCATTGCGGATGGTCATGTCGAAATTTCCCTGTTTGGCTCCGACCTGATAGGCCAAACCTTCCGACAAATCACCAGTCAGTCCGCGCATGCCCCTTGCCGAAAAACCCGTGCCTGAACGCCGGCTCGCCATGAACGAGACCCTCGCCATCGCCCGGCTCGGCCAGCGCGGCGACGGCATCGCCGAGGCGCCCGAGGGACCGGTATTCGTGCCCTACACGTTGCCGGGCGAGACCGTCCGCGTGGTGCGCGACGGCGAGCGCGGCCAGCTCGTCGAGATCATTGCGCCGGCCTCCTCGCGTATCGCCGCGATCTGCCCGCTGTTCACGCGCTGCGGCGGCTGCGCCGCCCAGCACATGGAGGAGGGGCTCTATCGCGTCTGGAAGCGCAGTCAGGTCGTCACGGCGCTTGAGCGCGCCGGCATCGAGGCTCCGGTGGCCGATGTCGTCGATGCGCATGGCGCAGGCCGCAGGCGCGTCACCTTCCACGCACGCAGGGAAGGCCTCGGCATGATGGTCGGCTTCATGGCGGCGCGGACGCATGATCTCGTCGCCGTCGAAGCCTGCCCGGTGCTGAGCCTCGGCCTCGCCCGCGCACCAGCCGTCGCGCAGCTCCTCGCCAACCGGCTCGGCGGCTCCAACAAGCCGCTCGACATCCAGATCACGGCGTCCGACGCCGGGCTCGACGTCGATATCCGCGGCCATGGTCCCGCAGGCGACACGCTCCGGCTCTCGCTCACAGAAGCGGCCGGGCGGCTCGATCTGGCCCGCCTCTCGATGCATGGCGAGATCGTGGTCGAGCGCCGCCCGCCGCAGCAGTCTATGGGCAAGGCCATGGTCGCGCCCGCGCCCGGCGGCTTCCTGCAGGCTACGATTACCGGCGAGGAGACGGTCGCGGCGCTGGTGCTGGCCGCCCTGCCCAAGAAGGGCAAGCGCGCCGCCGACCTGTTCTCCGGCTGCGGGCCGATCGCCTTTCGGCTGGCGGAGCGCATGCAGGTCCTTGCGGTCGAGAGCGACAAGGCGGCGATGTCGGCGCTGGCGCGGGCGGCGAGCATGACGCAGGGCTTGAAGCCCATCGCGACGGAAACCCGCGACCTGTTCCGCCGACCGCTGCTGGAGCATGAGCTCCAAGCGTTCGACGCGGTCGTGCTCGATCCGCCGCGCGCCGGGGCCGAAGCGCAAGTGCGCCGGCTCGCGGCCTCGACGGTGGGCACGGTGATCTATGTCTCATGCGATGTCGGCAGCTTTGCCCGCGACGCCGCGATCCTGATCGCGGGCGGCTATGCGCTGGAGGGCGTCACACCGGTCGACCAGTTCCGCTATTCCGCCCATATCGAACTGGTCGGCGTGTTCAGGCGCGCTGGCGCGCGTTGATGCTAGGGGGACCGATGAGCAGCGATATCCTCGAGCAGATGGCCGCGATCGTCGGCGCGAAAAACCTCGTCACGCAAGCCGACGCCATGGTCCCCTACCTCAAGGAATGGCGCGACCTGTTCCGCGGCACGGCGCGGGCCGTGGTCCGGCCGGGTTCGACGGCCGAGGTCGCGGCGCTGGTCAAGCTCGCGGCGGCGACAGGCACGGCCCTGGTGCCCCAGGGCGGCAATACCGGGCTCGTCGGCGGCCAGATCCCGATCGCGGAGGGCCGCGAGATCATTTTGTCGCTGCAGCGGCTCGACAAGGTTCGCTCGGTCGACCCCGACAGCGACACGATGACGGTCGAGGCCGGCGTCACGCTCCAGCGCGCGCAGGACGCCGCCGAGGCCGCCGGACGGCTGTTCCCGCTCTCGCTGGCGTCGGAAGGGTCATGCACCATTGGCGGCAATCTCTCGACAAATGCCGGCGGCACGGCCGTGCTGGCCTATGGCAACGCCCGCGAGCTCTGCATGGGACTGGAGGTCGTGCTGGCGGACGGCCAAATCTGGAATGGCCTGCGCAGCTTGCGCAAGGACAACACCGGCTATGATCTGAAGAACCTCTTCATCGGCGCGGAAGGCACGCTCGGCATCATCACGGCCGCCGTGCTCAAGCTCTTTCCGCTGCCCGCCGCGCGCGCCACCGCCTTCCTCGCGGTGCCGAGCCCCGAGGCCGCGCTGGCGCTTCTGAACGCCGCCAAGGCTGGCGCGGGCGGAACCGTGACCACCTTCGAGCTGATGTCGCGCTTCTGCATCGAGATGGTGCTGCGCCATGCCTCGGGCGCGCGCGATCCGCTGTCGGAGCCCTCGCCCTGGTATGTGCTGATGGAGCTGTCCTCGCAGTCGCCGACCGGGCTCGACGAGGCGGCCGAGACGTTTCTGGGCGCGGCGCTGGAGCGCGGTCTCGTCACCGATGCGGTGCTGGCGGGCTCGCTTGGTCAGCGCGCCGATTTCTGGAAGCTGCGCGAGATGCTGTCGGAGGTGCAGACCCATGAGGGCGGCTCGATCAAGCACGATGTCTCGGTGCCACTGCACGCCGTGCCGGCGTTCATCGCCCGCGCCTGCGAGGTCGTCACCGCGATGGTTTCCGGCTGCCGGCCCGTGCCCTTCGGCCATATGGGCGACGGCAACATCCACTTCAACGTGAGCCAGCCGGTGGGGGCCGACAAGGCCGCCTTCATCGCGCGCTGGAGCGAGATGAATGCAGCGGTCCACGCGATCGTCAGCGAACTGCACGGCTCGATCTCGGCCGAGCACGGCATCGGCCGCCTGAAGCGCGATCTGCTGCCGGGCGTCAAGGATCCGGTCGAACTCGCGCTGATGCGGACGCTCAAGGCGACGCTGGACCCGCGGGGGATTTTGAACCCGGGGGCGGTGCTGGCAGATTGAGTTCCAACAGTTTGTCTTGTTTTCGGCCTCTGGTGTTGGAACTTGTTTCCTGTTAGGTTCCAACAGTTGAGGCCCATCTGAGCCGCCAGTGTTGGAACCGCGATGCGCGAACTGGACAATGACCAGCGCCGGGAGATGATCAACGCCCGGCAGCGCTACGCCGTATGCCGCGAGGCGGAAGAACGGCTAGCGAAATATCGCGGCTCGATGGTCTGGTCGGCCAGCAAGGGCACCGATTATCTGCTCCGCAGCTTCTATCCGGATGAGGGCGGGCCGCGCCGGCAAATCTCTCTGGGGCCGCGTTCGCCGCAGACAGAGACGATCAAGCAGGAGTTCGATGCCGGCCGCGCGGCCGCCCGGAGACGCCACAAGGCCAGCCGGGCGGCGCTGGAGCGTCAGGCGGCGATCGTGCGCGCGATCGGACTTGGCCGCGTCCCCCTGACCGCCGCACGGATCATCCGCGCCATCGACGATGCCGGCCTGCTCGGGCGGGGCCTGAAAATCGTCGGCACGAATGCATTGTTCGCTTACGAGGCTGCCGCCGGCGTCTTCGTCGATTCCGAGGTCACGACGACGCAGGACATCGATCTGCTGTTCGACGCCCGTCGCGAACTGGGCTTCGTCGCAAGCAAAGTCGTGGGCCGCGAAGGCTTGCTTGGTCTCCTGAAAGGGGTCGACGCCAGTTTCGCGCGAAGTCGCGAGAGTTTTCGCGCCGCCAATGACGAGGGTTATCTGGTCGATCTGATCCGGCCGGAGACGAATCCGCCTTGGCAGGGCGTTCGCGAGACCCTGTCCGAGGCGGAGGGCGACCTCTCGGCCGTCGCGATCGAGGGGCTCGAATGGCTGGAGAACGCGCCGCCTTTCGAGGCCGCCGCGATCGACGAAAAGGGTATGCCGCTACGGATGATAGCGGTCGATCCGCGCGTCTTCGCCGCGCACAAGCTCTGGCTGTCGCGAAAGCTGGATCGCGATCCGCTCAAGCGTTCGCGCGATGCGGCGCAGGCGAGGGCGGTCGGGCAGATCGTGCGCACGCATCTGACGCATCTTCGCCCCAGCATTCGCGAGATGTCGGTTCTGCCACGCGCGGTCTTTGATGCGGCTCTTCCGCTGTTTGACCGCTAACCCTCGTCCTGGATGCCTCATTCAAGCCGAGGACGATCTATTGCAGATCGGCGAAGGCCTGCCGCAGCCGCGCCGCGGCCTCGGCCACGACGGCGCGCGGCGTCGCGAGGTTGAAGCGCAGGAAGCTGTCGCCGCCGAGCCCGAAGCTGGGGCCGTGATTGACCGCGATGCGCGCCTGTTTCTCGATGCGGGTGGTGAATTCCTTCGGCGTCATGCCGGTTCCCGAAAAATCGACCCAGGCCAGATAGGTCGCCTCCAGCGGCATCGAGCGGACGCCCGGAATGGCGTTCACGGCCTCGTCGAACAGGTGTCGGTTGCCGTCGAGATAGGCCGTGAGCGCGTCGACCCAGGCCGCGCCGTCTTCGCTGTAGGCGGCAGCCGCCATCATCATGCCGAACGAGTTCGGCGAGATGCCGAGCGCGTTCATCCGCGCCTGGAAAGGCGCGCGCAGGCCCTCATGCGGGATGATGACGTTGCCGATATGGGCGCCGGCGATGTTGAAGGTCTTGGTCGTGGCCGTCATCATCACCAGCCGGTCGAGGATGTCGGGCGCGGCGAGCGGCATGACGGTGTGCGTCTGGCCCGGCATCAGCAGGTCGTGGTGGATCTCGTCGGAGACCAGCATCAGATCGTGGCGCAGGCAGAAATCGGCGATGGCGCGCAGCTCCTCGCGGGTCCAGACCCGGCCGCCGGGATTATGGGGCGAGCACAGGATGAACATCGACTCGTTGCCGGTCATCGCTGCGTCCCAGCCGGCGATGTCGAGGACGTAGCGACCCTCGTCGAGCGCGAGCGGGCATTCCACCACCTGCCGGCCGCAGGCTTTCACGATGCGCGCGAAGGCGTGGTAGACCGGCGTCATCAGCACGACGCCGTCGCCGGGTTTCGTATAGGCCTCGACGCAGAGGGCCGTGCCGTTGACCAGCCCGTGCGTGGTGAAGATCGAGGCGGGCTCGACCTCCCAGCCATGGCGCGTCTTCATCCACCAGCGGATGGCGTCGCGGCTTGCCCTGTCGTCGCCGAAGTAGCCGTAGACGCCGTGCCGGGCCATGTCCTCCAGAGCCGTCTGAACGCATGCCGGCGGCCGGAAATCCATGTCCGCGACCCACATCGCGATGCCGTCAGCCGCCGAGACCCCGTAGACGCCCTCCATCATGTCCCATTTGGCCGAGTGCGTGCCGCGGCGGTCGATCGGCAGGTCGAAATCGGGCTTGGTCGTCATCGTCATCGCTTCGGCTCGCGCGGCAGGATCGGCGGTCAAGAATATTGTTCTACGTTGGCCCTCATAAAGGGAAAACCATTCTCCGTGAAGGGCGGGCCAGGAGCCGCCCCTCAGGGCGTCGCGACATAGCCGTCGCGCCTCGGATCGGCCGCGCCGGTTAGCACCCCCGTCGCCGGATCGCGCGACACCGCCTGCATGCCGCCGCATTTCATCGTCCAGCCGACATCGAAGGCCTCGACGGCGTGGCCGCGCGCGACCAGCCCCGCGATCGTCTCCGGCGCGATGCGGTTCTCGGCCTGGATGAAGCGCCCGTCCCAAAGGCGGGCGCGCGGAGCCTCGATCGCCGCCTGCAGCGGCAATCCGAAATCGAGATGCTGCACCATCGCCTGCACCTGCGTCTGCAGGATGCCGTAGGAGCCCGGCGTGCCGAGCGCGAGTACGGGCTTTCCGTCTTTTGTGGAGATGCTGGGCGACATGCACATCGGCAGTTCGGAGCCTGCCTTCGAGCGGTTGGGGCTGTCGGGCTGGACGTCGGCCCAATACAGGAAGTTGTTGAGGCACAGGCCAGTGCCCGGCACCACGACGCCGCTGCCGAAGGGGCTGCCGATGCTGTTGGTGATACAGATGAGGTTGCCGTCGTCGTCGCCGATCGAGAGCGAGGTGGTGTGGGCCGGGTCCTCGCCGTCCGACGGCGTCCATTGCTCGGTCGGGCCGGCGATTGGCTTTCCATCGCGGAGGCGGGCGCGAAGCCGCTCGACGAAGGCGTCGGACAGGATTTCGGCGAGCTTCTCCGGCGCGGGATTGTTGTGGGCGATGCGCACGCCGGCGGCGAGGCGGATGGCGCGGTAGACGAGGTCGAGATGGTCTGGTCCGTCCTTCGCCAGCCTGCCTAGCTCGAAGCCGTCGAGGATGCGCAGCGAGAGCAGGAACTGGAACGCCTCGCAGGCCGGCGGCGGCACATGGATGGTCCGGCCGCGATAGGACGCGACAAGCGGCTCGCGCCAGCGCGGCGCGACGGCGGCGAGATCGGCCATCGTGATCGTGCCGCCAAGCGCCGCCAGATGATCGACGATGCGCTGGCCGAGCGGGCCGCGATAGAGATGATCGGGGCCTTTGGCTGCGATCTCGGAGAAAGTCCGCGCCAGATCGGGCTGGCGCAGCACCTGGCCAAGCTTCACGGGTCCACCATCGGACAGATAGACCGCCGCGAAAGCCGGATAAAACTCGGGGTAGGCCTCCAGCAGCGGCGCCTGCTCGTTGAACTCGGCGACGCCGAACTCCGCCAGCGGAAAACCGTCCCGCGCCAGCGCGATCGCCGGGGCGAGGATGTCGGCCAGCGGCTTGCGACCGTAAGTCCTGGCGATCTCGCACCAGCCGGCGAGATTGCCCGGCATGGCGACCGCCTGCGCGCCGCGTTCGAGGTCCGAGCGCTTGCTGAAGCGCTCCGGCTGAAAACTCGCCTGGATCGGCGGCACGAAATCGAGCACGCGCACCCGGCTTTCAACGGCGACCCACATCGTCGCCGAGCCCATGCCCGCAAGGCTCGACATGAAGGGCTCGACCACGTTGAGCGCCGCCGCCGTGGCGGCTGCCGCATCGAACGCGTTGCCGCCCTGCGCCAGCAGCCGCGCGCCGGCCTGCGCCGCCAGCGGATGGGCGGCGGCGACCATGCCGTGCAGGGAACTCATCGTCGGTCGGCGGCCATGCATCGTCGTCGTCCTCGCGGCTGCGGTCTGCTGCGATCAGAGCACAGATCGAGCGGCCGGGCAGGGGCGCCGGCCCCGCATTCGCGCGTATCCGGCGTGCCGTTCCTGCATGGCCGGGCGGGTGAAGTCGCGTGCCGCTCGCGGCTGGCGTCGATCTTGCTGGGCACGTCGGGGAGACGCTTAAGGCTCGGTTAACCATGTCGGCCGAGCCTGTCACAACGGATAACCAAGCACGGGAGCCGCCTGATGGATGCGTTCACCATGGTCATCGTCGCCTGCGTCGCGGGCGAGCCGAACTGCACGGCGGCGCATGTCAGCGAGATCGCCTTCACCACGGTCGAAGCCTGCGAGGCCCGCATCGACGACATCACCGCCGCGATGACGAAGGAATTCGGCAAGCGCGAGGGCTTCAAGGGCCGGCAGGTCAGTTACGATGTGAGTTGCATGGATCGCGCCCAGCTCAAGCAGAAATTCGGCATCGCCCAGGCAGATACCTGACATTGCGTCAGAACAGGCTGCCCTGCCCATCTCCGCCTCGCGGCCGGCCTGCCGCCCGCACCGGAGCCGGCGGATTGTCCGCCGTTCCGTCGAACGCCTCCTGAACCTCCGGCCCGTCATGGGCGACCTTGTTCACGGCGTTGCCGATCCGCACCATCTCCAGCAGCTCGTCGGGCGGCGGCTGCAGCAGGGCCGCGACATGCTTGCCCTCGGCGCCGGGGTCGAGCCAGGCGTCGTGGTCGGCCGGATCGACGATCACCGGGCAGCGTTCATGGATCGCCGACATCAGCCCGTTGGCAGGGCCGTTGACCAGCGCGACGGTGTCGATCTCCGAACCGTCGGGCGAATGCCAGGTTTCCCAGAGCGCCGCGAAAGCAAACAGGCCGCGGTCGGGCCGGCGGAAGAGATAAGCCCGGTTCTCGCTCCGGGGACCTGCGCCGATGCGATGCCATTCGTAGAAGCCGTCGGCCGGCATCAGGCAGCGCCGCCGCGTCAGCGCCGCCCGGAACGAGGGTTTCTCGGCCGCGCTCTCGCCGCGGATGTTGATCACCAGCGGAAAGCTCTTCAGGTCCTTGACCCAGCCCGGGATGAAACCCCAGCGCATGAGGATGAACTGCCTCTCGCCGTCATGGGAACGCACGACCGGAACGGGCTGCGTCGGCGCGATGTTGTAGCGTGCGGGGAAGTTCGGCTGCTCGCGGTAGCGGAACAGCGCCCGCATCGCGTCGGGGGGCAAAGTGATCGCGTAGCGGCCGCACATGGCCCGGATATGGAAGCATCGAACCCGCCGAGCAACACTTTCTTTGTCTTTCGCCAAGCATAGTGGCCGCGATTTTCGGGGTTCATGATGACCGTCTCCGCGCTGAGAGCGATGAGCATTGCCGTGGAGGACGCGCCCGTCGCGACAGCGACGCCGCAGCTCTCGACCGACTATCTCAACCGCTATGGCGAAGCGCTGATGCTGCTCGAGCTGGTTCCGATGGACCCGGGCATCGTCGATGATCTGAAGGCTTGGCGCGCCACCAGCTACCGCGAGCATTTCGAGGCGTCGCAACTGCGCTGCACGGCGTCGGCGCTCGCCGCCTATGAGCGGCTCGATCCCGCTTTCCGCAAAGGGTTCGAGGCGCTTTGCGTCTCGATGAACCGGCTGGTCTCGACCGTCACGGCGCTGCTCGCCGAACTTCCGCCCGAGCAGGATCCGACACCGATCGTCGATGTCGCGAGCGAGGCGCTGCGCAAGCTGATCGGCCGCGCGACGCAGTTCATCAACGCCAATGGCGCGCTCGATGTCGCGGCCGCCGGCGGCCGCGATCTGCAGGACGAGATCGACGCGCTGTTCGCCTGAACGCGGCCTCAGCCGGACTTACGCCCGCCGATCAGAAACTCGCGATTGCCGTCGCCGCCCTCGATCGGCGAGGGAATCGGCCCCGACACCGCAAAGTCCAGCCCCGCCAGCACGGCGACGATCTCCGCGCAGACCGCCGCGTGGACCGCCTCGTCGCGCACCACGCCCTTTTTCAGCGCGGCGCGGCCGGCCTCGAATTGCGGCTTGATGAGCGCGACCAGCGCAGCTTCGGGAGCTAGCAGAACTGCTACCGCCGGCAGCACGAGCTTCAGCGAGATGAAGCTCACGTCGATGCAGGCGAAGCTCGGCCGGCCCGGCAGCGCGTCGGGCGACAGCGTCCGGACGTCCTGCGCTTCCAGACTCAGCACGCGCGCGTCGCCGCGCAGGCTGGCGTGCAACTGGTCGCGCCCGACATCGACGGCGATCACCTCTGTCGCGCCGCACCCGAGCAGCACGTCGGTGAATCCCCCTGTCGAGGCGCCGACATCGAGGCAGAGGCGTCCGGCCGGGTCGATGCTGAAGGCGTCGAGCGCCGCCTTCAGCTTGAGCCCGCCACGCGAGACGTAAGGATGGGGGGCCTGCGCGACGATTGCCGCATTGCGCGCCACCATTTCGGAGGCCTTTCGCACCACCGCGCCGTCTGCGCTGACGAGGCCTGCCGCGATGGCGGCCTGCGCCCGGGCCCGGCTCTCGAACAGGCCGAGCGCGACGAGCAACTGGTCGGCCCGGCTCTTCATCGCAGCGCTGCGCCGCCACGGCTGGGGGCGACCTTGATCATGCCTGACTCACCGTCCGCGCGCTCCACACACCAGTCCCAAGCTCAGCCGAACAGTTCGGAATGGGTGCCGGTCCGGACGAAGTTGATGAAACTGCCATCGACTTGGTAGATCAGCAGAAAATCGCCGCCGATGTGGCACTCGCGATGGTCGGCCCACTCACCTTTTAAGGCATGGTCGAGCCATTCCGCGCCGAGCGGGCCGTCATTGGCGACGAGGAGCATCATCGCGCTCTTAAGTTGGACCATATCGTATCGGCCCGAGCGCGACAGGCGTTCCCAATCCTTGAGGAAGCTCTTCGCGTAATCGGCCGATCTCGGCAGAGAAGCCCGCTTAGCGCTGGCCGGCTTCTTGGTCGAGGGCATCGAACAGATCCTGGGCTGTGTCGAAACGGGCGCGCCGCTGCTTCATGAGCGCCCGGGACTCGTCCATGGCAGCCCGCGTCTCGGCATTGGGAACCTTCAACTCCAGCGGCAAGGCGCGATCCTTCGCGATCCGCGTCAAAGTCATCCGCACCACATCGGACACGGTAAGGCCCATCTCGGCCAGAACGGCCGCAGCCTCCTCCTTCAGACCTTCATCAATGCGTGCTCGGACAAAAGCGGTGGCAGCCATATCGGCCTCCTTTTCCAGAGCATTCATGTAGCTCAAACGAGCAACAGTCTCAAGAAGTCGGAACAGCTCAGGCGAGGCCATTGCATGTGCGCCACAGTCATCGAAACGTGGGCTGACGCCCGTTTCATCAAGCGATCGCATGCGCGGGATACGTGTCTTCATTGCCGACAATTGGAGAGCCGGGAGCGATCGACTCAAGCCCGCCTGATCGCGCTTGGCGCGCCGAGCGCGGTCTCGATCGTGCGCACGATGCCGGCGGCGTCGAGGCCGGCCTTGGCATACATCGTGTCGGGCTTGTCGTGCTCCTGGAAGACGTCGGGCAGCGTCAGCGTGCGGACCTTCAAGCCGCCGTCGAGCAGTCCGGTGCGCGCCAGCAAGTGCAGCACATGGCTGCCGAAGCCGCCGACCGAGCCCTCCTCGACCGTAACCAGGATCTCGTGCTCGCGGGCGAGCCGCAGGATCAGCGCCTCGTCGAGCGGCTTGGCGAAGCGCGCATCGGCGACCGTGGTCGGGAGCCCGCGCTGGCCCAGTTGTTCGGCAGCGATCAGGCATTCTGCCAGCCTTGTGCCCAGCGACAGCAGCGCAACGCGCGTGCCCTCGCGGAGGATGCGGCCCCGCCCGATCTCGAGGGCTGAGCCCATCTGCGGCAACTCGACGCCGACGCCTTCGCCGCGCGGATAGCGGAAGGCGATCGGCCCCTCGTCGAAGCTGGCTGCGGTCGCGACCATATGGATCAGCTCGGCCTCGTCGGCGGCGGCCATCACCACCATGTCGGGCAGGCAGGCGAGATAGGCGACGTCGAAGGCCCCGGCATGGGTCGCGCCATCCGCGCCGACGAGCCCTGCCCGGTCGAGCGCGAAGCGCACCGGCAGCTTCTGGATCGCGACGTCATGGACGATCTGGTCGTAGGCGCGCTGCAGGAAGGTCGAATAGATCGCGCAGAACGGCTTGTAGCCCTCGGTCGCCAGCCCCGCCGCGAAGGTCACCGCATGCTGCTCGGCGATGCCGACATCGAAGGTGCGGGCCGGAAACTCCTTGCCGAAGGCGTCGAGCCCGGTTCCCGACGGCATGGCGGCCGTCACGGCGACGATGCGCTCGTCCTTGCGCGCCTCCTTGATCAGCGCGTTGGCGAACACGCCCGTGTAACTCGGCGCATTGGCCGGGGCTTTGGCCTGCTGGCCTGTGACGGGGTCGAACTTCACCACCGCATGGTATTTGTCGGCGGTCGCCTCGGCGGGCGCATAGCCCTTGCCCTTCTGCGTCACGACATGGACGAGGATCGGGCCGTTGCCGGCGTCGCGGACATTGCGCAGAACCGGCAGCAGATGGTCGAGATTGTGCCCGTCGATCGGCCCGACATAATAGAAGCCGAGCTCCTCGAACAGCGTGCCGCCGGTCCAGAAGCCGCGCGCATATTCTTCCGTGCGCTTGGCCTTGTCGTGGAAGAAGCGCGGCAGCCGCTCGGCCAGATGCTTGGCGATCTCGCGGATCGAACGATAGGTCCGGCCCGAGACGAGCCGCGCCAGATAGGCCGACATCGCGCCCACGGGAGGGGCGATCGACATGTCGTTGTCGTTCAGGATCACGATCAGCCGCGAGCCGAGCGCACCCGCATTGTTCATCGCCTCATAGGCCATGCCGGCCGACATCGCGCCGTCGCCGATGACGGCGACGACGTTGTTGGGCTTGCCCGCGAGATCGCGGGCCACCGCCATGCCGAGCCCCGCCGAGATCGAGGTCGAGGAATGGGCCGCGCCGAACGGATCGTATTCGCTCTCCGAACGCCGGGTGAATCCGGAAAGCCCGCCGCCCTGGCGCAATGTCCGGATACGGTCGCGCCGGCCGGTCAGGATCTTGTGGGGATAGGCCTGATGGCCGACATCCCAGATCAGCCGGTCGCGCGGCGTCTCAAACACGTGGTGAAGCGCGACCGTCAGCTCGACGACGCCCAGCCCCGCGCCGAGATGGCCGCCGGTCACGGAGACCGCGTCGATCGTCTCCAGCCGCAACTCGTCGGCGAGCTGGCGCAAATCGCCATCCGGGAGCTTGCGCAGCTCGTCGGGCGTCCGGATGCGGTCGAGGAGAGGAGTCTGTGGGCGCTTCGTCACAGTGCCGGTCTATCTCATCGGCAAGGGCACGCACAAGGTCGCGATGCCTACGCCTCTTGACGCAGCGAATGGGCTGGGCTCGCCTTGGGGTTGCAACCCGAATCTGGCCCGAAACTTGCTGAGTTGGGTCTCATCCCCATCATGGTCCCGCAGGAGCATCCGATGCCGAGCCCGTCCCGACGCCTTATCCTGCTGCGCCGCCTCGTCAGGTCGCTCTCGCTGGCCGCCTTAGCCGGCGCGCTGCTCGCGCCGCTGCAGGCCGGCGCGCAGACCCTGCGCATAGGCATGACGGCGTCCGACATCCCGACCGCGACCGGCCTGCCCAATAACGGCTTCGAGGGCATGCGCTTCCTCGGTTATCCGATCTTCGAATCGCTGATGCTCTGGGACCTGACCCGCACCGATCAACTCGCGGCCCTGCGCCCGGGCCTCGCCGAGCGCTGGGAGCAGGCGGCCGACGACCCAAAAACCTGGATCTTCCATCTGCGCCGGGGCGTGAAATTCCATGACGGCGCTGACTTCGACGCCGATGCGGTGATCTGGAATCTGGAGCGCTATTTCAACAAGGATTCGGCCCAGTTCGAGCCGCCGGCCGCCGGAATCACCCGCGCCCGCATCCCGGTGATGGGGACTTACAAGAAGATCGACGACCACACGGTCGCGATGACGACGACGCAGGCCGCCTCCTACTTTCCCTACATGGCGGTGTATATCCTGTTCACCTCGCCGGCTTCCTTCGAGAAAGCCGGCAAGGACTGGGCCAAGGTCGCGACTTTGCCTGCCGCCGGCACCGGCCCGTTCCGCATCACCAGTGTCGTGCCGCGCGAGCGCGTCGAACTCGCCCGCCATGACGGCTACTGGGATGCCGGCAAGAAGGCGAAGGTCGAAAAGGTCGTGCTGCAACCGATCCCCGAGGCGACGGCGCGGATGGCGGCGCTGCGCTCGGGCCAGGTCGACTGGATCGAGGTGCCGCCGGCCGACGGACTGCCCTCGCTGAAGCAGGCCGGCTTCCAGATCGTCACCGGCTCCTATCCGCATCTCTGGCCGTGGTTCTTCAGCATCGGCGCCACCAACAGCCCGTTCAAGGATGTGCGCGTGCGACAGGCGCTAAACTATTGCGTCGACCGCGCCGGCCTCGTCGAACTGCTCAACGGCACGGCCGAGCCCTCCGTGGGCTGGCTCAAGGCGAGCGATCCGAATTTCGGCAAGCCGGTCAATCGCTATACATTCGATCCCGCCAAGGGCAAGGCGCTGCTGGCGCAGGCCGGCTTCGGCCCGCAGAAGCCGTTGTCGTTCAAGGTGATGATCTCGACCTCCGGCTCGGGCCAGATGTCGCCGCTGCCGATGAACGAGTTCATGCAGGCGAGCCTGAAGGAGGCTTGCGGCGTCAATGTCGAGTTCAACGTCACGGAATGGCAGGTGCTGCTGAACAGCATGCGCGCGCTGCCCGATGCGCCGAGCCTCGGCGGCGCGCTGAGCCTGAATGTCAGTTCGCCCTCCTCGGATGTCGGCGTGATGGCGCGCTATTTCGCGGCCGCCGGCGCGCCGCCCAACGGCTTCAACTTCGCCAACTGGAAGGACGACGTCTTCGAGGCGGCTTTCGCCAAGCTCGCCACCGCGACCGATCCGAAGCTCATCGCCGAGCAGACGGCGATCGCCCATGAGCGCCTGGTCGACAATCCGCCCTGGCTCTATATCGTCCACGATCTGAACCCGCGCGCCATGTCGCCCAAGGTCAAGGGCTTCGTCTCGCCGCAATCCTGGTTCGTCGATCTGACGCTGGTGAGCCTGCAGTGACGCCATGAACGATGCCTCGCCGATGCCGACCGATCTCGCACTCGCGCCGGCGCATGTCCTGGCGCGGGAGATCGCCGCGAAACGCGTCTCGCCCGTCGATGTCGTCGACGCCCTGCTGAGCCGGATCAACCGGTTCGAGCCGAAGCTGCAGGCTTTCGTCGCCGTCTACGGCATGGACGCCAGGCTCGCGGCCGAGGGCGCCGACAAGGCGATCCGCTCCGGCCACGCCGTCGGGCCGCTCCATGGCGTGCCTGTGGCGCTGAAGGACCTGATCGAGCTGGAGGGCCGCATCACCACCGGCGGCTCGGCGATGTGGCGTCAGCGCCGCTCGACCGTGACCGCCACGATCGCGCGCCGCATGATCGCGCAGGGCATGATCGTGCTCGGCAAGACCCACACGGTCGAGTTCGCCTATGGCGGCTGGGGCACCAACCAGCATATGGGCACGCCGTGGAACCCGTGGGACGGCGTCGATCCGCGCACGCCCGGCGGCTCCTCCAGCGGCTCGGGCGTCGCGGTCGCGGCCCGTCTCGCGCCCTGGGCGATCGGCACCGATACGGGCGGCTCGGTCAGGCTGCCGGCCTCCTATTGCGGGCTGACCGGGCTGAAGGCGACGATCGGCCGCATCCCGACGTCGGGCATCCTGCCGCTTTCGACCACGCTCGACACGCCCGGCCCGATGGCGCGAGACGTCGAGGACGTGGCGCTGCTCTACAATGTGCTGCAGGGCCCCGACCCCCTCGATCCCAATACGCGCGGCGTCGCGCCCGAAGACCCGTTGCCCGTCATGCGACGCGGCGTGCGGGGTCTGCGCATCGCGCGCATGCCCGAGGCCGAACGCGCCGGCTGCGACGCCGATGTGCTCTCGGCCTACGACCGCTCGCTCGACCTGCTCGCCGAACTCGGAGCCGAGATCGTCGAGATCAGGCTTCCCTTCCTGCTGGGAGATTTCGTCGGCGCGCAGGCGGTGACGGCGTCTGAGGCCTATTTCTTCGACCGCGAACTGGTCGATGATCCCGGTGCCCAGCTCGATGAGGCCGTGCGGCCGCGCGTACTCGCTGGCAAGAATGTCTCGGCGCAGGACTATCTCGCGACCAAGCGCCGGCAGCAGCAGGACAAGCGCGTCATGGCGATGGCGATGGAGGGCATCGACGCGCTGCTGACGCCGACCACGCCGACGCCGGCGATCAGGCTCGCCGAGGTCGACCAGATGGTCTTCCCCTCGCGCTTCACCCGTTTCGGCAACTTCCTCGAGATGTGCGCGCTCTCGCTGCCCAACGGCTTCAGCGCCGGCGGCCTGCCGCTCTCGCTGCAGATCTGCTGCCCGGGCTATCAGGAAGCGACGGCGCTGCGCATCGGCTGGGCGCTCCAGCAGGCGAGCGACCACCACCTGCGCCTGCCTCCGATGGTGACGTGAGCGCTCGCAGGAAACGGGTGGGTTCGGGGCAACACTGATGGGAGAGCTTGCGGGTCACGCAAGCAGGAATCCCAGCCATGTCCGCTCCTCTCCCAGCAGCCCTCCTGCTCACCGGCGTCCTCGCGCAGTTCGCCGACAAGCTGGCTCTCGACACGATTTCGCTGGCGGCGACGCAAGCCGGCGCGAGCCCGCGGCTCGTCGGCCTGCTGGTCGCGGCGCAGTCGGCGGCATGGCTGCTGATCTCGCTGCCAGCCGGCGTCTTCGCCGATCGCATCGCGCCTCGTGCGCTGATCCGGCTCGGCGGCGCGCTGATGCTGGCGGGCTCAGGCATCGGCGCGGTCCTGCTCGGCCTCGGCCAGATCGGCTTTGGGCTGGCTCTCTCGACCTTTCTGGCGGCGGCCGGCCCCGTCGTGATCGCGCTGTCGATCTTCGTGCTGCTGCCGCGCATGGTGGCCGTCGCGGACCTGCCGCGCGCCAATGGCCGGCTCGAACTCGGCCGCGCGCTGCTGAGCTTTGCCTCGCCGCTGATCGCAGGCTGGGCGGTGGCGCGCGGCGCGGGCTCGCTCGGCCTCGGCATCTGCGCGGCCGTCGGCGTCGCTATCCTGCTCACGGCGGGCCGCCTGCCGGGCGACGCGCCGCCGCCGCAGCCGCGCTTGCCCCTGCACCGCGCCGTCGCCGAGGGTGCAGCCTTCGTCGCGCGCCATCCCTATCTGAGGCCGATCGCGCTTTGCGCCATCGCCTGGAACCTCGCCTTCTTCGCCTTTCTGGCGCTGTTCGCGCCCTATGCGGCGCGCGTGTTGCTGCTGGAGCCGGCGATGATCGGCCTCGCCTCCTCGATCGCCGGCGTTGGCTCGATCCTCGCCGCGCTCCTTGGCCCGACGCTGATCGCGAGGCTGCCGACGGGAGCGCTGCTGGTCTTCGGCCCGGCCGTCTCGCTGCTTGGTGTCGGCGCGCTGGCGCTCGCCCCGCCCGCGCTCGGGGTCGCGGCGCTCGCCTTCGCCTTCCTCGTGCTGGGATTCGGCCCGATCCTCTGGTTCATAACCCAGACCAGCCTGCGTCAGGCGGTGACGCCCCCAATCCTGCTCGGCCGCGTCAGCGCGACGCTGACGACCGCGATGTACGGCATGCGCCCGCTGGGCGCGCTGGCGGGCGGATTTGCCGGCGAGTGGTTCGGCCTGCAGGCGGCGATGTGGCTGCCGGTCGGCCTGTTCGTCCTCTCGACGCTGGCGATCCTGGCCTCGGCGATGCCGCGGCTCAAGACGATGCCTGAGGGGGAGGTGGCGCTTACGCGGGGCTGATCCGCGCCCCTTGATCAAGCCGGACTGATGCGTTCGACGCCGCTGAGCTTGAACCCAAGCGCCTTCAGGACTGAGAGCAGCGTGGTCAGCGTCGGATTGCCGTTGATGCTGAGAGTCCTGTAGAGCGTTTCGCGGGACATTCCGGCATCGCTGGCCAGCTTCGTCATCCCCTGCGCACGGGCAACGATGCCGAGCGCCTCAGCAATCTCGTGAGGATCGCCGCCAGCAATGATTTCGTCTAGAAAGCCTTGAGCGGCTTCCAGATCAGTCACCAGTTCCGCAATATCATAGGGGCGAGAAACGAATTCAGGATCGATAGCCATCTTCTCATCCTTTCAATGCCCGAACCGCGTGTCTGATATCGGCGTCCTGCGTCGACTTGTTTCCACCGCCCAGCAACAGGATCAGGACATCGCCACGTTTGGCGTAGTAGACGCGATATCCTGGGCCTTAATCGATCCGCAACTCGCTGACGCCTCCTGTGAGGTTGCGGTGATCCCCCGGATTTCCTGTTCCGAGCCTCAGCAGTCTCGCTGCGATCCTCGCCCGCGCCCGCTCGTCTCGCAGTCCGGCAGCCCATTCCTCATAAGCCGGCAGCGCTTCGATCCGCATGACCTGTTGTAGCCTTAAAGCTACGCAGCATCAAGGTGTGGTTGCTCGCGTCAATTGCCTTCGTTCGGCTATCGGATAAGTCCTCATTGCCGTTCTCACCCCTCCGGCAGCGGGATGAACTCCGCCTCGTCGCCGGGCACCGTGTCGAATCTCCCGGCTTTCCATTCCGCCTTGGCCTGGTCGATGCGCTCCTTCGAGGAGGAGACGAAGTTCCACCAGATGTGGCGGGGGCCGTCCATCGGCTCGCCGCCGACCAGCATCAGCCGGCTCTGGTCGAGCGCCAGGATCGAGATGCGGTCGCCGGGCTTGAAGATCAGCAACTGGCCTGCCGAGAATTCGTCGCCGGCGATGTCGATCTTGCCGGAGACGATGTAGACCGCGCGCTCCTCATGATCGGCGTCGAGCGGCAGGATCGCGCCCGGCGAGAGCACGGCCTCGGCATAGAGTACGTCCCACGGGAATTTTACCGGCGAGGTCTGGCCGTAGGCCGAGCCCATGATCAGGCTGATGCGTTTTCCGCCTTCCACGATCCGGGGAAGTTCCGGCGCGGCGTGATGGACGAACTCCGGCGCATTCTCCTCATGCGTCTTCGGCAGCGCGAGCCAGGCCTGGATGCCGTAGAGTTTTGGCGCTTTCAGCCGCTCCTCCGGCCCGGTGCGCTCGGAATGGACGATGCCGCGCCCCGCCGTCATCAGGTTGACAGCGCCGGGACGGATCGCGAGCGCCGTGCCCAGCGAATCCCGGTGCATGATCTCGCCATCGAAGAGATAGGTCACGGTCGAGAGCCCGATATGGGGATGAGGGCGGACGTCGATGCCTTCGCCCAGCAAAAACTCGGCCGGCCCCATCTGGTCGAAGAAGATAAACGGTCCGACCATTTTTCGCCCGATCGAGGGCAGGGCGCGGCGCACCGAGAACCCGCCGAGATCGCGGGCGCGGGGAACGATCACCTGCTCGATCGCCTGGCAGGAGCGGGCGTCTCCGAGGATCGGGTCGTCGGCTGGCATTTCTGACATGCGACAACTCCTTGGCGATTTGACTACTTGTCCACGTCGAGCGGAACGGCTCCGGTCGGCTTTCCATCCGCGCCGAGCGTGATCTTCTCGATGCGCGCCTCGGCCTGTTTCAGCAGGGCGTCGCAGCGGGCTTTCAGCGCCTCGCCGCGGGTATAGATGTCGATCGATTCCTCCAGCGCGACGTCGCCGCGCTCCAGCTTGGCGACGATCGTCTCGAGTTCCTTCAGCGCCGCCTCGAAGGGCAGGGCGGCGACATCGGCGTTGACGGCGGGAGCGGTCTTGAGATCGGGCACGGCGTGATTCCTGTTTGGCGCAGTCTATCAGCCCGCGCGACCTGCGTCGCAACCGCAAAGCGCCATCGTCACACCGGCAGCGCCGAGGTCTTCTTGATGGTGCGCAGCGTCAGCGTCGACTGCACGCGGGTGACGCCCGGCAACTGCGTCAGGATATCGGTGTGGATGCGCTCGAAATCGGCGCTGTCGCGATAGATCACCCGCATCAGATAGTCATGCGCGCCGGCGAGCAGATGGCATTCCAGCACCTCGGGCAGGGTCTTCACCGCCTGCTCGAAGCCTTCCAGCGAGGCGCGCCCCTGCTGGTCGAGCGTGACGAAGACGAAGGCCGTGCCGGGAAAGCCGGCGATCCGGTCGTCGAGCATCATCGCATAGCCGCGGATCAACCCGCTCTCCTCGAGCTGGCGCACGCGCCGCAGGCAGGCCGAAGGCGACAGATGCACCTTCTCGGCGAGGTCCGAATTGGTGATGCGCCCATCCGCCTGCAGGATGCGCAGGATCGAGCGGTCGCGGGAATCGAGTTCGATCGTCATGGCAGCGGCAAAATCCCTTTGCCGTGATGCTTCGTCGCAAAGAATGCGCGACGCAAGCAATTTTCTGCATCGTTTTTTTGCTGCAGCGCGCAAATCAGCGGCGTCTACACAAAAACCTGCATGATGCTGTTGCTCCGATATGCTGCTCTTCTGACTTTCAGTCCAGATCGAACCGGAACGGCGCGCCCTCGAACGCGTCCGCGCCACGCCCGATCCGGGCTATGGCGCGGCTCATCCGGCCGTCCCGCCCAAGGCTTGCATCGGCCAAAGCGACCAGCCGCGAATTCGGCGTGGCCGAGGGCGAGGCGGCGCGCAAGCGCTCGGCGATCTCCTCCTCGTCGCGTGTCGGCGCAAGCGCGCAGGCGGCGATGTAGGCGGCGGCCGTCGAGCGGCTGATCCCGGCCCAGCAATGGATCACCATGGGCGCGGCGCGGTCCCAGTCGCGCACGAAGGCGAGGAAGCGCTCGACATGCTCCTCGGCGGGCACGACATGCCCATCCATCGGGGCCGAGATGTCGGACATTCCGAGGAAGAGGTGCCTGTTTTCGGGAATGCCGGCAGGCCGCTCGACCTTCGTCGCGACATTGATCAGCGTGACGAGATGGCTCGCCCCGACAGCGGCGACCGTGTCGTGGAGCCGGGCGAGCGACGAGACGTGGAGGGTGGGCATAAGGGCTGTCCTGTCGATTGGATGCGATCGCGACATGCAGCAAAGCGCATTGCGATGACAAGCGTATCGACACGGCGGCGCTTCCGGCTAGAACGCCGCTTCGACAGATTTGAATCCTCGACGGGAAGACCGCGATGAATCTCTGGTTCCGCCTGCTCTGGCTGCTGCTGACCACGGCCTTCCGGCCGCGCCTGTCGCTGCCGGGTGAGGCTTCGGTGCTGCCATTCCGGGTCTGGCCGCACGACCTCGACACAAGCCTGCACATGAACAATGGCCGCTACTGGACGCTGATGGATCTCGGCCGCACCGACCTCATGCTGCGCTCGGGGCTTTGGCGGGCGGTGCTGAAGCATCGCTGGGTGCCGGTCGTCAACGCCGGCAAGATTCGCTTCCGCCGCGAGGTCAGGCTGTTCCGGCCGTTCCGGCTGGAGACCACGATCCTGTGCTGGAGCGAAAGCTGGCTGGTGATGCAGCATCGCATCCTGACGACGGGGCGGGACGGGGCCGAGATCGTGGCGGCCGTCGCGCTGGTGCGGGCGGCGCTCTACGACAAGGCGGGCCGGGCCTACGTCCCGGTCGTGCGGCTGCTTGCCGAGATCGGCGTGACGGCGGAAAGTCCCGAACCTGCCCCCGAGGTGGCGGCCTTCCTCGCCGCCGAGGAGGCGATGCGACAGGCAGGTGCGGCGTCCGGCTGAGCTCGTTCAGCCGCAGCCATGCTTGCGTCGAATATCTCGCCTACTGATAATGGCTCTTGATAAGAATATCTCTTCATGAGATATTCATCTTGTGAAAGCGATCGAGATCACCAGTCGCGCCACGTCCCAGCTCGCCAAGCTGGCGCCCGCCGAGCGGAAGGCGATCATCGCCAAGCTCAGCCGTTATGCCGAGACCGCCGCTGGCGACGTCACCCGCTTGCAGGGCCGCCCGGAATTCCGCCTGCGTCAGGGCGACTATCGGGTGCTCTTTCAGGAAACCGAGACCAAGATCACGGTTGTCGAGGTCGGCCACCGCAGCGACATCTACAAGTAGGGAGCCTGTCCCATGAAACCGCAGTTCATCAGCACCGATGCCGGCGAGGAACTCGTCATCATCAGCCGCACCGACTATGAGATGCTTGCGCAGCGCGCCGCCGCAGCGTTCGACGAGGAGGCCAACGACGTTCGCGCCGCCGCCGGGGCCGAGGCCGATCTCGCCGCCGGCCGTGATATCGCGTTCCCGCTCGACGTCGCCGAGGCGATCCTCGACGGCGAGAGCCGGCTGCGCGCCATCCGCAAATGGCGTCAGCATACCCAGGCCGAGCTGGCGGCGCTGTCGGGCCTCGCGCAGAGTGCGATTAGCGCCATGGAGAAAGGCGGCATCCTCTCTGGCTCCCTCTCAGCCTGGCGCGATCTCGCCAAGGCGTTGAACGTGCCTCTGGCGGTGCTTATCGACGCATGACGCATCGTTGATCTGTCGTGCGCATTACTCCGCCGCCAGCCTTGTCGCGCGCCACTGCGCCAGCAGCGCCCGCAACGCGCCGGGCTTCAATGGCTTGTTGAGCAGATGCACGTCGAGCGCGTTTGCCGCCTCGCGCACCTGCGGCGAGCGGTCGGCGGTGAGCAGGATCGCCGGCACGCGCATGCTCGTCCGCTCGCGCAATGCGCTGATCGCGGTCAGGCCGTTGCCATGGTCGAGATGGTAGTCGGCGATCACGACATCGGGCTCGCCCGTGGTGCGCAGCGACGCCAGCGCCTCGTCCAGCCCCGGAGCGGTAGTCACCACGCAGCCCCAGCCTGTGAGCAGCCCGCGCATCCCGTCGAGAATGGTCGGCTCGTTGTCGATGACGAGCAGGCGCAGGCCCGCGAGCTGGCCGGCGGGCGACTGGCGCGGGGCCACGCTCGTCGCCATGGCCGGTAGCGGCGCGGCGCGGGGCGCGAGGATCGCGAAGCGCGTGCCGCGTCCCGGCGCGGAATCGAGCGTCAGCCTGTGGTCGAGCGCCTGCGCGATGCGCTGGACGATCGAGAGCCCGAGCCCTAAGCCCCGCGCCACCTTCGCGCCCTGGTCGAGCCGCTGGAACTCGCGGAACACCGTCTTCTGCTTGCCGGGGGGAATGCCCAGCCCGGTGTCGAGCACCTCGACCGAGACCTGCGCGCCCCGCCGGCGGCAGCCGACCAGCACCTTGCCGCTCGGGGTATATTTGATCGCGTTCGAGATCAGGTTCTGCAGCAGTCGGCGGATCAGGCGGCGGTCCGAGCGCAAGGCGACGCTGGTCGGCATGAAGACGAGCTTCAGCCCCTTCTCCTGCGCGCTCGGCTCGAATTCGCGCTGGAGCTGGCGCAGCAATTCGTCGAGACGGAAGGCTGTGATCTCGGGCTTGAGCGCGCCGCCGTCGAGCCGCGAGATTTCCAGCAGCGCTGTCAGGATCTCCTCGACCGCGTCGAGCGAGGCGTCGATGTTTTCGGCCAGCTCCGGCTGGCCGGCGGCGCGGTCGCGCTCGACCAGCGAGGTGGCGTAGAGGCGCGCGGCGTTGAGCGGTTGCAGGATGTCGTGGCTGGCGGCCGCTAGGAAGCGCGTCTTGGAGGCGTTGGCGTCGTCGGCGGCGGCCTTGGCGCCTTGTAGCTCGGTGTTGACCCGCGAAATCTCCTCGGTGCGCTCGACGACGCGGCGCTCCAGCGTCTCGTTGGTGCGCTCCAGCTCCTCCTGCGCCTCCACGGCCTCGGTGATGTCGGTATAGGTCGTGACCAGGCCGCCATCCGGCAGCGGGTTCGAGCGGATCTCGATCACCTTCTTCGACGGATACAGCTTGAGCCGCACGGGCTCCCGGTCGCGCACGAAGCTCTCCAGCCGCGCCGCCATCAGCTCGTCCTGCTGCCCGTCGCCATAAGCCCCGCGCGCCGCATTGTAACGCACCACCTCGTCGAGCCCCGTGCCGAAGCGCACCAGCGAGGGCGGCAGGTCGTAGAGCTCGATGAAGGCCCGGTTCCAGGCGAGCAGGCGCAGGTCGCGGTCGAGCACGGTGATGCCCTGGCCGGCATGGTCAAGCCCGTGCTGGAGGATGTCGCGGTTGTATTGCAGGGCGGCCGAGGCGTCGTCGAGCAGCTTGAAGGCGGCCTCGGTCGAGAGGTTGCGCCGGCGCAGCAGCAGCGAGAGCACGAGCCGCGAGGAGGCCGCGCCGATCGCCGAGGAGAGCAGGTGCTCGCCGAAACGCAGCAGGTGGATGTCGGCCTCGCGATTGACGTTCTGCGGCTCGCCGCGCCCGCTGGCGAAGCTCTCGAAGGCGCGCTGCGTCCGCTCCTGGCCGAGATAGCGCCCGATCGTCGATTGCAGTTCGGCCTCGGTGACGCTGGAGCGCCAGAGCGAGAAGGACTGGGCCATGGTGGCGCGGTCGGATTCGACGAAGGCGTTGGCCTGCAGCCGCTCCATCGCATTGGCGGGGCGCAGCAGCGAGAAGCCGATATAGGCCAGCAGGTTGAGCCCGAGACTCCAGGCGACGCCATGGGGCAGCGGCGGCAAAGCCAGCCCGAGCAGCGCCTCGGGCTTGAGCGCGCTCATGCCGAGGGGGCCGAGCGAGACCAGGCTCGCCCAGTCGCTGCCGGGATGAACGAGGCTCGGCAGCAGCAGCGTGTAGGCCCAGGTCGCGATGCCGACGCCAAGGCCGACCGCCGCGCCCAAGGCCGTACCGCGCCGCCAGAGCAGGCCGCCGAAGAAAGCCGGCGCGATCTGCGCGGTCGCCGCGAAAGAGAGCAGGCCGATCGAGACCAGCGCCGCCTCGCCCGCCGCCCGGTAATAGGCGTAGCCGAGCAGGATCACGATCAGGATCGCGATCCGCCGGATGATCACCACCTGCGAGCCGAGATCGTCGCCGCTGGCGCCATTGTCGGACTCAGGCTCGGTCACCCGGTTCGGGTCGGTCAGGCCGCGCCGGCCACGCAGCAGCAGCGGCATGACGAGATGGTTCGAGATCATGATGGCGAGCGCGACCGAGGCGACGATGACCATCGCGGTCGCGGCCGACAATCCGCCGACGAAGACGAGCAGTGCCAGCAGGTTGGCCTGCTGCTGCAACGGCAGCAGCAGTACGGTCATGTCGCGATCGACGCCGGGGCCGGGCAGGAAAAGTTCGCCCGCCATCGCCAGAGGCAGCACGAACAGGTTGATCAGGATCAGATAGAGCGGGAACATCCAGGCCGCGCGGCGCACGTCGCGCGGGTCGCGGTTCTCGACGATCGCCATGTGGAACTGGCGCGCCAGCAGAAGCGAGGCGCAGGCCGAGAGCAGCGTCAGCGTGAGGAAGGTCGGCCAGTTCGAGGTGCGTTCCCAGATCGGTGGCGCGCCGCCGGGCGGGTTGGCCGCCTTGGCCAGCAGATCGCCAAAACCGTCGAACAGGCCGTAGACGACGAAGACGCCGAGCACGAGGAAGGCGACGAGCTTGATCAGCGATTCGACCGCGATCGCCAGCACGAGCCCGTCCTGATGCTCGGTGGCGTCGATATGGCGGGTGCCGAAGGCGCAGGCGAAGCCCGCCAGCACCATCGCGACGAGGAAGGCCAGGTCGCTCAGCACCGGAACGTCGGGCGTCAGCGCCTGTCCGCCGGTCGCGATCAGGAAGACCGAGAGCGAGTTGGCGACCGCCTTCAGTTGCAGCGCGATATAGGGCAGGGCGCCGATGACCGCGACGAGGCAGACCAGCGCCGCGACGCGCTCGCTCTTGCCATAGCGCGCGCCGACGAAATCGGCGATCGAGGTGATGTTCTGCGATTTGGCGATGGTGACGATGCGGGCGACGAAGCGATGCCCGAAGCCAATCACCAGGATCGGCCCGACATAGATGCCGAGAAAGTCAAACCCGGCGCGGCTCGCGAAGCCGACGGAGCCGTAAAAGGTCCAGGAGGTGCAGTAGACCCCAAGCGCCAGCGCGTAGATCGTGGTGCGCGCGCGCCCCGCCATCATCATGCGGCGACCCGAGGTGTCGGCCATGTGCGCGACGGCGAACAGCCCGCACAGATAGGCCAGCGCCACCAGAATCACGGACCAGGCTGGGATCATCGTGCCTCCACCGCCGCGAGCCCGGCATGCTGCGATCGTAGCGGGCTGGCCATGCCCTCGCCATAGCCCATTGGGCGCGAAAAGCGGCAGGATTTCCTTGGCTCTAGACCGTCTGGTGGGCTGTCGGGCAGTTTCAAGCCGTCCACAACTCGGCTAGCGTTTGAACGTCAAACGGCGCGGCGCGCGGCCCGCCGGCGTTTCGGGACCGATGAGGGGCATGCGATGCTAAAGGAATTCAAGGAATTCGCGCTGAAGGGCAATGTCGTCGACCTCGCCATCGGCGTGGTCATCGGCGCGGCCTTCGGCAAGATCGTCGATTCGCTCGTCGGCGACATCATCATGCCGATCATCGGCGCCATCCTGGGCGGCCTCGATTTCTCGAATTTCTTCATCCGCCTGAGCAGCGCCGTGACAGCGCCGGCGCTCGTCGACGCCAAGAAGCAGGGCGCGGTGCTGGCCTACGGGTCCTTTCTGACCGTCGCGGTGAACTTCATCATCATCGCTGCTGTACTGTTCATGGTCGTCAAGGCGATCAACACGCTCAAGCGCAAGGAAGCCGCCGCCCCGCCGCCGCCGGCAGCGCCTGCCGAGGATGTCGTGCTGCTCGGCGAAATCCGCGACCTGCTCAAGCACAAGCCCGTCTGAAGCCATGCATCGCTCGCGGTGAATCATCACCGCGACCGATCAACCCGATCTCGCGATTTCATGCCGGTCTCGGCTTCGATCGGCTAGAAGCTCCGGCATGCGTTTCGCGAGGACGACCCGATGACCACGACGACCCTGCCCGGTGCGAGCCTGATCGCCGAACTGCGCCCCGAGGCCCGCAATGCGCCCGAAAGCGGCATCGTCGAGGTCGTCAATCACGGCCGGCTCAAGCCCGGCCTGATCCCGCTCTGGGTCGGCGAGGGCGATCTGCCGACGCCGGACTTCATCGTCGCCGCCGCCAACCGATCGCTGGCCGATGGCGAGACCTTCTACACCTGGCAGCGCGGCATCCCCGAATTGCGCGAGGCGCTGGCGCGTTATCACACGGCGCTCTACGGCCAGCCGCTCTCGTCCGACCGCTTCTTCGTCACCGGCTCTGGCATGCAGTCGGTCCAGATCGCGGTCCGGCTGATCGCGGGGCCGGGCGACGAACTCGTCATCCCGACGCCGGCCTGGCCGAACTTCGCCGCCGCGATCGGCGTGGCGGGAGCCAAGGCCGTCTGCGTCCCGATGGATCTGGCGCAGGGCCGCTTCTCGCTCGATCTCGGCAAACTCGAAGCGGCGATCACACCCAGGACCCGCGCGATCGTCATCAACTCGCCGGCGAATCCGACCGGCTGGACCGCCACCAAGACCGAGCTGGCCGCGCTTCTTGCGCTCGCCCGCAAGCATGGCGTCTGGATCGTCGCCGACGAAATCTATGGCCGCTTCGTCTATGACGGCCAGCCGCGCGCCGCCTCCTTCCACGACCTCATGGAGCCGGAGGACCGTATCCTCTTCGTCCAGACCTTCTCGAAGAACTGGGCGATGACCGGCTGGCGCATCGGCTGGATCGAGGCGCCGGCCGCGTTTGGCCAGATCATCGAGAACCTGATCCAGTATTCGACCTCGGGCTCGCCGGTCTTCGTCCAGCGCGCCGCCATCGCCGCGCTGGAGGAGGGGGAACCCTTCGTCGCGCAGCAGATCGCGCGCGCCACGGAAGGCCGCAAAATCATCGCCGAGGGCCTCAAAGCCACCAACCGCGTCTCGCTGGCCGCGCCCGACGGGGCGTTCTACCAGTTCTTCACCGTCGATGGCCGGCAGGATTCGCGCGCGCTCGCCATCGAACTGGTGGACAGCGCCAATGTCGGCCTCGCGCCCGGAACCGCCTTTGGTCCCGGCGGCGAGGCGGGCCTGCGCCTGTGCTTCGCCCGCAAGGCGTCCGACCTCGTCGAGGTGGTGGCGCGCATCCAGCGGGCGCTCGCGGCCTGAGCCGCTCGCAGCGTCCCGGAAGCGGGGCTGACCTGCGCGCGGACCGTTTGCGCAAGCCGGCGCGGGCGGGCATTGAACAGGGCGGCGCGGGCTTGTCCGCGAGGACGACCCTGCGAGCGATGAACCCGGCGCGATACCCCTCGAGACGGCTGACGATCTGGACCGGAGAGGCGGCCGTGATCGCCATCGCCGCCATCGGCGGCGCGTTGTTCGCCCTGCTCGGCGTTCCCGCCGCCTGGCTCTCGGGCGCGATGCTGCTCGTCGCGGTCATGGGCGTGCTGCGGCCACTGCCCGTCCTGCGAAAGCCCTGGTTCGATGCGACCATGCTCATCTCAGGAGTTCTGATCGGCTCGGCCGCGACGCCCGAGGCGCTGGCAGCCGCGTCGCGCTATCCCGGTTCGATCGCGATCATGTTCGTCGGGCTCGCCGCGATCATGCTCGCGACCGGTGCCTATCTCCACTATGTCGCGCGCTGGTCCTGGATAGACTCGCTGCTGGCGGCCGCGCCCGGCGCGCTTTCGGCGGTCATCGCCGTCGCGCAGGACAAGGGCGCCGATATCGGCAAGATCGCCGTCGTCCAGTTGTTCCGCATTCTGGTGCTGGTCGCCCTGCTGCCGAGCGTCATGCAGGCGAGCGCGGCGGGGGGCTTAAGCCTGCTGCCGCCGGCCCATATCGTCGATCTCGGCGGGCTGGTCCTGCTGATGGCGTCCGGGCTCGCCTGCGGCCTCGTCTTCGAGCGGCTCGGCGTCACCGCCCCGCTGATCCTGGGCGCGACGCTGGCCAGCGCCGTGCTGCATGGCGGCGGCTGGGTCGAGGGCGTGCTGCCGGCGGGCATACAGACCGTGGCGCTGGTCATGCTCGGGGCGGTGATGGGCGGGCGCGTCTCGAATGTGAAGCGCAGCGAGTTGTTGATGCTGTTCCCGCTCGCGATCGGCGGTTTCTTCGTCTCGATGGCGGTGGCGCTGGCCTTCGCCTGGCCGGCCGCGCTGGTCGCCGGCGTGCCCTATGCGTCGGCGATGGCGGCGTTCGCACCCGGCGGGCTGGAAGCCATGGCGATGCTCGCCTTCTCGATGGGGCTCGACCCGCTTTATGTCGGCGCGCATCATCTGGCGCGCTTCTTCGCGCTGGGGCTGGCCATGCCGCTGATCGTGGCGCGGCTGAAGGCCGAGCCGCCGCAGGGGTGAGCGTTCAACGTCGTGCTTCCCCGCTTTAAGCGCTCCCCGTCATCCCGGACAAGCGGCTGAAAGCCGCGCAGATCCGGGATCCATCATAGGGCGCGACAGTGCCTTACGATGGATCCCGGAGCTCCGCTTCGCTGCGTCCGGGATGACGGCGGAGAGTGGGTTGGCGGAAGAGATCAATCCACCCCGATCGTCGTCAGGTCCTGGAACCAGTGCTGGGCCAGCACGAACTTCTTGATCTTCGGCGAGAGCGCATGCGGGTTGGTGTCGTGGACGACCCAGCCCAGCACCGCATCGTCGACGATCAGGCTGTGCGCCTTGGCCAGAAGCTCGTCCTGCTTGGCGACGTCGAAGCTCTTCGTCGCCTCGTCGAGCAGCGCGTCCACGGCCGGGCTCGACCAGGTGCCCCAGTTCACACCGACCGGCGCGACCTGGTTGGAGTGGAAGAAGCGGATGATCGCATAGAGCGGGTCCGAGGTGACGTAGGCGATGTTGTTGGACGAGACGTCGGCGTTCATCTCGTCCATGGCGCCCCTGCGCCAGCGCGTATAGAGCACTTCGAGCTCGACGACCTTGAACTCGATCTCGATGCCGACATCCTTGAGGTTCTGCTGGATGAACTCGTTCATCGGCAGCGACTGCATCTGGCCCGAGCCGCCCTGCGCGATGACGAAAGTGGTCTTGAGCGGCTTGGCCTTCGAATAGCCGGCCTCGGCGAGCAGCTTCTTCGCAGCTTCCGGATCATATTTGATCTGGAACGAAGGCTTGCCGAACCAGGGGCTGGTCGGGTCGACCTGGCCGATCGCCGGCCGCGCCAGCCCGTTGAGCAGAGCGACGATGCCCTCGCGGTCGATCGCGAGGTTCAGTGCCTTGCGCAGCCGGACATCGGCCCATGGCGAGCCCGGCGCGACGCTGAGATGGTAGTTCCAGACATGGGGCGTGACGTTCTCGACGATCGACATCTTCGCCGCCTTGAGCTGCGGCACGGTGTCGGGGGCCGGCGTCTCGATCATGTCGACCTGGCCGGTGATCAGCGCGTTGGTGCGCGCCAGCACCTCCGGCATCGGCAGCAGGATCAGCCGGTCGACCTTGGGCAGCCGCCGCTTGTCCCAGTAATCGGCGTTCCTCACCAGTTCGGCCCGCTCGCGGGGCACGAACTTGTCGAGCTTGAACGGCCCGGTGCCGGACGGCGTCATCGCGAACTTGTCCCAGTCCTTGCCGACCTTCTCGTATTGCGCCGGCGAGGACACCAGGAACCACAGCATCTGGTAGGGGAAGAACGAGTCGATCGCCTTGGTGGTGATCTCGACGGTCTTGGGATCGACCACACGGTAGCTCGCGACCGATGGCAGACGGGGCCTGACCTGCGCCGCCTGGCGACGGTCGAAATGGGCCGATTTGTCGTCGAGCACCTTGTCGAGGTTCCAGACCACGGCCGCCGCATCCAGCGTCGAACCGTCATGGAACTTGACGCCGTCGCGCAGCGTGAAGAGCCACTTCTTCGGGTCGGCCGGATCGACCTTCCAGCTTGTGGCGAGCCCCGGCATCAGCTTGCCCGGCCGGTCGGCGACATCCATCTCCCAAGCCACCAGCGGGTCGTAGATCGTATAGCCCGTGAACTTGTAGGCGCCGGCCCCGCGATCGGGCTGGCCCGAGGTCAGCGGAATGTCGGCAAGCGAGATGGCGTAGCGCACCACGCTTTCGGCCTTCGCCATGCTGGCGAGCGAAAGGGCAAGCGCCGCCGACAGTGCCAAACGTTTCAACATGCATGCAGCTCCTCTGGGAAATCTGCATGCACTTCAGCAAGCCGCGTGCCATGGGCCGGTGTGTGCGATCACCAAGCCGTGAGGCTGCGTTGTCTCAGGCGCTGAGCAAAGGCTTCGCGGAGACAAGCGGCCCTGCCTCGGCAAAGCCCGCCTCCGCGAGTTTTGCGGGCAACGGGCCGCCGGTCGCCCAGTCGAGCAGTTCGACAGTGTGGACGACGGGCACAGTCGAGCCCTTGTCGGCGAAACCCTTCGCGAGTTGCGTCATGCAGCCGATATTGCCGGTCGCGACCAGCCGGGGCTTCGTGCGCTCGATATGGCCGACCTTGCGGGCGCGAAGCTGGCCGGCGATCTCCGGCTGGAGGATGTTGTAGACGCCAGCCGAGCCGCAGCAGATATGGCTCTCGGCAGCTTCCTTGACCTTGAAGCCCGCCGCCGAGAGCAGGCGCTTGGGCCCGTCCTTCAACTGCTGGCCATGCTGCATCGAGCAGGCCGAATGATAGGCGATCGGCATCGCGACATCGCGCACCGGCGTCAGATCAAGGGTCTCGAGAACCTCGGTGACGTCCTTGGCCAGCGCCGACACCCGCGCCGCCTTCTCCGCCCAGGCCGGCTCGTTGCGGAACATGAAGCCGTAATCCTTGATCGTGGTCCCGCAGCCCGAGGCGGTGATCACGATCGCGTCCAGCCCCTTGCCCTCGATTTCGGCCATCCACGCATCGATGTTGCGGCGCGCGAACGTCAGCGCGTCGTGTTCCTGGCCCATGTGGTGGACGAGCGCGCCGCAGCAGCCTTCGCCCTTCGGCAGCACGATTTCGATGCCATGGCGCGTCAGCATGCGGATCGCAGCCTCGTTGATGCCGGGGTCGAGCACCGGCTGGGCGCAGCCCGACAGCATGGCGACCCGCTTCGTACGCGGGCCGGCGGCGGCGAAGCTCTGCGGACCTTCCATGGCCGAGCGCGTCGGCAGGCTGGCGGGCGCGAGCTCCAGCATCGCCTTCAGCCGCGCTCCGACCAGCGGCAGTCCGCCGAGCAGACCGGCGAAGGGTTTGCCCAGCTTTGCTGCCGCCATGGCGAGCCGGAAGCGCCCCGGATAGGGCAGCACGGCCGCGAGCACCCGCCGCAGCGCCCGGTCGTGCCAGGAGCGCGTGTAGGTCTCCTCGATGTGGGCGCGGGCGTGGTCGACCAGGTGCATGTAATGCACGCCGGAGGGGCAGGTCGTCATGCAGGACAGGCAGGAGAGACAGCGATCGACATGCTTGACCACCTCGGGCGTGGCCGGCTTGCCGTTCTCGAGCATGTCCTTGATCAGGTAGATGCGCCCGCGCGGGCTGTCGAGCTCGTCGCCGAGCAGGAGATAGGTCGGGCAGGTCGCGGTGCAGAAGCCGCAATGCACGCAGGTGCGCAGGATTTTTTCCGACGCCGGCAGGCGCGGGTCGGAGGCGAGATGGGCCGGGGTGAAATTGGTCTGCATCAGATCCCCGCATACATCCGGCCGGGCTCGAACACGCCTGCCGGATCGAAACTCGTCTTGATCCCTGCCGTGACTCGCATCAGCGGCTCCGTCAGCGGCTCGAATACCGGCACGCTCGCCCGGATGGCGTCTGGCGCACGCACCAGCGTCGCGTGCCCGCCGAGTGGCCTGATCGCCTCGCGGATCGCGTCTGCCCCCGCGTCGCCTTGCGCCGGCACGCCGAGCCAGACCAGTCCGCCGCCCCAGTCATAGAACCAGCGCGCTCCCGGCAATGTCGAGGCCAGCGCGGCCATCGCCTTCGGGCCGTTGCCGGGCGTCAGCGACAACCGCCAGACCGCCTCGTCCGTGCCCGCGAAAAAGCGCGCGTCCCGGATTTGCTCCCAGAGGGACATCGACGCCTCGCCCTCGATCAGCTCGGGTTCGCCATGCGCGCGCAGAAGTTCCGTCAGTTCGGCCTTTCGATAGTCGATCGAATCCGAAAAATTCTCCAGCCGCAGCAGCGTGCGGGCGTGACCTGCCCCTATGCCGGCGGGCAGATGCGCCGCGGCGAAGGGCTCGAAGGGCGAGCCGAGCGCGCCTGAGAGCAGCGCCACGCCGACCTCGTCGGACAGGCCGCGCCAGACCAGCGTGACGATACGCTCCGGCGTCGGCAGAACGCGAAAAATCACCTCGGTCAGGAAGCCGAGCGTCCCGAAACTGCCCGCGACGAGCTTGACCAGGTCGAGCCCGGTGACGTTCTTCATCACGCGCCCGCCGGACTTGATCGCCTCTCCCTTGCCGTTGACGAGGCGGATGCCGATCAGCGAATCGCGCGCCGCGCCCGCATTGATCCGGCGCGGGCCGGAGACGTTGCCGGCCGCGACAGCGCCGATCGTCGGCTCTCCGGACGTGGCGAACAGCGCGCGATGATCCATCGGCTCGAAGGGCAGCATCTGGCCGCGATCGGCCAGCGTCTTCTGCACCTCGGCCAATGGCGTCCCGGCGCGCGCGCCGATCACCATCTCGGCCGGCTCGTAGAGCGTGATGCCGGTCAGGCCGGCGCTGGAGAGCGTGCTTTGGGTCTGCGTCGGCCGTCCTAGCCCGGCCCGCGTGCCGCCGCCGACGATGGCAAGCGGCGTGCGGGCGGCGACGGCGGAGGACACGAAGGCGCAGGCGTCGGCTTCGGAGGAGGGGGTGTGCAAGGTCACGCCGCCACCCGCCCTTCCAGCGGAAACACTTTTGCAGGGTTCATCAGCCACTTGCCGTCGAACACCGCCCGCACCCGCATCTGCTGGTGCAGGTCGGCCTCGTTGAACTGAAACGTCATCAGATCGCGCTTCTCGATGCCGACGCCGTGCTCGCCGGTGAGGCAGCCGCCGACCTCGACGCAGAGCTTGAGGATGTCGTTTCCCGCATCCTCCGCCTTCTGCGCCTCAACCGGGTCGTTGCAGTTGTAGAGGATCAAGGGATGGAGATTGCCGTCGCCGGCATGGAAGACGTTGGCGACGCGCAGGCCATAGCCCTTCACGATGGCGTCCATCCGCCGCAGCACATGCGGCAATTGCCCGGTCGGGATCGTGCCGTCCATGCAGATATAGTCGGCGATGCGGCCCGTCGCCCCGAAGGCCGACTTCCGGCCCTTCCAGATCGCGGCCGACTCCATCGCCGACTGGCTTTCCTTCACCGTCTTGACGCCGTGCTCGCGGGCGATCGCGACGATGCGGGCGAGCTGCGCGTCCATCTCCGCGTCCGAGCCCTCGACCTCGATGATCAGCAGCGCCTCGACGTCCATCGGATAGCCGGCCTTGGCGAAAGCCTCGCAGATCTCGATCGCCGGCTTGTCCATGAACTCCATCGCGACCGGGATGATGCCGGCTCCGATGATGGCGGCCACCGCCTCGCCGGCCTGCTCGCTGGTCGGAAAGCCGAACAGCACCGGCCGCGCGCCCTCCGCCGAGCGCAGGATGCGCACCGTCGCCTCGGTAACGATGCCGAGTTGCCCTTCCGAGCCGACCACGAGGCCGAGCAGATCGAGGCCCGGAGCATCGAGATGGCCGCCACCGATCTCGCAGATGGAGCCGTCGAGCATGACCAGCGTGACGCCGAGTACATTGTTGGTGGTGACGCCGTATTTCAGGCAATGCGCCCCGCCGGAATTCATCCCGATATTGCCGCCGATCGAGCAGGCGAGCTGCGACGACGGATCGGGCGCATAGAAGAAGCCCTGCTCCGAGACCGCGCCGGTCACGGCGAGATTGGTGACGCCGGCCTGCACTTTCGCCGTGCGGTTGGCATAGTCGATCTCGAGGATGCGGTTCATCTTGGAGACGCCGATCACGACGGCGTCCTCCTGCGGGATCGCGCCGCCGCAGAGCGAGGTGCCGGCCCCGCGCGGGACGACCGGCACGCCCTGTTCGCTGCAGTACCGCAGCACGGCCGCAACCTCCTGCGTGGTCGATGGCAGCACCACGGCCAGCGGCAGTCGGCGATAGGCAGTGAGCGCATCGGTCTCGTAAGGCCTGCGCTCGTCGGCGCTCGTGATCAGCGCCTCGGGCGCGACAAGGCTGGCCAGCCCCGCGACGATCGCGTCGCGGCGGGCGAGGATGCCGGCGTCGGGCGCTGGGAATGCGATGGCGGACATGGGCGACCTCGGGCGCGGCGAGCAGCGTCCTTCCCGTCATTGCGAGCGCAGCGAAGCAATCCAGATGTTAGCGCGATCCCTCTGGATTGCTTCGCTGCGCTCGCAATGACGACGGAGTCCAACCCTAGACCAATTCCAAGCCGCTTGCAGTGCGACCAACGTCCATGATTATTTCGTTTTCCGAAAAGATCGCGGCGGGGTAGCGTGGCGCATGGACAGGTTCGGCGATCTCGACGTCTTCGCCCATGTGGTGACGGCCAAAAGCATGTCGGCGGCGGGGCGACAGCTCAAGCTCTCGCCGGCGGTCATCTCCAAGCGCATCAGGCGGCTGGAGGAGCGGCTCGGTGTCAGGCTGCTCCAGCGCACGACGCGGCAGCTTTCGCTGACCGAGGCCGGGCAGGGCTTCTACGAGCGCGTCGTCTCGATCCTGTCCTCGATCGAGGATGCCGAGGCCTGGGTCGCCAGCGGCACGGGCCAGGCGCGCGGCACGCTGCGCGTGTCCGCGCCGACCTCGTTCGGGCGCATGCACATTGCGCCGCATCTGAAGCCGTTCCTCGACGCCAACCCGCTGGTCGGCGTCGATCTGATCCTGACCGACGCCTTCGTCGACATCATCGGCGAGGGTTTCGATCTCGCGGTGCGCATCGCCGACCTGCAGGATTCCTCGCTGGTCGCCAAGCGGCTGGCCCCCAACCACCGCGTGCTCTGCGCGTCGCCGGGCTATCTCGCGGCGCGCGGCGTGCCCGACTCGATCGAGGCGCTCGCCCGGCACACGCTGATCGCCCACAATGCCGACCAGTGGCGGCTCGACGGGCCGAGCGGGCCGGTCAATGTCCGCGTCGGAGGCCCGCTGCGCACCAATTCCAGCGAGGTCGTGCGCGAGGCGCTGCTGGCCGGCGTCGGCATCGCGCTGCGCTCGACCTGGGATGTCGGGCCGGAGCTGAAATCGGGCGCGCTGCTGCGGGTGCTGCCGGAGTATTCGGTCGGCAAGCGCGTCGCGGTGCATGCGGTCTATCCGAGCCGCCGGCACATGGAGCAGAAGGTCCGCGTCTTCGTCGATTATCTTGCGGAGCTTTATGGCGCGACGCCGTATTGGGACGAGGGGTTGGCGTTGTGAGGAAGGCGGAGGCGACATCCATGTTCGGCGTTCTCGAAGGCACCGGGGTCAGCGTCCTCGATCCGCGTTTCCACCGCATCGTGCCGGGCTCCGCCCGGATCGAGCGGCTCTGGACCGGTTCGCGCTGGGCCGAGGGGCCGGCCTGGTTTCCGGCTCACAACACGCTGGTCTGGTCCGACATCCCCAACGACCGGATGCTGCGCTTTGACGCGCTGTCGGGCCAGACGGCGGTCTTCCGCCAGCCGGCGCGCCACTCCAACGGCAACACGGTCGACCGCGAGGGACGGCTCGTCACCTGCGAGCATGGCGGAAGGCAAGTCACACGCACCGAGCATGACGGACGCATCACCGTGCTGGCGAGCCATTACGAGGGCAGGAGGTTGAACTCGCCCAACGACGTCGTGGTGAAGTCCGACGGCTCGATCTGGTTCACCGACCCCGATTACGGCATCCTGAGCGATTATGAGGGCGACCGGGCGCAGGGCGAAATCGGCCGCTGCAACGTCTACCGCATCGACGGTCAAAGCGGTGCGCTGACGGTTGTCGCCGACGACTTCGTCAAGCCCAACGGTCTCGCCTTTTCGCCCGACGAGAGCATCCTCTACATTGCCGACACCGGCGCGAGCCACGATCCCGAGAACGGGCCGCGCCATATCCGCGCCTGCGCGGTCGAAGGTGCGACGCTGGGCAAATCGACCGTCTTCGCGACCTGCACGGCCGGGCTGTTCGACGGCTTCAGGCTCGACACGGAGGGCCGCATCTGGACCTCCGCCGCCGACGGCGTCCATATCTACCACCCGGACGGCACGCTGATCGGCAGGATCGCGATCCCCGAGATCGTGGCGAACGTCTGCTGGGGCGGGCCGAAGCTCAACCGCCTCTTCATCTGCGGCACCACCTCGCTCTACGCCGTGATGACGCATGCTAACGGGGCAACGCGGCCGGGCAGTTAGCTCCCGGACAGCACCCGTCGCATCTTCTGCTGCGCCTCGGTCATGGCCCGCTGCTTGCTCGACATCGCCTCCAGCGCGGCCTGCACCCGGGCGCGCAGGGCCGGGTTCGTCACTTCGAGCTGCGAGCCGTTGAGCCTGATCGCCGGTTTGTTGCCCTCGACCAGTTCCGCCATGGCGAAGATCGCCGCGAAAGCCTCGTCCGTCGGAAGAAAAATCTCACGGAACACGCCCACCGGCTGCGTCACCAGCTTGTCGTAGACGGACGCATAGACGGCGCGCAGATCGTCGGGCTGTTTCAGCGCGGCGCGCTCGGCGTCGGTGGCGGCCACCGCCTCGTCGAGCGCGGTCCGCATCCTGCCGAACCCGGCCCGCACCGCCGCGATGTCGGCCTTGCGGGTGACGACCTCCGCGATCGAGCGTGGCACGCCATTGCTCATCGCCTGCTGCATCGGCGTCGCCACCGAGGCGTTCATGCGCTCGTGAAAACGGGTGATGACGGCGTAATGCCCGGCATAGTCGCCAAATGTCTTCTGCTTCTCGGCGTTGGGCTGCGGCACGCGCGCGCCGGGGCGGGGCAGGACCTCGGTCTGCAGGAAGGCGATGAAAGCCTTGCGCTGGGCGGGCTCGCTCGGCCCGCAGGCGGCGAGCGCGAGGCCGAAGAGCAGGAAAAGCAATGCTCTCCGGAGTTTGATCGACATGGCCTCCTCCTTCCGGCCGCACGGCTTCGAGACCTCGACCTGCTCTCCGTTAAACTGCGCCAGAGACCTTTGGCCGGCGTCGATAGCCTTCAGGCAGTTCGTCGCCGGGGAGCGGCTCCACGTCTGGAACCTTGGCGAGCAGCGCCAGCATGTCCTCTGGCCGGGCATCTCCGGCAAATCGCCGCAGGAAAGCGGCGGTCGTCTCCTGCGCCGTGATCTTCTGGGCGACGGCGATTGAAATCCACTGGTTAAGAGAAACGCCATCGTCCTTGGCGAGCCGCTGCGCCTCGCGCTTCAGCGAAGCAGGCAATTTGAGGGGATAGGAACTCTTGCTCATGAAACCTCCAGCAAGGCCTCCGAAGGCCTGATGATCGCGATCCCGAACGCCCCAGCCGAACCGAAGTCGCGGACATTATGTGTCACGATCGCGGTGGCGCGTCCGTTGATTGCAGCTTCGAGAACCAGTTCGTCGTCTGCGTCCCGCAATTGTGGACGCCAGCGAAACCTGATCTCGACCGGATCACAAAGCAGCGCCAACTGTCGCAGATATGCGTCGATGTCGGCCTCTACAAAACCATGGACGGCGGCCTGCGACGCTCGCTTCAGAACGTCCTCGTATTCCAGCAGCAAAGCTGTCGTGGTGAGCGGGCGGAGCGTGCCACGCGCCACAGCCTCCAACAACACGAAGCTGGCTCCCCTGCTGCTGCGAAGGCCGGAGACAATGACCGACGTGTCCAAAACCCAGCGCGGCATATCTCATAGGATATCAAAAATCGAGAAGAGGGCAATTGCGCGCATGCATCGTCGCGCGCCGCTTGCCCGTCGGCCCGGCGCGGTCTAACCCCGCCTCCGCATCCGCTGTCTCGAGTAAACGAAACGCCCATGTCTGCTCCTACCAAGCTGAAAGCCCGCCAGCCGCGCGGGTTCGTCGATCGCGGGCCGGCCGACGTCGCCGCCACCGAGCGCATGCTCGGCGTCATCCGCGAGAGTTTTTCGCGCTATGGTTTCGAGCCGGTCGAGACGCCCTTCGTCGAATTCTCCGACGCGCTGGGAAAATTCCTGCCCGATCAGGACCGGCCCAATGAGGGCGTGTTCTCCTTCCAGGACGATGACGAGCAGTGGCTCTCGCTGCGCTACGACCTGACCGCGCCGCTCGCCCGATACGTCGCGGAGAATTACGACGCGCTGCCGAAGCCCTATCGCAGCTATCGCGCCGGCTACGTCTTCCGCAACGAGAAGCCGGGGCCGGGGCGGTTCCGCCAGTTCATGCAGTTCGACGCGGATATCGTGGGGGCTGGCTCGGTCGCGGCCGATGCCGAGATCTGCATGCTGGCGGCCGACACGATGGAGGCGCTGGGGATCAGGCGCGGCGATTACGTCGTCAAAGTCAACAACCGCAAGGTGCTCGACGGCGTGATGGAGGCCATCGGGCTGGGCGGCGAGGAGAATGCAGGGCGCAGGCTGATTGTGCTGCGGGCGATCGACAAGCTCGACAAGTTCGGCCCGGAGGGCGTGCGGCTTCTGTTGGGCGAGGGGCGCAAGGATGAGAGCGGAGATTTTACGAGGGGCGCTGGGCTGAGCGAGGAGCAGGCCGACCGCATCATTCTGCTGACCGGACAAGTAGGTTTTCGAGAAAGCACGCCTGAGCTGGTCGGTGCTTCTCAACGTCGTAGCGAGCCCGCACCTGCCGGTGACTTGCCGGGGGAACAGACTTGGCCTTCGGACGATATGACCTTGTCATTCGCTCGCGACGCAGTCTCCGGGTCCGCGAAGGGAGCAGAAGGCGTCGATGAGTTGCAACAGATTGCGAAGCTGTTGCGCGATTCAGATTACGGACCGGGTCGCATCCGCATCGACCCGTCCGTCGTCCGCGGCCTCGAATACTACACCGGCCCGGTCTACGAGGTCGAACTCACCTTTCCGGTCACCAACGAAGACGGCCAGGTCGTGCGCTTCGGCTCGGTCGCCGGCGGCGGGCGTTATGACGGGCTGGTCGGGCGCTTCCGGCCTGAAGCTGTGCCGGCGACCGGCTTCTCGATCGGCGTCTCGCGGCTCTACTCCGCGCTGAAGGCGGTGAAATCGCCGATCGTCGATGCCAAGGCGGACCTCCCGCTCGTCGTCGTCACCGCGATGGACAACAAGACGCCCGAGCATATGCCGGCCTATCAGGCGATGGTCTCCGAACTCCGCAAGGCGACCGACGACGCCGGAAAACCCCTGCTGCGCGCCGATCTCTATCTCGGCTCCTCGGGCTTCAACGCCCAGATGAAATATGCCGACAGGCGCGGAGCGGTCTGCGCGGTGATCCAGGGTTCGTCGGAGCGCGAGGCGGGGACTGTGATCGTCAAGGATTTGATCATGGGTGCGGAGCTCGCGGCGGCGGGCCGCGAGGTGAAGGATTCAGCCGAGCACAAGGAGCGGCAGGCGCAGGCGCAGTTTGCGGTGGAGCGCGCAGGGCTCGTTGACGGCGTCAAAAAAGTGCTCGCACGCTACTCATAAAGCGCGGGGAACCCTTCTCCCGGATGGGAGAAGGGCAGGGATGAGGGCCAGCCGCTGCTGGTCAAAACGAGACGGAGCCGTTGCGCCTCATCCTGAAGCGGCAGGCCCTCATCCGGCCCTCCGGGCCACCTTCTCCCATCCGGGAGAAGGAAAGAGGCGGCGGTGCTTCCCGCGCACGCATTTCCCGTTCACCCAATTCCCTAAAAACCGTCGAAAATCCCCCGCGCCGCTGCTAGGACAGCGCGCTCAACAGGATGAACCGCCTTGCCCGCATCGCGCGCCAGCATCGAGACCGTGACCGCGCTGCTCGGGCGCGAGGGCTACGCGTTGGCCGAGCCCGCGATCCTGCAGCCGGCCGATGTCTTTCTCGACCTGTCGGGCGAGGATATCCGCCGGCGCATCTTCATGACGCAGGATGCCGAGGGCAAGGACTGGTGCCTGCGGCCGGAATACACCATCCCCGTCGCGCTGGCGCATATCGCCTCGGGCGCGACCGAGCCTGCGGCCTATTGCTATTGCGGCCCGGTCTTTCGGATGCGCGCTGGAGAGCCGGGCGAATTCACGCAAGCCGGGCTTGAATCCTTCGGGCGCGACGATCTGTCCGCCTGCGACGCCGAGATCATGGCGCTGACCATCGAGGCGGCGTCCGTGCTCGGCCTGCCCGCGCCGCGCATCGTCATGGGCGACGTCGCAATCCTGAACGCGGTGCTGGACGGGCTCAATGTGCCCCATGGCGCACGCCGCCGGCTGATGCGCGCGGTCGTGCAGGGCAGGGGGGCGGACGCCGTCGCGGCGCTGGCCCCGGTCGCAAGCGGAGGCGAGGCGGCGCATGCCGGCCTGCTCAAGGCGCTGGAGGGACAGGAGCCCGGCGCGGCGAAAGCCTTTGTCGAGGACGTGCTGTCGATCGCCGGCATCGCGGCGGTCGGCGGGCGCAAGCCGAGCGACATCGCCGAGCGCTTTCTGGCCCGCGCCGCCGAGCGCGAGAACCCGGTCGGTGCCGAGACGCAGACGCTGCTGGCCGAGATTCTCGCCGTGTCCGGCGATCCCGATACGGCGTCGACCGCCTTGCGAGCGCTGGCCGAAAAAGCCTCGCTCGATCTCGCCCGCGAACTCGACGCCTTCGACGAGCGCACCGGCTTCCTCGCCGTGCGCGGCGTCGATGTCGGCGCGATCACCTTCTCGGCCGGCTTTGCCCGCAATCTCGACTACTACACCGGCTTCATCTTCGAACTGCACGATCCGGTGCGAGGCGACGGCAAGCCGGTCGCCGGCGGCGGGCGCTATGACGGCGTGCTCGGCCGGCTCGGCGCAGGCCAGCCGACGCCCGCCGTCGGAGCCTCACTGTGGCTCGACCGGCTGACGGGAGCCGTCTCATGACGACCTCTAGCGACGCCCCGCTGGTGATCGCCGTCCCCTCCAAGGGCCGGCTTCAGGAAAACGCCACCGCCTTCTTCGGCCGCGCCGGGCTGAAATTCGTGCAGTCGCGTGGCGAGCGCGAGTATCGCGGCGCGATCGCGGGCCTCGAGGGGGTCGAGGTCGCCTTCCTTTCGGCTTCCGAGATCGTGGCGCAGCTTGCCTCCGGCAAAGCGCATCTCGGCGTCACCGGCGAGGATCTGGTGCGCGAGCAGGTCGCGGACGCCGACGATGCGGTCGAGATGCTGACGCCGCTCGGCTTCGGCCACGCCAATGTCGTCGTTGCGGTGCCCCAGGCCTGGATCGACGTCAGGACCATGGCCGATCTCGACGACGTCGCCTCGCTGATGCGCGCCCGCCAGGGCCGCAAGCTCCGCGTCGCCACCAAATACGTCAACCTGACGCGGCGCTTCTTCGCCCAGCATGGGCTCGCCGATTACCGCATCGTCGAAAGTCTGGGCGCGACCGAGGGCGCGCCGGCCGCCGGCACGGCCGAGATCGTCGTCGACATCACCACCACCGGCTCGACGCTGGCCGCCAACGCGCTGAAGGTGCTGGACGACGGCGTGATGCTGGCATCGGAAGCCAATCTCGTCGCCTCGGTCAATGCGCACTGGGGCGAAACGGCGCGCAGCGCCGCGAACGCCATCCTGTCGCGCATCGCCGCCGAGGAAGAGGCCCGCACCGTGCGCGAAGTGCGCGCCAGTCTCTCCGAGGCGGGCGAGGCGCTCGCGGAGATCGTCGCCAGTGTCGGCGCGCGCATGCCCTTCGGCCCGGCGATCGCGGGCGCGCCCGCGACGATCCATTGCCCGGAGAAGGCGGTCTTCGCACTGGTCGCGCGGCTGGCGCAGGCCGGAGCCGACGACGTCACGGTCTCCGCGCCCGCTTACGTGTTCAGGCGCGAGAATTCCCTGCTGGCGCGGCTGCTGACGCGGATCGGTAGCGGCGCCTGACGAAAAACGAGGCCGCTCCGGGGGGAAGCGGCCTCGCATGTTGCGGCCTGTCCAGGGGGGAACGGCAGGCCGCCAAACTCGTCGTGTCCCCGACGTTTAGACGACTACACGCAACTCAGGCGGGTGGATGCAGCGCCTGCAGATATTTTCGCCGCCGGCGACGGGCCATCCGGTTGGCTATCTGTAGGCCATCTGGTCGGCCATCTCTTGGGCATGATTCAGGGCGATGGCTTGCGTTCAGGGTTGATCCGTTAACGATAGCGCTCTACGCGCTGTCTCTTGGACAAGCCGCGCGACCGTTTTTGCTGATGAGTGCAGGTAGGATGATGATGAACCGACGCTTTTGCCTCGCCGCCGCTTTCGCCACGCTCGCCGCCACGACGCTCGTCGCCAGCGATGCGTCGGCGCAGCGCCGCCAGCAGATGCCCTCGCGCGAGGAACTCGGCACGCCCGCGCCGGCGCCGATCCCGCAGCAGGAGAAGAATTTTCCGCTCGGGGCCGCCTGGAGCGCCTCGACGCTCAACGGCAAGTCGGTCGCCGGCATGCGCGCGACGCTGCTCGTCGACGCCAATCTGCGCGGCACGGGCTTCGGCGGCTGCAACACCTTCTCGGCCTCGGCCTATCCGCTGCGCCAGCAGGGTTTCGCCGTCGGCCCGCTCGCCTTGACCAAGCGCACCTGCGACAAGGACATCTCCGGCTTCGAGCGCAGCTATCTCACCGCGCTGCGCGGCGCGCGCAAATGGGATCTGGTCCAGGGTCGGCTGGTGATCTCGACCGCGCTCGGCGATCTGGTCTTCGAGCGCGCGCTTTAAGGCGCCGCCCGGTCAGGCCGGAACGGTAGCGGCCCTGGGGCTGAAAGTCCCGTCCGCATTCGGCTCCATCGTGACGATGGCGTCGTGCATCTCGCGCAGCGTCGAGCGATGGCCGATCGAGACGACCTTCGTCCCGGGCAGCCCGGTGCGGATGGTTTCGTAGATCTCGCCTTCGAGCTTTTCGTCGAGCGAGGCGGTCGCCTCGTCGAGCAGCAGCCAGTTCGGCTTGGCCAGCAGCGCGCGCGCCACCGCCAGCCGCTGCTGCTCGCCGCCCGAAAGCCGCTGCCCCCAGAGATCGACCTCGTCCAGCCGCTCGCTGAGATGGCCGAGCCTGACCTTGTCCATCGCGTCGCGCAGCGCCGCGTCGCTGAAAGCGTTCTCCTCCGCCGGATAGGCCAGCGCCGCGCGCAAGCTGCCCTGCGGCAGATAGGGCCGCTGCGGCAGCAGCATGACATCGGCGCGCTCGGGAATGCCGACCTTGCCTTCGCCGAAGGGCCAGATGCCGGCGATGGCGCGAAACAGCGTCGATTTGCCCGAGCCCGACGGCCCGACCAGCAGCGTCGCGCGCGCGCCGCCGAGCGCCAACCCGTCCGCCCGCACGATCGGCTTGCCATTGGGCAGGGTCAGCGTCGCGCCGTCGATGGTCAGGCTTTCGCCCGGCCGTCGCGCGCGATCGACGCCGCCCTCCTGCGATTCCTGCGCCTGCTGGATCGCCGCCTCGAACGAGGTCAGCCGGTTGATCGAGGCGAGGTAGGAGGCGATCGACTGGTAGCTGTTGATGATGAACGAGAGAGCCGTCTCGACGCGGCCGAAGGCGGACGAGGTCTGCGTCAGCGTGCCGAGCTGAAACTCCTTGGCGAAGTAGCCCGGCGCCAGCAGCAGGAACGGGATGACGACGTTGGCCTGGTTGTAGGACAAAGTGAAGCTGGTGATCTTCAGCTTGCGCCACATCAGGTCGTAGAAGTTGCGCACGATCGCACGGAAGCGCTGTCCGAGATGGGTGAGTTCGGCCTTCTCGCCGCGCATCGAGGCGATCTGCTCGGAATACTCGCGCAGACGCGCCATCGAGAAGCGGAAATCGGCCTCGCGCTTCTCCTGCTCGAATTCGAGCGGGATCAGCCAGCGGCCGATCAGATGGGTGATCCAGGTCGCGAGCGCCGCATAGAGGAACGTCGCCCAGAAGATGAAGCCGGGGATGACGATGTCGGTGCCGGGCACGCGGATCGTCACAGGCAGGTTCCACAGGATGATCGCGAACGAGACCAGCGTGGAAATCTGCGTCAGCAGGGTCAGCGAGAAGGCGTAGGTCTGGTTCAGGAAGGCGCGCGTGTCTTCGGCGATGCGCTGGTCGGGGTTGTCGGCCGTGCCGGCGAGCGACATGCGGTAATGCGCGCCCGCCGAAAGCCAGCGCCGGTTGTAGTCGGCCGCCATGTACTCGCGCCAGCGGATCAGCAGCACGCTGTTGGCGACGATCTCGATCAGGTTCGTCACCACCGAGATCGTGGCCCAGACGCCGAACACCCAGATGAGCTGGTACCAGAACGCCGACACGTCGTAGTTCTGCAGCGCGTTGTAGAAGTCGCGGTAGAAGAAGTTGAGTCTCAGCGCGATGCCGACCTGCGCCTGATTGAGCACGATCAGGAACACCAGCAGCGCGACCGCCGAATGACCGAGGCTGACGCTGAACTTGCCCAGCGGCCAGAAATTCAGCGTCGAGCGTTCCTCCGCCAGGAAATAGGGCGAGGCGATGCGGGCGATGCGCTGCACCACCGGCGCGAATGAGATCAGATAGATCAGGGTGCCGAAGACCGCGACCGTCGTCGGCAGGCTGGCCGGCGGGGCGACCGCGCTCCAGTTCGCCGGCCAGAAGCCGAGTTGCGCCAGCACCGCGCCCGCACCGAAGACGACATATTCCGTGCCGAAGATCGCGGAGAATATCTTCAGGAAATAGGGGATGCCGGTGGAGCGGAACACGGCCGCCGCCAGCAGCAGGCCGACCACGCCCATGCCGATCATGCCGGCGCTGCCGGCCTTGGTTCCCACGCCGAGCGCGATCACGGCCAGCACGGCGACGGCAAAGCTCAACGGACGCATCGGCACTATCCTGACAGGGGAAAGCTCGCGACGGACGCCGCGATTCGAACCATGATCCAGTGCAGCGCAACAGACAAGAAAGCCCGGCTCAAGGCCGGGCTTTCCACATCAGCGCATTGTGATCGCGGCTCAGGCGCGGTCGAGCGACCAGCGGCCGGGGCCGGCGGCGAAGAGCACGAGGAAGCCGCCGGCCACCGCCAGGTTCTTCATGAACAGGAGCTGCTGCATCCGGTCCGGGGCGGAATGGAACAGGATGGTCGCGATGATGGTGAAGCCGAACAGGGCGAGCGCGACCAGCCGCGTCTTGAAACCGACGACGATCATCAGGCCGCCGACCAGCTCGAGCAGGATGACGGCGGGAAGCAGGATGCCGGGCACGCCCTGCGCGGCCATATAGGACTGGGTCCCGGCATAGCCACCGATCTTGGAGTAGCCGCCCATGACGAACATCAGGGCGAGCAGGATGCGGCCGACGAGCTTGGCGGAATCGGTCAGGGCGGGCGAGGTCAGCATGGGGTGTCCTTTCGGCGGGGCCGGTTCTTGACGTGAGGCGATGCTCTACCGTCAGAACCGACAAATTGAAAGGATTTAACCGGCAAATGCTATTTGCGGCACTGCAATATTCGTCGATTTAAGGCCATTCTGGAGCGATTCCAGAAATGGAGCTCAGCCGCCCGGCTTCTGCTTGCGCCGGGCCTCGAGCTCCTCGGTCACGGCGATCACGTCGAGATAGTCCTCGTGTCTGGCCGGTGCGTAAGCCGAGACCTGGCCGTCGGTGAAGGTCCTGAACACCTCGGGAGCGTCGGTCTTCATCGCCATCATCGCCGCGACGAAGTCGCGCTTGAGCCCCTCGGGCAGGTTGGCCCGGGTCGAGAACGGGCTCGCCGGGATCAGCGGCGAGGTCCAGATCACCCGCGTCGAGCCCTGGGGGATCATGCCCCGGCCGGCGAGCCGCTGTACCACGCCCGAATTCTCGTTGACCTGAAAGGTGGCGACCGCCTCGAACTGTCCGCGCACCAGCGCGATCACCGAATTGTCGTGGCTGCCCGAGAACACCGTGCCGCTGAAATGGGCGGCCGGGTCGAATCCCTGCTTGCGCAGGTAATAGGACGGGAAGGCGTAGCCGGAGGTGGAGTTCGGATCGGCGAAGGCGAAAGTCCTGCCCTTCAGATCGGCAACCGTTTTGTAGGGGCTGTCAGCGCGCACGACGATGACGGAAAAATAGCCCTCCTGCCCGTTGTTGTCGATGTCGCGGAAGAGCGGCTGCAATTTGTCGCCGAGCACGCGCCGGCCGAGCGAATAGACCGCCGGCCCGAAGCGCGAGAATTCGAGCTGGTCGGCCCGCATCGCCTCGACGAGGCCGGCATAGTCGCTGACCCGGTAGAGCCTCACGGGCACGCCGAGCGCCCTGGTCAGATAGTCGATCACCGGCTGGGTGCGGGCCAGCGCGGCCGCCTCGTTCTCGGCGGACGACACGCCGAAGCGGATTTCCCTGATCGTCTGCCGCCAGTCGGCCTGGGCGAGCGCGGGAAGGGCGGATATCGCAGGCAAGGCGGCGAGCAGCGAGCGGCGCGTGATCATGTCGGGCTCCTTGTCGGAAGCCGACACAATGCGCTCGCGCATTGGTCAAACGCGCAACGATCGGATGTCGATGCGATGACGGCGCGCCGACGTCAGGCCGCCTGACGTCCCTGGGCTGCGCCGTCACGGGCCTCGTCTGCCCCGTCGAGCCTCGCCAGCGATTCCGCCAGCGTCGCCATTCGCTCCCGGCTTTCCGTAACGAGACGCGAGATGTCGCGGGCGGATTCGGCCGATTGATGCGCCAGCGAGCGCACCTCTGCGGCCACGACGGCGAAGCCCTTGCCGGCGTCGCCGGCGCGCGCCGCCTCGACCGCCGCGTTCAGCGCCAGGATATTGGTCTGGAAGGCGATGTTGTCGATGTAGGAGACGATGTCGGCGATGCGCTGGCTCGATTGCAGCACGTCCTTCATCGCCACGCTGGTTTCGTCGACGGCGCGACGCCGGTCGGAGACGTCGATGCCGCACATCAGCACGCTGGCGACATTGCCCTGGATGTCGCGCAGGCCCGAGAAGACCGCGTCGAGCGCGAGATAGCCGCTCCTGGTCGGCCATTTCACCTCCCTGCGGATGCTTTCGCCGGCGCGCAACTGCCCGCAATCGGCGGAGGTCAGCAGGCGCTCGAGGTTCACGGCCGCGCCCTCGGTCTGCGCGTCCCATTTGACCAGCGCGGCATTGGCGGCCGAGATCGCTCCGTCGGGCTTCCATTCGGCCAGCGCGTTCGCCTCGCCGATGGTTTCCAGCTTCCTCGTGAAATCGAGCGCCCGCTGCTTGGTGTCGGTGACGTTCGCCTGGATCGAGATGAAGCGCTCGACCCGGCCATCCGCCCCCAGCACGGGGTTGATGGCGAGACTGATCCAGTAGGGCCTGCCGTCGCGCGAATAGTTGAGGATCTCCTCGTAGAAGGCCTCGCCGCGATCGAGCCTGGCGCGGATTCGCTTGACCGTCTCGGGATCGGTGTGCGGACCCTGGAGCACCTTGCCCGGGCTTTTCCCGATGACATCGGCCGATTTATAGCCGCTAAGCCGCTCGAAGCCGCTGTTGACATATTCGATCCGGCGCTGTGCGTCGGTGATGATCACGGAGTTGTCGGTGCCGTTGGCGACCAGCGACAACTGGTTCATCATCACGCGCCGCTCGACCTCGGCCGTGATGTCGGTCGCGTATTTGACCACCTTGAAGGGCGCGCCGTTGAGATCGAAGATCGGGTTATAGGACGCCTGGATCCAGACCTCGCGCCCGCCCTTGCCGCGCCGGCGGAACTCGCCCGCGACATACTCGCCGCGCGCCAGCGCCGCCCAGAACTCCCGATACTCCGCGCTCTGGGCCTCCGCCGGCGTCATGAACATGCTGTGGTGCTGGCCGACGACCTCGGTGGCGGCATAGCCCACGGTGTCGAGAAAATTTGCGTTGGCGCTGAGGATCGTGCCGCGCAGATCGAACTCGATCACGGCTTGCGACCGGCCGATCGCCGCGACCTGCCCGGCGTAGTCCACCAGCTTCAGCTTTGTCGCCGTCACGTCGCTGGCGAATTTGACGACCTTGAACGGCTTGCCGTTGAGATCGAAGATCGGATTGTAGGACGCCTGGATCCAGACCTCGCGCCCGCTTTTGGTGAGGCGCTTGAACTCGGCGCTGAAGAATTCGCCCTTGCGCAGGCGGTTCCAGAACTCGCGATAGCTTTCGCTGGCGCGCTCTGTCGGCGCGACGAACATCTGGTGGTGACGTCCCTCCACCTCCGACAGACCATACTCCATCAGCGTCAGGAAATTGGCGTTGGCCGCCAGGATGACGCCGTCGAGGTTGAACGAGATCACGGCCTGCGACCGGCCGATCGCCTCGATCTGGCCGGCATGGTCGGCGCTGCGCATCTTGGCCTGCGTAATGTCGGTCGCGAATTTGACGACCTTGTAGGGTTTGCCCTCGGCGTCGAGCATCGGGTTGTAGGTCGCCTGGATCCAGACCTCGCCGCCATCCTTGCGGATGCGCTTGTACTCGGCGGTTTCGAACTCGCCGCCGCGAAGCCTGCGCCAGAACTCGCGATAGGCGTCCGACTCACGCTCCTCCGCCGGAACGAAGATGCGGTGGTGCTGGCCCACGACCTCGTCGCGGGCATACTGCATCGCGTTCAGAAAATTGTCGTTCGCATCGAGGATGCGGCCGTCCAGATCGAACTCGATCACGGCCTGCGAACGGCTGATTGCGGCGACTTTGGCTTCCAGCTCGCGGCGCGTCAGATCGACGGGCGGCGTCTTCGACGATCGAGAGAACATCACGGATTCAGCCCCCCTTGGCCTGGGTGGCGCAAAATGTCGATTCTACAACCGTGGATAGAATCGCGCCCCCTGATCACAATCGCGTTGAATGGTTTACGAATTGTGAAAAGCGGACAGTTTCCGCAGCAAGAGGACGAAATCTGTTACGTTGGACCGCCGGAAGCGCGTCCAAAACATGGTCGCCATGCGCAAGACAGATACCGCACGTCGACGTCTCCAGCGCAATTACAACTATGGATTGCGGACATGAAAGAAGGCCCGGCTTTCGCCGGGCCTTCCATGACGTTCGCGAGAGCGATGAATCAGAAGTCCATGCCGCCCATGCCGCCACCGCCGCCCATCGGGGGCATGGCTGCGTCCTTCTTCGGCGCCTCGGCGATCATCGCCTCGGTGGTGATCAGGAGGCCCGCGATCGAGGCCGCGTCCTGGATCGCCGTGCGCACGACCTTGGTCGGGTCGATGATGCCGGCCTTGACCATATCGCCATAGACGCCGGTCTGGGCGTTGTAGCCGAAGGCGTATTCCTTCGACTCCAGCAGCTTGCCGACCACGACCGCGCCGTCATCGCCGGCGTTGTCGACGATCTGCTTGGCCGGGGCCATGATCGCCTTGCGGACGATCTCGACGCCGGTCTTCTGGTCGTCGTTCTGGGTCTTGATCGCCTTGACGGTCGACAGAGCGCGCAGGAGGGCGACGCCGCCACCCGGCAGGACGCCTTCTTCCACGGCCGCGCGGGTCGCGTTCAGGGCGTCGTCGACGCGGTCCTTCTTCTCCTTGACCTCGACCTCGGTCGCGCCGCCGACGCGGATGACCGCGACGCCGCCGGCGAGCTTGGCCAGACGCTCCTGGAGCTTCTCGCGGTCGTAGTCCGAGGTGGTCTCCTCGATCTGCGCCTTGATCTGCGCGACGCGGCCCTCGATGTCCTTCTTCTTGCCGGCGCCGTCGATGATCGTGGTGTTCTCCTTCTCGATGCGCACCTTCTTGGCGCGTCCGAGCATGGCGAGCGTCACGGTCTCGAGCTTGATGCCGAGATCTTCCGAGATCATCTGGCCGGCGGTCAGGATCGAGATGTCCTCGAGCATGGCCTTGCGGCGGTCACCGAAGCCCGGCGCCTTGACGGCCGCGACCTTCAGGCCGCCGCGCAGCTTGTTGACGACGAGCGTGGCCAGAGCCTCGCCCTCGACGTCCTCGGCGATGATCAGCAGCGGCTTGCCGGTCTGCACGACGGCCTCGAGGATCGGCAGCATCGCCTGGAGCGAGGACAGCTTCTTCTCGAAGACGAGGATGTAGGGGTCTTCCAGCTCGGCGACCATCTTCTCGGCATTGGTGATGAAGTAGGGCGAGAGGTAGCCGCGGTCGAACTGCATGCCCTCGACGACGTCGAGCTCGGTCTCGGCGGTTTTGGCCTCCTCGACGGTGATGACGCCCTCGTTGCCGACCTTCTGCATCGCGGTCGCGATCATCTTGCCGACCGACTCGTCCCCGTTCGCCGAGATGGTGCCGACCTGCGCGACTTCGGCGTTGGTCGTGACCTTCTTGGAGTTCTTCTTGAGGTCGGAGACGATCGCCTCGACCGCCAGGTCGATGCCGCGCTTCAGATCCATCGGGTTCATGCCGGCGGCCACCGACTTCAGGCCTTCACGCATGATCGCGGCGGCGAGAACGGTCGCGGTCGTGGTGCCGTCGCCGGCGGCGTCGTTCTGCTTCGAGGCCACTTCGCGCACCATCTGGGCGCCCATGTTCTCGAACTTGTCGGAGAGCTCGATCTCCTTGGCGACGGTGACGCCGTCCTTGGTGATGCGCGGCGCGCCGAACGACTTGTCGATCACGACGTTGCGGCCCTTGGGACCCAGCGTCACCTTGACGGCGTTGTTGAGGATTTCGACGCCGCGCAGCATCCGGTCGCGCGCATCGGTGGAGAACTTGACGTCTTTGGCTGCCATGAGAGCAACTCCTTATGAAATGACGGGAAGAGCGGTCTCAGGCGTTCAGCCGATGACGCCCATGATGTCGGATTCCTTCATGATCAGGAGATCCTGGCCATCGATCTTGACCTCGGTGCCCGACCACTTGCCGAACAGGACGCGGTCGCCGGCCTTGACGTCGAGCTTGATCAGCTTGCCGTCTTCATCGCGGTTGCCGGGGCCGACCGAGACGACCTCGCCCTCTTGGGGCTTTTCCTTGGCGGTATCGGGGATGATGATGCCACCCTTGGTCTTCTCCTCGCCATCAAGGCGGCGGACCACGACGCGGTCATGCAAAGGACGGAACTTCATGGTTTCGTCTTCCTCTTGGATCGAAATTTGGTGCGGGCCGCGCGGACGGCGCCCGCGACGGGCATCTGTTAGCAGTCGGTTGATGAGAGTGCCAACGGATGGCGCGGAGATAGGCGCGGGGCTTGGCGGAGTCAAGGAAGCATCGCGCATGAAGGTGAATTCCGGCGCGATGCCTGGGGCGGCCGGCCGGCTGCCAATTCCAAGACGAACACGCTAGCATGGCAGGATGACGACGCCTCCTCACGATCCCCGGCCCGACCCTCGCCTCGACGACATCGCCCGCTCCTGCGTCGCGCTGCATGTGCGCATGACCGCGCGCGCCGTGACGCGGGCCTATGACGAGGCGATGCGCCCGAGTGGGCTCAAGATCACGCAGTTCGTCCTGCTCTCGGCGCTCAGCACGGGCGCCTGGCGCTCGGTCACGGAACTTGCCGAGCGCTTCGCGCTGGAGCGGACCTCGCTGACGCGCAATCTCCAGCTTCTGGCGGCCGAAGGGCTGGTCGAGCCGGTGGTCTGCAAGGGGCGCGCCTCGATCTACGCCGTCACCGAAAAGGGCAGGGCGGCGATCGAGGCCGCGATCCCCTATTGGCGCACGGCGCAGCAGCGCATCGAGAGCGGGCTCGGCGAAGCGCGTTGGGGTGAGACCCGCGAGGGCCTGAAGGCGCTGCGCCGGATCGCGCGGCAGCCAGGTTGAAGCGAGAGGCGGCTTGACGACAACGCGGCGCGAGCTATCGTGCATCTACACGGAAGCGACGAGGCGGCGATGTCGGGCGAAGGCGGAGTGGTGACGCGCGAGGTTCTCCTCGCTCAGGACGGCCTGAGTTTCCTGCGGGGGCTTCTCGATGGTTCGCATCCGCCCGCGCCCTTCGCGCTGTCGACCGACATGCGCCTCATCGAGGCCGACGAGGGCCGCGTCGTCTTCACCGGCACGCCCTCGGCCCGCTTCTTCAACCCGCTCGGCACGATCCATGGCGGCTGGACCGCGACGATCCTCGATTCCGCCATGGCCTGCGCCGCCCATTCGACGCTGAAAGCGGGCGAAGGCTACACCACGCTGGAGATGAAGCTGAACTACGTCCGCGCCGTGATGCCCGAGAGCGGCGTCGTGCGCTGCGAGGGCAAGCTGATCCATCGCGGCGGGACGGTGATCACGACGGAAGGGCGGCTGGTGGACGAGCGCGGCAGGCTGCTCGCGCATGGGACGGAGACGTGTTTGGTGCTGGCGGTGAGGGCGAAGGGCTGAGCCCTACCGCCGGCTCACGGCAATCGCCCCCGCCACGATCAGCAACGCCCCCGCATAGGTCGTGATCAGCGGCACCTCGCCGAACATCGCGTAGCCGAGCAGGCTCGCCCAGATCAGCGCGGTGTATTCGATCGGCGCGAGTCGCGAGGCCTCGGCGCGGGCGAAGGCCGAGGTCAGCATCAGATGGCCGCCGACGGCGAGCAGCCCGGCGAGGCCATAGGCGGCGAGATCGGCCGGCGTCATCGGCACGAAGGCGAGCATGGCGGGATTTGCGAGACAGAGCGCCGGGCCGCAATTCTGGAACACCACGATGATCGCGGGATGCTCCTTCAGCGCGATGCGCCGCAGCAGGATCAGGTTGAAGGCATAGGCCACGGCCGAGAACAGGGCGGCGGCGACGCCGAGTTCGGCGCTGGGCAGATGTCCCTGCAGCCGGGGCCAGACCATCACCAGCATGCCGGCGACGCCGAAACCGAGTGCAGTGAAGATGCGGCTGTCGAGCTTCTCCTTCAGCAGCAGGCCTCCGAGAAAAGCCACGAAAACCGGGGCGAGGAAGGACAGCGTCAGCGCCTCCGCCAGCGGCAGCACGGAGATCGAATAGAAGAAGCTGCCGGCCGTCACGACGACGACCGGCACGCGGATGGCGTTGCCGATCAGGCTCGCGCGCGTCGGAAAAGCGGGGCGCGCGATCGCCAGCACGGCGAGCGACACCAGCCCGCCCATGGCGAAGCGCATGAACAGCGCCACGATGAAGGGATGCTCGCGCATCTGCCCCTTGATCACGGCGTCCATCGCGGTCAGCAGCGCGATGCCGAGCGCGGCGCGCAGCGCGGTCGTCAGGCTCATGGCCTGTGGCCGGCGAGAGGCCTGTCGGTCAGCGCTTTGCGGAAGTGGTACTCCCAGGTTGCCGAGACGTCGGCGAGGTAGCGCTCGCCCGGCCAGCGCACGAAGCCGAGCTTCTCGTAGAAGCGGTGCCCGCGCGCGAAACGGCTGTCCGACCACAGCATCATTTCGGCGAAGCGGCCAGCCTCCGCGAAGGCGAGCGCGCGGGCAAACAGCGCCTGCGCCAACCCCGAGCCGCGAAAGGCCGGATCGGCATAAACCTTGAAGATCTCGACCGCGTTCTGCTCGGGCACCGGCACGACGCCGAGCGAGCCGGCTATGCTGCCGCCGGGCGCATCCGCCACCCAGAGCCGTCCGCCCTTGACGGCGAAATGCGTCGCCGGCGCGCGCAGTTCTGGAAACTCCGCCCATTCGAACAGGCAGTCCGGATACTCGGCGAAGCTCGCGGCGATCAGCGCGGCCAGCGGCTGGGAGTCGCTGTCGCGGGCATCGCGGATCGGGGGCAGGGCGGCGGTCATGACTCTGGCAATAGCGGCAGCGCGTCGCGCGCGACAGGGGGCGGGCAGGGCGGTCCTATTCGGCGCACGCATGCCGGGTTGCCGGAGAGCGGCCCGCGTTTTCAGCCATGGCGCATTGCGCTATGATGCGCGCATGAAACGCGAGATCGCCCTGCGCGAACTGAACCAGCGAGCCGACGCCCTCAGGGCGATGGGCGCGACCTCGCTTTACCTGTTCGGCTCCACGGTGCGCGACGAGGCGGCCGAGGGCAGCGATATCGACCTGTTCATCGACTATGATCGCGACAGCCGGTTTTCGCTGCTCGATCTGGTCGGAATCAAGCTCTTTCTGGAAGATGAACTGCACCTGCCGATCGACGTTACGACACGCGACAGCCTCCACCCCTTGCTAAGCGAGCGCATTCAGCAGGACGCGGTCAGGGTTTTCTGATGAAGCGCAACCCGCTCGTTTTCGTCTTCGATATTGAGGCCGCCATTGCGGGAATTATCGAAGCGACGGACGGAAAGACGCTCGATGAGTTCAAGGCCGACTGGTTGATGCGCCATGGCGTTCAGCGTGGCATTGAAATCATCTCGGAGGCCACTCGCCATCTTCGTCTAGACCTTTTGGCGCGTTATCCAGAGATTGCCTGGCCGAAGGTCCGTGCGGTCGGCAACGTCCTGCGTCACGAATATCAAAGCATCTCGGACGACGTCATCTGGAGTGTCGTCAAGGACGAGTTTCCGCGCCTGCGAGCCGTGATGGTGCTCATCCGTTCCGAACTCGAAACCGGTCCGGGCTAACGCCTTACCCCCACAACGCCAGCCCCGCATCCGCTGTGAGCTTCAGCGCCGCCAAGAACAGCAGCCCGTAGCACCAGAGGAACAGCGACTTCTGGTCGAGCCGGTCATGCACGATACGGCCGAGCCAGATGCCGAGCGGCACGGCGGGAGCGAGCGCCAGCGCACCCCAGAGCGCTTGAGGGTTCTTCAGCCCGAGCATGAGATAAGGCGGCAGCTTCAGCCAGTTGGCGAGCGTGAACAGCGCGATCGTCGTGCCGACCAGCAGGCTCTTGGGCAGCCCGCGTCCGAGCAGATACATCGCCACCGGCGGGCCTCCGGCATGGGCCACAAAAGTGGTGAAACCCGACGCCGCCCCCGCCAGCAGCGCGAGCGGCGGGCAAACGGGCCGCGACCCCGGCGCGGCGAGCCGGCCCTTCAAAAACCATTGCAGCGTGAAGGCGAGCGTGGTCAGGCCGATGACCAGCGTGACGATGCGTGGATCGACGCGCACGAAGACGAGCCAGCCGATGCCGATGCCGGCGACGAGGCCGGGCAGGAGCCAGACGAGGTCGGGCTTCGAACGGGTCTCCGCGCCGAAGCGCCGGAGCGCCATGATGTCCATCGCCGAGACCAGCATGGCGACGATGATCGCGGCGTCGAGCGGCTTGACCACGAAGGCGAGCAACGGGATGCCGAGAATGGCGAGCCCGCCGCCAAAGGCGCTCTTGCCGATGGCGATGACGAGGATCGTCGCCCAGCCGACGAGATAGAACAGCGGATCGACCGGCATCAGGAGGGTGCGTCGGCCTCTTTGCGGCGGCGCGCTTGGAAAACCTGCAGCCTGCCGCTACGCCAATGGTCGGCCCTGTCTCCGGCGTCTGCCTGAGTCGCGAGGCTTCCAGACCGCCGCGACCGAGCCGACATGACCGTCCTTTTGCCCTTCGTCATCAATGCCGGGCTGAACTTCGTCCTCGGGCTGCTCATCGCGTATTTTCTCGGTCCGACCGAGTTCGGCCGCTACGCCATAGGCGCGGCGATCATCGTGCTGGTCAATACGGCGCTGCTCGACTGGGTCAGGCTCTCGGCCGTCCGCTTCTATTCGCTGACGACGCGCGAGACCCAGCCCGAAATCCGCGCCACGCTCGATCTGCTGGTCGCCGGCATCAGCATCTCGCTGGCGGCTTTGCTTGTCGCCGCCGTGGCCGTCGGCATCGATTTCAGGCTGCCGGCGATGCTGCTCTCGGCCGCCGTGCTGGCCGGCATCGGGGCCGGGCTGTTCGACTATCACGGCGCGATCGCCCGGGCTCGCTTTCTGGACGCGGCCTATGCGCGCCTGATCATCGTCAAGAATCTGATGGCGCTGGCGCTGATGGTCGGCGGCGCGTGGCTGACGCGGGATCCGACCGTGGTGCTGTTCGGCGGGCTTGTCAGCGTCGCGGTCGCGCTGCTGGCGGTGCGCCGGGCGCTGGCCGATGCGCCGTTGTCGATCAAGGCCGCGCGCAAGGACGTGGCGTGGATGTTCTTCGTCTATGCGCTGCCGCTCGTCGCCGGCAATGCGATCTATTCGCTGATCCCGCTGATGAACCGCTCGCTGCTCGCCAGCGCCCATGGCTATGCCGAAGCCGGTTATTTCTCGCTCGCCTCCGATATGGGCCTGCGGCTGTTCGGCGCGCTTGGCGCGACGCTCGAGATCGTGCTGCTGCGCGAGATCATCCGCCTCGACGAGGCGAAGGGCCGCCTCGCCGCCGAGAAGAAGATCGCGAGGAACGTCGTCATTGTGCTTGCGGTGGCGCTGCCGGTCGCCGTCGGCCTGTGGCTGGCGCTGCCGGCCTTCGACAGGCTGATTGTGCCGGCGAGCTTCCAGGGCCGCTTCGCCGCCTATATGGCGATCCTGCTGCCCGGCTTCGCCGCGATCACGATCTTCCAGGCCGCGCTCTATCCCGTCTTCCTGATCGGCAAGCGCACAGGCATCGCCACCCTGGTCGCGCTGCTGGGCCTTGCCGTCAACGTCGCCGTCGTCGCCGCGCTTGCGCCCGGCGGCGAACCGCGCGCCTACGCGCTCGCGCAGAGCGCCGGCTTCCTGACCGTGCTGGCGGTAACGGGCATCGCCGCATTGCGAGCGCTGCCGCAATGGCCGCCCTTGCGCGATTGCGGGCTGGTCCTGCTCGCCTGCGCCGTCATGGCGGCGGCGATCTGGCCGCTGCGCAACACGCTCGCCGCACCCGTCGAACTCGCGCTCCAGGTGGCGATCGGCGGGCTGATCTATCTGGCGATCGTCTGGTTTTGCGACGTCGCCCGGATGCGCACCGGGCTGACGCTGTGGTGGGCGATGCGCAAGAGCAGAAAAGCCGGAGCGAAACCGACATGAAAGCGACTCAGATGAGAGTGACCCTCGCGGCGCTGGCCGTCTGCGCCGGCGGCCCGGCCATGGCGCAGACCGCCGATCAGCTTGTCGGCCGCTGGGGACTGGCGGCCTATTTCCGCGACGCCGACGCGGCCCGCGTCAGGGCCGCCGCAGCGGCCCAGTGCGGCGCGCCCTACATTATCGGCAAGGGTCCGAGCGGTGGCGTCATGCTGCACCGGCCGGACGAAAGCCGCACCAGCGAGCATGTCGTGAAGTCGTCTTTGCTCGGCAAAAGTTACATCGGCCCGCCGGGCGAGACTGGCGGGTCCAAGGACCGCGAGATCGTCTCCTTCGACGGCGCGACGCTCGTCCTGCGCTGGGTCGATGAAAGCGTAGCCAACCGCTACGGCACGATGGTTTTCGTCAAGTGCCGACGCTGACAGGCGACAACCTTTCGTTCACCCTGTCCATTGTCGATCCGCTAAGGTTAATTCGCTGAATTCGCGGGATTAATCGCCCTGCGTCTGCATCACGGCTAACGATTCACCATTCCTTTTAAGGACGACGCTCAGGCTCTTTCGCAGGTTGATGTCCAGAGAGTTTGCGTCATGCGTTCAGTCCGCTTCCTGACCTTCACCGCGCTTGCGGGCGCGCTGGCCTTCGGCGGCTCCGCCGCCGCGCAGAGCTTCGGCCAGCCGACCAGGCATGATCCCTTCACGACCGGCTCGACGCCGGCGCGCGGCCCCAATTATGGCGGCGGCTTCATCGAGATGCTGATGACGGGCCGCGATCCGGGCCAGCCGGCGCGCGGAGCTGCGGTCTACAACCGCCCCGGCGCGCAGGCCTATGGCCAGCGCAGCCATGCGCCGGCCGGCTATGGCGCCGATCCCTTCGCACCGGGGCCGGAGCAGAGGGCGCCCGGCCGTCGCCTGGCGGCTCTGGGCGATCCGCTCGAAGCGCAGCGCCCGATCGAACGCGTCATCGACCCCCGCTTCCAGAAGCAGGAGGTCGCCTATGACGGCAAGCACGCACCGGGCACGATCATCATCGACACGCCGCGCCGCTTTCTGTTCCTCGTCCAGCCCGGCGGGCGGGCGCTGCGCTACGGCATCGGCGTCGGCCGCCCCGGCTTCGAATGGGCCGGCATGAAATCGGTCACCCGCAAGGCCGAATGGCCGAACTGGACGCCGCCGCCCGAGATGCTGAAGCGCCGGCCGGACCTGCCGCGCTTCATGACCGGCGGGCCTGACAATCCGATGGGTGCGCGCGCGCTTTATCTCGGCTCGTCGCTCTACCGCATCCACGGCACCAACGAGCCCCACACGATCGGGCAGGCGGTGTCCTCGGGCTGCATCCGCATGACCAATGACGACGTCACCGACCTTTACGAACGCGTCCGCGTCGGCGCGAAGGTGCTGGTGATCTGACGTCGAGCCTCAGGTCGAAATCAGGCTGCGGCCAGCAAAAAGCCCGCCCGGCGCGAGCCGGGCGGGCTGTCGTCATTCTCGGAGCTTGTCGTCAGGCCCAGCTCTCGTCGTCGCCGCCGCCGAAGCTGGAGCCGTCGTCGTAGCCGGCGTCCTGCGGTGCATCATAGCCCGCGTTCTGGTAGTTCGCGGCGTTGGACGAGCCGTCATCGTAGCTGGTGTTGTCGCTCGCGGTCTGCGTGTTGCCCGCCGCATCCGCCGGGGCCGAGCCGCTGCTCGCCGCTTCCGCGGGCTTGGCCTCGCCAGCCTTGCCGCCGCCGCTGAAGGCGTTGGTCAGGACGCTGCCGAGCATCATGCCGCCGGCGACGCCCGCCGCCGTCGTCAGCGCGCTCGCCATGAAGCCGCCGCGCGCGGGCGGCTGCTGCTGCGGCTGGCCGCCCCATGGGCCGGGCTGCTGCGGGGCTGCGCCCATGCCCTGCGGAGGCATACCCCCGCCCTGCATCGGAGCCGCCTGCATTGCGCCGTTCTGCGGCGCATTCCAGGCCGATGACGGCTGACCCGCACGCTGCGGCATCGACGGCACCGACCTCGGGCGCGGCGCGGCCTCGTCCTGCCTGCCGCCGCCAAAGATGCCCGAGAGGAAGCCGCCCGACTGGGCCGGCGCGCTCTGCTGGCGGCTCTGGAGGTCCTGCACCTGCGCCTGCAGGTCCTCGACCTGGGCCTGCAGGTTGGTCAGCGCGGTCTCCTGGACATAGACGGCCTGCGCCATGGCGTAGGGCGCATAGGGCTGCTCGCGCAGGCGATCCGCGATGTAACGTTCAGCCTCGGGGTCGCGGGGCTGGTTGGCCGCCTGACGCAGGCGGTCGAAAATCCCGGCGATCACGTCGCGTTCTTGCGGCGTCATCGTCATCTCCTCTCATCGTTGGGCAGCGCGGCTGCGCGGCCGGGTGGAAGGTGGTGTGGCGCTGTGACGGTATCAAGGCGTTTCCGCAGGCCCCGAAAGAACTAATCGCCCGGAGGGAACCCGTGGCGTCAAACGCGAAGCCCGCCACCACGGCTTCCGTGATGGCGGGCTTCGATACGATTGCCGTGGGGAGACGTCGAGGTCTGACGTTATCCGTCCTGATCGCGTCAGATGCTGTCGTCGGGCAGCGGGATCGAGCCGTCCTCCGCCGGGTCCGGCGTCAGCAGGGTGCGGCGGTTCAGCACCACGACGGTCGTCCCCGTCGGCACGCGGCTGTGCAGGTCGATGATGTCCTGGTTGAACATCCGGATGCAGCCGCTGGAGACCGACTTGCCGATCGACCACGGCTCCGAGGTGCCATGGATGCGGTAGAGCGTGTCGCGGTTGCCCTGATAGAGGTAGAGCGCGCGCGCGCCGAGCGGGTTGTCGAGCCCTGCAGCCATGCCACCTGCCCAGGGGCCGTTCTTCTCGGGATCGCGCGCGATCATCGCCGCCGTCGGCGTCCAGCGCGGCCATTCGGCCTTGCGCGCCACGGTGGCGCGGCCGCGCCAGGACATGCCCTGCTTCCCGACGCCGATGCCGTAGCGGATCGCGCGGCCGCCCTCGCGGACGAGGTAAAGGAAGCGGTTGTCGGTATCGACCACGATGGTGCCCGGCGCCTCGCGCGTCGGATAGGAAACCTCCTGCCGCAGGAAGCGCTCGTCGACCTCCGAGAGATCGGTCGCCGGCAGCGGGAAGGTTTCCTCCGGCTGCTCGCCATACATGGCCAGATAATGCGCGCTGATGCCCGGCGGCGTCGCCACCTCGAAGGGTTGCGGCTGCGCGCTGACGCAGGCCGCAAGCGACAGCGGCATCAGCATGACGGCGAGCCGCCGCAGGAGACGCGGAAGGAGGGAAGGGGCCGAAGCGGCGGTGGTCGCGGGGGACATGAAGTTTGGCTCTGCTGAATTTGGTCTTGCGGACGGGCGGATAACGAAAAGACGCGCTTCAGGTTCCCTGGAGACCAGGTTTCTTAGAAGCACTGCACCATGACGTTCAAGGCGCGGCGCATGGCGACGGGGTGAACAGGTCGTGGCGAAACAAAGGCGGACACAATCTGTGGCTGATCGGCAACAAATCCTGGGGAGCGGGGCCTTCGTCAGCGGCGGTCAGGCTGCCTTGGCCGCTCCGATCATCGTTGCGGCGATATCGGCGTAAAGCGATGTCCAGGCGCGCTCGACCGCAGGCGTGAAACCATCCGCCAAAGACGTCCGCAGCGTCCAGATCAACGCCGCGCCGACATGGTCGTAATGGCGAGGCTCGACATGGTAGTCGCGGTGCCCACGGCCGAGCTTTTCGAGCAGGATCGTGAGCCCGTCGCGATCGTTCAGCGTGGCGATGGCGACCAGCAGCGTCTCCATCAGCTTGGCGCCCTGGGCCTTGATGTCGCCCTTGAACAGCGGCCGCACCTCCGGCGCGATCTCGAAAAGCCGGTCGTAGAAAATCCGCGCCGTCTCGGTCTTGCGGCGGTGCAGATGGGCGAAGGTTTCGCGGATCAGCGCGATGTCGTTTTCCGTCATTGGCAGCTCCCCAAGCGCCGTCGCTGGCCGGGGTTCGCCACGTCATGTTCTTTCGTCGATTGCGTGCTCGATCCGTTCGGCCCGCGACGTCATGAGACTATATCAATTTACCGAATCACAGAAGGCGAAATTGCAGGGCGCCTTGTGGTATCTGGCTGAATCCTAAGTGGTTTCGGTCACGGTGCGCGGTCTGGACGCGCGTGCCGCAACCCTGTCGTGGTCAACGCTGACGCGGGACCAGTCCGAGCCGTTCGCGCCGCTGCCAGCGCCACAGCATCAGGATGGCGACGATGGCAAGCGACGCCGCAAGCCCGATCCAGATGCCGATGCCGGCGAGCGGGGTCGCAAAGCCCAGCGCGGCGGCGAGTGGCAGCCCGATGCCCCAATATCCCAGCAGCGCGTAAAGCATCGGCACCCGCGTATCGCCGAGCCCGCGCAGCACGCAGGAGCCGACAACCTGCGCGCCGTCTGCGATCTGGAAGATCGCCGCCCAGAGCAGGAAGGCGATCGCCAACTCCGCCACCGCAGTCGCGCCGGGTTGTGCGCGGTCGAGAAAGGGCGCGATCAGCCAGTGCGGCGCAAACAGCATCATAAGCGCCATCAGCGCCATGAAGCCGATCGCCAGCACGATCGCCGTCGTACCGGCCCGCGTCACTCCATCGGGATCGCCGGCTCCGAAGGCGCGGCCGACGCGCACGGTGCCGGCCTGCCCGATCCCGAGCGGGACCATGAATGTCAGCGAGGCGATCTGGATCGCGATCGCATGCGCGGCCAGCGAGGACGGGCCGATCAGCCCCATCATGAAGGCGGCCCCGCTGAAGATCAGCACCTCGAAGGCCGCCGTCGCGCCGATCGGCAGGCCGAGCCGCCAGAGCCCGCGATAGCGCGGCCAGTCGGGGATCCAGAACCGGCCGAACAGCCGGTAGCGCCGGAAACGCCTGTCCCGCGTGACGACGATGGCGAGGCCGAGCAGCATCAGCAGCGAGGACAGCGAGGTCGCCAGACCCGAGCCCGGCAGGCCGAGCGCCGGAAAGCCGAGCCGGCCGAACATCAGGCACCAGTTCGCCAGCGCGTTGAAGGCGACGGCGACCAGCATCACCACCATCGCCCAGAACGGCCGCTGCAGCGCCGCCAGAAAGCCGCGCAGCACGAGGTAGAGGAAGAAGGGCAGCAAGCCCCACTGCAATGTGGCGACATAGGAGCCGGCGGCCCGCGACAGCGCCGCATCCTGTCCCATGGCGAGCAGCACCGCCTCCGCCTGCCACAGGAACAGCCACATCGGCCCAACCAGCGTCAGCGCCGCCCAGAACCCCTGGCGCACCGTGCGGCGGATTTCGCGCACGGCGTGCCGGTTGCGCCCGAGTTCGATCGCCAGCAGCGGCGGCACCGCGCCCATCACGCCGATGCCGAAGATCAGCACGCCGAGATAGAGATTGGCGCCGAGCGCGCCCGCCGCCAGCGCCTGCGGGCTGAGATGCCCCATCATCGCGACGTCCGTCGTCGTCATCGCCGTCTGCGCGACATTGGTCAGGACGATCGGCCAGCTCAGCGCGAGCATCGCCCCGGCCTCGGTCAGCCAGGGATTGCGCTTGCGCGCGGGCGGCGCGATTTCTGTCGTGACGACGTCGGACATGGCGGGCTCTTGGAGCACAGGGGCGTCGCTTCTAGCCGTGTCCGGCCGCGCGCAACAGTCGCGCCTGTGCAAGGCGCGGTTGTCTCTCCGGTCTGCGCCGGCCGCGCGTGCGCCGCAGACCGGCCTGCCCAAACATGGCTGGCGGCCAGGCCCGTGCCCGGCCATCATCGCATCGTCACAGCCCGCACAGAAAGACGCCCGCCTTGGCCCCCTCAACCGATCCCGCGATCGTCTCGCTCGACGCGACGGCCCTGTCCGCCGCTATCCACGCCGGGACCATCTCCTGCGTCGCCGTGATGGAGGCCTATCTCCACCAGATCCAGCGCTTCAACCCGGCCGTCAACGCCGTCGTCTCGATGCGCCCGCGCGCCGATCTCCTCGCTGAAGCCGCCGCCTGCGACGCCGAACTCGCGGCCGGCCGCTCGCGCGGCTGGATGCACGGCTTCCCGCAGGCGATCAAGGATCTGGCCGATTGCGCGGGCTTTGCCACCACCAAGGGCTCGCCGGTGTTCAAGGACACGGTGGCGCAGAGCGACGCCATCTTCGTCGCACGCATGCGGGCGGCGGGCTCGATCTTCATCGGCAAGACCAACACGCCCGAATTCGGGCTCGGCTCGCACAGCTTCAATCCCGTCTTCGGCGCGACCCGCAACCCCTACGATCCCTCGAAGGCGGCGGGCGGGTCCAGCGGCGGGGCCGCGACCGCGCTGGCGATGCGGATGCTCCCCGTCGCCGACGGCTCCGACCATGGCGGCTCGCTGCGCAACCCCGCCGCCTTCAACAATGTGCTGGGCCTGCGCCCCGCCTATGGCCGCGTGCCGGTGGCGACCGACGAGGTCTTCCTGCCCGGCATGAGCGTGGCCGGCCCGATGGCCCGCAAGACCCGGGATCTCGCAGCCCTGCTCGCCGTGCAGGCCGGCTACGATCCGCGCGTGCCGATGTCGATCCGGCAGGACCCCGCCGGTTTCCTCGGCCCGCTCGACCGCGACGTGACGGGGCTCAGGATCGGCTGGCTCGGCGATCTCGACGGCCATCTGCCGATGGAAGACGGCGTCAAGGCGCTCTGCCGCGAGGCGCTGAAAGCCTTCGAGGGCCTCGGCGCAACGGTGGAGGACGCCAGCCTGGGCTTCGATCCCGAGGCGATCTGGCAGGCCTGGAAGACGCTGCGCTCCTGGCAGATCGGCCATACGCTGCTGCCGATCCATGCCGATCCGGCCAAGCGCGCCCTGCTCAAGCCCGAGGCCGCCTGGGAGGTCGAGCGGGGTCTCGAACTCACCGCCGCCGACATCATCAAGGCGTCGGCTTTGCGCTCGGCCTGGTATCAGCAGGTGGTGGCGCTGTTCCAGCGCTACGACGTTCTGGTGCTGCCGAGCGCGCAGGTCTTTCCCTTCCCGGTCGATATGCGCTGGCCGGCCGAGATCGCGGGGCGGACGATGGATTCCTATCATCGCTGGATGGAGGTCATCGCGGCGGTGACGATGTCGGGTTGTCCCGCGATCAGCGTGCCGGCGGGCTTCAATGCGGCGGGCCTGCCCATGGGCATGCAGCTCTGGGGGCCGAACCAGTCCGAGCGCTTCCTGCTCGAACTCTCGCAGGCCTATGAGGATGCCACCGGCTGGGTCGAGGCGCGCAGGCCCGGCCTGCTCGCCGGCTGAGCCGCCCGATGAGCACCAATCTGCGTATCGACGGCGAGCGGCTGGTCTCGCGTCTGGCGGCGCTGGCGCGGATCGGCGCGACGCCGGAAGGCGGCTGCCGGCGGCTCGCTTTGTCGGACGAGGACAGGCAGGGCCGCGACTGGCTGGTCGGCGAACTGCTGGCGCTCAGGCTCGATGTCCGGGTCGACGCCATCGGCAACATCGTCGGCATCCTGAAAGGGCAGGAGGAGGGGCCGGCCGTCATTCTCGGCTCGCATATCGACACGGTCGGCACCGGCGGGCGCTTCGACGGCGCGCTCGGCGTCGTCGCCGGCGTCGAGGCGCTGGCGGCGCTCAAGGACGCCGGCCTGACGCCGAAGCGCGACATGGCGGTGATCGCCTTCACCAACGAGGAGGGGGCGCGCTTCCAGCCCGATATGCTCGGCTCCTTCGTGTGGGCCGGCGGCATGAGCCTCGCCGACGCGCATGCGGAGAAGGACGCCGACGGGGCCGTGCTGGGCAAGGAGCTGGCCCGCATCGGTTATGAGGGCGCCGAACAGCCAGGCTTCCTCAAGGCGCATGCCTATCTCGAACTGCATATCGAGCAGGGGCCGGTGCTGGAGAGCAAGGGAGGCGGGCTCGGGGCCGTCACCGGCGTGCAGGCGATCTGCTGGCTCGAGCTGACGCTGACGGGCAAGCCGAGCCATGCCGGTACGACGCCGATGACCTATCGCAAGGATCCAGGCCTTGCGGCGGCGCGCATCAACGTCTTCGCCAACGAGTTGACGAAGCGCATCCCCGGCCAGCTCGCCAATTCCGGCGTCATCCGGGTCGAGCCCGGCAACGTCAATGTCGTGCCCGAGACGGTGGTGATGACGCTCGATCTGCGCAATCCGCTCGATGCGTCGATGGCCGAGGCGGAAGCCGCCATTCGCCAGTTCTGCGCCGAGCTTTCGGCCGCGGACGAGATAGCGATCACCATCCGCGACCTCGCCCGCTTCCCGGCGACGCCGTTCACCGAGGCGCTCATCGCGACAGTGGAGCAGAGCGCGGCCGAGCTCGGGCTGCCGATCCGGCGGATGATCTCGGGCGCGGGCCATGACGCGCAGATGATGGCGCGGCTCTGCCCGACGGCGATGATCTTCATCCCCTCGATCGGCGGCCTTTCGCACAACCCGGCCGAGTTCTCGACCGACGAGGACATGGTCAGGGGCGCGAACGTGCTGCTGAGCGCGGCGTGGCGAGCAGCGAATGCGTGAGCGCGGTCGAAAGCTGCGCGATTCCCCTCCCCCTGGTGGGGAGGGGATAGGGGTGGGGGGCGAAAAGTCGAAGCGATCGGTTACTCGCCCAGCGGGACGCCGATACCAGCTCTGGCCATATCCGCGGCTCACCCGGTCGTTCGCCCCCCACCCCCATCCCCTCCCCACGAGGGGGAGGGGAGGAGCCATGCCTGCCTCGTTCATCGCTTTCGAGAGACCTGACCCATGACCGACATCGCCGCCCTCTCTGCCGCCGAACTCGGCCCGCTCTTTGCGTCCCGCAAACTTTCGCCGGTCGAGGTCGCGGAAGACGCGCTCGACCGGATCGAGCGCTGCGAGCCCGAGGTCAACGCGTTCGTGGTGCGCGACGCCGAAACCACGCTGGCGATGGCGCAGGCCGCCGAGGCGCGCCATCTAAAAGGCGAAGCGCTCGGCCCGCTCGACGGCGTGCCGGTGACCATCAAGGACAATATCGGCGTCGCCGGCTGGCCGATGCGGCGCGGTTCGGCCGTCGGCAGCGATGCGCCCTTCGCCCATGACGCGCCGGCGACCGCGCGGCTGCGCGAGGCCGGCTGCGTCTTTCTCGGCAAGACGACGATGCCCGAATATGGCTGGAAGGGCGTCGGCGACTCGCCCTTGTCCGGCATCACGCGCAATCCCTGGAACACGAATACGGGGCCGGGCGGCTCATCGGCCGGCGCGGCGTCCTGCGCGGCGCTCAATCTCGGCTGCATCCATATTGGGACGGACGGGGCGGGCTCCGTCCGCATTCCCGCCGCTTTCACCGGTGTGGTCGGCCTCAAACCCACCTATGGCCGCGTGCCGGCCTGGCCGGTCTCGACCATGGGCTTCCTCGCTCATCTCGGCCCGCTGACGCGCACGGTCGCCGACACGGCGCTGGCGATGAACGCGATCGGCCGGCCCGATAATCGCGACATGACCGCGATGATCGACGAACCGCCCGATTTCGTCGCCGCGCTGAAAGGCGGCGTGAAGGGTCTGCGGCTCGCATGGTCGCCGCGTCTCGGCGGCGACGTCCCGGTCGATCCGGAGATCGCGGCGCTGACGCGCGAGGCTGCCTTCGCCTTCCGCGATCTTGGCGCGAGCGTCGAGGAGGTGGATCCCGGCTTCGCCGATCCGATCGAGACCTTGATGACGATCTGGTCGGCTGGCGCGGCGCTCGCCTTGCGCAGCATGGGCGAGGCCGAGCGGGCGCGCATGGACCCCGGCCTCGTCGCGGTGGCCGAGGCCGGCGAGCAGGTGCCGGGCGCGGCCTATGTCGATGCGCTCCTGAACCAGCGCAATGCACTCGCGCATCACATGGCGCAATTTCATGCACGCTTCGATCTGCTGCTGACGCCGACCCTGCCGCTGCCGGCCTTCGCGGTCGGCGCGAACACCCCCGCTCATGGCGGCTATGGCGATGACTGGACGCGCTGGACGCCCTTCACCTACCCCTTCAACATCACGCAGGCCCCGGCGATTTCGCTGCCTTGCGGGCTGACGACGGCGGGGCTGCCGGCGGGCCTGCAGCTTGTGGGGCCATTCGGCCAGGATGCGCTCGTCCTGCGTGCGGCGGCCGCTTTCGAGACGGCGAGACCGTTCGCGCGCGTCGATGCGCCGATCAAAACGGTTTAGACGCGTTCGTCGCAATTTTCTGCCCGCAGCGGACGAAAGCGCGCAGGGATTGTCGTTTTCCAGCCCTCGCCAACCAACCGGTTCCGTCTGGCACGAAGCGTGCAAGCCCGTGATGCGCCGCCGGTCGTCCGTTTCGCGTGTTGTCAGGGCCGAATTTTCTGCCCAAACTCGCGCCAAGGTCGCCCGCACAGAGGTTGCCGCGTTCAGGGGAGAGCTAGTGATGGACCGCAGAACATTTCTGAAGACCGCTGCCGGGACGGGCGCGCTGGCCGCGACCGGAGGGCTTGCCATGCCCGCGCTGTCGCAAGGCGCGGCGGCCAAGACGCTGCGCTTCGTGCCGCAGGCGAACCTCGCCAATTTCGACCCGATCTGGGGCACGCAATACGTCGTGCGCAACGCCGCCCTGCTGGTCTGGGACACGCTCTACGGCATCGATTCCAAGTTCCAGCCCCAGCGCCAGATGGTCGAAAGCGAGACCGTCTCGGCCGACGGGCTGGTCTGGACCTTCAAGCTGCGTCCGGGCCTGAAATTCCATGACGGCTCGCCCGTGACCTCCAAGGACGTCGTGGCGAGCCTGGTGCGATGGTCGGCGCGCGACCCGATGGGCCTCATGCTGCGCGCCATCCAGAACGAACTCGTCGCCGTCGACGACAGCACCTTCAAATGGTCGCTCAAGCAGCCCTATCCGAAGATGCTGCTGGCGCTGGGCAAGAACAACTCGCCCTGCTCCTTCATCATGCCCGAGCGCATCGCCAAGACCGATCCGTTCCAGCAGATCACCGAATACATCGGGTCGGGCCCGATGAAGTTCGTGCGCGCCGACTGGGTTCCCGGCGCCAAGGCCGTGTTCGAGAAGTTCGCCGACTACGTGCCGCGCTCGGAGCCTGCCGACTGGCTGGCCGGCGGCAAGAAGATGCTGGTCGATCGCGTCGAATGGGTGATCATGCCCGACGCGGCGACGGCTGCGGCAGCCCTGCAGAACGGCGAGGTCGACTGGGTCGAGACGCCGCTGTCGGACCTCGTGCCCGTGCTCAAGAGGAACGCCAACATCAACGTCGATATCGGCGATCCGCTCGGCAATATCGGCGCCTTCCGCATGAACCATCTCCACCCGCCCTTCAACAATGTGAAGGTGCGTCAGGCGGTGATGACGGCGCTTAACCAGGAAGACTACATGCGCGCCGTCGTCGGCGACGACAACGCGCTGTGGAAGCCGCTGCCGGGCTACTTCACCCCGGGCACGCCGCTCTACACCGAGAATGGCGGCGACGCCCTGAAGAAGCGCAACATCGCCGAGGCCAAGAAGCTGCTCGCCGAGGGCGGCTACAAGGGCGAGCCGGTCACCTGCGTGGTGGCGCAGGACCTCGCCGTGCTCAAGGCCATGGGCGACGTCACCGCCGAACTGCTCAAGAGCATCGGCATGACGGTCGATTTCGTCGCCACCGACTGGGGCACGGTCGGCGCAAGGCGCGCCCAGAAGACGCCTCCGGGCCAGGGCGGCTGGAACATGTTCCACACCTGGCATGCCGGCGCCGACTGCGTGAATCCGGCGTCCTACACCGCGATCCGCGGCAGCGGGGACAAGGCCTGGTTCGGCTGGCCCGATAGCCCCGCTGTGGAAGCGGAGGTGACGAACTGGTTCAACGCCAAGAGCCTTGACGAGGAGAAGGCGATCATCGCCAAGCTCAACAAGGCGGCCGCCGAACATGTCATCTATGCGCCGACGGGCTTCTTCCTGGCCTATCAGGCGTGGCGCAAGAACGTCACCGGCGTGTCGAGCGGGCCGTTCCCGGTGTTCTGGGGCGTCAACAAGGCGTGATCCGACGATCGTCATTCCGGGGCTTCGCGTAGCGAAGAACCCGGAACCCACGACCGGGCGGTGTTTTCGACGCTTTGTCCCATTCACCCGGTCGTGGGTTCCGGGTTCAGGCCCATGCCCTGCCCCGGAATGACAGCGGGTAGTTGCACTCGTCACGAGAGCCGGAAGCCAGAATGTTCGCATTCATCGTCAGACGCATCATCACGACGATCCCGGTCATGGGGTTCGTCGCGCTGTTCGTCTTCTCCCTCCTCTACATCGCGCCGGGCGACCCGGCCGCCGTCATCGCCGGAGACCAGGCCTCGCCGGCCGATGTCGAGAAGATCAGGCTGAGCCTCGGGCTCGACCGGCCTTATCTGGTGCGCTTCGGCGAGTGGTTCTTCCGCGTGCTGCAGGGCGACCTCGGCACCTCGATCTTCACCTCGCTGCCGGTGACGCAACTGATCGCCCAGCGCATCGAGCCCACCGTCTCGCTGATGCTGCTGACGCTGATCCTCGCCGTGTCGATCGCGGTGCCGCTCGGCGTCCTGGCCGCCTGGAAGGCGGGAACCTGGATCGACCGGGTCGTTGTCGCCTTCGCAGTGTTCGGCTTCTCGGTGCCGGTCTTCGTGGTCGGCTACCTGCTGGCCTACACCTTCGCGCTCCAGCTCGACTGGGTGCCGGTGCAGGGCTACACGCCGCTGTCGCAGGGCGTCTGGCCCTGGTTCAAGAACCTGATCCTGCCGGCGATCACGCTCGGCTTCGTCTACATCGCGCTGATCGCCCGCATCACCCGGGCCTCGATGCTCGACGTGCTGCAGCAGGACTACATCCGCACCGCCCGCTCCAAGGGCGTCGCGCAGAACTCGATCCTGTTCGTGCATGCGCTGAAGAACGCCGCCGTGCCGATCATCACCATCATCGGCATCGGCGTGGCGCTGCTGATCGGCGGCGCGGTCGTCACCGAGAGCGTTTTCGCCATTCCCGGCCTCGGCCGCCTGACGCTGGATGCGATCCTGCGGCGCGACTACCCGGTCATTCAGGGCGTCGTGCTGATCTTCTCCTTCGTCTACGTCCTGGTGAACCTGATCATCGACCTGATCTACACCCTCGTCGATCCGAGGATACGCTATTGAACGCGCAAGCTCCCGCACCCGTGCCCGCCGATCTCGCGGTCGCGCCCGCGCTCCCGGACGTGTTGAAGCCCCGCAAGCCGCTCACCGGCTTCACAGGCTTCTTGCGGAAAAACCCCTCGATCGCGATCGGCGGCGCGCTGCTCGGCGTGATGTTCTTCATCGCCGTGTTCGCGCCGCTGCTCTGGACGGTCGATCCGACGTCGATCTCGCCGGCGCGGCGCACGCGCGTGCCTTCCGAGCTCTACTGGTTCGGCACCGACATGCTCGGCCGGGACATCTATTCCCGTGTCATCTACGGCGCGCGCGTCTCGCTTCTGGTCGGCTTCAGCGTGGCGATCCTGGCCTCGATCGCAGGGCTGACCATCGGCCTGTTCTCGGGCTTCGTGCGCGTCGCAGACGGTATCATCATGCGGGTCATCGACGGCATGATGTCGATTCCGCCGATCCTGCTCGCCATCGCGCTCATGGCGCTGACGCGCGGCTCGGTCCAGAACGTCATCATCGCCATCACCATCGCCGAAATCCCGCGCGTGGCGCGCCTCGTGCGCGGCGTTGTGCTGTCATTGCGCGAGCAGCCCTATGTCGATGCGGCGGTCGCGGCCGGCACGCGCACGCCGATGATCATCTTCCGCCATATCCTGCCCAATACCATGGCGCCGATGAGCGTACAGGCGACCTATATCTGCGCCAGCGCCATGATCGTCGAGGCGATCCTGTCCTTCATCGGCGCAGGGATTCCGCCGGCGACGCCGTCCTGGGGCAACATCATGGCCGAGGGCCGCGCGCTCTGGCAGGTCCGCCCCCACATCATCCTGTTCCCGGCGATCTTCCTCTCGCTGACCGTGCTGGCGGTGAACCTGCTCGGCGACGGCCTGCGCGACGCGCTCGACCCCCGCATGGCGAAGAACCTGTGATGACAGCCTGTCTGCTCGCCTCGTTTCTCTCAGCCCTCATCCTGAGGAGCCGCGCAGCGGCGTCTCGAAGGATGGTCCCGTGCGCGCTGGAGCATCCTTCGAGACGCAGGGCTCGCGCCCTGCTCCTCAGGATGAGGGCGATAGAACGAAAGCGCTCCTGATGGCCCTGCTCGAGATCGACCGGCTCCAGACTCATTTCCGCACGCCCGACGGCATCAACCGCGCGGTCGACGGCGTGTCTTTCAGCATCGAGGCCGGGCAGACGCTGGCCGTCGTCGGCGAGTCCGGTTGCGGCAAATCCGTCACCGCCATGTCGATCCTGCGGCTGATCCCGGAGCCGCCCGGCAAGATGGCCGGCGAAATCCGCTTTCAAGGGCGGAACCTGCTGGACTGCAGCGACGCCGAGATGCGCGCCATCCGCGGCAACGAGATCTCGATGATCTTCCAGGAGCCGATGACGAGCCTCAACCCGGTGCTCACCGTCGGCCGCCAGATCGGCGAGACGCTGCGCCTGCACCAGAACATGTCGTCCAGCGAGGCGACCGAGCGCGCCGTCGAGATGCTGACGCTGGTCGGCATCCCCGAGCCGCGCCGCCGTGTCGCGGAGTATCCGCACCAGCTCTCGGGCGGCATGCGCCAGCGCGTGATGATCGCCATCGCGCTCGCCTGCTCGCCGAAACTCCTGATCGCCGACGAACCGACCACGGCGCTCGACGTGACGATCCAGGCGCAGATCCTCGACCTGATGCGCGATCTCAAGGCCCGCGTCGGTGCAGCAATCATGTTGATCACCCACGATCTCGGCGTCGTCGCCGAGGTCGCCGATCAGGTCGTGGTGATGTATGCCGGTCGCAAGGTCGAGGAGGCGTCGGTCGGCGATCTCTTCGCCAATCAGCGCCATCCCTATACGCAGGGGCTGCTGGGCGCCGTGCCCAAGCTCGGCTCTTCGCTGACGGGGACGACCGAGCGTCTGGCCGAGATTCCGGGCCTCGTGCCGAGCCTGAAGAAGAAGATCGACGGCTGCGTCTTCGCCGGCCGCTGCCCCAAGGTGCAGGATGTCTGCCGGCAGCTCGCGCCGGGGCTGGAGCTCAAGGCGCCGGGCCATGTCGCCGCCTGCCATTTCTCGGCCAAGGAGGCGGTCGCGGCATGAGCGCTGAACCGATCCTGCAGGTCAACGACCTCAAGAAACACTATCCGATCCGTGGCGGCTTCTTCTCCGGCGTCACCGCGAACGTCTACGCGGTCGACGGCATCTCCTTCCACATCGACAAGGGCGAAACGCTCTCGCTCGTCGGCGAATCCGGATGTGGCAAGTCGACGGTCGGCAAGGCGATCCTGCGGCTGTTCCCGATCACGGCCGGTCAGGTCGTGCTCGGCGGCCAGCGCATCGACCAGTTGTCCGCAGGCAAGCTCAGGCCGCTGCGCCAGCGCGTGCAGGTGGTGTTCCAGGACCCCTATTCGAGCCTGAACCCGCGCATGCGCGTGCGCGACATCCTGGCCGAGCCGATGACCAATTTCGGCCTCGCCACCGGCAAGGACGCGATCACCGAGCGCGCCATGAAGCTGATGGACAAGGTCGGCCTGCCGCGCGACGCGGTGCATCGCTGGCCGCACGAGTTCTCCGGCGGCCAGCGCCAGCGCATCGGCATCGCGCGCGCGCTCGCGGCCGAGCCCGAGATCATCATCTGCGACGAGGCGGTCTCGGCGCTCGACGTCTCGGTCAAGGCGCAGATCGTCAACCTGCTCGGCGACCTGCAGAAGGAGCTCGGTCTCGCTCTGCTCTTCATCAGCCACGATCTGGCCATCGTCGAGCATATGACCCACCGCGTCGCGGTGATGTATCTCGGCAAGATCGTCGAGATGGGGACGAAGCAGCAGATTTTCGCCGCCCCGCGCCATCCCTACACCAAGGCGCTGCTCTCGGCCGTGCCGGTGCCGGACCCGAAGGTGAAGCGCGAGCGCATCCTGCTCAAGGGCGACGTGCCGAGCCCGATCAATCCGCCCAAAGGCTGCCGCTTCAACACGCGCTGCCCCTATGTCTTCGACCGTTGCCGCATCGAGGAGCCGCCGCTCAGGGCGATGGCCGAGGGCCATGTCGCAGCCTGCCATCTCCACGACCTGCCGGCTGCCGACAATCCGCTCCTGACGCAAGGCGAACCTGCGCCTGTCCACGCTTGACCAGAGAGCCGGAAGATTTCAGGTCGGATCGACCTGAAATCTGAATCCGCCTCTCAACTTGGAGTAAAAGCATGATGTCGTCCGAAAACCGCTTCGCACTTTTCGGCATCATGCTCTGAGCGGCGGCAAGCCGACGATCCCGCCATGCCCGATTTCGTCTTGAACCCGCATCTCGACCGCTCGGCCGCCTATGGCGACGAGCGGCGGGCCATCCTGTCGCTGGCGGCCGCGCGCACGGCCCATGCCGCGATCATCGGCTGGGCCGGCTACGCGCCGACGCCCTTGCGGGACCTGCCGGCCATCGCCGACCAGCTCGACCTTGCGCAGGTTCTCTACAAGGACGAAGGCGAACGCTTCGGGCTGAAGAGCTTCAAGGCGCTGGGCGGAGCCTATGCGGTCGACCGGCTGGTGGCGCAGAAGGGCTCGGCGGGGCTGACCGTGACCTGCGCCACAGACGGCAACCATGGCCGCTCCGTCGCCTGGGGCGCGCGCCGGGCCGGCGTCAAAGCCGTGATCTATGTCCACGAGACGGTCAGCGAGGGCCGGGTGGAGGCGATCCGCAGCTTCGGCGCGACGGTGGTGCGCGAGGGCCGCACCTATGATGACAGCGTGCGCGCCTGCGCGCAGGCCGCCGCCCGAAACGACTGGGAGATCGTCTCCGACACCTCATGGCCGGGCTATGAGGACGTGCCCAAGGACGTGATGCAGGGCTATGCCGTGCTCGCCATGGAGGCCGAAGCGCAAGGCGCGCGGCCGACCCATGTCTTCGTGCAGGGCGGCGTCGGTGGACTGGCGGCAGGCGTGCTCTCTTATCGCTGGGAAAAGCTCGGGGCGGAGCGGCCGGTGCTCGTCGTGGTGGAGCCCGAGAAGGCGGCCTGCCTGTTCGAATCGGCCCGGGCCGGTGAGGTCACCACGGTCGGCGGCGATCTCGACACCATCATGGCGGGGCTCGCCTGCGGCGAGCCCTCGATCCTGGCCTGGCGCATCCTGAAGCCCGGCGCAGACGCCTTCATGACCATCCCCGATACGGACGCCGCCGACGCCATGCGACTGCTGGCGAGCTTGGGTGTGGTCGGCGGCGAATCCGGCGTCGCGGGTCTCGCCGGGCTGATCAAGGCGGCGGGCGATCCGCATCTGCGCGCGCAGCTCAGGCTCGACGAAACGTCGCGCGTGCTCTGCTACGGCACCGAGGGCGCGACCGATGCCGAGGTCTATCGCGCCATCGTGGGGCGCAGCGCCGAGGAGGTTCGCGGCGATGCGTGATGGCGAGCTCACGGCGCTCTCAGGCGGTCAGATCGACCACCGCCTCGCCCGAGACCGCGTCGGTGACGTTGCCACCGCCGAGATCGTCCAGCGTGTCGCGAAAACTGTTCAGCGTCGCGATCATCTGCGGCCGGGCCGCCTTGATCGCGTCGCCATCGGCCCATTCGCCGATCAGGCAATAGGAGCGCTCAGCCGTCTTGATGATGTGGCCCGCGACCAACCCGGGCCACTTCGCCTTGCCATCGCTATGGGCCGCGAGAAACTCCTCGTCCCGGCCTTCCTTGACGCGAAAACGCACGACATTGAACGTAGTCATGGCTTTTTCCCCCCGCCGCACAGACGCCCGGCGGCGGTTCTAGGCCGCGCAGGCGGGCAGCGGCGCAAAGCTAACGCTGCGTCAGCGGGAGTGCAATGACGCCATGACCCGTATCCTCACCATCGCCGCAGCCCAGATGGGGCCGATCCAGCGCGATGAGCCGCGCTCCTCGGCGGTTGCGCGGATGGTCGCGCTGATGCGGCAGGCGAAGGAGAACGGCTGCGATCTCGTCGTCTATCCCGAAGCGGCGCTGACCGCCTTCTTCCCGCATTGGTGGATGGAGGACGAGGCCGAGATCGACGGGTATTTCGAGAGCGCGATGCCCTCCAACGAGACCGCCCCGCTGTTCGAGGAGGCAAGGCGGCTCGGCGTCGGTTTCCATCTCGGCTACTGCGAACTGGCGCAGGAGGATGGCCGCAAGCGCCGCTTCAACAGCGCGATCCTCGTCGACAAGGCGGGCGCGATCGTCGGAAAATATCGAAAAATCCATCTTCCCGGCCATCTTGAGCACCGGCCCGACGCTCCGTTCCAGAACCTCGAAAAGCGCTATTTCGAGACCGGAAATCTCGGCTGGCCGGTCTGGCGCGCCATGGGCGCCAATATCGGCATGATGATCTGCAACGACCGGCGCTGGCCCGAGAGCTACCGCTGCATGGGCCTGCAGGATGTCGAGCTGATCGTGCTCGGCTACAACACGCCCAAGCACAATCCGCCGGCGCCCGACCATGACCGGCTCGGCAATCTCCACAACCAGCTCGTGATGCAGGCCGGGGCCTACCAGAACGCGACCTGGGTCGTCGGCGTCGCCAAGGCGGGGCTGGAGGCCGGGATCGACCAGATCGGCGGCTCCTGCATCATCGCGCCGACGGGCGAGGTGGTGGCGCAGGCCGTGACCGAGGGCGACGAGCTGGTGGTGGCGCGCTGCGACATGGATCTGGGCAAAAGCTACAAGGCCTCGACCTTCAATTTCGCCAGGCACCGCGAGCCGCAGGCCTACGGGCTGATCGTCGAGCGCAAAGGCGCGGTGGGGCCGACATGAGGGCGGCGGGCTTGTGGGCTAGAGCGCGTAGGTGTAGTATATCCTACATGGATATACGGAGGTCGGGATGCTGACGAAAACGAAAGTGACGACCAAGCTCTTCATGACCAACCGCAGCCAGGCCGTGCGTCTGCCGAAAGAACTCGCTTTCCCGCCGGAGGTGACCGAGGTCGACATCATCAAGCAGGGTCGTGGTGTGCTGATCGTGCCGAAGGGCAAAGGCTGGGATGATTTTTTCGACAACGGCCCGTTCGCCAGCGAAGACTTCATGGTGACACGGGACCAGCCCTTAGCCGCTGAGGAGCGCGAAGAGTTCTGATGCTGACCTATATGCTCGACACGAATATCTGCATCTACCTGATCAAGGATAAGCTGCCCGCGCTGCGGCAGCATTTCAGAGATGTAGATGGTCGTGTCTGCATGTCCACAGTCACGCTTGGTGAGTTGAAGTACGGAGCCGAAAAGTCCGATCGCCGATCGCAGAATTTCGAAGCGCTGGAACGTTTTGCCGACAGGATGACCGTGCTGCCCTTTGATGCCCTAGCCGCCGCTCACTATGGCGAGTTGCGCGCGGTCTTGGCGCGCGCTGGCACGCCTTGCGGTCCGCTCGACACCCAGATCGGCGCTCACGCCCGCAGCCAAAGCCTGATCGTCGTCACCAACAATCGCCGCGAATTTGACCGCATGCCCGGCCTGCGCGTCGAGAACTGGGTTTGAGTTCGGCAATGCCTTCAGTCGATCAGACAGTTTTGGTCATCGGCTCGCTAGTGGCCGACTATCTGTCGATAGGCCCGATCTCTGACGTTGATGGTTTTGGATACGGCTCCGTTGCGGTAGGTGGAGCTAGCGGATCATTCTCCGCCAAAATAAAATGTGAGACTTCACGCCACGACCTGGCTTCATTGAAGGATTGGATCAAGGCCCAGCACTCCAATCCAGCGCTGCAGCAGAATTGGGTCTCGATGGACGGCCAACTGCGGATCGGCTTCAGCGGAACCGTTCTTGGCGCGATTCGAGCAAGCGTGATTATCACTCAGTTCGGCGAATGCGATCGCGTTTTGAGCTACGATCTCGTCTTGGATCAGAGCTATCTGCCGAAATTGATCATGCAATTGGCGACAATTCTAGCAAGCATGCCGGAGGCTCAGTCCTGATGACCCACGATCTCATCCTCAAGGGCGGCCGGGTCATCGACCCGTCGCAGAAGCATGACGGCGTGCTCGACGTCGCCTTCACCGACGGAAAAGTCTCCGGCTTCGGCAAGGACCTTAAGGGCGCGAAGGAAACCCGCGATGTCTCCGGTTACATCGTCACTCCGGGGCTGATCGACCTGCACACCCATGTCTATTGGGGCGGCACGTCTCTGGGCATCGACGCCGACGAATTCTGCCGGGCGTCCGGCGTCACCACCTCCGTCGACACGGGCTCCGCCGGGCCGGGCAACTGGCCGGGCTTCCGAAAGCACGTCATCGAGCGTTCGCAGGCGCGAATCCTGGCCTATCTCCATGTCTCGCATGCCGGCATCTACGGCTTCGACCACCGCGTCATGGTCGGCGAGAGCCGCGACATGGCGATGATGAACCCGATCGACTGCGCCGAGGTCGCCGACAAGAACCGCGACCTGATCGTCGGCATAAAAGTCCGCGTCGGGCTGCATGCCTCGGGCGACCAGGGCACCGCCCCGCTCAATGTCGCGCTGCAGGTCGCCAACGAGGTCGGCATGCCGCTGATGTGCCATATCGACCATCCGCCGCCATCCTATGAGGAGGTGGTCAACATGCTGCGGCCGGGCGACGTGCTGACCCACGCCTTCCGCCCGTTTCCGAATGCGCCTGCGACCGCGCAGGGCACGGTCAAGCCCGAGGTGCTGGCCGCCCGCAAGCGCGGCGTCATCTTCGACATTGGCCACGGCAAGGGCTCGTTCTCGTTCAAGACGACGCGCGCCATGCTCGCCAACGGCTTCGAGCCCGACGTGATTTCGTCCGACGTCCACAAGCTCTGCATCGACGGCCCGGCCTATGACCAGGTCACGACCATGTCGAAATTCCTGCTGATGGGCATGAGCCTGAACAACGTCATCGCCGCCTCGACCGTGAACGCCGCCATGGCGCTGAAGCGGCCGGAATACGGCTCGCTGCGGGTCGGCTCGCTCGGCGATGCGACGATCCTGACGGTGAAGGAAGGCAAGTTCGACTATGCCGACGTCACCGGCGAGCACATGACGGGGGACCGCAAGATCGTCTCCGAGGGCGTCGTGCTGAAGGGGGCGTGGTGGCACCCGAAGCGGACGAACAAGTTCAGGAAGGTGGCGTAGAGCGCACTCTTCCTTCTCCCCTCGGGGGAGAAGGTGGCGGCGCGCAGCGCTGACGGATGAGGGCCGCGCCGAGGCGCGGTCTTCACCTCAATCACGCTCACCCGGTCTTCCCTCATCCGACCCTGCTTCGCAGGGCCACCTTCTCCCCCGAGGGGAGAAGGAAGCGCCGCAACCGTCCCGCAATCTGAAAAGGAACCCCACCCATGTCCGCCGAAGCCAAACTCGCCGAACTCGGCCTCACGCTGCCCTCCGTCGTTCCGCCCATGGCGAACTATGTCCGCTTCAAGCGCGCCGGCGACCTGATCTTCCTGTCGGGGCAGGGCCCGCGCAATCCCGACGGCTCGATCCCCAACGGCAAGGTCGGCAAGGAATTCACGGTCGAGCAGGGCTATGAATTCGCGAGGAACACGGGCCTCGGCCTGCTCGCCGCGATGAAGGAGGCTGCCGGCTCGCTCGACAGGATCGAAGTGATCAAGCTGCTCGGCATGGTCAACGGCGTGCCGGAATTCGGCGACCAGCCCAGGGTGATCAACGGCTGCTCGGACTTGTTCGTCGCGGTGCTCGGCGAGAACGGCCGCCATGCGCGCTCGGCCGTCGGCATGGGCTCGCTGCCGGGCAACATGCCCGTCGAGATCGAGGTGATCGTCAGGGTGCTGCCGTGAGCGCGCTGCAGCACTCACACCTGAAAGACGAGATCGCGCGGGTCTTCGGCACGCCCGCCGTCGTCATCGATCTCGACATCGTCGAGGCCAACATCGCCCGCCTGCAGGCGGCCTGCGACTCCAAGGGCGTCGCCAACCGGCCGCATATCAAGACGCACAAGTCGCCGGAACTGGCCCGGCTCCAGATCGAGGCCGGCGCGCGCGGCATCACCTGCCAGAAGCTCGGCGAGGCCGAGGTAATGGCCGATGGCGGCATCGACGACATCCTGATCAGCTATAACATTCTGGGCGAGCAGAAGCTTGGGCGGCTCGGGGCCTTGCAGCGGCGCGTCCGCATGATCGTGGCGGCCGACAATCCCGTCACGATCTCGGGGCTGCCGCAGGCGGCCGCCATCGCGGGGCGTGATCTGGAAGTCGTGATCGAATGTGACACGGGCCGCAAGCGCGCCGGTGTCGAGACGCCGGGCGAGGCGGTCGAACTGGCAAAGCTGATCGCGGCCTCGCCTGGCCTCACCTTCGCGGGCTTCCTGATGTATCCGCCCGAGGATGGCTGGGAGCGCACGCAGGTGTTTCTCGACACCGCCAATGCGGGCTTGCGCGACGCCGGGCTTGAGGCCGGCATGGTCTCGACCGGCGGTTCGCCCAACATCCCCAACATCGGCAAGCTGAAGGGGGCGACCGAGCACCGCGCCGGCACCTCGATCTTCAACGACCGGATGCAGATGGCTGCAGGGGTCGCCACGCTCGATGATTGCGCACTGACGGTCTATGCGACCGTGGTGAGCCGGGCCGGTCCCGAACGCGGCATCCTCGATTCAGGCTCCAAGACCCTGACAAGCGACACCGGCGGTCTCGACGGCCATGGCCTGATCCTCGAATATCCGGCGGCGAGGATCGCCAAATTCGCCGAGGAGCACGGGTTGATCGACCTGGCGGCCAGCAACGAGCGGCCGGGCGTCGGCGAGGTGGTGCGCGTGGTGCCGAACCATGTCTGCGTGGTGGTCAACATGGTCGACCGGCTGGTGATGGTGCGCGGCGACAGGCTGGTCGGAGAGCTGCCGGTGGCGGCGCGGGGAAAGCTGGGGTGAGCGCCGACCTGCCCCCTCTCCCCTTGCGGGAGAGGGTTGGGGTGAGGGGTCGGGCTGGGCTATCCAGTTGATATGACAAAGAATGCGTTTCCGGATAGGACGGCGCGACCCCTCATCCGGCGCTTCGCGCCACCTTCTCCCGCAAGGGGAGAAGGATCACCCTTCCGGATGCCGCGCATTCCACGCCGCTGCATATTCCGCGCAGAGCCTGTCCAGTTCCGCCCGGTCCGTGACGCCAGCCGGCCGTGCCCGCGAGGGCGAGGCCATCTGGAACGGCACGTAGCGCTGATGCGCGACGCGCCAGATGCGGCGCAGTTCGGCGAGCGGGTCGGCATGGTCGTCGACGCGGATATCGAAGCTCGGCGCGGGGTCGCCGTTCCAGATCCGGATGGCGCAGGATTGCCGGCCGCGCTTGTCGCCGCCGGCCTTCTCGCCGGCCTCCAGCGCGACCAGCAGCCGCTCGTCGAAATCCAGTGCCGAGCCCGCGACATAGGCTTTGAGCGTCTGCTCGATCACCTCGGGCCCGGCCAGCATGTTGCCGGCGACCGAAACCTGCGGCCCGTCGACCGCGCCGCACCAGTCGATGCAGGCCGCCCCGGTATGCGAGGCGGTCTTGCCCTCGCGATCGATCAGATGAAGCTGGCGGTGCGCCCGGCCCTCGTCGGCCGCCGTCAGCGCAGCCACGATCTCGACCGCCGCGCGGCCCTCCTGGAGCAGCCGCAGGCCGTCTATGCCGTAGAGCGGATTGACGAAGGCCTGGCTCGCGATCGCGCCGACGCGGCCGCAGCCCGAGGGCACGCGCGCGCCGACGGCAAAGGCGCAGGTCGAGACCGCGACGCCATAGGCGCCGGTGGCGGCGTCGCGGGCGACGATGGACCATGTCATGGGCGCAGTGCTCCTAGCGGCCGATGGCGTAGGCCTGCATCAGACGCGGGGTCGCCGCGGCACGCAAGAGGCCGTCGCGGCTCTTTTCGGCGGCGGTGAGGCGGCCAATCGTCCATTCCGGCGCGACCTCCAGCGCGTGCCCTCGCGCTTTCAGATCGGCGAGCGCATGCGCTCCCAAGCTCTCCTCGACGGCGAGATGGCCGGGTTTTGCCTCGCGCGGATAGAAGGAGAGCGGGAAATGCTGCGTGTGGAACAGCGGCAGGTCGATCGCCTCCTGCAGGTTCAGCCCATGATGCACGCGGCGCAGGAACAGCCCCATCTGCCATTGCTCCTGCTGGTCGCCGCCTGGCGTGCCGAAGGCCAGCCGCGGCTCGCCGTTCTCGAAGGCGAGCGTCGGCGAGAGCGTCGTGCGCGGGCGTTTTCCAGGCGCCAGCGAGGAGGGCAGGCCCTCCTCCAGCCAGAACATCTGCGCGCGCGAATTCAGCGGGAAGCCGAGTTCGGGGATCACCGGCGAGGATTGCAGCCAGCCGCCCGACGGCGTGGCGGCGATCATGTTGCCCCATTTGTCGATGACGTCGATATGGACGGTGTCTCCGCGCCGGCCGGCCGCGACCATCGAGGCGATGGTCGGCTCGCCCACGGTCGCGCCGCCGCTGGTCGTCGAGCCGACGATGCGCACGCCCGCCAGCGTGCGCCTGACCTGCTCCTCATGGCCCGCGATCATGCCGGGCCGCAAGTCATGCGAGGCCCTGTCGGTGATCAGGTTGCGCCGCCCGCGTGCGTAATCCTCTGAGATCAGCGTGGCATAGGGCACGCTCACGAAGTCAGGGTCGCCGTAATAGGCCTCGCGGTCGGCGAAGGCGAGCTTGAGCGCCTCGGCGACGTGATGCACGAATTCCGGGCTCGCCGGACCCATGCCGGCGATATCGATGCCTTCGAGAATTTTCAGCGTCTGCAGGAAGACCGGGCCCTGGCTCCAGATGCCGGCCTTGAACACCTCCCAGCCGTGATAGCTCACGCTGGCGGGCGTCTCGTAGCTCGGCGTCCAGCGCGCCATGTCGTCGGCTGTCAGCAGACCGCCATGGCGACGACCGGATGAATCCATCGCCTCGGTGGTGCGACAGAAGCGGTCCATCGCCTCGGCGACGAAGCCCTTGTACCAGGCGTCATAGGCCGCCTGGATCTGCCCCTGCCGGTCGGAGCCGGCGGCTTCCGCCTCGGACAGGATGCGCTTGTAGGTCTCGGCTGCGGCCCTGTTGCGGAAGAGCTCGCGGCCTTTGGGCACGTTGCCGCCCGGCAGATAGACGTCGCCCGACGTCGTCCATTCGTTGGTGAAGAGGTCCGTCAGTCCCGCGATCGTATCCGAGACGCGCGGCAGCATCGGATGGCCGTTCTCGAAATAGTGGATGGCCGGCTCCAGCACCTCGCGCAGTTTCAGCCGTCCATGATCGCGCAGCAGCGTCATCCAGCCGCCGAACGCGCCGGGCACGACGGTTGCCAGCAAACCCGACCCCGGCACCATGTCGAGACCGAGCGCCTTGAACGCATCGATCGTGGCGGCCATCGGAGCAGGGCCCTGTCCGCAGAGCACCTCGACCTTTTCCGTCTTGGCCGAATAGAACACGGCCGGCATGTCGCCGGCCGGGCCGACGAGATGCGGCTCGACCACCTGCAGCACGAAGGCGGCCGCCGCGCAGGCGTCGAAGGCGTTGCCGCCCTTCTCCAGCATCGCCATGCCCGACGCCGAGGCCAGCCAATGCGTCGAGGTGACGACACCGAAGGTGCCGAGGATTTCGGGGCGGGTGGTGAACATGAGGCGTATCCTTGGAACTCTTAGTTTTCTTTTGGGTCGAGCGCGTCGCGCAGGCCGTCGCCGAGCAGGTTGAAGCCGAGCACCGCCAGAAAGATGGCGACGCCGGGCGCGACCGACATCCACGGCGCCTGCTCCATGAAGTTCTTGGCGACGTTGAGCATCTGCCCCCAGGATGGCGAGGGCGGCTGCTGGCCGAGGCCGAGGAAGGACAGCGAAGCCTCGAGGATGATCGCCTGCGCCATGAACAGGGTCGACTGCACCACGATCGGCGACAGGGTGTTGGGCAGCACATGCACCAGCATGATGCGCAGATTTCCCGCGCCGACCGAGCGCGCGCCCTCGACGAAATCCTCGGCCTTGACGCTCATCACCTGCCCGCGCACCAGCCGGATGAAAATCGGCACGGCCGACAGGCCGATCGCGATCATGGCGTTGGTCAGCGACGGGCCGAGGATAGCCGCAAAGGCGATGGCGAGGATCAGGAACGGGCAGGCCAGCATCGCCTCGGTGACCCGCGAGATCACGATGTCGATCCAGCCGCCATACCAGCCGGCGAGCAGGCCGAAGGGTATGCCGATGGCGAGCGCGATCATCACCGAGACGATGCCCGCCAGCAGCGAGGTCTGCGCGCCATGGAACAGGCGCGAAACCTGATCGCGGCCGAGTTCGTCGGTGCCGAACCAGTAAAGCTCGGAGGGCGGCTTGCGGATGGCGAGGAAATTCGATTTGAGCGGATCGGCCAGCGGCAGCAGCGGTGCGAGCACCGCCATCAGCACGAAGAGCAGCACGACCGTGCCGCCGATCAGCGCCGAGCGGTTGCGCAGCAGCTTCGACAGCGTGCTGCGCCGCTTTCGCAGCGGCGTTTCGCTCTGTAGCGCGGGCATGGCGGGGTCTAGGGCGGCGTCGCTCATCAGCCGCTCCTCAGCCGGGGATTGACGAGGACGTAGAGGATGTCGGCGAGCAGGTTCATCAGGATGAAGCCGATCGCGGTGCAGAGCACCACGCCCTGGACGACGCCGTAATCGCGGTTGAACACGGCGTCGACGATCAGCTTGCCGAAGCCCGGAATGGTGAAGACCTGCTCGGTCAGCACCGCGCCGGCCAGCAACTCGCCGAAGAGCAGCGTCGAGAGCGTGATGATCGGAACCAGCGCGTTGCGCAGCGCATGCCGGTTCACCACCGTGTTCTCGTCCAGCCCCTTGGCGCGGGCGGTGCGGACATAGTCCGAGCGCAGCACCTCCAGCATGGCCGAGCGGGTATGGCGCATGATGAAGGCCGCCAGCCCCCCGCCGAGCACGAAGGCCGGCATGATCAGCCGTTCGATCGCGGCTCTCGGATCGACGAAAATGGATTCATAGCCTGAGGCCGGCAGCCATCTCAGCTCGACCGAGACGACGAGGATCAGCATGATGCCGAGCCAGAAGTTCGGGATCGAGAGCCCCGACAGCGCCAGCGCGCTGGCCGAATAGTCGACCGCCGTGCCCTTGTTGCGGGCGGCCAGGATGCCGGCCGGGATGCCGATCGCGATCGCCACCAGGATCGAGGCGACGGCGAGCTGCAGCGTCACCGGCAGTTTCTGCGCGATCAGCCCGAGAACCGGTTCGCCGGTGCGCAGCGAGCGGCCGAAATCGCCCTGCAGCACCTGCCCGAGCCAGGCGAAGAACTGCACGAAGATCGGATCGTCGAGCCGGTAGATTGCGCGCAGCCGCGCGATCACCTCCGGGTCGCGCTCCTCGCCGGCGATGACGAGGAACGGATCGCCCGGCAGGGCGCGCTGCAGGGCGAACACCATCAGCGCCACCAGAAACAACGTCGGGATGGCGACCAGAATCCGGCGGGCGATCAGGGTCAGCATGGGATGGCGCGACGCGATTCCCCTCCCCACCCATCTCGGGCCTGCCCGAGATGGGCAACCTGAGTGGCCCAAGTCGGCAGCAGCCGACTTGGGTGTGGGGAGGGGTCAGGGGTGGGGGGCGGAAAGTCAGAGCGATCGGGGTGCGGTTTAACGAGACGCCGATACCAGCCTTCGACTGATTTCCAGCTCACCCTGTCGTTCGCCCCCCACCCCCGGCCCCTCCCCACGAGGGGGAGGGGAGGAGCGTATGCCTGCACGGTCGCGTGGGGACTCACTGCCGCTTCAGCCCGGAAAGCCGGATCATGCCGTCGGGATTGATGGTGAAGCCGTTCATGTTGGCGCGCAGCGCGAAGAACACCGTCTGGTTGTAGAGATAGATGATCGGCAGCTCGTCCTGCAGGTATTTCTGAGCGGCGTCGTAGAGCTTCTTGCGCTCGGCAACGTCGTAGACCGTGCGGGCCTGATCCAGCAGCTTGTCGACCTCGGGGTTCGAGTAGCGGCCGTCGTTCTGGTTGCCCTTCGAGGTCACGAACTGGTGCAGGTTTCCGTCCGGGTCGATGCGGCCCGACCAGCCGATGCGGCTCATCTGGAACTTGCCCTGCTGCTGGTCGCGGAGCTGGCTGGCGAATTCGGTCGATTTGATCTGGATGTCGATGCCGGCCTCCTGCGCCATCGCCTGGATGACCTGGCCGAGCTGGGCGTCGACCGGGTTGTTGGTGACGAACAGCTCGACCGAGACCTTGGCGACGCCGGCTTCCTTGAGCAGCGCCTTGGCCTTGTTCACGTCGCGCGCCGGCACCGGGAATTCGGCGCTGACATAGGGACTGCCCGGATTGAAGGGCTGGATCATCGGCTCGTAGAGTCCCTCGAACACCACCTGGCTCAGCACTTTGCGGTCGATCGAAAGCGAGAGCGCCTGCCGCACCCGCTTGTCCTTGCCCATGGGCTGGTTGGCGGCCTCGCCATGGGCGGTGTTGATGGTGATGCCCTGGTAGCCGATATTGGCGGTGCTCTGGACTTTCAGCGCCCTGTCGCCCTGGGCCGACTTGACGTCGGTCGGGGCCAGACGCTCCAGCATGTCAAGCTCGCCGGAGCGCAGATTGGCCAGCCGCACCGTGGTGTCGGGGATGGCGCGGTAGAGCACCCGGTCGAAATGGTAGTTTTGCGCCTCCCAGTGCTCCTTGAAGCGCTCCAGCACGATGCGGTCGTTCTGCACGCGCTCGACGAATTTGTAGGGACCAGAGCAGACCGGCTTGGCGCCGACATCGGCGGTCAGGCTCTTCGGCGCCAGCATCATGCCGGCGCGGTCGGTGAGCTGGGCGAGCAGCGTGGCGTCAGGGCGCTTCAGCTTGAGCGCGATCGTGCTGGCATCGACCACCTCGATGCTGTCGACCGAGGCGAGTTCGGATTTGCGCAGCGAGTCCGGCAGCGTGCGGGCGCGTTCGAGATTGGCCTTGGCGGCCTCGGCGTTGAAGGGCTCGCCATCATGGAACTTGGCGTCGGTGCGCAGCTTCATCGTCAGCGTCAGGCCGTCGGCGGAGAACGACCATTCGGTCGCCAGCCGCGGCGTCAGCTTCAGTTGCGGATCGATGTCGAGCAGCTTGTCGCAGAGCCCCTTGAAGACGATGCGACCGACGAAGGTGCGCGCCTTGTGCGGGTCGAGCACGTCGGGATCTTCCTGCAGGCCGATGCGCAGGGTCGAGGGCGTCTGCGCCATGGCGGGCAGCGCCGCGAGCGTCAGGACTGTCGCCGAGGCCAGAACGGTCAAAAGTTTCATCGAAAATCCCCTGTCTTTTGTTACTTTCAGCCACGTCGTCGGCCGGTCGGAGCAGGTGCGGACTGTCGGCCGGGCGTTCTCCTCCACCCCGACCCGGCCCATGCCTGCACGTCTTCCGGCGTTCCACCGATTTCGTTCCAACCGGCACCAATCTGCAGCAGTTCCGGCGCGCCGTCGATGCCGCATCGTGGTCGCACCCGCCGTTTTCTGCATGCGACCGCCGGCGCGACCTGCATGCAATTGCGCGGCCAATCTCCTGCGTCGGCGGGAGGCCTCGCCCACTCTGCAGCACTGTCGCGCGCGCTGTCATCTCTGTTATCAGGGGCGAAGCGAATGAAGGGCCGATTCCGATGCTGCTGGGTGTGATCGCCGACGACATGACGGGCGCGACCGATGTCGCGCTGATGTTGAACCGCGCCGGCATGCGCACCGTCCAGGTAATCGGCGCGCCTGTCGCCGGGGGGCGCCTGCCGGAGGCGGACGCCGTGGTGGTCGCGCTGAAATCGCGCACCAATCCTGTCGCCAATGCCATCGCGGATTCGCTGGCCGCCTGCGAGGCCCTGCTGGCGGCGGGCGCGCGCCAGATCCTGTTCAAATACTGCTCAACCTTCGATTCGACGGCGCAAGGCAATATTGGCCCCGTCGCGGACGCGCTGATGCAGCGATTAGGCGCAAGGAGCGCGATCGTCTGCCCCGCCTTTCCCGCCAATGGCCGCTCGATCTATCAAGGCTATCTCTTCGTCGGCGCGGTTCCGCTTCACGAAAGCTCGATGAAGGACCATCCGCTGACGCCGATGCGCGATTCCAGCCTCGTCCGGCTGATGGCGGCGCAGACGCAAGCGAAGGTCGGCCTCGTCGATTATGCGACGGTTCTTGCCGGACCCGACGCGGTCAGGGCGCGCATGGCGGCGCTGACGGGCGAGGGCGTGCGTTATCTCGTCACCGACGCGCTCGCCAATGCCGACCTGATGGTGCTTGGCGAGGCGGTCGCGGGCGAGACGCTGCTGACTGGCGGGTCGGGCATCGCGATGGGTCTGCCGCAGAACTTCCGCAAGGCAGGGCTCTTGCCCGAGCGTGAGGTCGCGACCAGCCTGACCGCGCCCGCCGGCCGCGCCGGCATTATCTCCGGAAGCTGCTCGACGGCGACCCGTGGTCAGATCAGGGCTGCCGTCGCGGCGGGCATTCCGGCGCTGAAGGTCGATCCGATGGCGCTGGTCTCCGGCGAACAAGGCGCGGAAACGCTGGCGCGATGGGCGCTGGCGCAGGCCAACGACAAACCCTTCCTGCTCTATTCGAGCGATGACCCCGCCGAGGTCTCCGCCATCCAGGACAGGCTCGGCCGCGACAAGGCTGGCGAGACGGTCGAGCACGCCTTTGCTGCGACCGCGAAGCTGCTGGCGGCCGGCGGCGTCACGCGGCTGTTGGTCGCGGGCGGCGAGACCTCGGGCGCGGTCGTGCAGGGGCTCGGCATCCGCACCCTCGAAATCGGCCCCGAGATCGACCCCGGCGTGCCCTGGACCCGCGTCGTCGATGGGCCCGACATGGTCATCGCCCTGAAATCGGGCAATTTCGGCGCGGCGGACTTCTTCCTGAAGGCATGGGGGCTCCTTGCGTGACGATCGTCTCTGCGAGCGTAAGCGAAGCAATCCAGAGGTTTGCGCGAGACCTCTGGATTGCTTCGCTTACGCTCGCAAAGACGGCGGCGCTTGGTTCCGGCCGTCGCAACTGTAAGATGCGGCGCGCGAACAGGGGGCTTGCATGGACATGGCGTTTCTCGGCGACCTTCTGACCAGTGTCGCCGATCGCGGCCGGGCGCTGATCGGTTTCGAGCGCTTCGCCGGCCGCAACCGGCCGATCGCGCAGCTTTGCGAGGATCTGCTGTCTGGGCGGGGCGAGGCCTCGGGTATGGCGCTGGCGCAGGCCGTGCTCGACGCCTGGGAGCGGCTGGACAAGGCCGGGCGGCAGGGCTTTTTTGCGATGCTGCAGGAGAGGTTCGGGCCCGACCATGACAGACTCGGCAAGGCGATCGACGCCTATCGCGCGGAGCCGTCCGCCGCCAACATCGCGGCGCTTCATCTGGCCTCCGAGCCGCGCCGGCAGGAACTGCTGCGCCGCCTCAACCTCGCGCCGGGCGGCACGCATGTGCTGGTCAGGATGCGCGAGAGCCTGTTCGAGGCGATGGAGGCATCGCCGGAACTCGCGGCGGTCGATGGCGATTTTCGCCACCTTTTCGGCTCCTGGTTCAACCGCGGCTTCCTCGTGCTGCGCCGCATCGACTGGCGCACGCCGGCCAACGTGCTGGAAAAGATCATCCGTTATGAGGCGGTCCACGAGATTCAGGGCTGGGACGATCTGCGCCGCAGGCTGGAGCCGGCCGATCGGCGCTGCTTCGCGTTCTTCCATCCGCAACTGATCGATGAACCGCTGATCTTCGTCGAGGTGGCGCTGACCGGCGAAATCCCGCGCAGCATCGGCGAGGTTCTGAGCGGCGAGCGCGAGGTGCTGCCGGCCCAGGCCGCGAGCACGGCCGTGTTCTATTCGATCTCGAACTGCCAGGAGGGCCTGCGCGGCATCTCCTTCGGCAATTTCCTGATCAAGCAGGTCGCCGAGGATCTGAAGCGCGAACTGCCCAATCTCGACACCTTCGTCACGCTCTCGCCGCTGCCGGGTTTTGCGCGCTGGCTGTCGGCCACCGTCGAGGAACCGGGCGATTTCCGGATGACCAACGAGGAGCGCGCCGAGCTCGCCCGCTCGCCCGGCGAGGCGGTCTCGCTCGACGAGGCGACGCGAGCCCGCCGCGACAGGCTGCTCGGCCAGATGGCGACGCAGTACCTGCTGCGGGCGCGCACGGCCTCGGGCCGCGTCATCGACCCGGTGGCGCGCTTCCATCTCGGCAATGGCGCGCGGCTGGAGCGCATCAATGTCGGCGGCAATCTCTCGGCGCGGGGCCTGCGCGAGTCGCATGGCGTGATGGTGAATTACCGCTATGACCTCGACGAGATCGAGATCAATCACGAGGCCTTCGCCACCCGCAACACGGTCGTCGCCAATTCCAGCGTGCGCAAGCTGCTGCGGCCCGCGACCTGACCTCCAGCCTGCCGGAAACGCCTGAAAGGACCCGAAATTATGGGCAACCACCTGTTCGACCTCGTCCGCGCGCGCATGCCCGCAGCCGCAGCGCCCTTCGCCCTGCTCGATGACGGCCGGCGTTATTCCTATGCCGACATGGTCGATGTCTCGGGCCGTTTCGCCAATGTGCTGGTTTCGCTCGGCGTGAAACCCGGCGACCGCGTCGCGGTGCAGGTCGAGAAGTCGATCGAGGCGCTGATGCTCTATCTCGGCGCGATCCGGGCCGGCGCGATCTTCCTGCCGCTGAACACCGCCTACACCCCCGCCGAAATCGAGTATTTTCTGGGCGACGCGCAACCCGCCGTCTTTGTCTGTGATCCGGTCAAGGCCACTGCGATGAAGCCCTATGCCGACAAGGCGGGCGCAAAGCTGGAGACGCTCGGCGTCTGGCGTTCGCATGACGTCTCCGCCGGCACGCTTGCCGACAAGGGGCTGGCGGCCCAGGCCGCCTTCGCCGATGTCGACCGCGGCCCCGACGATCTCGGCGCGATCCTTTACACTTCGGGCACCACCGGGCGCTCCAAGGGCGCGATGCTCTCCCACGACAACCTCGCCTCGAACGCGCTGGCGCTGGTCGACTACTGGCGCTTCACCCAGGCCGACGTGTTGCTGCACGCGCTGCCGATTTTCCACACCCATGGCCTGTTCGTGGCGACCAACACCGTCCTCTTCTCGGGCGCGTCCATGATCCTGCTGCCGAAATTCGACCCCGACCAGGTGTTCGCGCATCTGCCGCAGGCCACCTGCATGATGGGCGTGCCGACCTTCTATGTCCGGCTGCTGCAGGATGCGCGGCTGACGAAGGAGGCGACCGCGCATATGCGCCTGTTCGTCTCGGGCTCGGCGCCGCTGCTGGCCGAGACCCATCGCGAATGGCGCGAGCGCACCGGCCACGCCATCCTCGAGCGCTACGGCATGACCGAGACCAACATGAACACCTCCAACCCCTATGACGGCGAGCGGGTCGCCGGCACGGTCGGCTTCCCGCTGCCGGGCGTCTCGGCCCGCGTCACCGATCCCGAGACCGCGAAGGTTCTGGCCGCCGACGAGATCGGCATGATCGAGGTCAAGGGTCCCAACGTCTTCAAGGGCTACTGGCGCAACCCCGAGAAGACGGCCGCCGAGTTCCGGGCCGACGGGTTTTTCATCACCGGCGACCTCGGCAAGATCGACCCGGCTGGCTATGTCCACATCGTCGGCCGCGGCAAGGACCTGATCATTACCGGCGGCTACAACGTCTATCCCAAGGAGGTCGAGACCGAGATCGACGAGATGCCGGGTGTGATCGAGAGCGCGGTGATCGGCTGCCCGCATCCCGATTTCGGCGAGGGCGTTACGGCCGTCGTGGTGGTGAAGCCCGGTGCGACGATCACGGCGGCGAGCATCGCAAAAACGCTGGAGCAGCGGCTGGCGAAGTTCAAGCTGCCTAAACAGGTCTTCATCGTCGACGACCTGCCGCGCAACACCATGGGCAAGGTCCAGAAGAACCTGCTGCGCGAGCGCTACAAGGACATTTATGCGCGTCAGATGAAGGCGGGGGAGTGAGGGGCGGACTTTTGCATCACCCGGCCTTCCGGAGCGCGATCCAGGCCTTGAGCGCCGCATCGATGCGGCTCTGCCAACCTGGCCCTTCCATCCTGAAATGATCGACGACATCAGCCGACAGCCGTATCGTCGTCGAGATTTTAGGGGTGGCCGAGGGCGGGCGGCCACGGCGGACAAGACGGTCACCCTGATAGACATCCGCCTCGGCGAATTTGGCGACCCATTCAGGCGCGGACAAATCCGGCGCGTCGTCCGGGTCAACCCAGGATGGGTCCAAATGCGGCCTGTTCATCGTCATTGGCCTTCCTCAAACTGATGATCCGTCTCTTGCCCACACGCTCCGTCCAAACGGCGACGACCATGCGGCCGCCCATGAAACCGACGGTGATCAGTCTTTCTTCGCCATAATCGAAGCGGTCGTCGATACGCGACACATGGCGGTCCTCGAATATCTCTGCGGCTTTGGCGAAATCGAGGCCACGCTTGGAGAGCGTCGTTTCGCGCTTGGTCTCATCATACTCGATTTCCATTTAATGTAACAACAAAAAACCTCACCGCGCCTCATGCAACCGCTCAAGCGGGAACCGCGCCACATCGGCCAGCAATTCGACGAAGCCCTTCGCCTGAAGTTCGACCGTGGCTTTGCCCTTTGCGGCCGTTGCAAGCGAGGCATCGCCCGCCGCGCCGGACGGATGAACGTCCTGCGCCATCCAGGCCATGGCATGCAGTCCCGTCGGCCTGAGCCAGGCGTAGCCCTCCTCGGCCATGGTCACGGTCGATGGCTTGAAGGCGCCGGCCTTCGTCATGTCGACAAGGTCCGGCCGGAGATGCAGCATGATCGAGGTCTCGATATCGCCGCCATGGATGCCATGCTGCGCGTCGAGTTCGGCGAAGACGCCCGGCGGGAGACCGAAGGCGCGCCAGGCGGTGGTCACGGCCAGCATGCCGTGATCGACGCGCAACTCGCGCGCCACCACCTTCATCGGGTCGATATTGCCGCCATGCGAGGTCACGATCACGAGCTTGCGCAGTCCGGCGCGTTTCACGCTCTCGCCGATCTCGATCCAGGCGCGGGTCGCGGTCTCCCAGGTCAGGGTCAGCGTGCCCGGCGAATGCAGGTGCTCGTTGGATTTGCACACCGCCATGGTCGGCAGCACGAGCACGTCGAGACCGTGCGGGACCAGCGGCATGGCCAGTCCGAGCATCGCGTTCATGATCGTCGTATCCACCGAGACCGGCAGATGTGGCCCGTGCTGCTCGATCGCCGCAAGCGGCAGTACGGCGACTGTGGTCTCGGGCGAGAGGCCCTCGAAGTCTGTGGTCTTCAGGTCGCCCCAGAAGCGCGCGGTCATGTCGTCATCCTCGCATCGTCGATTGATAAACGGCGAAGGGCGCGCCCGTCGCCGCCTCCAGCACGTCCCAGAGGCGCGCGGCGACGGCCGGGTCGTCGGCTTCGCCGGTTGCTCTGGCAGGCGCCGGCGATCCCCTGATCTCGCGCCAGCCATCGGGGCCGTAATAGCCGCCCCCGGCGACGTTCGGCGCGGTGGCGGCATAGAGCGTCGGCAGGGCTCCCGCCGCTGTGGACTGGCTCAGCAGCCTGGCGCCCAGCGGAACGAGCCGCCAGACCAGCGCCGCCAGACCGGTGCGCCCGGTCGCGGGGCCATTGCCGATCAGCCCGCTCGCCGCCCAACCCGGATGCGCCGCGAGGCTCGTCAGGCCCCAGCCGTTCCGGTCGCTACGGCGTTGCAGTTCGAGCGCGAAGATCAGCATGGCGAGCTTCGACTGGCAGTAGGCCTTCCACGGATCGTAGCGCCGCTCGCCCTCAAGATCGTCGAAATCGATCCGCCCGCGCCGATGGGCGAGGCTGCTGAGCTGGACCACGCGCGGTGCGGCGGCTTTGCGCAAAAGCGGCAGCAGCCGGCCGGTCAGCGCGAAATGGCCGATGACGTTGACCCCGAACTGCCGCTCGAAGCCGTCGTCGGTCAGGCTTCGGCGGGGGAGCGCCATGACGCCGGCATTGTTGATCAGGATGTCCAGCGGCTCGGAGGCGGCCAGCCGGTCCAGCGCGAACGCCGCAACCGAGGACAGGTTGGCGAGGTCGAGTTCGGCGAAGCTCACCTCTGCATCGGGCACAGCGGCGCGGATGGCCGCAAGCGCCCGAGCGCCCTTGTCGGCGTCGCGGCCGGCGAGCAGGACGGTCGCCCCGGACCGGGCCAGCCCGAGCGCGGTCTCGTAACCGAGCCCGCCCGGCCCGGTGACGATGGCGCGCCGGCCTGTTTGGTCCGGGATGTCGGCGGTGGACCAGCCGCGCGCAGGCGTCATTCGGCAGCAGCCCTGGCGTCGGCCTCCCAGCCGAGCAGCTTGCCGGGGTTCATCAGCCCGAGCGGATCGGCCAGCCGCTTGAACTCCGGCTGCGGCGCGTCGGTGCGCTTCCAGCCGGCATTGTTCAGCACCCATGTATGCGGGTTCGAGGCCTGGATGCCGGCTTCCTCGGCTAGCCGCATGATCTCGTGCAGCCGCTCGGCCGTGGTGAAGCGTACCAGCGGCAGGCTCGAATGATAGACGCGGCCCTGCCGGCGCTGGAACTCGATGTGGAAGATCACGTCCTCGCGGAATGTCTCCTCCGCCCAGTCGAGCAGTTCGAGGTTCCGGCCGGGCGGGAAGCGCAGTTGCAGATAGGTGATCGCAGGATCGACCTTCAGCGCATGCAGCGTGGTATGGTTCCATGTGTATTCGTAGAGCGGGCCGGGCGCGCCTCTGTCGCGGTGTTCGCCGAAGGCTGCGGCGCGCGCCTCGTCCGCCCCCCGCGCAAAGGTGATCGCGCCGCCCATCTCCGCGATCAGCCGGTCGAGCTCGTCGCCCTGCGGCTCGGAGACCATCAGGATGGCAAAGGCCTTGTTCTGCCCGAGATAGGGCGCGAGCCTTCGCAGATAGGGCGCGATACCCGGATCGTGGATGCTGACCAGCTTCTTGGCGATGGCGTCGCATTCGGTGAAGGCCTGCCCGAAGGCGGCGGCCGCCTTCAGCGTCTCGAAGGTCGCGATCCGCTCGGCCCAGTCATGGGCGGGGGCAAGCGGCGCCTCGACCTCGGTGATGATGCCGTTGACGCCATAGGCGTGCATCACCTTGAGGATGTCCCTGCCGCGCAGTTCGATGATGCGGGGCTCGGCCTCGACCGTCATCACCTGCAACGCGGTAACCGCGCCCAGATTGTCGATCTGGCCCCAGGTGCAGGAGCCCGCGCCGGCCGCGCCGCCGGCGACGAAGCCGCCGATGGTCGCCTGCGCCCGTGTCGAGGGGTGCATCCGCAGTTCCTGCCCCTGCGGCCACAGCGCCTTGTCGATGTCGAGCAGGTTGGCGCCGGCCTCGAAACGGCCCGCGCCGCGTCTGGCCCAGACAACGCGGTTGAGCCGCGTCAGGTTCAGCACCACGCCGCCCTCCAGCGGCACGGCCTGCCCGTAATTGCCGGTGCCGCCGCCGCGCACCGTCAGCGGCACCTTGTGGCGGGCGCAGGCCGAGGCGACGCGGGCGACCTCCTCCCTGTCGCGCGGCAGGATGATGAGATCGGCCTGCTTGCCCTCCAGATCGGGCTTCAGCACCGGCGAGAACCAGAAGAAGTCGCGGCTGTGCATGCGAAGCGACGGCGCATCGTCATAGATCGTCAGACCGGCGAGGTCGGCGCGCAGGTCGGCAAGGGCAGGGCGGGTGGTCGAAGGAGGCGTCATGGCGTTCCGGTCGGAAAGAGCAGACGACAGCATAGCCGGATGCGACTCGAGCGGAAGCCGGCGCGGCGCAACAGCGCCATGACGCGGCGATCCTGCCGTCGAATGCGGCAAATGCCCGTTCTCTGTGCGCAAGCGCCTCATGCCGCATTTCCAGCGGGCCCCGCTGCATGGCATGTCTATTGCTCGCCCGCGATCTCAGGCATCGTTGCCCGAACAATCTTTAAGGGGAGGTCACCAGCATGACGACGATGAAGTATCGGATGAGCCGGCGCGCGGCGCTCGGCCTGCTCGGAGGCTCGGCCGCCTCGGTTCTCGTGCCGGTTCCGGGCGCGAAGGTCAGCGCGCAGACGCTCGACAAGGTCTCCTACCAGACCAACTGGCGCGCCCAGGCCGAGCATGGCGGCTTCTATCTCGCCGCCGCCAACGGCATCTACAAGAAATACGGCATCGACGCCGAGATCAGGCCCGGCGGCCCCCAGCAGAACCCCTCACAGCTTCTGCTCGGCGGCCGCGTCGACATGATCATGTCGAACTCCTTCGAGGCGATCCGCTATGCGCAGGAGAACATCCCCTTCCTCTGCATCGCCTCGATCTTCCAGAAGGACCCGCAGGTCATCATCTCGCATCCCGGCGTCGGCAATGATTCGCTGGCCGCGCTGAAGGGCAAGCCGATTCTGGTCGGCGCGGCCGGCCGCAACAGCTACTGGCCCTTCCTCAAGGCCAAATTCGGCTACAGCGACGAGCAGATCAGGCCCTACACCTTCAACATGGCCCCGTTCCTCGCCGACAAGCAGATATCGCAGCAGGGCTTCCTGTCGTCCGAGCCGTTCGCGATCCAGAAGCAGGGCGGGGTGACGCCGTTGGTGCATCTCATCGCCGATGCCGGCTTCGAGAACTACAACACCACGATCAACATCTCGCGGAAGATGGTCGATGAAAAGAAGGACCTGGTGCAGCGCTTCGTCACCGCCTCGCTCGAAGGCTGGGCCGAATACATGAAGGCGACGCCAGCCAACGCCGCCGCCAACGCCCAGATCCTGAAGGACAATCCCGACATGGATCAGGAGAAGATCGACTACGCCGTCAAGGTGATGACCGAGAAGGGCATCGTGCTGTCTGGCGACGCGCTGACGCTCGGCGTCGGCGCGATGACCGATGCGCGGTGGGCTAGCTTCTACAAGACGATGACCGAGGCGGGCGTGTTCCCGGCCGGCATCGACCTGAAGAAGGCCTACAGCCTGGAATTCATCAACAAGGGCGTCGGCAAGGCTTGATCCACCTATGTCATTCCGGGGCGCGCCAAAGGTGCGAACCCGGAACCCACGACCGGGTGAGACAGGACTGGGCAGAACCGCCGGCGCCCGCCCCGTCGTGGGTTCCGGGTTCAAGCCTGCGGCTTGCCCTGGAATGACAAGGTGGGGCGACCCGCACAGAAAACGGATCATCAGGCTTTGGACCTAGCCTCTCTGAGCACACCCACCAAGGAGCACGCTGCCGCCAGCGGCCGGCCGCTGGTCCAGATTCGCGGTGTCTCGAAGCAGTTCGCCAATGGCACGCTCGCCGTTCGCGACGTTAACCTGGGTCTGGGGACAGGCGAGTTCGTCAGCCTGCTCGGTCCGTCCGGCTGCGGGAAATCGACGCTGCTGCGGATGATCGCAGGACTGGGCAGCCCCTCCAGCGGCGTGATCGACTGGCCGACGACCGGCCATGACGCCGGCGGCAGGCCGGAGCGCGATCTCGGCTTCGTCTTTCAGGACCCGACGCTGATGCCTTGGGCGACGGCGCTGGCCAATGTCATGATGCCGCTGACGCTCAAGGGCATCCGCAAGGGCGAGGCGCAAGACCGCGCCGCGCGGATGCTGGCGCTGGTCGGGCTGAAGGGCTTCGAGAGCTCCTATCCGCGCGAACTCTCAGGCGGCATGAAGATGCGCGTCTCGATCGCGCGCGGGCTGGTGCTCAAGCCCAAAATCCTGCTGATGGACGAGCCTTTTGCCGCGCTCGACGAGATCACCCGCCACCGCCTCAACGACGATCTGCTCGAACTCTGGTGGCAGGAGAAATTCACCGCCGTCTTCGTCACCCATTCGGTGTTCGAGTCGGTCTATCTCTCGAAGCGCATCGTCGTGATGGCGGCGCGCCCCGGCCGCGTCATGGCCGATCTCGACGTCGATGCGCCCTATCCGCGCGACGAGCTTTTCCGGACCTCGCCCGAATACGCCCATCTCTGCCGCGTCGTCTCGGGCAAGCTCAAGGAGGCCATCGGATCGTGAATCGGTGCGCCTGTCACTCCAAAGCCCTCATCCTGAGGAGCGCCGCAGGCGCGTCTCGAAGGATGCTCCAGAAGGCTCCGGAGGCATCTGAACGATCCTTCGAGACGCAAGCTACGCTTGCTGCTCAGGATGAGGGCGGTGTGTTGGAGATCGCATCGTGACGGCGCTCGAAACGCAACCTCACAGCCATGCCAGCGGCACCGACTCCGAGGCGCGGCCCGTCTTCGCCACCGAGCCGCGCGTGCTTGGGCTCCCCGCCAGCGCCTGGCCGCGCATCCTCGCGCCGCTCGTTATCGGCGTTATGGCGCTCGGGCTGTGGGAGTTCGCGGTCTGGTGGAACGCGATCCCGCAATACATCCTGCCCGGCCCCATCCTGATCGGCCAGACGCTTATCGCCGACTGGGGCACGCTCTCCAGCTCGCTCTGGATCACGCTTAAGATCACCTTCATGGCGCTGGCGGCCGCAGTCATCGTCGGCGTCACGCTCGCCGTGCTGTTCACCCAGTCGAAATGGTTGGAGATGTCGCTTTTGCCTTATGCGGTGATCCTGCAGGTCACGCCGATCGTGGCGATCGCGCCGCTGATCATCATCTGGGCCGGCGACATCAACCTCTCGCTGCTGATCTGCGCCTGGATCGTCGCCTTCTTCCCGATCCTGTCGAACACGATCCTCGGCTTGAACTCGGCCGACCACAACCTGATCAACCTGTTCCAGCTCTACGGCGCGACCCGCTGGCAGACGATGCGCTATCTCAAGCTGCCGGCGGCGCTGCCCTATTTCCTCGCCGGGCTGAAGATTTCCGGCGGGCTCGCGCTGATCGGGGCCGTCGTCGCCGAATTCGTCGCAGGCACCGGCGGCAGCGCCTCGGGGCTGGCCTACCGCATCCTCGAAGCGGGCTACCAGCTCAAGATCCCGCGCGTCTTCGCGGCGCTGATCATGATCTCGCTGTCGGGCATCGCGATCTTCCTCGCGACGAGCTGGATCTCGCATCTGCTGCTGCGGCGCTGGCATGAGAGCGCGCTGAAGCGGGAGAATTGAGATGAGCGCCGTTCCCGAGCGCAGGCCAAGGCCAGCGCAGCCCTCGCGCTACGACATCGCGGCCCTGAAGGCCCAGATTTCGGACATCCAGCTCATCGACGAGCCACAGGTCGTGCGCAAACGCTCGCGAGACTTCTTCTGGTATTCGCCGGTGCTGAACGTCGAACTCGCCGACAAGAGCGCCGACATCATTGCGGTTCCACGCGACGAGAGCGAAGTCGTCCGCATCGCCGCGGCTTGCGCCAAGCTGCGGATACCGCTCACGGTGCGCGCCGCCGGAACCGGCAACTACGGGCAAGCCGTGCCGCTGCAAGGGGGCGTGCTGCTCGATATCAACGCCCTGACCGGCATCGCATGGCAGAAGCCCGGTATCGTTCGTGCGGCGGCCGGCTCGCGCCTGCTCGACATCGACATGGCGACGCGGACCGAGGGCTTCGAACTGCGCATGCATCCCTCGACCAAACGCTCGGCCACGCTCGGCGGGTTCGTAGCCGGCGGCTCGGGCGGCGTCGGCTCGGTGACGTATGGCGGCCTGCGCGAGCCCGGCAACATCCTGGCCGCCCGTATCGTCACGGTCGAGGAGGAGCCGCGCGTTCTTGAACTGCGCGACGACGCTGCGCAGAAGGTCAACCGCGCCTATGGCACGACCGGCATCATCACGGCGCTGGAGATGCCGCTGGCCCCGGCCTGGCCCTGGATCGACGTCATCGTCGCCTTCGACGATTACATGGACGCGTTCCGGGCCGGCCACGAGGTCGCGCTGGCCGACGGCGTCGTCAAGAAACTGGTGACGCCGATCTCATGGCCGATCCCGGGCTACTTCGGCGCGCTGAAGCAGCATTGTCCTGAAGGCAAGAGCATCCTGATCTGCATGATCGCGGAAGCCTCGCTCGGCCCGTTCAAGGCGATCATCGGCGAGCGTGGCGCGATGACCTACGAGGCGCCCTCGGAAGAGGGACCGGGCACCGTCCCGCTCTACGAATACACCTGGAACCACACGACGCTGCAATGGCTGAAGAGCGACCGCTCGATCACCTATCTGCAATGCCTGTTCCCGCATGATCGGCTGGTCGAGAGCGCCCAGGAGATGATCTCGGCGTTCCCCGACGAGGTGCTGGCCCATCACGAATTCATCCGTTTCGGCGGGCGTGTCACGGCAAGCGCGCTGCCGATCCTGCGCTATACGACGCGTGAGCGGCTGGACGAGGTCATCGCGCTGCATGAGGAGGCCGGCGTGATGATCGCCAATCCCCATGTCGTCTCGCTTGAGGCGGGCAGCCGCCACAAGCGCGCCGACGCCGACCAGCTCGGCTTCAAGCGCGAGGTCGATCCTCACGGCCTGCTCAACCCCGGCAAGATGGCGAGCTTTGCGCCCTCAGGCCAGGATCAGGCGAAATAGGCGAGCTTCCGGTCCGCCGACATGGCGTCGAGCGCGTAGAGGTCGGCCTCGGAGATGGTCGCCGCCGATCGTATGGCTGCCGCGGTTTCCAGAATCGCGGTTTCCGGACGGCTCTCGCTGGCAGATGCGCCGGCTGCGACCGGCTCGACGAAATCGAGATCGATCTCGACCGGCTCCTCCTTTGCCGTCGCCTCGAAGACGAGGTCGTCGCTCAGATTCTGGATCGAGCCGAGCCTGCGCTCCATCGGCAGCGTCATCGCCAGGCTGGCGACGGTCTCGGCCGGGTCGGTTGCCGGCGCGCCGATCTCGATGATCTCGATATCCTCATAGGCGGCTGACGGCATCGGAACCGCCGTTTCATATGTCGGGGCCGGCATCTCGCGGACCGGATCGCTCCAGGCCACGATCTCCATCTCCTGCGCGTCGGGTTCGTCCTGCGCCCGGTCGGCGAAGGCGCGCAGGCTGGAATCCAGCATGGCGATGGTGTCGGCGATCTTGTCGATCTGCTGCGCCGTGCCCTCGACGATCGCGGCGGCGGCGAAGATCTCTGTCGTCCGGCGGTCGAGCAGGTCGCAGAGCTCGTCGGTCTCTCCGGCTTCGCGCAGACGCCAGGATGCTTCCTGGATGGTCTCCGTCGCGGCGAGAATCCGCGCCGACGAGGTTTCGATGCGCTGCGCGAGGCCCGATGATGCGGCCTCAGTCCGGCCGCTGATGCGTTCGAGGTCGATGCGCAGATCGGCGATCAGGGCCGCCGCCTCGCGCAGGCTCGGGTCCGGCGCGGGCTCGGCCACGGCGACGCCGACCGCGCGCTCGATCCGGCCGATCGCGCCCAGCAACTGGATGGTGTCGGCCTGGCGATTGCGCCTGGCGAATTCGGCCATGAACCAGCGCCCGCGCGCCGTCTCCATCACGGCCTCGGAGATCGCCTCGTAGTCGTTCTCGCTGAGCGCCGTCAGCGAACGCGCCTCGCTCATGACCAACCTGCTCTGGAAGGACTGGCCGAATCGGCATTCGTCAGTCTGGATGCACCATTGCAAAGCCTGCCTCACGATTGATTAAGGAATTGCTCCCGGGCGATGCGGCGAAGCGGATGCGGCCTGCCGTGACGAGACTGTCCCCTTCGCGCAACGGCCTTGCCGCGCGACTGTCGCTGCTGCATGCGCTGACCTTCCTCTCCGTCGGCATCTACATTCCGTTCTTTCCGCTCTGGCTCGCTTCTCGCGGCGTATCGGATGTTGCGATCGGCGTGCTCCTGACCATTCCGATTGTCGCGCGCGTGCTGGCGGCGTCCGGCATGGCTGGGCTCGGCGACGGCCGGATTTCGCCCGTTTTGCTGCTGGCGGGCCTCAATCTGGCGGGCGCCCTGTTCTACGCCGCAATGGCGGCTCAGTCCGACCCCTGGATCATCGGCCTGCTGATGGCGCTGAGCGCAATGGCCACCGCCGGCGTCATCCCGCTCGCCGACATGCTGACGACGGCGCAGGTCCGGGCCGGCGCGGGCATCGACTATGGCCGCGTCCGGCTCTGGGGCTCGGTCAGCTTCTTCGCCGCCAATCTGCTCGGCGGCGTGGTGATCGCGCGGCAGGGCGCGGGCATCGTGCCGCTGGCGATGGCGGCCTGCTTCGCCTGCGCCGCGCTTCTGGCGTTGGCTGCGCCATCCCCGCCTCGCGGCCTCTCCGCGGTGCCTGCGCAAGGCACGCCACGCGCCGGCTTCGGCGCCGCCTTCTGGTGGGCGATCGCCGCCGTCGCCTGCATCAACGCCACCCACGGCGCGCTCTACGCCTTCGGCTCTCTGCACTGGCGCAATCTCGGCTACAGCGAAGAGGCGATCGGCGGGTTCTGGGCCGTCGGCGTCGGCGCGGAAATCCTGCTGTTTCTGGTCGCCGGCGGCATCGTCGCTCGCGGCGTGGCGGGGCTGTTCTGGATCGGCGTCGGCGGGGTCGCCGCCATGATCCGGTTCGGCGTCATGGCGTTCGATCCCGGGCCGTGGCTGACCCTCGTTCTGCAATGCCTGCACGGGTTCAGTTTCGGCTGCCTGCATCTCGGCGCGATGGCGGTGGTCTCCGCGCTGGCGCCCGACGGCAGGCGGGCCGCGGCGCAAGGGCGGCTGGTCGCGGTCAGCGCCTTTGCCAGCGCCGCAGCCACCCTGATCTCCGGGCCGGTGTTCCAGAATCACGGCGCGCTGGTGTTCCTGGCGATGACGCCGCTGGCCGTGCTCGGCTGTGTCTTTGCTGCGCTTGCCAAGCGCAACCTGCCCGGCGATACAGGCTGAAGGGGTGGAACCGGCATGGTCTGCAAGGCGTTGAGCGTGGTCTGTCATGGCCGCGCCAAGCCGGGCAGGGGACATCACGGAGTATCATGGCGACCCTCGACACCGCCGATCCGCAAGCGGTCTATCGCGACGATGCAGGCACGCTCGCCATTGCGCTTTCCGGCGCGTGGAGCGCCGAGCATGCGCCGCGCATCGAGGAACTGATCGAGGAGATCGGCGGCCGGCTGGCAAAGGCCGGCGCGGCCCGCATCGACCTGTCGTCGGTCGCACGGCTGGACACGCTCGGCGCCTATGTCCTCAACCGGCTGAAGGCCGAGCGCGAGGACGCGGGCGGGGCCGTCGAGATCGCCAGCCAGCGCCCGGAGCATTCCGTGCTGCTCGCCGAGATCCAGATCCATGGCGAGGATGCGATCTCGCCGGCCGGCAGCTTCGGCGTCGTCAGCGTGCTGGTCAACATCGGCGCGGCGATCATCCGCTTCGGCCGTGACATGGTCGGCGGCGCGATGTTTCTGGGCGAGGTCGTGGTCGGTTCGCTCGCCGTGCTGCTCGGCCCGCGCAAATTCCGGGGTCCGTCCCTGATCAACCAGATCGAGCTGATCGCCTTCAACGGCGCGCCGATCATCATGCTGATCTCGTTCCTCGTCGGCTGCATCGTCGCCCAGCAGGGCATCTTCCAGCTCCAGCAGTTCGGCGCGACGGCCTTCGTCGTCAACCTGACCGGCATCCTGATCCTGCGCGAACTCGGCGTGCTGCTGACCTCGATCATGATCGCCGGCCGCTCGGGCTCGGCCTTCACCGCCGAGATCGGCTCGATGAAGATGCGCGAGGAGATCGACGCGTTGCGCGTGATGGGGCTCGATCCCATCGAGGTGCTGGTGGTTCCGCGCATCCTGGCGCTGGTCATCTCGCTGCCGATCCTGACCTTCATCTCGGCGATGTCGGGGCTGACGGGCGCCGCGCTCGTCGCCTGGCTCTATGGCGGCATCGGCATCGACACCTTCCTCGCCCGGCTGCAGGGCGTGATCACCTGGAAGCATTTCGCCGTCGGGCTGATCAAGGCGCCGTTCATGGCCTTCGTCATCGGCCTGATCGCCTCGATCGAGGGGCTCGCGGTCAAGGGCTCGGCCGAATCGCTCGGCCGGCAGGTCACGGCCTCGGTGGTGAAGGCGATCTTCATGGTCATCGTCGTCGACGGCCTCTTCGCCATGTTCTTCGCGTCGATCGCGTTTTGAGGCCGGTCGCATGACGATGATCCAGGACAGCAGAGAGCGGCAGGCCGAGACGACGGGCGTGGCGGAAGCCGACGCCGTGATCCGCGTGCGCGATCTCAAGGTCCAGTTCGGCGACAAGGTCATCATGGACGGGCTCGACCTCGACGTGATGCGCGGCGAGATCCTCGGCTTCGTCGGCGGTTCGGGGCAGGGCAAGTCGGTGCTGACCCGCACCATCCTGGGGCTGGTGCAGAAGCGGCGCGGCACGATCGAGGTGCTCGGCCAGAATGTCGAAGGCCTGGACCAGGCCGGCCGCCGCGCGCTGGAGCGCCGTTTCGGCGTGATGTTCCAGCATGGCGCGGTGTTCTCGGCGCTGACCGTAAAGCAGAACATCCAGGTGCCGATGCGCGAGTATCTCAAGCTCTCGCCGCGGCTTCTCGACGAGATGGCGATGGTCAAGCTCGACCTCGTCGGCCTGAAGCCGGAAGCTGCCGACAAGGCGCCCTCCGAGCTGTCGGGCGGCATGATCAAGCGCGCCGCGCTGGCCCGCGCGCTGGCGCTCGACCCGGAAATCGTCTTCCTCGACGAGCCGACTTCGGGCCTCGACCCGATCGGCGCGGCTGAATTCGACGAGCTGATCGTCACCCTGAAGCAGACTTTGGGGCTGACCGTGTTCATGGTAACCCATGACCTCGACAGCCTTTATTCCGCCTGCGACAGGATCGCCGCGCTGGCCGACAAGCGGGTCATCGCGGTCGGTCCGCTCGCAACGATGCTGGAATCCGACCATCCCTGGCTGAAAGCCTATTTCGGTGGCGAACGGGCGCGCGCCCGTCTGCCCTCGGCGCAATGAGGACGTAGCGTTAGACCATGGAATCCAGGGCCAACTACGCACTTGTCGGTCTGTTTACGCTCGCTGTTCTCGCGGCGGTGTTCGGCTTCGTCTACTGGTTCAACAGTGGCGCGGGGCGCGACAAGCGCGACGTCAGGATCATCTTCGAGGGTTCTGTGACCGGGCTCGGGCGCGGCTCCAGCGTCCTCTTCAACGGCCTGCGCGTCGGCGAGGTCACGCGTATCCAGCTCAGACCGGACGATCCCAAGCAGATCTTCGCGGTGATCTCGGTCGAGGGCTCGACCCCGCTCAAGACCGACACCAAGGCGCGGATCGAGGCGCAAGGGCTGGCCGGCGTCGTCGCATTGCAGCTTCTTGGCGGCGACAGGGACGCGCCGCCGCTGGTAGCGCTGCAGGGTCAGGACCTTCCGGTGATCAAGGCCGAGCGTTCCGAGTTCCAGGATTTGCTCGAGACGGTCCGCTCGATCGCCAACCGCGCCAACACCGTGCTCGACAGCGTCGACGGCCTCGTCAAGACCAATGCCTCGCCGATCAATCAGACGATCGAGAACGTCCGCAAGTTTTCCGCCGCGCTCGGCGACAATTCCGACGGCGTGAGCAAGCTCATGGCGAGCTTCGGCCAGATCGCCGAGACGATCGCGCCGCTGAGCCAGAAGCTCGGCACGCTGAGCGAGGACCTGTCTCAGGTCGTGCGCGCCATCGACCAGCAGAAGATCACCAACACGCTCGACAATGTCGAGAAGTTCACCAAGGCGCTGGGCGATTCCGGCGGCGACGTCTCCAAGGCCGCCCGCGAGACGGCGGCGCTGACCGAGAAGCTCAATGGCGCGGTCGATGCGCAGAAGCTGGCTGCCACGCTGAACGACATCCAGAATTTTGCTTCGGTGCTCGGCAGTTCCGGTGGCGAGGTCTCGCGCGCCGTGCGCGATGTCGCGGCGCTGGCCGACCGCTTCAACCGGACGCTGGAGGAAAACAAGATCGCCTCCGCCATCGACAACATCGAGAAGTTCACCGCCGCGCTGGGCGGCAACAGCGCCTCGGTCGACAAGGCGGTCAAGGATGTCGCCTCGATCACCGGCAAGCTCGACCGCGCCGCCGACCAGATCGAGGGGGTGCTGAAGGGGGCGGAAGCCTTCCTCAACTCGGCCGCGGGCGAGGAAGGCAAGGGCACCTTCGCCGAGATCACCAAGGCGGCGCAGTCGATCCGAACGCTGGCCGACAATCTCGACGGCCGCACCGCGCAGATCACCGCCGGCATCAACCGCTTCACCGGGCCGGGCCTGCGCGACATCGAGGCGCTGGCAGTCGACGGCAGGCGCACCCTCACCGACCTGGCGCGGACGCTACGCAATCTCGAGCGCAACCCGCAGCAGTTCATCTTCGGCGGCAAGCCGCCGCTTCCCCAGTACAATGGCGCGCGTTAGGTCATGATTGAGACAAAGATATCCCCGGCCGGCCTGCGCCGGCTGGCGCTGCCCCTGCTGCTCGCCGGCGCCACGCTTCTCGCCGGCTGCGGCGGCGGCGCGACGCCGACCACCTTCGACCTGTCTGCTCCCTCGGGCTTCGGGCGTGTCGGAGGTTCGCGCGCGGCGCTCATCGTGGCCGAGCCGACGACGGTGCAGACGCTCGATTCGGACCGCATCATCGTCAAGGATTCGACCGGGGCGCTCTCCTTTCTCGGCGGCGGGCAATGGGCCGACCGGGTGCCACGCCTCGTCCAGACGCGGCTGATCCAGACCTTCGAGAACGGCAGCCGGCTCGGCGCGGTCGCGAGGCCGGGCGAGCGCATCGTGCCCGACCTGCAGCTCAACACCGATATCCGCAGCTTCAACATCGACGCCGCCAGCGGCGCAGCCGTGGTCGAAATCACCGCCAAGCTGGTGGGTGACCGAACCGGCAAGGTCCAGCGCGCCAGATTGTTCCAGGCTCGCGTGCCGGCCAGCGCCAGCGACGGCCCGGCCGCCGCCCAGGCGCTCGACCGCGCGCTCTCGCAGGTGTTGATCGAGATCGTCCGCTGGGCGCGGTGATCCGTCGCTCGCGGCTGACCTTTCGGCGCTGCCGGGGCCGACACGGTGGCCAGTGCGGTACAGCGTGACGCAACACGCTGTCCTCAGCGATCCAGCCTCTCGGCCAGCCGCGCCATGACTTCCATGCGCTCATGAAAAATCGCGACGATCAAAGCCGGCGCAGCCTCGCGCAGCAGGCAAAAGACATAATGGTGCTCGCAACGCGCCATCCGTAACGCCGGAACGAGCGCGCTCACATCCTTGAACCTGCCCCGACCAGCGGCGAGGTCGGCAATGCCTTGTTCGAGCATCGCGACATAGCGACGGACCTGTTCGTCTCCCCATTGCTTGCGCGTGTATCGGATGATGTCGCGCATGTCGGCTTCCGCCGCAGCGGCAAGGACATATGGCTTCAAGCGCGGCCCTCCGGCAGTTCCTCATCGAGGATCTCGCCGATGCTCTTTGTCGATACGGCCCCCGCCAGTCCTTCGTCGATACGCTTTTCCAAAAGGCTCTGCAGCTCGCGCCACACCTGATCGACACCGGCGGCATCTGGAAACAGGCGCTCCAGCGTGTATTGCTTGATGGTCTTGCCTTCCAGTGCGGCCAGCGCTTTCAGGCTCTGGTGCTGTCGATCGGTCATGTCGATTGTCAGGCGGCTCATGCGATAGCTCCTGTGGTTTCGCACAAACCCACATTAGCACATGCCTACATCCGCGACGACTGTGGCAAGGCCGCGAACCAATACGAACTGGCTGGCGACGATGTCCGCGAATGCACTCGACCGGGGCTGTCGCAGGTGCTGATCGAGATCGTGCGCTGGGCGCGGTGATCGAGGCGGGAATCGGTCGTCAGCGCGGAGATGACGCGATGATCGTTTCCAAGGCGGGACGGTGGGCACAACTTATCCGTTCAGCCGGCAGCGCTATGGTTAACCTGCCATTGAGATGATTCGTGTCTGCTACCTCCGATTGGGAGGTGACCATGATTCGCGGAATTGGGCTGGCGCTGACGTCGTCGGTTTTCGCTGTGCTGTCGAGCTCGGTTCTGGCGCAGGCCCTGGACCCGGCGCCGCTGGAGCCGCCAGGCGGGGGCGAACGGTTCTCCTTCACCCCGTCGATCGGCTATCTGGGGGCCAAAGCGACCGAAAACGTCTACAATACCGGCAACCGAACGGACAAGCTCAGCCAACTCGACTGGAAGGCCGACGCCCTCACGCTGGGCGGCCGCGGCGCGGTGCAGCTTTTCGAAGGGCTGACGCTGCGCGGCAGTCTCTGGGCCGCCGTGTCATCCGGCGCCGACATGCGCGACCGCGACTGGTTCCTGGGATATCAGGGCCCCGATTCCTGGACCCATCAATCGCTCCATCCGGACACGCGGGTGCCGAAAGCCTGGCAAGGGGATATCAGCGCAGCCTACACGCTGACGAATATGGGCGATGTCGGGATCGCGGGTCTGGCAGGCTTCCGGCGTTACGACGTGAAATACCGGGCTTATGGCGGCAGCTTTCTTTACTCGGTCAACGCATTGCGCGACACCGCCGGGACCATCGATCCGGGCCTGCTGACGATCTCCTACCGGCAGAAGTGGGACACGCCCTATCTCGGGCTCGGAGCCTACTACCGAGGGGAAACCCTGTCGGTCTCGGCCGAAGTCTATGGCAGCCCGTTCAGCTTCGGGCAGGCCGATGATGTTCATGCGCTGCGCAGCACGCTGTTCATCGACAAATTCTCGCCCACGGGAATGATCGGCGCGAGCCTCGGCGTCGATTACAAGCTCACCTCCGTCCTCTCGCTCGCCGGACGCCTCGAATACACAAGATATGTCGAAGCGCGAGGCGGCACCCGGATCCAGAACGGCGCGACGGGCCAGTCCTTCCGCGTCCCCAAACCCGGAGCCGGCGCGGACGCCGAGACGCTCAACGTCTCGCTGGGCGTGAAGGGGAAGATCTGAGGCCGATAGCCGGCTCTTTCCAAGTTGCCAGTGCCGCCGAGACCGCCTGCCGGTCGCGGCGAACGGCGTCGCTGTTCCTGCAAATCGAAAAGGGCCGCCCTGCGAGGGGCGGCCCTTCTGGTATCGTCGCAGATCGAGATGCCTCCTACTCGAACCGCCCGCTGGCATGGGCCAGCATGGTGTAGACCTTGCCGGTTTCCGAGGTCAGGTAGGTCTTGGCCACCATCGAGTCGCGGTCGTCCTTGGCGGCTTCGCCGAGCAGGCGCTCGAACTCGTCGATATAGCGGTCGACCGTCTCCTTGAACTCGGCGTCGCGGCGGTATTTGCGCCTGATCTCGTCGAAGGTCTGCTGGCCCTGCAGCGTGTAGAGCCGGCGGGTGAAGACGTTGCGCTCGCCGCGCTTGTAGCGGTCCCAGAGTTCGACGGCGGCGTCGTGGTCGATCATCCGGGCGATATCGACCGAGAGCGAATCGAGCCGCTCGATCGAATGCGCGGTCGGCTTGGTCGCCTCGGGCGCCTTGTCCTCGCGCGAGGCGCGGTTGAGCAGGTCCGAGAGCCAGCCGGCCTTGGCGGGCGCTTGTGCCTGCGGCTCGGGCTGCGACGGCCGACGCGGCAGCTCCGGCACGGGCGCAGCT
>JAIETL010000003.1 GCA_019745195.1 Beijerinckiaceae bacterium
GCATCGCGCCAATCAGCGATGATCCCATCGTCAGCCTGCCAGCCGTGGCCGCCTGACCAGCCCGGCCAAAGCCGGCATCGGGGTGGCTCCGCGAAGCTACACCACCATCAGGGACACGACCATTGTATGCGCGCTTTGGAGTCTGGGCTGAACGCGCTCGCATCGGATGTCGGCGTGGTTGCGGGGGTCCAAAACTGGCAGCCGATAATCGACCAAATCGAAGCGGCCATAAAGGCCGAGGCCAAGCAACTGCCTGCGGGGACCGCCAAGACCGAAAGGTTACAATTCCTCGCCGAGGCGGCCAAAGAATTTAGCCATTTTAAGGACGGGTGGCGGAATCACATCGCGCATAACCGCTCATCCTACGGGGAACCGCAGGCGCTGACGGTTATGAATCACGTCAGGAGTTTTTTTGAGGTTCTAGGGCGGCGCTTGAAGGAGCAGGCCGTCTAGCAGGGACGATCTGCGTTACTGCCCGTTCAAAGGTTTGGCCGCTCTCATCCGCGCCAAGTTCCCGAGCGGTTTTTATGAACCGCTCGGATTGCGCTTTAGCGTCGTCTTTTGTGTTTGTGGCCTTGGGCTTTGGCTGCTTCGCCATAGGGCTTTGGTCCCTCAGTTAATCGTTCGATAGGTCAGGCGCTTGCCGACGATGCCCCGGACCGCAGCTTCGGTGCGGGCGATGTCGTTCACGCCCAGCGCGACGCGGTTGTTGTAGCGGAAATCGTATTCCGACAGGTAACGGTGAAGGTGCTTCTCAGAGCAGTGCTGATATATGCCCTTCATGCCGCGCTTGAAGATGCTGAAATAGCCCTCGACGGTGTTGGTGTTGATGTCGCCGCGCACATACTCGCCAGCAGAGTGCTTGACGTGGTCATGCTCTGCGACGTGGTCCAGCGCGTCGGCGTACAGGCGGCTCTCGTCGGTCATCAGGCGGGTTTCGCGGGCAATGTTCTTTGAGACGATGCCGGTCACAGTGACCTTATCAGCGCGCTCGACATGGAAGGTGCGAGCCCGGCCCCCGCGCTCGACCAGCGCCACGATGGAACGCTTGCTGGAATGTGCCGCCTTGCCGCGAATGGTGCGCTTGGTGACGACCTCTTTGTCGCCAAAGTAGGTTTCGTCGGCCTCGACGATCGCGCCAGAACCGCCCATGGGCTCGAAACCAACAAGGCGCATGGCCTCGCGAACGCGGTGGGCCATGAACCACGCGGTCTTCAAGGTGACGCCCAAAGTGCGGTGGAGCTGGTTCGCGCTGATGCCCTTCTTGCTGGACGAAAGCAGGAACATGGCTTGGAGCCAGAGATGCATCGGAACGTGGCTGGCCTCAAACACGGTGCCGACCTTCACGGTGAAGGGCTTGCGGCACTGGTAGCACTTGTAAGTGCCTATCCTGGTGCTTTTGCCGCCCATCTTTCCGATGCGCTCAAAGCCTCCGCAGTGAGGGCAGACAGGGCCTTCCGGCCAAACGCGCGCCTCGACGAATGCGTAGGCGGCGGCCTCGTTGTGGAAGTGCTTATCGGAAAGAACGGACGACATCGGGGTAACTCCTTATGTGAGCTACCTTATCAGGTCGTTTGGGTACGTCAAGTATAATATCGCGAAAATATACCTTGACATCGTGACGCTGATCCGGTAGACATCCGGAACGCTCACGAAGTGTGACCAGACAGCCCAAGCCGCCGCGCTCTCCAGCAGGCGGCTTTTGCATGTCCGGCTCATCTCACGCTCTCGCCCCATCGAGGTTTCCACATGACCGATGACGACGATGACGCGCCGGCTTTGCCGGCCGCGAAGGGCAAGCGCTTGGCCGTTGGCCGCAAGGCCGTGGTGTCCAAGCTCTGGCGCGCTGCGAAGCGGCAGCTTGAGGCGCATGAGGCGCGGCTCGACGAACGGCCGAAGGGCGCGGCCGCCGCCGAAGCCGACGCCAAGGCGCTGGCGGTGCTCGCCCGCACGGTGCGCGAACTCGTCGCGCTGGACGGGGCGGCTGCGAGCCAGGAGGGCAGATCGACCGATGAACTCTCGCCTGCTGCTGGACTGCGCCATGTTGCGGAGCTTCGCAACGAGCTTGCGCGACGTCTTGAAGTCCTTGCCGCCGAACAGGCGGATTCCGCTTCTCAGGCAGCTTCTGCCGATAGCGACGGCGGATCAGATTGAGGTCATCGAACGCGAGTGGCTGGTCTGGGCCCGTATCGACCAATTACCGCCCGAAAGCGATGACTGGTCGATCTGGCTGGTGCTGGGCGGTCGCGGCGCGGGCAAGACCCGCACTGGAGCGGAATGGATCAAGGGCATGGCGCTGGGCTTGGCCGGTTTTGCTGACATGCCGGCCGGGCGCATCGCGCTGGTCGGCGAGACGCAAGGCCAGGTCCGCGATGTGATGATCGAGGGCGTCTCCGGGCTGCTCTCGATCCATACGCGCTGGGAGCGGCCGAGTTGGTATCCGTCGCGCCGGCGGCTCGAATGGCCTAACGGCGCGATCGGGCAGGTGTTCTCGGCCGAGGACCCGGAGGGGCTGCGCGGGCCGCAGTTCGCCGCCGCCTGGTCGGACGAATTGGCGAAATGGCCCAATCTTCAGGAGTGCTGGGACATGCTGCAGTTCGGTTTGCGGCTCGGCGACAGGCCGCGCCAGATCGTCACCACGACGCCGCGCCCGGTGCCGCTGCTCAAGCGGCTGCTGGCCGACAGCCATGTCGCGGTCAGCCGGGCCGCGACCGCAGCCAACCGCTACAATCTGGCGCCGGAGTTCATCCGCAACATTACCGAAACCTATGGCGGCACCCGGCTCGGCCGCCAGGAGATCGACGGCGAGATCGTCGAGGAAAGCGCCGACGCACTCTGGACGCGGGCGATGATCGAGAGCTGCCGCGAGACGGCTGCGTCGGGACTGGCGCGGATCGTCGTGGCGGTCGATCCTCCGGCTTCCTCCTCGGCGCGCGCCGATTCCTGCGGCCTCGTCGTCGCCGGCATCGATGGCGACGGCGTGGGGCATGTGCTGGAGGACGGCACGATCGCAGGAGCGCGTCCGCATGAATGGGCGCAGAAGGCGATCGCGCTCTACCGGCGCTTCGAGGCCGACGCGCTCGTCGTTGAGGTCAACCAGGGCGGCGAGATGGCGACCTCCGTCATCCGCGAGGTCGATCCAGGAGTGCCGGTGACGGCGGTCAGGGCGACGCGCGGCAAATATCTCAGGGCCGAGCCGGTGGCGGCGCTCTACGCGCAGGGTCGGGTGCGCCATGCCGGCCGCTTCCCGCAGCTCGAGGACGAAATGTGCGATTTCGGACCGGCGGGGCTTAGCTCCGGCCGCTCGCCCGACCGGCTTGATGCGCTGGTCTGGGCGCTGACGCATCTGATGCTGATGGCGAAGGGACGGCCCCGCGTGAGGGGGATTTAGATCGCTACGCGTCGCGGCCATCCCCGTCTTTGCGAGCGCAGCGAAGCAATCCAGAGGGCGGCGCGAGACGCTGGATTGCTTCGCTGCGCTCGCAAAGACGGATCACGACATCGCCCACGAGCTTCTCGGGCCACCCCGAGCCTGACGCACTCAACAGCGAGACAACCATGCTCAGTTTCTTACGCAACCTGCGCGGCGTCGCCGCGCCGGCGCAAAAACGCTCGCGCGTCGGGCCGCTGATCGCGTTGCACGAGGCCGGGCGGCCGGTCTGGACGCCGCGTGATTATGCGGCGCTGGCCCGCGAGGGCTATGAGCGCAACCCGGTCGTGCATCGCTGCGTGCGGCTGATCGCGGAGGCGGCGGCGCAGATGCCGCTCGCCGCCCGGGTCGGGACGCGCGAGGAGCCGGACCATCCGGCGCTGGCGCTGATCGACCGGCCCAATCCGCGCCAGGGCGGTATCGCCTTTCGCGAGATGCTCTACGGCCATCTGCTCGTCGCCGGCAACGCCTATGTCGAGGCCGCGAGCGTCGGCGCCGAGCCGCGCGAGCTTTATGCGCTGCGGCCGGACCGGATGCGCGTCGTGCCCGGCCGCGACGGCTGGCCCGAGGCCTATGACTACACGGTCGGCGGCGACACGGTGCGCTTCCGGCAGGACGAGGGTAGCCTCCCGCCGATCCTGCATCTGACGCTGTTCCATCCGGTCGACGATCATTACGGGCTCTCGCCGATCGAGGCGGCGGCCTGCTCGCTCGACATCCACAACGCCGCCAGCCACTGGCACAAGGCGCTGCTCGACAATGCGGCCAGGCCTTCGGGCGCGCTGGTCTATGACGGGCCGGACGGAGCGAGCCTGACCGAGGCGCAGTTCGAGCGGCTGAAGGGCGAGCTTGAGGAGAGTTTCCAGGGCGCGCGCAATGCCGGCCGGCCGCTGCTGCTGGAGGGCGGGCTCGACTGGAAGCCGCTCTCGCTGACGCCGGCGGAACTGGATTTCGTTGCGGCCAAAGGCGTCGCGGCGCGCGAGATCGCGCTCGCCTTCGGCGTGCCGCCGCTGCTGCTCGGGCTGCCCGGCGACAACACCCACGCCAATTTCGCCGAGGCCAACCGCGCCTTCTGGCGTCAGACCGCGATCCCGCTGGTCAGGCGCACGGCGCAGTCGCTGGCGCAATGGCTCGGCCCGGCGTTTGGCGATGCGCTCACGTTGGAGCCCGATCTCGATGCCATCGAGGCGCTGGCCGAGGAGCGGGAATCGCTCTGGCGGCGGGTCGGAGCGGCCGACTTCCTGAGCGCCGATGAGAAACGCGAGGCCGTCGGCTATGGCCGCGCCGAGACGGAGGCCGCGCCATGAACGCGCTCGACCAGATCCTGACCAGCTTCGTGGGCAAGGGCGATGTCGGCCATCTCGGCCTTTTGCTCTGGGCGGCGGCCGCCTCCGGCCTCGCCTGGCTGATGCTGCGCGAGCTGACGGCCGCCAACCGGCGCTTCGACGATTTCGTCCGCGAGCTGAACCGCTTCAACGCACGACATGAAGAGGAGAAACCATGACCCGATCTGGCGACAAGCGGGCTCCCGCCGGCAGGGGGCCGCAAGCCTCCAAGCCGACGCCGAGGCCGGGAGCGGGCGCATCGCCCGCGGCGACCTTCGGGCGCTTCCTCGGCACGCTGGCGCGGCTCGAAGGCCGCAACGGCAAGGCCGGGGAGGGCGGCCGATGAGGGCGGCTCTTGCGACCGGCCCCTTCGCCCGCGAGACGAAATATCTGCCCCTGCCGCCGGCACGGATCAGGCCGGACGGCCTGTTCGAGGGCTATGCGAGCCTGTTCCGCATCGCCGATCTCGGCAAGGACATCGTCGAGCCCGGCGCCTTTCGCGAGAGCCTGGTCCGGCGCGGGCCGGCCGGAATCAAGCTGCTCTGGCAGCATGATCCGGCCGAACCGCTCGGGCGTTGGCTCAGCCTGATCGAGGATTCGCGCGGGCTCTTCGTCAGGGGCCAGCTCTCGCTGGCCGTCGCGCGGGCCCGCGAAATCCATGCGCTGATGCGTGAGGGCGCGGTCGACGGGCTCTCGATCGGTTTCCGGCCGGAAAAGGCCCGCACCGAGCCGCGCACCGGCTATCGCCGGCTCGAACGCGTCGATCTCTGGGAAATCTCGCTCGTCACCTTCCCGATGCTGCCGCAGGCCCGCGTCTCCGCCGTCAAGGCGCTGCCGGGCGCGGCCGCCCTTCTTCATGCCTGACCACCCTTTCACAGCAGGAGAGACCATGACCACGCTGCTTCACGCACCCGAGACGAAATCCGCCGGGCTCGATCCGGCCCAGGACGATCTGCGCTACTCATTCGAGAGCTACCGCCTCGCCAATGACGAACGCCTGGCCGAGATCGAGAGCCGGGGTTCGGCCGATCCGCTGCTCGACGAGAAGGTGGCGCGCATCGATGCGTCGCTGGACGAAACCAGGCGCCGGATCGACCGCGTCGCGCTCGACCGCGCCCGCCCGGCGCTCGGCCAGGACGGCCTGCGCGATCCGCTCAGCCACGAGCACAAGGCCGCCTTTGTTTCCTATATCCGCAGCGGCGAGGCCGGCGGGCTGAAACGCCTCGAGGCCAAGGCGCTGTCGGCCGGCTCCGGCCCGGATGGCGGCTATCTCGCGCCCTCGACGATCGAGGCCGAAATCCTGCGCCGGCTGGCGACGATCTCGCCGATCCGCGCGATCGCCACGGTGCGGACGATCTCGTCGGGCTCCTACAAGAAGGCGTTCTCGACCACGGGCCCGGCCTCGGGCTGGGTCGCGGAAGCCGCCGCCCGGCCGCAAAGCAATTCGCCGACGCTGGCCGAATTGTCCTTCCCGGCGATGGAGCTCTACGCCATGCCGGCGGCGACCCAGACCCTCCTCGACGACGCGATCGTCAATATCGACCAGTGGATCGCCGAGGAGGTCGAGGCCGCCTTCGCCGAGCAGGAGGGCGCGGCCTTCGTCTCCGGTGACGGCATCGACAAGCCCAAGGGCTTCCTGGCCTATCCGACGGTGGCCGATGCGAGCTGGAGCTGGGGCAATATCGGCGTGCTGAACTCAGGTGTCGCCGGCGCCTTCGCAGCCTCGAATCCGTCTGACATCCTGGTCGATCTGGTCTATGCGCTGAAGGCCGGTTACCGCCAGAACGCCGCTTTCGTGATGAACCGGAAGACGCAGGCCGTCATCCGCAAGTTCAAGGACGCCAACGGCAATTATCTCTGGCAGCCCCCGGCCTCGGCCGGCGCGCCGGCGACGCTGCTGGGCTTCCCGCTGGTCGAGGCGGAAGACATGCCCAACATCGCCAACAACGCGGTCTCCGTCGCATTCGGCGATTTCCGGCGCGGCTATCTCGTGGTCGACCGGGCGGGTGTGCGCATCCTGCGCGATCCCTACTCCGCCAAGCCCTATGTGCTGTTCTACACGACCAAGCATGTCGGCGGCGGCGTGCAGGATTTCGCCGCGATCAAGGGGCTGAAGTTCGCGGTCTGAGCCACAGCTCAGCGCGAGAACCACCAGCTGTAGCCGGCCTGGGGCGGCTCGGGTTCGCCCCGGCGTCCGTCCGCCCCGAAGGCCAGCAGGCGCTGGCTCGCCTCGGTGATCCAGCCGCGATGGTCGCTGATCGGCGTGATCGCGGTGAAGCCGCCGCAGATGCGCCGGACACGCGAGTTCAAAGGTCCGCTCGACCAGCTCACCACGCCGACGAGATCGCGCGAGGAGGCAGGGCCGCGCAGGACGGGCCCGCCCGAATCGCCGCGGCAGGCTCCCGCTCCGGGGCTTTCGCCGCGCGCCTCGACATCGACCGCGACCTTGACCGTATTGGCGGTGGTGTAGCTGCCGGCATTGACGAGCCGCGTCTCGCGCAGGCGGCGCGCGGTGCCCTTGTTGTCCTCGATGGCGAGACCGTAGCCCGCCATGGTGACGGTCTCGCCCTGCCAGAGCCCGCCGCCGAGCGTCAGCGGTTCGATGTCGCGCGGGAGCGCCGAAACCAGCCGCAGAATCGCCAGATCGGCTCCAGGCTGTGTGCGCGGCGTCGTGCCTGGCACGAAGCTCGGATGCGGCAGCACGGCAGCGACCGAATGGCGGCGCGCCTTGAAGCGAGGATCGAGGCTGACCACGCTGACCGCACCGCCGCCCATCAGACAATGCGCGGCGGTGATCACGAGTTCGGGCGCGATCGCCGCGCCCGAGCAGAGTTCGCCGCGGCTGGTCTCGACCCTTAGCGTCGAGGCGCGCGCGCCGTTGATGTCACGCGAAACGCTGCCGCCGACGACCGCGAGAGCGGGCGAGGCGGCGCCGAGGGCGGCGATGAGAGCGAGCGTGACAGCGCGTACGGACATGTCTGGGACCAGGTGGCGTTGTGCTTCAATCTATGGCTTGCCGCGCCGCAGTCCAGTCTTTCGATCAGCGGCCGATCGTCCATGTCGCGCTCTCGCTCCATTGTGACAGGGTGCGGTCGATCCAATTGCGTTGCGGCGCGACCAGCACGCCCTGGCTGAGCAGGCCGCAACTCTTGCCCGACGGGCCTGTCGACCAGCTCGTGACGGCGACGACGCCGCCGCCATCTGTGAGCATCGGCCCACCGGAATCGCCCTGGCAGGCGCTGCCTCCGGGACGCCTGCCGAGCCCCGAAGGATCGGCGGCCCAGAGCAGGATGCGGCCCGGCCCGTAGGGCTCGACCGCCACGAGATCGGCCGAGCGATAGGTCCCGGTGGTGCGCGCATCGCCTTCGCGGGCGACGCCGTAGCCGGCGAGCGCAAGGTCTGAACCGGCGCGCGGCAGCGCGCCATCGACGAGGTTCGCCGGCTGGAAGCGCGCCGGCAGCGGCGCCGACAGACGCAGCAAGGCGAGATCGATCGAGCGGCGGCGGGCGGTGATCGCCTTGGCGTGGAACTCGGGATGGAGCGCGATCGTGGCCGGCGGGATCAGCACCGGCTCGCCGGAGCCGTCTTTCCAGTGGATGCGCAGCTCGGTTCCTCCCGAAGCGCAATGCGCCGCCGTCAGGATGGCGCGCGACGACAGGACGATGCCGGTGCAGACGCCGCCGCGCGCGTTCAGGACCATCAGCGTCGAGGCCGCGGCCGGGCCGCCTTCGCGTCCGCCGACGACCGCTGACGCCTTTTGCGATGCGAGCGCGCCGGCGAAAGCCAACGCCGAGACAACGATCCGAAATCCGACGTGCATCACGCGCTCCTCGCGACGGGAGCCGCTGGATAGCGCGTCGCAGCCCAGAGTTGAACCCGCAATCGGAGCGACCCATGACGCCCATCGCGCTGACCCCACCTATGGCCGAGCCGGTCTCGCTGACCGACGCCCGCCTGTTCCTGCGCCTCGACCAGAATGAGGAGGACGGGCTGCTCGGCACGCTCATCACCGCCGCGCGGCTGATGATCGAGGCCGCGTCCGGCCGCATGCTGATCGACCAGGACTGGCGCATCGTGCTCGACCGCTGGCCGGACGGCGGCGAAATCCGCCTGCCGCTGTCTCCGGTTCGCTCGATCAAGGCCGCCCGCGTCTATGACGCGCAAGGGGGCGCCCAAAGCGTGGCGACTGGCGCGCTTGCGCTCGATGGCAGCGCCGATCCGCCGGTGATCCGGTTGGTCGGGGCCGTTCCGGTCATCGGCCGGAAGCGCGGCGCGATCGAGATCGACATCGTCGCCGGATATGGCGACACGGCGGCCGCCGTGCCGGCCCTGCTGCGTCAGGCCGTGCTGCGGCTGGCGGCGCGCTGGTTCGAGGAGCGCGGCGATGTCGTCGGCCGCGATGCGGCGGCGCTGCCGGCCGAGATCATGGCGCTGGTCGCGCCGTTCCGCCGCATGAGGCTGTGACGCCATGGCTGGTGCTGGAGACGGGAATGCCCCGATCGGCGCGCTGCGCCTGAGACTGGTGCTGGAAGGGCCGGTGGCGACACCCGACGGGATTGGCGGCGCGACGCAAACCTTCGAGACCGTGGCCGCCGTCTGGGGCCGGGTCGAATGGCTCGGCGGCGGCGAGCGTTGGCGCATGGGCCGGCCCGAGCAGGTCGCGACGCACCGCATCACGCTGCGCTGGCGCGCCGGCGTCGATACCGGCCAGAGGCTGCGCGATGGCGCGCGCCTCTACGACATTCGCGCCGTGGCCGATCCCGATGGCGGGCGGCGGCGTCTGGTCTGCCTGGTCGAGGAGAGTTCGCCATGAGCGATGCGATTCTGGCGCTTCGCGCGGCCATTCAGGCGCGGCTCGTCGCTGATGCTCCGCTGACCGCGCTGATCGGCGCAGGCCGTGTCCATGACGAGGCGCCGCGCGCCGCGCTCGGTGTCTATGTCGTCCATGGCGAGGTGGACGCCCGCGACTGGTCGACGGGCTCCGACAAGGGCTGCGAACAGGATGTCTCGCTCGTCGTCTGGGCCGGCGAGAGCGCCTCCGCGAAACAGGCGCTGCAGGCGGCGGCCTGCATCGTCGTCGCGCTCGACGATGCCGAACTGACGCTGCCCGGCCACCGGCTGATCAATCTGCGCTGGCAGGCGAGCCGGCTCGCCCGCGATCCCAAGACCGGGCTGCCCTTCGTCACGATCCGGCTGCGGGCCGTGACCGAGACGCTCTGACCCATTTCCACATCATCGAAGGAGAGGCCGGATGTCGGCACAGAAGGGCAAGGATCTGCTGCTCAAGGCGGCGGATGCGGGCGGGGCTTTCGTCACCGTCGCGGGGCTGCGCGCCCGCCAGATCGCGTTCAACGCCGAGAGCGTCGACGTGACCCATGCCGAGTCCGCCGGGCGCTGGCGCGAACTGCTTGCCGGGGCCGGCGCGCGCCGCGCCAGCATCAGCGGGGCGGGTGTCTTCAAGGACGAGGCGTCAGACGCGCTGCTGCGGCAGATATTCTTCGACGGCGTGATCCGGGACTGGCAGGTGATCGTGCCCGATTTCGGCACCATCGCCGGGCCGTTCCAGATCACCAGCCTCGAATATCGCGGCGACCACGCCGCCGAAGTGACGTTCGAGCTGTCGTTGGATTCGGCGGGTGCGCTCGCCTTCACGGTGCTGTGAGGAGCCGGCGATGAGCAACCGCTACCGGGGCGAGACAGCTTTGATGGTCGACGGCCAGCCACTGCCGATGCGTTTGACGCTGGGCGCGCTCGCCGAGTTGGAGCAGGCTTTTTCCGTCGACAGCCTGCCGGCGCTGGGCGAGCGCTTCGTTGGCGGCAGGCTCTCGGCGCAGGATATCACCCGTATCTTGGGTGCCGGCCTCCGAGGGGCCGGCGGCAGTGTCAGTGACATCCAGGTTGCAGGGCTCGCCTTCGACGGCGGGCTCAACGGCGCGATCCAGGCCGCGATCGCGCTGCTCGACGCGACATTCGGCGAAGCAGGCGAGGGCGGGCAAGCCACGCGCCCTCCGCAGCCGCCGGCGCGCTGACCCCGCCGGCGGCCGAGCCCTTTCCCTGGCGCGATGTGATGGCCTTCGGGTTGGGGCGTCTGTGCTGGACGCCCGAGACCTTCTGGGCCGCGACGCCGCGCGAGATCGCTGCGGCGCTGCGGGCGCATGAGCGCGCTTCGCCAAGTGGCGCGCCGGCCCGCGAGACGCTGTCGCGGCTTATGGCGGCCTTTCCCGACGCGTGACGCCGCTCACACACTTCCATCAGGAGCTTTCGATCATCATGGCCGACGATGATTTCACGGGCGAATCCGGTTCCGCTTCACGCTTTTCGGACCTGCGTTCGATGGACCGGCTGACCAGGAGCCTGAGCAAATCGGCCGATGGCTTCGGCAAGGCGATCAGCAATGCCTTCGCCAAGGGCATCGTCGAGGGCAAGCGCTTCGAGGACGTGCTGCGCAACGTCGGCAAGTCGATCACGCAAGGCTTGCTCAAGACGGCGCTGCAGCCGCTGACCAGCGGCTTGTCGAGCCTGCTCACCACGGGCGTGACGAGCCTGACCGGGTTGTTCACGGGCGGGCTCTCCAGCCTCACTGGCCTGTCGGGCCTCGGCAAGGCGGCCGGGAGCATCTCGGTCGCGCCCTTCGCCGATGGCGGCGTGATCGCGCAGCCCTCCTATTTTCCGCTCGGGCGCGGGCTGGGGCTGATGGGCGAGGCCGGCGCGGAGGCGATCCTGCCCCTGTCGCGCGGACCGGACGGCAAGCTCGGCGTCAGCGCCGGCGGCGCGGCCGCACGCCCCATGAATGTCACCGTCCAGGTCTCGACCCCCGACGCCGACAGCTTCCGCCGTTCGGAGGCGCAGGTCTCGGCCGCGATCGCCCGGGCCGTGGCGCGCGGCAGCCGGGCTTTGTGAGCAGCGAGAGGGTAAGCCGATGACCGATTTCCACGATATCCGCTTTCCGCTCGACATTTCGCGCGGCGCGCGCGGCGGGCCGGAGCGGCTGACGCAGGTCGTCACGCTGGCTTCGGGCCGCGAGGTCCGCAACAGCCGCTGGGCCCAATCGCGTCGGCGCTACGATGCCGGCGTCGGCGTCCGCACGCTGGATGCGCTCAGCGCCATCGTCGCCTTCTTCGAGGAGCGGCGCGGCCGGCTCCATGGCTTCAGATGGCGCGACCAGCTCGACTGGAAGAGCTGCCCGCCCTCGCAGACGCCGACAGCGCTCGACCAGACCATCGGCGTCGGCGACGGCGTCAACGCGACGTTCCAGCTCGCCAAGGATTACGGCACGGGCATCGCCACCTATCGGCGCGCCATCACCAAGCCATGGCATGGCGAGGTGAAGCTCGCCGTCGACGGCGTGGTTCAGCCGCAGCCGGGTCATGTCGCAACGAACGCCGCGACCGGCGTCGTCACCTTCGCGCCCGGCCATATCCCGCCGCCCGGCAGCCTGGTTACGGCCGGCTTCCTCTTCGATGTGCCGGTGCGCTTCGACATCGACGCGATCGAGGTCGATCTCTCGGCCTTCGAGGCTGGCGAGATCCCGCGCATCCCCGTCGTCGAGATCATTGCCTGAAGGAGTTTCCATGCGCGACATTCCTGCCGGTCTCGCGGCCCATCTCGCGCGGGCCGCGACGACGCTCTGCCGCTGCTGGAGCCTGACCCGGCGCGACGGGCTGGTGCTCGGTTTCACCGACCATGACCGGCCGCTGGCCTTCGACGGCGTCACCTTTCAGGAGACGACCGGGCTGGAGGCAGCCGAGGGCGCGGCCGAACTCGGCTTCGCGGTCGGCGGGGGCGAGGTGTCTGGCGCTTTCGCGGCCGTGGGTCTCAATGAGGCCGATCTGGCGCGTGGGCTCTATGACGACGCCCGCGTCTCGATCTGGCTGGTGAATTGGGCGGACGTCTCGGAGCGGCTGCTGCTCGAGACCGGCTTCGTCGGCGAAATCAAGCGCGGCGACCTCGCCTTCAGCGCCGAGGTGCGGGGACTGGCGAAGGCCTTCGACGAGGAGCGCGGCCGGCTCTACACCCGCGCCTGCAACGCCGATCTCGGCGACGCCCGCTGCGGCGTGGCGCTTTCGCCCGTGGCGGGGACTGTGTCGACAACCGATGGCCGGCTTTCACTCGGCGCGCCGGCGCTCGCCCCCTTTCCCGATGCGCATTTCAGCGGCGGGCGGCTGGTGTTCACCGGCGGCGGCAATGCCGGCTTCGTCACCGAGGTAAAGCGCCATGCCGCCGACGGCCTCGGCACGCTCCAGCTTTGGCAGGCCCCGCCGGCGCCGATCATGGTGGGCGACGCCCTTCAGGTCACGGCGGGCTGCGACAAGAGCTTCTCGACCTGCCGCACGAAGTTCGGAAATGGAATCAACTTCCGCGGTTTTCCGCACATGCCCGGGAACGATTTCATCATCGGCGGCGTCGGGCCGGGCGATGGCGCGCTCGATGGCGGGAGTCTGTTCCGATGAGCGGGCCGGCGGTCACACGCGCCGACATCGTCTCGGCGGCCAACCACTGGCTCGGCACGCCCTATCATCACCAGGCCTCGCTGCGCGGGGTCGGCTGCGACTGCCTCGGCCTCGTGCGCGGGGTCTGGCGCGACTTGCATGGCGAGGAGCCCGAGCCCGTGCCAGCCTATTCGCCGCTCTGGGCCGAGAGCCTCGGCGAGGAGAGTTTGGCGGCAGCCGCTTTAAGGCATCTTCGTCCGGTTCCGCTCGACGCGGTCCGTCCCGGCGACGTGCTGCTGTTCCGCTGGCGCGCGCACATCCCCGCCAAGCATTGCGCCATCCTGAGCGCGCCCGATCGCATCATCCACGCCCATGACGGAGCCTGCGTCGCCGAGGTCGCGCTGACGCCGTGGTGGCGGCGGCATCTCAGCCACGCCTTTTCCTTTCCGGAGGTTGCCGACCGATGAGCACGCTCGTTCTCCAGGTCGCAGGGGCGGCGCTCGGTACGGCTCTGGGCGGGCCTTTCGGGGCCATTCTCGGCCAGGCCATCGGCGGCCTCGCCGGCGCGCAGATCGACCAGGCGCTGCTCAACAGCGGCGGCGGCAAGGCGATCGAGGGGCCGCGCCTGAAAGAGGCGGAGGGCCTCGCCTCGACCGAAGGGGCGGCGATCCCGCGCGTCTACGGCCGCGCACGGGTCGGCGGGCAATTGATCTGGGCGACGCGCTTCGAGGAGCAGATCAACGTCACCAAGAGCCGCGCCAAGGGCGGCGGCAAAAGCATGGGCGGCCAGAAGACGACCGAGACGACCTATAGTTACTTCGCCAATCTCGCGGTCGGCCTCTGCGAGGGGCCGATCGCCTTCGTGCGGCGCGTCTGGGCCGACGGGCGCGAGCTCGACGTCTCGACTGTGACGATGCGGCTATGGGCCGGCTATGGGAACGAGGAACTCGATCCGCTCATCGCTGCGAAGGAGGCGGGCGAAGCCCCGGCCTATCGCGATACGGCCTATGTCGTATTCGAGCGCTTTCCCCTGGCCGATTACGGCAACCGCGTGCCGCAATTCTCCTTCGAGGTGGTGCGCGGCGTCGATGGGCTCGGCAATATGGTGCGGGCCGTCACGCTGATCCCGGGCGCCGGCGAGTTCGTCTACGAGACGCGGCTCGTCAGCCACGAGCCCGAGCCCGGCGCGACCGAGAGTCTGACCCGCCACCAGCTTTTCGGCCCGGCCGATGCCGAGACCGCGCTGTTCCACCTCAAGGCGCTCTGCCCGAACCTTCGCCGCGTCGCGGTGGTGATCTCGTGGTTCGGCGACGATCTGCGCGCCGGCGCCTGCACCATCGCGCCGCGCGTCGAGATACCCCTCAAACCGACCATCGGAGCCGAGTGGTCGGTCGCCGGCCTGACCCGGCCGGTGGCGCGTGTCGTCAGCCAAATCGAGGGCCGTCCGGCCTTCGGCGGCACGCCCTCCGACGAGAGCGTCATCGCGCTGATCCGCCGGCTGCGCGACGTGCTGGGGCTTGAGGTTGTGCTCTACCCCTTCGTGATGATGGACATCCCCGGCGGAAACGAATTGCCGGACCCGGTCTCGGGTGCGGCCGGCCAGCCACGCTATCCCTGGCGCGGACGCATCACCTGCGACCCCGCGCCCGAAAGCGCAGGCAGCGTGGACGGTACGGGCGCGGCCGAGGCGCAGGTCGCAGCCTTTCTCGGCACGGTCGCGCCCGCCGATATGGGCCTCGTCGGCGATCAGGTGATCTGCGCGAAGCCCGACGAGTGGAGCTATCGCCGGCTCGTGATGCATTGCGCCGCGCTGGCGCAGGCCGCGGGCGGTGTCGCGGGCTTCGTGCTCGGCTCGGAACTGGTCGGGTTGACGCGGGTGCGTGGGGCGTCGGGCTATCCGATGGTCGACGGGCTGGTTTCGCTTGCCGGCGACGTCGAGACCATGCTGCCCGAGGCCAGGCTGACCTATGCCGCCGACTGGACGGAATACGGCGCGCATGTCCGCAATGGCGGGCAGGATGTGTCCTTTCCGCTCGACCCGCTCTGGGCCTCGCCGGCGATCGACGCCATCGGCATCGATTTTTATGCACCGCTCTCGGATTGGCGCGACACGAGCAGCCATCTTGACGCAGAGGTCGCGCGCGGGCCGAGCGATGTCGCCTATCTGCGCGGCAGGCTGAATTCCGGCGAGGCCTATGACTGGTACTATGCCGGCCCCGGCTGGCGCGAGGCGCAGCAGCGCCTGCCGATCACCGACGGAGCCTATGGCAAGCCCTGGGTCTTCCGACCCAAGGACCTGTGGAATTGGTGGAGCCAGCCGCATGTCGCGCGCAGCGGTGGCGTGGAAACGACGGCGACGGCCTATGTGCCGGGCTCCAAGCCGATCTGGCTGACGGAGGTCGGCGTTCCCGCCATCGACAAGGGCGGCAATGGGCCGAGCTTTTTCCCCGATCCGAAATCGGCCGATAGCGGCAGGCCTTACTTTTCCAGCGGCGCGCGCGACGATCTGGTGCAGCATCGGGCGCTGGAGGCGATCCTGTCGGGTTTCGATCCGGCGCTGCCGGGCTTCGAGGCGAGCCGTAATCCGGTTCATCCGACCAGCGGCTTGCGCATGGTCGATCCGGCCTGCGTTTTCGTCTGGAGCTGGGATGCGCGGCCGTTTCCGGCCTTTCCGGAACTCACCGGGGCCTGGGCCGATGGCGCGAACTGGCAGACCGGCCACTGGATCAACGGCCGCATCGAAGGCGCGCCGGTCGATCGGCTGATCAAGGAGGTGCTGGCCGATCTCGGCCTGCCGGCCGCTGACGAGATCGTGGTCGACGGCTTCGTCGACGGTTATGTGCTCGACCGGCCGATGTCGGCGCGGCAGGCGCTGGAGCCGCTGGCGCAGGCCTTCGGCTTCGACGCCATCATGAGCGGCGGCCGGCTGGTGTTTCGCGGACGCGGCGGCAGGGTCGCGCGGGTGCTCGCAAGCGACGACTGGCTGCCCGGCCGCGACGGCAGCCCCTATGAACTGCGCCGCGCGCAGGAAACGGAACTGCCGCGAGAGCTGCGGCTCGGCTTCGCCGATGGCGACGCGACCTATCGCCGGGCCGCCGCCTCGTCGCGCCGTCTGGCCGGGGCGGCCCGGCGCGAAAGCGCGGTCGAGACCGCGATCGTGACCCGTGTGGCCGAAGGGCAGCGCCTCGCCGACCAGCGCTTGCAGGAAATCTGGTCGGGCCGCGAGACCGCCGAGTTCGAGCTCTCGCCGCGCCGCATCGATCTTGAGCCCGGCGACGTGGTGGCGTTGCCTGTCGATGGGGCGCAGCGCCTGTTCCGGTTGACGCGGATCAGCGATGGTCCGACCCGCAAGGCCAGTGCGCGCGCCGTGGAGCCCGCCGTCTACGCCAGCGCGGGCGCGCCCGTCGGGCCGATGCCGCCGCGCGCCGCACCGGCACTGCCCGGCCGGCCGCTCGCCGTGCCGATGGCGCTGCCGATCGCCCGCAGCGCCACGCCGCCGCTGCTGTCGCTGGCGGCTTTCGCCTCGCCCTGGCCGGGCGGGCTCGCCGTCTGGCGGGCGGACGGGGCGGGGGACTTCTCGCTGCTGCGGCAGATCGAAGCCCCATCCATCGTCGGCGAGACGCTGACCGCGCTGCCGCCGGGTCCGCTCTGGCGCAGCGATCTCCGCGCGGTCGTCGATGTCAGGCTGCGCGGCGGTGTCCTCGCCTCTGTGTCGGACGAGGCGGCGCTGGCGGGAGCCAATGTGCTGGCGCTGATCGCGGCGGATGGCGAGACCGAGATCCTGACCGCCGCCCGCGTCGAGCTGATCGGCCCGCGCCGGTTCCGGCTGTCGCGTCTGGTGCGCGGCATCGGCGGCTCGGAGGCGGCCGCCGCACACAGCCTGCCGCCCGGTGCGCGCATCGTCGTACTGGACGGCGCGGCCATCTCGCTGACCAGCGACATCGCCGAGATCGGCGTGGCGCGGCGCTATCGCGTCGGCCCCGTACGGCGCGATGTCGGCGATCCGACCATGGCGGAGTTCGTCACCGATGCAAGCGCCGCCGCGCTCGTCCCGCTCGCGCCGGTACGCGCCAAGGCGCTGAGAAGCCCGGCGGGCATTGCGCTGAGCTGGATCCGCCGGACACGGCTCGACGGCGATTCCTGGGAGATCGCCGAGGTTCCGGTCAGTGAGGATGGCGAGCGTTACGAGATCAGCGTGCTCTCGTCCGGCGCTCCCGTCAGGACCGTCGCGACGACGCAGCCGTCCTGGCTCTATCCGGCAGCGCAAGAGATCGCCGATTTCGGCGCGGTTCAGGGCGATATCGACCTCGTGATCGCGCAGATGAGCGCCGTGGTCGGCAGGGGACGCGAATGGCGTGGACGGATCGCGGTGCGCTGACGTATCGTCGGGTCCGGCTGATCGTCCTTGGGTTGCATTCCGCCGCATTCATGACGCGTTCAGTCGTTCGGGGTTAGCGCATGTCGATGATGCCCGTCGAAACGATCTTCGCATTCGCCTTGCTGGCGCAGCCGCTGCCGATCCTGCGCGTCGACGATCCGCAGCCCATCGTCTGCCTCTCCGCCGACGAGATGCGCGAGACGATCGCCGATGGCCGCGTGATCCAGCCGGTGCAGGCCTCCCGCCATGCGCGCAACGCCGCTCCTGGAGAGGTTCTGCGCATCCGGCTCTGTCGCCAGGGCGAGGAACTGGTCTATGTTGTGACGACGCTGAAGCGCGACGGGCGCGTGGCGCGCGTCACGCTCGAGGGCCAGTCCGGCAAGGTCGAGACCGTCCGCTGAGCCTTATCCGGCTTTACCGAAAACTGTGCCGCGACCCGGCCAACTGGAGCTTGCCCACCGTGAGACTGCTCGTCGTCGAGGACGACAAGGACCTCAACCGCCAGATCGTGACGGCGCTGGAGAACGCCGGCTACGCCGTCGATAAGGCGTTCGACGGCGAGGAGGGCTCGTTTCTCGGCGAGACCGAGCCCTATGACGCCGTGATCCTCGATCTCGGATTGCCCAAGCTCGACGGCGTCGCCGTGCTGCAGGGCTGGCGGCGTGCGGCCAGGACCATGCCGGTGCTGATCCTGACCGCGCGCGACCGCTGGAGCGAGAAGGTTTCGGGCTTCGACGCAGGGGCCGACGACTATGTCGTCAAGCCCTTCCACATCGAGGAGTTGCTGGCGCGGGTGCGCGCGCTCCTGCGCCGCGCGACCGGCCACGCCACCTCCGAGCTGACCTGCGGACCCGTGCGGCTCGACACGCGCGCCAGCCGCGTCGTGGTCGACGGCAATCCGATCAAGCTGACCTCGCATGAATACCGGCTGCTCGCCTATCTGATGCATCATCAGGGCAGGGTGGTCTCGCGCACCGAGCTGGTCGAGCATCTCTACGACCAGGATTTCGACCGCGATTCCAACACGATCGAGGTCTTCGTAGGCCGCCTGCGCAAGAAGCTCGGCGTCGATGTCATCGAGACCGTGCGAGGACTGGGCTACATCGCGGCCGCGCCGGCGAAGGTCTGACCGACATTGACGAGTGAGCGCATGATGTCGTCCGAAACTCGCTCCCCGCACTTCGCTCACGCGGACCTTCGGTTCGCCATCGCGCTCCGGCGATGCCGCTGAAGCCGAATCGCTTTTCGCTCGGCGCGCGGCTGTTCATCTCGGCGGCGGTGTGCTGTGCGCTGGTGCTGATCCTGGCGGGTTTCGGCCTGACGACCTTTTACCGCCGCTCGGCCGAGCGCGGCTTCGACGAGCGTCTCAGCGTCTACATCAAGGAACTGGTCGCCGACATCGCCTCGCCGCCCGAGGCGGAGCGGCAGGCGATCGGCGATCTCGGCGAACCGCGCTTCGACCTGCCGCTTTCGGGCTGGTACTGGCAGATCGTCCGGCTCGACGGCGAGCGCCCCGTGGTGCGGACCTCGCGCTCCATCGTCGGCGGTCAATTGCCCAAGCTGCTCGACCAGCAGCAATTGACGCCGAATGCGCGGGGACTGCGCGAAAGCTACATTTCCGGCCCCGACGACCGCTGGCTGCGGATTCTCGAACGCGAGATCGACGTCGGCGAGGAGGGGCGCTTCACGGTCGCGGTCGCCGCGCCTGCCGACGAGATCGACGGCGACATCCGCGACTTCCGCTTCGCGCTGACCATGACCTTCGTTCTGCTGGGGCTGGCGCTCGTCGCCTCGACGATCATCCAGGTCCGTTACGGCCTGCGTCCCCTCGTGCGTCTCGGCAACGCCGTCGGCCTCGTGCGCACCGGCGAAGCGCCGCGAATCGCTGGCCGCTATCCGCCCGATCTCGATCCGCTGGCGGGCGAACTCAATCAGCTCATCGACGCCAACCGCGAGATCCTCGAGCGCGCCCGCACCCAGGTGGGCAATCTCGCTCATGCGCTGAAGACGCCGCTCAGCGTCATGATCAACGAGGCCGACGCAGCCGAAGGCCAGCTCTCACAGACCGTGAAGACGCAGGCCGCGATCATGCGCGACCAGGTCCAGTACTATCTCGACCGCGCGCGGGCCGCAGCCCTGTCGGGAGCGCTCGGCGGCGTCACCGAGATCGCCCCCTCGCTCGACGCACTGATCCGGACCTTTTCCAAGATATCGCAGGGGCGCGGCATAACCGGCATGCATGCCGTGCCGACAAGTCTGCGCTTTCGCGGCGAGAAGCAGGATCTCGAGGAGATGCTGGGCAACCTGCTCGACAACGCATTCAAATGGGCTGAATCGACTGTCGAGGTCGGCGTCGAGCCTGCCATGCGCGACCAGCCCGATCGTATCGCTTTGGTGATCGACGATGACGGGCCGGGCCTGCCGCCGGAGGCGATGGCCGACGTGATCAAGCGCGGTCGCAGGCTCGACGAGACGACGCCGGGTTCGGGGCTCGGCCTCTCGATCGTCGGCGACCTTGCCAAGCTCTATGGCGGCGAACTTTCCCTGCATCCGTCGCCGCTAGGGGGCCTGCGCGCCCGCCTCGTGCTGCCCTCGGTCTGACGAGAATGACACCGCGTGACCCTTTGTCGCCATCATCGGACATGATGCGCAGCTTCGAATTGGATAAGACAGCGCGATGCTGATCTGGATCATCTTCGCGGCCATGACCGGCGCGGCGGTCTTCGCCCTGCTCTGGCCGCTCGGCCGGGGGCGCACCGCCTCCTTCGCCGATGCGGCGGATGCGGCCAGCCTGTATCGCGACCAGCTCGCCGAGATCGACCGCGATCTCGGCCGCCGCCTGATCGGCCCACAGGAGGCCGAGGCCGCCCGCGCCGAGGCGGCGCGCCGTTTGCTCAGGGCGGCTGGCAATGAAACGGGCCCGGCCGCCGAGACCGAGTCCTCGCTGCGCCGCCGCCGCGCCTCCTCGGCATTGGCTTTGTCCTGCGTGCCGCTGCTGGCGCTCGTGGTCTACGGCGCCTATGGGTCGCCGGCGCAGCCCGATTTGCCTCTGGCAGCGCGCCTGAAAAGCGCGCCCGATCAGCAGGATTTCTCCGTCGCGCTCGCCCGGATCGAGGCCCATCTCGCCGCCAACCCGACCGATGCGCGCGGCTGGGCGGTGATCGCGCCGGTCTATCTGCGCCAGGGCCGCGCGGAGGATGCGGCGCGCGCCTTCGGCAATGCCGTGCGCTTCGGCGAGCCTGACGCCGAGTTGCTGGCAGGCCAGGGCGAGGCGCAGATTCTGGCGGCCGGCGGCGTCGTCACGGCCGACGCGCGCGAAAGTCTGAGCCGGGCCGTCGCCCGCGATCCCAAAAATGCCCGCGCGCGCTATTTCCTTGCCATCGGCAAGGAGCAGGACGGCGACGCCGCCGGCGCGGCCGAAGCCCTGCGCGCGCTTATCGCCGATGCGCCCGGAGAGGCGGGTTGGCTCTCTATGGTGCGCGACAGGCTGGCGCGGCTGGACGGCGAAACCGCACGGGGCGCGATCGCGGCGTTGCCGGCGCAGGATCAGCAGGCGGCCATTCGCGGCATGGTCGAGGGGCTTGCCGCCCGGCTGGCGCAGGGCGGCGGCAGCCTCGACGAATGGACGCGGCTGATCCGCTCGCAGACGGTGCTCGGCAACCGTGCGGAGGCGAAAGCCGCGCTTATGACCGCGCGCGGGCGGCTGGCCGGCGATGCCTCGGCCCTGTCGCAGCTCGACACGCTCGCCAGCGAGATCGGCCTCAAGGACGCAGCGCCATGACGGCGACGCAACAACCACTTCCCGCCACGCGCCGTCGCATGACGCGCAAGCAGCGCCGTCTGATGCTGATCGGCGGGGCCGGCCTCGTGCTCTGCGTCGCCGCCGGGCTCGTGCTGGTCGCGATGCGGGATTCGATCGTGTTCTTCTACGGGCCGACCGAAATCGTCGAAAAGGGCCTGACGCCGGGCACCCGCATGCGCCTCGGCGGCCTGGTCGAGAAGGGCTCGCTCGCGCGAGGTCCGGGTCAAAAGATCAGCTTCGCGGTGACCGACAGCAAGACCACGATGACGATCAGCTATGAGGGGCTGCTCCCCGATCTGTTCCGCGAGGGGCAGGGTGTCGTCACCGAGGGCGTCTTCGAGGGGGCAGGGCGCTTCAAAGCGGATTCCGTGCTCGCCAAGCATGACGAGACCTATATGCCGCGTGAGGTCGCCGACACGCTGAAGAAGCAGGGTCACTGGCAGCCGGGCGGCGCGCCGGCCAACACACCGGCTAAACCATGAGGCCCGCGCGATGATCGTCGAGATCGGCCATTTCGCGCTGGCGCTGGCGCTGGGTGTCGCCTTCGTGCAGGCGCTCGTCCCGCTCTGGGGCGTGGCGCGGGGCGACCGGACGCTGGCCTCGGTGGGGCCTGCCGCCGCGATCACCTGTTTCCTGCTGGTCGCCGCCTCCTTCGCGGCCCTGACGGCGGCCTATGTGCGCTCCGACTTCTCGGTCGAGAACGTCGTCGCCAATTCGCATTCGGCCCAGCCGCTGATCTACAAGCTGACTTCGACCTGGGGCAATCACGAAGGCTCCATGCTGCTCTGGGTGCTGATCCTGACGCTGTTCGGCGCGCTCGTGGCGCTGTCGCGTCGCTCACTTCCGGTCAGGTTGCGCGCTGGCGCTCTGGCGGCGCAGGGCTGGGTCACGGTCGCGTTCCTGGCCTTCACGCTGCTGACCTCGAACCCGTTCCGGCGCATGATTCCGGCGCCGGCGGAGGGCAACGACCTCAACCCGATCCTGCAGGATCTCGGCCTCGCGATCCATCCGCCGCTGCTTTATGTCGGCTATGTCGGCTTTTCGATCACCTACGCCTTTGCCGTCGCCGCCCTGATCGATGGCCGCATCGACGCGGTCTGGGCCCGCGCGGTGCGACCCTGGACGCTGCTGGCATGGGTCTTCCTGACGCTGGGCATCGCGATGGGCTCCTACTGGGCCTATTACGAGCTCGGCTGGGGCGGCTGGTGGTTCTGGGACCCGGTCGAGAACGCCTCGCTGATGCCGTGGCTCGCAGGCACCGCGCTGATCCATTCCACGGTGGTGATGGAGAAGCGCGACGCGCTCAAGGTCTGGACCATCCTGCTCGCGATCCTGACCTTCTCGCTCTCGCTGCTGGGCACCTTCATCGTCCGCTCTGGCGTGCTGACCTCGGTGCATTCCTTCGCCAGCGACCCGCAGCGCGGCCTGTTCATCCTCGCCATCCTGGTCTTTTTCGTCGGCGGCTCGCTGGCGCTCTTCGCCTGGCGCGCGCCGCTCCTGCGACAGGGCGGGCTGTTCGCGCCGGTCTCGCGTGAAGGCGCGCTGGTCGTCAACAACGTCTTCATCGCGACATCCTGCGCCACCGTCTTCATCGGCACGCTCTATCCGCTGGTGCTGGAGATGGCGACCGGCGACAAGATTTCGGTCGGCCCGCCCTTCTTCAACGCGACCTTCGTGCCTGTCCTCGTGCCGCTGCTCCTTCTGCTCCCGATCGGCCAGTCGCTGGCATGGAAGCGCGGCGACCTGCTCGGCGCGGCCCAGCGCACGGTCTGGGCCTTCGGGCTCGGCATCCTCGCCAGCGTCGCGTTGCTGGCGGTATTCAGAGGCGGGCCGGTGCTGGCTCCGCTCGGCATCGGGCTTGGCGTCTTCCTCGTGGCCGGCGCGGCCTTCGATCTGGGCGAGCGCGTCGTGGCGCGGGCCAGCGGCGTGTCGGCGATCTGGTCGCGCGCGGTCGGCCTGCCGCGCTCGGCCTGGGGCACGGCGCTCGCCCATGCCGGCGTCGGCCTCTCCGTTATCGGCATTGCGGCGGCCGCCTGGAGCACGGAGGCGATCGGCGTGCTCAAGCCCGGCGAGCGCCTGACCAGCGGGCGCTACACCATCACGCTGGAGGCGATCTCGCCGCGAACCGGGCCGAATTTCCGTGAGGAGGTCGCCCGCTTCCAACTCTCGTCCGGCGACAGGGCGCTTGGCGCTATCGAAGCCGGCAAGCGCGTCTACATCGCCCGCAACATGCCCACCACCGAGGCCGGCATCCGCACCGATGGCCTGAGCCAGGCCTATGTCAGCCTCGGCGAGCCGCAGGGCGATGGCGGCATCGCGGTCAGGCTCTACGACAAGCCGCTGATCCTGCTGATCTGGATCGGCGCGATCGTGATGGCGCTGGGCGGCGCGCTCTCGCTGACCGACCGGCGCTTCCGGCTGGCCGCGCCACGTCGCGCCGCGCCGGCCCGCATCGTCGCGCAGCCGGCGGAATAATCGCGATGCGCGCGCTGTGTCTGGCCCTGATCGTCCCGCTTGTCCTCGCGGCTCCGGCGCAAGCCGTCCAGCCCGACGAGATTCTGCCCAACGCCGCTCTCGAACAGCGCGCCCGGCAGATTTCCGGCGGCTTGCGCTGCCTCGTCTGCCAGAACCAGTCGATCGACGATTCCGACGCCCCGCTCGCGCGCGATCTGCGCGTCCTGGTCCGCGAACGTCTGGTCGCCGGCGACAGCGATACGGCGGTGCGCGATTTCGTGGTGGCGCGCTACGGCGATTTCGTGCTGCTCAGCCCGCCGCTGAACTGGCGGACGGTCCTGCTCTGGGCGGCGCCGTTCCTGATCCTGGCGACCAGCCTGGCCTATATCGGCCGGCGCACGCGGCGGATGCGCGAGCCGATCGTGGCGGCCGCTCCGCTATCGGAGGACGAGCGCAACCGGCTCGATGCGCTGATGCGTCGGGACGAGCCCGGCTGACCGCAGAAGATGCGCGCAACCTTACGAAACATTCATCTTCGCGCGAAATCCGCGTAAGGCGGGCCGCGTCATGGTCCTCGGCAAGCGCAGGGAAGGCCCTGCCCGATCCGAGGTTTTGAGCCATGACAACTCCCGCAACCAAGAAGTCCGTCCTGAAGCGCGGCGCTTTGTTCGCCGGCGCCGCCACCATCGCCATCGGCCTCGCCGCCGGTCTCGCCGACGGCGTGATCGCCCCCAATCACAACGCCTTCGCCCAGCCGATCCAGCTTTCGGGCGTCCAGTCGACGCTGCCGTCCTTCGCCGATGTGGTCGAGAAGGTAAAGCCGGCTGTCGTCTCCGTCCGCGTCAGGACGCAGACCGTCGCCCAGCAGGGCGAGCGCGGGCTCGAAGACCTGCCGCCCGGCCTGCGGCGCTTCTTCCGCGAGTTCGAGGACCAGCAGGGCCAGCAGCCCGGCCAGCGCTTCGGCCGGCAGCAGCCGCGCCAGGGCCAGTCGCAGGGTTCGGGCTTCTTCGTCAGTCAGGACGGCTATGTCGTCACCAACAACCACGTCGTTCAGAACGCGGTCGAGGTCCAGCTCGTCACCGATGCCGGAAACACCCTGACCGCCAAGGTGATCGGCACCGACCCGCGCACGGACCTCGCTCTGCTCAAGGTCAACGAGAGCGGCAGCTACCCTTACGTCCAGCTTGCCGGCGCCAAGCCACGCATCGGCGACTGGGTGCTGGCGGTCGGCAACCCCTTCGGGCTCGGCGGCACGGTCACGGCCGGTATCGTCTCGGCTCAAGGGAGAGACATCGGCTCCGGGCCCTATGACGACTTCATCCAGATCGACGCGGCCGTGAATCGCGGCAATTCCGGCGGGCCGACCTTCAACCAGAAGGGCGAGGTCGTCGGCGTCAACACCGCGATCTACTCGCCGTCGGGCGGCAATGTCGGCATCGCCTTCGCGATCCCTGCGGCGACGGTCAATCAGGTCGTGGAATCGCTGAAGAAGGACGGCTCGGTAGCGCGCGGCTTCATCGGCGTGCAGATCCAGCCCGTCACGGCCGAAGTCGCCGAGGCCATCGGCATGAAGGAGCCGCGCGGCGCGCTCGTCGCCGAAGCGCAGTCCGACGGGCCTGCCGCCAAGGCCGGCATCCGGCGCGGCGACACCATCACCGCCGTCAATGGCGAGGCGGTGAAGGACGCCCGGGAGCTGTCGCGCAAGATCGCGACCTTCGCGCCTGGCACGAAGACGACGATCACGGTTTTCCGCGATGGCCGTGAGCGCCAGATCAGCTTCGAGGTCGGCCGCCAGCCGGCGGCCTGAGAGAGTCCGATCGCCTCGGGTCGAACGACCCGAGGCGTGAATCGGCCTCTCCACCTAGCAAAGCATGATGTTCTTCCGAAAACCGCTTCGCACTTTTCGGCATCATGCTGAGGTAGGGCTGCGTCACCCGGTATCCTGTCGCCCCCGCCGGGGGGCCAGCCTTCACCGCGGCAGGCCGGATGTTCTCATCCGGCCTGCCGTTTTCGTTTGCAATGGGATAGCGTGACGCCATGCGTTTGCTGATCGTCGAAGATGATGCCGAGGCCGCGGCCTATCTGGTCAAGGCGTTTCGTGAGGCCGGCCATGTCGCCGACCACGCCGCCGACGGGCTGGAAGGCTATGGCATGGCCGAGGGCGGCGGCTACGATGTGCTCGTGGTCGACCGGATGCTGCCGCGCCTCGACGGGCTCTCGCTGATCCGCTCGCTGCGTGAGCAGAACGACACGACGCCGGCGCTGATCCTGTCGGCGCTCGCCCAGGTCGACGACCGCGTGAAGGGCCTGCGCGCCGGCGGCGACGACTACCTGCCCAAGCCCTATGCCTTCTCCGAGCTGCTCGCCCGCGTCGAGGTTTTGTCGCGCCGGCGCGGCGCGCCCGCCGCCGAGCCGATCGTCTACCGCGTCGGCGATCTCCAGCTCGACCGGCTGGCTCATCGCGTCACGCGCGGCGAGGACGAGATCGTGCTGCAGCCGCGCGAGTTCCGTCTGCTCGAATATCTGATGAAGCATGCCGGCCAGGTGGTGACGCGCACCATGCTGCTGGAGAACGTCTGGGATTATCATTTCGACCCCCAGACCAACGTCATCGACGTCCATGTCAGCCGCCTGCGCGGCAAGATCGACAAGGGCTTCGACAAGCCGATGATCCACACCATCCGCGGCGCGGGATACATGGTCCGTGACGCAAGCTGACGACACGCGCGCAGGCACGCCGGCGGCGCAGCCGCGCCAGAGCCTGTTGCCCAATCTCTTCCGCACGACCGCGTTCAAGCTGACGGCGGTGTATCTGCTGGTCTTCACGCTCTTCGCCGGCGTGGTGCTGGGCTATGTCGCCTGGAACGCCAAGCGCCTGCTCGACGACCAGATCCGCTCGACCATCGACGCCGAGATCCGGGGGCTGGCCGAGCAGCAGCGGCTCGGCGGCATCAGGCGGCTGGTCAACATCATCGAGCGCCGCTCGCGCGCTCCCGGCGCCTCGCTCTATCTGGTCACGACCCCGGTCGGCGAGCGCATCGTCGGCAATATCGAGGCGCTGCCGCCCGGCGCGCTCGACAGGCCCGGCGAAAGCGAGATCGACTATGCCCGCTCGAGCGAGGCGCTCGATACGCCGGGCCGCGCGATCGTCCGCGTCTTCATGCTGCCGGCCGGGTTCCGGCTTCTGGTGGGCCGCGACGTCGAGGAGCGGGAGCGTCTCGGCGTGGTGATCCGGCGCGCGGCGGCGTGGTCGCTCGTGCTGGTCTTCGTCCTCGGCTGTGTCGCGAGCTGGTTCGTCGCCAGGCGCGTGCTAAAGCGCGTCGATGGGATGACCGACACGGCCCGGACCATCATGGCCGGCGATCTCAAGGGCAGGCTCGCAATCTCCGGCACCGGCGACGAACTCGACCGGCTGGCGCTGGCGCTGAACGCGATGCTCGACCGGATCGGCGAGTTGATGGCCGGCATGCAGCAGGTCTCCGACAACGTCGCCCACGACCTCAAGACCCCGCTGACGCGGCTGCGCAACCGGGCCGAAGAGGCGCTGCGCACCGCGACATCGCCCGAGGAACTGCGCGCCGCGCTCGACGGCTCGATCGACGAGGCCGACAACCTGATCCGCGTCTTCAACGCGCTGCTGATGATAGCGCGGCTCGAGACCGGGCGCATCCAGGACAGCATGGACGAGCTCGATCTGTCTGAGATCGTCTCCGGCATGGCCGAGCTCTACGAGCCGCTGGCGGAGGAGGCGGGGCTGGAGCTTGTGACGGAAATTGCGCCCGGCCTGCGCATCGCCGGCAATCGCGAGCTGATCGGCCAGGCGCTCGCCAATCTCATCGACAACGCGCTGAAATACGGCCAGCCGATAGTCGAGGCGCCCGCTTTGGTTCGCGTCGCCGCCGTGCAGGTCGGTTCCGCCGTCGAGCTCGCCGTGTCGGATCACGGGCCGGGCATTCCGGAAGCCGATCGCGGCCGGGTGCTGGAGCGTTTCGTCAGGCTCGATCAGAGCCGCAGCAAGCCGGGCTTCGGGCTCGGCCTCTCTCTGGCCTCGGGCGTCGTGCGGCTGCATGGCGGCCAGTTGCGGCTGGAGGACAACGCGCCCGGCCTGCGCGTGGTGATGGCGCTGCCGCTGGCGCAGCGCAAGCCTGTGGACATGGCCCAGCCCGAGGCCGCGCGGCCCTCGACAGCGGCGCCCAACCCTGCTGGCCTGCAGTCGGTGTGAGTCCAGCCTAACCTATCGCCCTCATCCTGAGGAGCCGCGAAGCGGCGTCTCGAAGGATGCTCCAGAAGGCGCTGGCTGGGGCACCCTTCGAGACGCAAGCCTGACGGCTTGCTCCTCAGGATGAGGACTGAGGGAATGTTCCGGGAACAAGTGATGGCGGGGCGGCTCTGCGAGCGATTGACGGCGGCCCCGGTCCTGCCCGCGCGCGCCAAGGCCGACAGCCTGCTCGCCCGCGACCTGATCGAGCGCCTGCGCGACGATGACGCCGCCGCCGCGCTGACCAGCTATTTCGCCGAGCATCCCGCCGCCGCCGCGCTCGTCGCCGGCATCGTGGCGCATTCGCCCTTCCTGACGCAGATCATGCGCTTCGATCCGGAGGGCCTGCTCGCCAGCCTGACCGGCGCGCTGGAAGCGCGTCGCGATGCGCTGCTGGCGGATGTAATGGCGCTCGATCGCGCGGGCGTCGAAACGTCCGAATTGATGCGTGGCCTGCGTCGCTTCCGGCAGGCGATGGCGCTTCTGATCGCGCTCGCCGACATCGGCGGCGTCTGGGATGTCGAGACCGTGACGGGCACGCTGACCGCCACCGCCGATGCGGCGGTCCTGCTCGCCGCCCACCACGTCCTGCGCCAGGCCGCCGATCTCGGGCGGATCAGGCTGCCCGATGCGGACAAGCCCGGCGTGGGCTCCGGCCTCGTCGTGCTGGCGCTCGGCAAGCATGGCGCGGGCGAACTGAACTACTCCTCCGACATCGACATCGTCGTCTTCTTCGATCCGGAGGCGGCCGAGGCCGCCGGCGTCGCCGAGCCGGCCAGCCTCTACGTCAAACTCACCCAGCAGATGGCCCGGATCATCCAGGAGCGTACGCCAGACGGCTATGTCTTTCGCGTCGATCTGCGCCTGCGGCCGGACCCCGCCTCGACCCATGTCGCCGTCGCGCTGCCGAGCGCCTATTCCTATTACGAGACGGTCGGCCAGAACTGGGAGCGGGCCGCGATGATCAAGGCGCGGCCCGTCGCCGGCGACATCGTGCTGGGACGGCGCTTCATCGCCGATCTCGCCCCCTTCATCTGGCGCAAATATTTCGACTTCGCCGCGATCGCCGACATCCATGCGATGAAGCGCCAGATCCAGACGGTGAAGGGCCACGAGACCATCGCGGTGGCCGGCCACAATGTGAAGCTCGGGCGCGGCGGCATCCGCGAGATCGAGTTCTTCGTGCAGACGCAACAGCTCGTCTTCGGCGGCCGCCGGCAGGCTTTGCGCGGGCCGCGCACGCTGGAAATGCTCGGCGAGCTGACGCGAGAAGGCTGGATCACGCCGGCCGCCCGCGACGAACTGGCGGACTCCTACCGCTTCCTGCGCACGATCGAGCATCGCCTGCAGATGCGACATGACGAGCAGACCCAGACCCTGCCGACCGACAAGGCCGACCTCGAGGCCTTTGCGCGCTTCTGCGGCTTCGCCTCCACCGCCGCGTTCGGCAAGGCGTTGACCTCTCATGCCAGACGCGTCGAGGGCCATTACGCCCTGCTGTTCGAGGAGGGGCCGTCGCTCGCCAGCGAGGCGGGCACGCTCAGCTTCACCGGGACGGAGTTCGATCCCGACACGCTGGCGACGCTGCGCAAGCTCGGTTTCCGCGACCAGAAGACAGCCGCCGAGACCGTGCGCGGCTGGCATTTCGGCCGCCGCGCCGCCGTCACCAGCGCACGCGCCCGCGAGGTGCTGACGGAGCTGACGCCGGCGCTGCTCGTGGCGCTCGGCCGCACCGCCGACCCCGACGGCGCGCTCGCCCATCTCGACAACGCCTTCGTGCGCATGCCTGCCGCCGTCGAACTGCTGACCCTGCTGCGCTCGCATGCCTCGCTGCTGACGCTGTTCGCCGAAATCCTCGGCAGCGCGCCGCGCCTCGCCAAGGTTGCGGCGCTTCATCCCCATGTGCTCGACGGCGTCATAGATCCGGCCTTCAACTCGGCGACGCTCGATTGCGACGCGCTGACGAAGCGGATCAGGGCGGCGGTCGGCGATCCGCCGCCCAGCGTCGAGGACGGGCTCGACCGGCTGCGCGACGCCGCCCGGCAGGAGAACTTCCTCGTCGGCGCGCGGCTGCTCTCGGGCGTCTATTCGCCGCGCCAGGCCGGCGAGGCCTGGTGCGCCGTGGCCGAGGGCTGCCTGCGCGTCGCCTTCGCGGACACGCGCGCGGTCTTCATTGCAGATCATGGCGTCGTCGCGGGCGCGCAGACGGTGGTGCTGGGCCTGGGTCGGCTCGGCTCGGGCGAACTCACGCCGACTTCCGACCTCGACCTGATCCTGCTCTACGACCGTCCCGACGATTCCGACGCCAGCGACGGCCGCAAGGCGCTCGACCCCGTGACCTGGCATGTCCGCTTCACCCAGCGGCTGGTCGCGGCGCTGACGGTGCCGACGCGGCGCGGCTCGCTCTACCAGGTCGACATGCGCCTGCGCCCAACCGGCAACAAGAGCCCCGCCGCGACGCAGTTTGCAGGCTTCGAGGCCTATCATGCCGGCGAGGCCGAGATCTGGGAGGAGATGGCGTTGACCCGCGCCCGCATCGTCGCGGGCGATGCGGGTCTTGCCGTGCGCGCGCAAGCCTCGATCCGCGCCATCCTGACCCGCCGGCGCGAGCCGGCCGCCGTCGCCAGGGCGGTGAAGGAGATGCGGACGCTGATCGCCAAGGAGAAGGGCGAGGGCGATCCGTGGGATCTCAAGCTCGCGGCGGGCGGGCTGACCGAGCTCGATTTTCTGGCCCAGTTCCTCGTGCTGGCCTATGCGCACGACCATGCCGGCCTGCTCCGGCGCGACACCGCCGGCGTCTTCGCGGCCGCCCGTGATGCGGGTCTGCTGACCTCAGTGGATGCTGGCGCGCTGGGGGAGGCTCAGCGCCTGTTCAGCGATGTCCAGCTCTGGCAGCGCTTCGCTGTCGAGGAGACGCTCGAGGCGGGCCCGCCGCCGGACCGTCTCCTGCGCCGCATCGCCGCCGCGCTCGGCCGGCCGGACGCCAGGGTTCTGCGCGCCGAACTGGACGATATGCGCGGCCGGACGCGCGGGCTGTTCGAGCGCCTGCTCGGCGAGGCCGGCGCGGGCTGAGGCGGCTGCGATCATGCCTGCGACGCGGCTCGCGCCGCCATCGAGCGGCAGATGCACCATGACGATGGTGCCGGCGCCGATCGCCGAGCGCAGGCGCAGCGAGCCGCCATGCAGTTCGGTGAGCGAGCGGGCGATGGCGAGGCCCAACCCCGAGCCCTTGTAGCTGCGGGTCATGTCGCCCTCGACCTGTTCGAACGGGCGGCCGACACGGTCGAGCTTGTCCTTGGGGATGCCGATGCCGGTATCCTCAATATAGATGTTGAGCGCATTGCCGGCCTGGCGCAGCCGGATCGCGACCCTGCCGCCCTCGGGCGTGAATTTTGCGGCGTTGTCCACGAGGTTGCCGACGATCTGGTAGAGCGCATGCGGATCGGCGACCAGATCCAGCTCGATCGCCCCGTCGATGCTGAGCCCGATCCGCTTGCGGTCGATCTCGTCGCGCGAGCGGCGCACGGCCTCCTCGATGACGAGTCCGACCGAAACCCTGGTCTTCTCGAGTTGCAGCTTGCCGGCCTCGATGCGCGACATGTCGAGGATGTCGTTGATCACGGAGAGCAGGTAGCCGCCGCTCTGGCGGATGTCGCGGGCATAGTCGAGATAGCGGTCATTGCCGAGATTGCCGAACAGCCCGTTCTCCATGATCTCGGAGAAGCCGATGATGGCGTTGAGCGGCGTCCGCAATTCGTGGCTCATGTTGGCGAGGAACTCGGATTTGGCGCGGTTGGCGCTTTCGGCCGCCGCCTTCTGCTCAAGATAGCGTTCGGCCATCTCCGCCAGTTTCTGCGCCTGCGCCTCCAGCTCCTGGCGCGAGGCCTTGAGGTCGGTGACATGCATCATGAGCTGGTGCTCCGATTGCGTCAGCCGTTCCTCCTGCTGCTTCAACTTGGTGATGTCGGTGCCGACCGAGACCGAGCCGCCATCCTTGGTGCGCCGCCCGTTGATCTGGAGCCAGCGTCCGTCCGAGAGCCGCGCCTCATAAGAGGTCGCGCCGACGGTGCCGCGAGCGGTGCGGATCGGCTCGCGGTCGATATTGGGCTGGGCGCTCAGCGCCATGACCTCGTCATGGGTGACGCCGCCACGGAGCGCCTCCGGCGGAAGCTGGTGCAACTGCTGGTATTTGGCGTTGCAGAGGACGAGGCGGTTGGACGAATCCCACAGCACGAAGGCCTCCGAGATCGCCTCGACGGCGTCGCGCAGATGGGCGTCTGCGGTCGCGGTGCGCTCGGCCATCCGGCGCTGTTCGGAGATGTCGACCGCGATGCCGACGAGATGCTGCGCGCCGGTGCGCCGGTCGATCACCAGCTCGGCGCGGGCCTTGAGCCAGACCCATGCGCCATTGACGTCGCGGACACGGAATTCCTGGTCGAGATGGTCGGCCTCGCCCCGGCTGATCGCGTCGGCGAGCGCATAGAGGTTGGCGTCGTCGGGATTGATGAAGCCGGACACCTCGCCGAAGGACATGTAGTCGCCGGCGCGGTCGTAGCCGAGCATCGCATACATGGAGTCCGACCAGTAGATCCGGCCGCGCGCCAGATCCCAGTCCCAGAGGCCGCAATGGCCCCGGTTCAGCGCCGTGTCGATGCGCTCGCGGACGCAGTCGCAATCGTCGTCGGCGGCGCGGGCCCGCCGCGACTGAACGAGAAAGGCGAGCGTGATCGCGCCGAGCACGATGCCGGCGGTGGCGAACAGGCCGATCAGCGCGCCGCGCCTTTGCTGCCAGGCCCCGAGCAGACGGGCCGTCGGCTGGATGACGGCGACCTGGCCGAGCGGGGCTGCGAGATTGCGCACGGTCGCCAGCGTTTCCTCGCCGCCCGGCATGGTCAGGCGCATCACGCCGGCCTTCTCGCCGAAGGTCGTCAGCAGTTGCGTCGATCCCAGCAGATCGGTCAGCGTCTGGCGCGCGGTCGCGCTCGTGGCGGGTTCGCTGGCGATGACGTCGCCGGTCGCGGTGGTGACGTGGACGATGCGGCCATGGGCGGCAAGACGCCGGGGCGCCAGTCCGGCAAGCACGGCGGAAGGACTGATCTCGGCCAGCGAAGCATTGTCGAGTTCAAGCGCGATCAGCGCGGTGAGGACGTCCAGGTCTCCGACGGCGTCTTGCAGGACGTCGTCGCGCATGTTCGTGGTCTGGACGATGGCCCCTGCGCTCAGGATGATGACGAAGAACGCGACGAGAACCGGGATGACTTTACGGAATGTCGGTTCGAGACTTTCGAACTGCCGGTAGACCGGGTGAGTCAGCGATCTCGCCACCCCCAGAATCGGAGCCGCGCGCATGGTTGCGCAGCTCGCGTTCGCACGCGTCATGCCCGTCCCCCTTCGGAAAATCTGTACCGTCAGCAAGATCGGGAGACGTGCCGCATCCCCTCGAATCACTTTCAGTTGAATCCGCGTGAGTCGGTTTGTCCAGCCTTGAGTTGAATCGGAACTGAAGAATTCATCCCACGGTTGCATCGACCAAAGAATGAATCTTGCGCGCGTAATGCCTCGTTAACCTTTGTGGCGCTTGCCGTTAGGGAATTGCCCGCAGGCGGTCCCGTCACGCCAGCGCGCGTTCGGCGATGTCGGCGACATCGCGGGAGAGGTTTGGCGTCTGGGCCACCATCGCGAGCGCGTTTTCCGCAAGGCTGCGCCGCGCCGGCTCCAGCATGCGCCAGCTCTTGAAAGCCGCAAGCAGCCGGGATGCGACCTGCGGATTGGTCCTGTCGAGCGCGATCACGATATCGGCGACGAAATTGTAGCCTGCCCCGTCCGCCCGGTTGAACTGGGTCAGGTTCGCCGCGAAACCGCCGATCAGCGAGCGCACCCGGTTGGGGTTGCCAAGCGAGAAGGCTTTGTGGCGCATCAACTCCCTGACCCGGTCGAGCGTGCCGGGCTCGGGGATGAGCGCCTGCGCCATCAGCCATTTGTCGAGCACGAGCGGCTCGTCCGCATAGGCCGCCGCGAAGCGCTCGATCAGCATGTCGCGCGCGGCGCCGGGGATCAGGGTCATGGCCGCAAGCGCCGCGAGCCGGTCGGTCAGATTGTCGCCCAGCTCGAACTGCTCCGTGCAGAGCCGCGTCACGCGCTCAGGGTCGGCCAGCGCGAGGAGGCCGAGCGCCTCGTTGCGCAAGGCGCGCCGGCCTGCCGAGTTGGCGTCCGGCGCGTAGGCTCCGGTCTGGGTCAGCGCGTCGCGCAGGCTCAGCAGGCGCGGCAGCAGCGCCTGTCCCAGACCGGTCGACAGCGCCCGATGCGCCGCATGGATCGCGTCGGGATAAACATCGCGGCCGATTTCGCGGGCGATGTCGGCCGGCAGCGGCAGGCGCAGCACCTGCGCGGCGAAGGCGGGGTCGGCGAGCGCCCTGTCGCCGAGGAAAGCGTCCAGCGCGGATGCGATTTCGGATGTCCGGCTCGCAAGCGCCGTAACGTCGCCGCTGGGGCGGCCCGCCGCCACGAGAGCGCGCGTAGCGACGCTCTGCAGCGCCTGCCAGCGATTGAAGGAATCGCTGTCGGCCGAGAACAGCCGCAGCAGGTCGGCGTCGGCGAGATCCAGTTCCAGCCGCGCCGGCGCCGAGAAGCCGCGCAGCAGCGAGGGAATCGGCGGCTCGGCGACATCGTCGAATGTCACAGACAGCGAGGGCTGGTCGAGCACGATCACGCCGCCGCCGGCATAGGCGGGCGAGTCCGTGACGAGCGCGAGGTCGCCCTCCTTTCCGACGAGCCCGAGCGCGACGGGCAGCACGACCGGCAGCTTGTCAGGCTGGCCCGGCGTCGCTGGCGTGGTCTGGGCGAGGTCGAGCGTGTAGCGCTTCGCCTGGGCGTCGTAGCGTCCCGAGGCGACGATGGTCGGCGTGCCGGCCTGCTCGTACCAGCGCGCGAAATGGCTCAGGTCGCGGCCCGAGCTTTCGGCGAAACAGGCCAGGAACTCCTCGATCGTCGCGGCCGTGCCGTCGCAGCGCGCGAAATACAGGTCCATGCCGGCCTTGAAGGCCTCGGGTCCGATCAGGACCTTGAGCATCCGGATCACCTCCGCGCCCTTCTCGTAGACCGTGGGCGTGTAGAAGTTGTTGATCTCCTTGTACGCGCGGGGCCTGACCGGGTGGGCCAGCGGCCCGGCGTCCTCGGAGAACTGCGTCGCTCGCAGCGTCCGCACATCGGCGATCCGCTTCACCGGGCGAGAGCGCTCGTCGGAGGAGAATTCCTGGTCGCGGAAGACGGTCAGACCTTCCTTGAGGCAGAGCTGGAACCAGTCGCGGCAGGTGATGCGGTTGCCGGTCCAGTTGTGGAAATACTCATGCGCGATGATCGCCTCGATCGAGGCGTAGTCGCCATCGGTCGCAGTTTTCGGGTCGGCCAGCACATACTTGTCGTTGAAGATGTTGAGGCCCTTGTTCTCCATCGCGCCCATGTTGAAATCCGACACGGCGACGACGTTGAACACGTCGAGATCGTAGTTGCGCCCGAAGGCGCGCTCGTCCCAGCGCATGCAGCGGATGAGCGAGTCCATGGCCCAGCCGGCGCGCCCGGCCTTGCCGGGTTCGACATAGACGGCGAGTTCGACCTTGCGCCCGTCGGCGGTGACGTAATCCTCGCGGACATGGTCGAGCGCGCCGCCGACCAGCGCGAAGAGATAGGCGGGCTTGGGGTGCGGGTCGTGCCAGACCGCGAAATGTCTGTCGCTGCCCGGCACTTCGCCGGCCGCCACCAGATTGCCATTGGAGAGCAGCACCGGCGCATCGGCCTTCACGGCCTCAAGCCTGACGGTGTAGACGCTCATCACGTCGGGCCGGTCGAGGAAATAGCTGATCCGGCGGAAACCGTCGGCCTCGCATTGCGTGCAATAGGCGTTCGACGAACGGTAGAGCCCCATCAGCTTGGTGTTGGCCGACGGGTCGAGCACCGTCTCGATGCCTAGCGTGAACGGCCGCTGCGGTGGGTTCTGGATCGTCAGAGCCTGCGCCGTGGCTTGATAGGCCTCTGCCGGAAGCGGCGCGCCGTCGAGCGAAACCCCGCTCAGGACCAATTCGTCGCCGTCGAGCACCAGCGGGGCTCCCGGCCGCCCGGCGGGATTGGGCCGCAAGCCCAGAAGCGCCCGCACCCGCGTCTTGCGCGCATCGAGCGCGATGTCGAGATCCACCGTGTCGATCAGCCAGTCCGACGGGCGATAATCCTCGAGGCGGATCAGATGGGGGTCTTCGGCGCGCATGGGAACCTGCAAGGCATGTGGTCTCTCGCCCCGTCTGTAGCCTGCGCTATTCCATGCTGGAAGAGCGCCGGCGCAGACTGGTCAAGCGCCCGCGCCGGTGGCCACGGGCTCAGCGCCAGCCGGCTTCCCTGTCGCGAGCGGCGCGCTTTCGCCGGCGCGTGGGCCGGCGGTGAACCGCGATCCGCAAATCAGGCCGAAACGAGATCGCGCCTGTGCTGCCGGCCTGGCATCCGCGGCGCGGCGCGCTGGCGCTGCGCCAGAGGGCCGACCACAGCCAACCCCTCATAGAGCAGCCTGGTTTCGGCATCGGGCGCCTGCGGCCCGCATTCGAACGGCCGGATATGCTCCATCAGACCGCTGAAGACGCCGCTGCGCGACCAGCGCTGGAACCGGCGATAGACGCTGCTCCATTTCCCATAGCAGGCGGGCAGATCGCGCCAGGGCTGGCCGCTCCAGGCGACCCAGAAAATGCCCTCGACCACGGCGCGGTTGTTGCCGGGTGGGCGGCCGCGTTTCTCGGTCGCCAGGGGCAGGCGGCAGCTAAGCCAAAGCCATTGCCGCTCGGAGAGAAGCTGATCGGGGCCGGCGCCGTCGACCCTCATCGTCCCGATCGCCACGGTTCCGATCGCCATGGCTGCTGAGGTGAGGCGGTCCCCGTCCGCCGCGAAAGTCTGGGCAGGCTTCGGCATGGCCGGCGCGCTCCATTGATTTTGTCAACATGGAAACAGTATTAACGTTTGATTCATCGGATTTTTTGTCAACAAACCAAAGTCAATAACTTGTGATTTCTGAGTGATAAATGCCCATGACAGCGTCCCGCAGTCGGCAAAGGAAAACAAATCAATAAATGAACCGCTTATTGGGGGAGTGTACATGTCGTTTTTAGCAAGATCACGTTCTGTCGCGGCAAGTGTCGCGGCCTCGGGCCTCGCTTTGGCGCTGTCGTCGATGACCGTCAGCGCCCAGGACCAGACCGCGCGACTTGAAAAGCTGATCCGCGATCAGCAGCGCCAGATCGAGGCGCTGCGGCGCGAGGTTGGCGGCATCAGGACGCAGAACGCGCGCCGCACCCCGGCGGCGCGCAATGTCGTCACCAAGGATGGCGTCGTCGCCAAGGCCGACGACGAGCCTTACGTGCTCAAGGGCGGCCTGCCGCGGAGCTGGCGTCTGCCGGGCACCGATATCGACGTCAGGATCGGCGGCAAGGTGAAGGCCGATGTGATCGGCCGCGTCGGCGGCGACCCGTCGCTGGGAGCCGAGGACCTGTTCGCGGTCGCCGCCATCGACACCCGTCGCACTCGTATCGGCGACTCCGCCTTCCGCATCCACGGCCGCGAATCGCGCTTCAACATCGAGTTTTCCAAGAAGGAGACGCCGCTGGGGCCGGCCCGCATCCTGCTGGAAGGCGACTTTTTCGGCGCGGCCGGCAACCAGATCGCGTCGAACTCGGATTCCTTTCGGCTCCGCCACGCCATCGTCGAGGTCGGGCCGCTGCTGGCCGGCCAGTGGTGGACGACCTTCTACGATCCGGGCGCCTACGCCGAGACGCTCGATTTCGCGGGCGCGGGCGGCCAGACCTTCATCAGGCAGGGCGTGGTCAGGCTGCAGCACCGCTTCGCCAACGGCTTCTCGATCGCCGGTGCGATCGAGAACCCCGAGGGCAGGGTCCAGTTCGGCCCGGCCGCAGCCGTCGTCTCGAGCCGCGACACCACGCCCGATTTCGTCGGCAATATCCGCTATCAGGGCGCGTTCGGCCACATCCAGCTCGGCGGCGCGGTCACGCAGACCAATGCGCCCAACGGGGTCTCGGGAGACGAGGTCGGCTATGCCGGCACGCTGCATGGCCGGCTCAACCTGCCGTTCCTCGCGCCCAAGGACAATATCCGCTTCCAGGCCACCTACGCCAATGGCGCGACCCGCTATATCCAGGAGACGGCGGGCGTGACGGCGGGCGTGCTGCCGAGCGTGTTCTACAATCCGGCGACGGGCCAGGCGGAGACCCAGAAGACCTTTGGCGGCTATGTCGCCTTCCAGCACTGGTGGACGAACGAGCTGCGCAGCAACCTGGTCTATAGCTATGTCCGCTCCGATCTGCCGCGCTTCGCCTCCGCCGTGACCTTCAAGCACAGCCAGTATGGCGCGGCGAACCTGATCTGGAGCCCTTGGGCCGATCTCGATCTCGGCATCGAGGTGCAGCACGGCCTGCGAGAGGACCGCGACAACGCGCGCGGCCGCCAGACGCGGGTTCAGTCTTCGGCGACCTACAGGTTCTGAGCGTGTCGGGCGGCGGGCTCCCCGCCAGTCCCGATCGGTCGGCCGGCGATGCACCGCCCCCGCATCGCCGGCCGCATTGTCATGGAGCGACGGTGCGGTCTTGTGTCAGGCGCGCAGCGCTTCGAGCGATTGCACGATATGTGACGCCAACCGTTCCGCCGCTGGGCTGGGTTGGCCCGGCGCGGCATAGAGCACAATTTCGGCATCGGCGAGGGCCGGCAGCCGGTTCGACAGCCGGTCGAGCACGGTCAGATCGGGCGGGATCATGCCGCGTGGCAACACGCTGACGCCGAGCCCCGCGCGCACGGCCGCGTGCTGGCCGGCCAGACTCGGACTGGTCAGGACGACCCGCCAGTTGCGGCCCGCGATATCGAGCGCCGCCAGCGCGCGCTTGCGGTAGATGTCGGGCGCCGGCGCGAGCACGAGCGGAAGCGCCGCCTGGTCGTCGAGCGGCTGGAACCGCGAGGAGGCGGCCCAGACCAGAGGCTCGCTCCAGATGCCGGTGCCGCCGCCGAAGGCCGGCTGCGGGTCGCGCTTGAACAGGATCAGGTCAAACAGGCCGCGACCGAAACCAGCGAGCAGATTGACCGAGAAGTCGCAGGTGACCTCGAGATCGATCCGCGGATGCGCCCGTGCGAAGCGGGCGAGGATGTCGGGCAGGTGCCAAGTGGCGAAATCCTCGGGAGTGCCCAGCCGCAGCCGCCCCTCGATGTCGGGCGCCAGCAAGGCCGTGCGCGCCTGCTCGGCGAGTTGCAGGATCGGGCGGGCATGCGCCAGCAGCGCTTCGCCCGCCGGCGTCGGCACGATCCGCCCGGCGCTGCCGCTCCTGCGTTCGAAGACGCGCTGGCCGAGGGCGGTCTCCAGCTTGCGGATCTGCAGGCTGACCGTCGATTGGGTGCGCCCGAGCCGCTCGGCCGCGCGCGTGAAGCCGCCATTGTCGAGGACCGCCGCGAAGCTGCGCAGCAACTCGAGGTCGAAGGGCGGAAGCGGAAAAGGCATCGCTCATCCATTCATTGGAAAGATCAATCAATTCAATTATCGGACTGGCGTTCTGTCAATCATCCCGCGCTGCTAGTGCCCGCCCATCGCAACGATGGAGCATCGCGTGGCCAGCCTCGACATCGCCTTTCAGAACCTGATTTCCCCGATGACGCTGTGCTTCGTGCTCGGCGTCGTGGCGGTCGCCATCCGCAGCGATCTGGCGCTGCCCGAACCGGTCGCGCGCTTTCTCTCGCTTTATCTGATGCTGGCGATCGGCCTGAAAGGCGGGGCCGAGCTGGCGCAGGCACCCATGGCTACGGCGCTTCCGGTCTTCGCCGCTGGCCTTGCGTTGACGCTTGCGATTCCGCTCTGGGTCTATCTCGCGCTCAGGCGGCTGACCGGGCGCACGGCCGCCGACTGCGCCGGCTTCGCCGCCCATTACGGCTCGGTCTCGGCCGTGACCTTCATCGCCGCCACGGCGTTTCTCGACAGCGCCGGTATCGCCCACGGATCGCACGCCACCGCGCTGCTGGCGCTGATGGAAGCGCCGGCGATCGTCGTGGCGATCATGCTCGCGCGCCGTGCCGAGGGAGGCGCGGCGTCGGCCGGCGGCGTGCTCGGCAGGACGCTTTCGAGCAAGAGCGTCGTCCTGCTGGCCGGCGGCCTGGCGATCGGCGCGATCGTTGGCCCGGCCGGTCTGCAGCCTGTCAAGCCGCTCTTCGTCGATCTGTTTCGCGGCCTGCTGTGCCTCTTTCTGCTCGATCTCGGCCTCCAGGCGGCGCGGCAGGGCGCGGCGATCCGGCAGGCGGCTCCGATGATCCTCGTGCTGGGGGTCGCTGTCCCGCTGGTCAACGCGGCGCTCGGGCTGGCCCTGGCCTCGGTCATCGGGTTGTCCGTCGGCGAGGCGACGATCCTGGCGACGCTTGCCGCCAGCGCCTCCTATATCGTCGCGCCGGCCGCCATCCGCAGCGCCTTGCCGGAGGCCGATGCAGGTCTCGCGCTGACGGCGGCGCTGGCGGTGACCTTTCCGTTCAATCTCCTGGTCGGGCTGCCGCTCTATCTCGGCGCGGCGCGGTTGCTGGTCGGATGATCGTCATACGCCGCCCGGATGACGGCCGGCTCGGCATGGCTGACCAGCCGGCAGACCTGCGGCCGCGCCAGCCTGACCGCGCGTTCGATCGCATCCACCGCCGCATGGACTGCGGCGACGTCGAGCGCCGGATCCACGCGGCAATGGTAGTTCACCACCAGCCCGTTGACGGTCTGGCGCACGCGCACGCTGTGGATGTCATGGACCGGGCCCTCGAGGCTCGCCGCCTCGCCGGCGAGCGCCTTGCCGATGTCCTCGACCGTCTCCCAGGCGGCGTTGTGGCCTGCGGGCAGGCCAGTCTCCATCGGCTCGATATGGGTTTCGACCTCGGTTTCGCCGCCGAATTCGGCGCGGATGGCGCTTTCCAGTCGTGTCGCCACCTCATGCGCATCGCCGAGCGGCAGCTTCGCATCGACCTCCATGTCGAGGCTGACCGAGAGCCGCTCGCCGATCGAATGGACGCTGACATGGTGGACCGGAATCCTGAGCTTGAGCGCGATCAGCAGCACACGCTCCAGCGCCGTCTCGTCGTCGACCTGGATCGGATTGGCGGCAATCGTCATCTCCGCCCCCGGCTGCTCGCGCTCGACGGCGTCGAGCAGGGCCTGCTTGATCGCGACGACCCGGTCCAGCGGCAGGGTGCGCGAGACCCGGATGCCGATCTCCCCGAAGACGCGCCCGCCGGCCGGCCTGACCTTGATGGCATCGACCGCGACGACGCCGGGCACGGCGGCGACCGCATGGCGCAGGCGCTCGGTGACGCCTTCGGGCGCGGCGTCGAGCAACGTGTCGATGGTGCGCCGCCCGAGCTTGAAGGCCGACAGGGCCATGAAGGCGGCGATGGCGAAGGCGGCGACCGTGTCGGCCCTGGCGAAGCCCAGCCATGAGGCGACGAGCCCCGCCAGCACCAGCGCCGAACCGACGAAATCGGCCGAGAAATGGGTCGCCTCCGCCGCCAGCGCCTCGCTGCCGGTCTCGGCCGCCACCTGCGTCAGCGAGCGCCAGCGCACGGCGTCAACCACCATCGAGAGCAGCATCACGCCGATCACCACCGGCGTCACCGAGACCGCGCCGAGCGCGCCGGTCCACAGCCGCGAGCCGGCCTCCCACAGGATCGCGCCGGCGAGCGCAAACAGGATCGCGGTCTCGACCAGCGCCGCCAGCGCCTCGACCTTGCCATGGCCGTAATGATGCTCGTCATCGGCCGGCTTGTCGGCGGCGCGCACTGCAAACCAGGTGAACAACGTCGAGCCGATGTCGATCAGGCCCTGCAGCGCGTCGGTCAAAAGCGCGAGCGATCCGGAAAGCACGGCCGCCGCGCCCTTGGCGAGCGTGAGCAGCAGCGTCGCCATCACCGAGAGAATGGCGGCGCGCTGCTTGATCCCGGATATCGTCGCCGCATCGAGGCGCGAAGGTCCGCCTTGCGTGTCGGTCATGGCTCTCTCGCGCCGTCTCTCTTGGACTGACCCGCCTGAATGGGCCAATGCTCTTGAACCCGAAGCGTGTCGCCCGATCTAGAGGCGAGATCAACCCGCAGACATTTCAAAGCAAGAGGCTCTCCCCGATGCGCTATCTCCACACCATGGTCCGCGTGACCGATCTCGACGCCGCGCTGGATTTCTACGTGACCAAGTTCGGGCTGGTCGAGACCCGCCGGATCGAGAGCGAGAAGGGCCGCTTCACGCTGGTCTTCTTGGCTGCGCCCGACGATCTGGATGCGGTCAAGGCGACCGGCTCGCGCGGCCGGCCGACCTTGGAGCTGACCTATAACTGGGATCCGGAAACCTATACCGGCGGGCGCAATTTCGGCCATCTCGCCTATGAGGTCGAAGACATCTACGCCACCTGCCAGAAGCTGATGGACGCCGGTATCACGATCAACCGACCGCCGCGCGACGGCAACATGGCCTTCGTCCGTTCGCCCGACAACATCTCGATCGAGCTGCTGCAGAAGGGCGAGCCGAAGGCCCCGGCCGAGCCTTGGGCGAGCATGGCGAACACGGGGGTGTGGTGAAGCTGATCTTGCCCATGATATCTCCTTTTGATATCATGAGTTGATATCAGGGGGTCATCATGGGCATACTCGTCAGGGATGATGAGATCGATCGCGACGTGCGCGAGCTCGCCGCTCAGGACGGCCTTACGCTTCAGGGGGCGATCGGTCTGGCGGTGCGTCTCGAATTGGACCGACGCGCCGAACGCCGCAAGATGATCGTTGAGGCGACGAATGCGGCTCGGGCTCGTCTGGCGAAATTCGATCTCAAGGACGATGGGATGACGCACAAGGAGTTCTTCGATCGAGAATACGGCGACGCGTAATGTTTCTCGATGCATCTGTGATCTTGGCACTTTTGATGCAGGAGCCGGAATCTGAGGCTATCTACGAGTCGCTTTCGCGGCAACACCGGTTGAAGACGTCACCGCTTGCGATTTTCGAAGCCTCTTCGCGTCTCGTTCGGCTTGGGGCAAAGTTCGAAGAGGCATTCGATACCGTCAGCGGTTACCTTTCCGAATTCGCTGTCGTTGTGATTCCTCTCGATTTTCAGGAGGGTAAGGTCGCTCACGCCTGTGCCTCCCGCTACCATCATCTGACAGGACATCCCGCTCGCCTGAACATGGGTGACTGTTTCGCTTATGCGGCAGCGAGGACCTCCGGTCTAAAGCTCGCCTACAAGGGCAACGATTTCATCCATACCGACATCGACGGCGTCCGTTTCGGACCCTGAGAGTCAGCGGAGCATGCCGCCGTGACCAAATCCCTCCTCGGCACGCTTGCCGACGGCACGCCGATCCACGAGGTCACGCTGCGCTCGGCCGCGGGCGCGCAGGCGACGATCATGGAGTGGGGCGCCGTGCTGCGCGATCTCGTCGTGCCCCGGCCCGATGGCGGCAGCCAGCGCGTCGTGCTCGGCTTCGACAATCTCGCCGACTATCTCGCCCATTCGCCGCATATGGGCGCGATCGCCGGCCGCTTCGCCAACCGCATCGGCGGCGGGCGCTTCACGCTCGATGGCAAAAGGTATCAGACGCCGCTCAACCAGAACGGCCTGCATTCGCTCCATGGCGGCGGCAAGGGTTTCGGCAAGCGGCCCTGGACGATCCTCCACCATGACGAGGCGAGCGTGACGCTGGCTCTGGTCTCGGCCGATGGCGACGCCGGCTATCCGGGCGCGCTTTGCGTCTGGTGCCGCTACAGCCTGCAGGGCGAGGCGACCTTGCGCATCGAGCTCTCCGCGACGACGGACGCCGCGACCATCGTCAACCTCGCCCACCACTCCTATTTCAATCTCGATGGCGGCCCCGATATCCTCGACCATGAACTGGAGGTCCGCAGCCACCTGATGACGCCGGTCGATGCCGACCTGATTCCCGACGGTTCGCTCGCCGATCTCGGCGGAACGCCTTTCGACTTCCGGAAATCCCGCCCGATCCGGATGATGGGACAAGACGGCGCGCGCATCTGGTACGACCACAACTACATCCTGCGACGCGACCGCTCCGAGCCGAGCGCGGCAGTCGGGCTCGATCTGGCGCATGCCGCAACGTTGAGCTCAGCCAAAAGTGGGCTCGTCATGCAACTCTGGACCACGGAGCCGGCTCTGCAGGTCTATGACGGCGTCAAGCTGGACACGCCCGTGTCGGGCCTCGACGGCGTATCATACGGGCCTTGCGCCGGCGTCGCGCTGGAACCGCAGCATGTGCCGGATTCGCCGAACCTGCCGCATTTCCCCTCGACCGTGCTGCGGCCAGGCGAGGTCTACCGGCAGGTCAGCGAATACCGTTTCGGAGCCGACGGCGCGTGAGTGGCGTCTTCTGCCTCGGCATCGCCACGCTCGACTATGTCTACAGCGTCGAAACCCTGCCGACGCGCGGCGAAAAATACCGCTCGCGCGATCTGGCCGTGGTCGGCGGCGGCTGCGCCGGCAACGCCTCGGTGGCGATCGCGCGACTCGGCGGCCGCTCATGGCTCGCGACCCGCCTCGCCGACGACCTAACGGGGGACAGGATCGTCGCCGATCTCGCAGCCGAGGGCGTCGATGCGTCGATGTCTCTCCGTGCGCCCGGCCTGCGCTCGCCGGTCTCCGCCATTCTGGTCGATGCCGCCGGCGAGCGCATGGTGGTGTCCTACTCCGACCCGGCGATGCCGGAGGAGACCGGCTGGCTGCCTCTAAACCTGCCCGAGGGCGCGAACGCCGTCCTCGCCGACACGCGCTGGGGCGAGGGCGCGCTGGCGGCTCTCCGGCTTGCGCGGAAGGCCGGCGTTCCCGGCGTGCTCGATGCCGACCGCAAGCCGCCCCATCCCGACCTTGTCGCGACCGCGAGCCATGTCGCCTTCAGCCAGCAGGCGTTGCGCGAGCTCGCCGGCGAGGACGATCCGCGCTCTGGTCTGGCGAGGGTTGCCGACGGCGCATCCAACTGGCTTGCCGTGACGCTCGGCAAGGAGGGCGTGCTCTTCATCGAGAACGGCGCGGTTACGCATGTCCCGGCTTTCGTCGTGGAGACGGTCGATACGTTGGGGGCTGGCGACGTCTGGCACGGAGCGTTTGCGCTGGCGCTGGCGGAAGGGCAGAGCGAGCGCGCGGCGATCCGCTTCGCCTCGGCTGCCGCCGCCATCAAATGCACTCGCTTCGGCGGGCGTCTCGGCGCGCCGCGACGGGACGAGATCGAGCGCTTTCTGGCCGAGAACGCCTGAGCGCTCCGTCACGCGGTCGCCTCTGCCTAAAATTAAGGCGCGATTTGCAGCACGACCCCTTGCCCGGCAAAGGGCCGCGCGGAAGATTGTCGCCTCTGTCGCAGTCTGGACTTTTGATGTTCGCGCCGCCCATCCCGGCAGCCCATGATCCGCTCCTGCCGGCCTATGTCCGGGCGGCAGGAGGCGTTCGGCTGCGCTTCGGCATCGGTGGCGGCCGGACCCATCGGCGGGAGGTGGCCGAATCCGGCGGTTATCGCGCCCGTTTCCCGACGAGCTACGACGAGACCTGCGAGGCGGTGCTGATCAACACCGGCGGCGGCATGGCGGGTGGCGACGCGATGCGCGTCGAGGCCGTGCTCGACGCCGGCAGCCATGCGATCGTCACCAGCCAGGCGGCGGAAAAGATTTATCGCAGCCAGGGCGACGACACCCGCATCGGGACGGTGCTCTCGGTCGGGGAGGGCGCGACGCTGCACTGGCTGCCGCAGGAAAGCATCCTGTTCTCGGGCGCGCGGCTTTCTCGCAGCCTGACGATCGATCTCGCGCCGTCCGCCTCGCTCGTCGCCTGCGAAAGCGTGTTCTTCGGTCGCGCCGCGATGGGCGAGAGCCTGCTGCGCGGCAGTTTGCGCGACCGCTGGCGCATCCGCCGCCAAGGCAAACTCGTCTTCGCCGACGATCTGCGGCTGGAGGGCGCGATCGCAAGCCATCTCGAAAAACTTGCCATCGGCGCCGGTGCGCGCGCCGCCGCTACCTTGGTGGCCGCCGGACCGCAGGCCCTCGAAAAACTCGAAGGATTGCGGGAAACGATCGCCGGCGAAGCGCTCTCCGGCGTCGAGGCCGGCGCAGGCATCGTCTCCGACCTTCTCGTCATCCGTCTCCTCGCCCCCGAGGCGCAGGCGCTCCGTCGCGCCCTCGTCACGCTCGTCGGGCAGATGACCGGCCGTGCGCTGCCGCGCACCTGGTCAATCTGAGGAGAGCATCATGCTGGCGATCCAGGGTCTGAAATGCATCTATGACACCGGCGCGCGGGGCTGGGCGATCGAGCTTTCGCTCAAGGCCGACGGCGAGGAGGCGGTGCGCCGCTTCGACGTCGATGGTCCCGAGGATGCGGAAATGCTGATCGAGGCGTTCGACGAATCCACCTCCAGCGCCTTCGATCCCGCCACCGGCGAGATCGTCTTCGCCTACGAATATGCCGATCTCGGCGACGACGAGGACGAAGACGAGGAAGACGAGTCCGAGGATGAAGACGCCGAGGACGAGGAAGACGAAGGGGAGGAGGTGTCGGAAGACGAGACCTCCGAAGGCGAGAAAAAGAAGGTGACTGCATGAATCTGACGCCGCGCGAGAAGGACAAGCTGCTCATCGCCATGGCCGCCATGGTGGCGCGCAGACGGCTCGAGCGCGGCGTCAAGCTGAACTATCCCGAAGCCGTCGCGCTGATCACCGACTTCGTCGTCGAGGGTGCGCGCGACGGCAGGTCTGTCGCCGATCTGATGGAGGCCGGCGCGCATGTGATCTCGGCCGATCAGGTCATGGACGGCATCGCGGCGCTGATCCACGACGTCCAGGTCGAGGCGACCTTTCCCGACGGCACCAAGCTGGTGACGGTCCACGAGCCGATCCGCGGCGCGTCCGACGCGATGAAGCCCGGCGAGGTCAAGACGCTGCCGGGCGACCTGATCATGAACGAGGGCCGCGAGAGCCTGTCGCTCACCGTCTCCAATACCGGCGACCGGCCGATCCAGATCGGCTCGCATTACCATTTCTTCGAGGCCAACCCGGCCTTGTCCTTCGAGCGCGAGCGGGCGCGGGGCTTCAGGCTCGACATCCCGGCTGGAACGGCGGTTCGGTTCGAGCCCGGCCAGACCCGCGAGGTGAAGCTCGTCGCGCTCGCCGGCAAGCGCGAGGTCTACGGCTTCCGGCAGGATGTCATGGGCAAGCTGTGAGCGACGCGATCGCGCGAGAGGACGCGGCGGACGAGGCCGACCCGAGACCGGGAGAGACCGCCGCCCAGCTGCGCAGGAAGCGCGGAATCTGCGCCATCAGCGGCGTCGAGATGGCGCGCAAGAACCTCGTCGTGCTCGATAGCCTGCGCCCCACGCTGGTCGAGCACATAAGGCGCGACTTTCCCGTGATTGAGGACCATGCGCTGATCAGCGTGAAAGAGCTGGCGCGCTATCGCACCCGCTATGTCGAGGAGATCCTGCGCGAGGAGCATGGCGAATACTCCGATCTCGACCGCGAGGTCGCTGAGAGCATCGCCCGTCAGGAGACCATCGCCGAGAATATCGAGGACGATTTCGCCGAAAAGCGCACGCTGGGGGAGCGGCTTTCGGACGGGCTCGCCAGCTTCGGCGGCTCCTGGGGCTTCCTGATCAGTTTCTTCGTCGTGCTGCTGGGCTGGATGGCGCTCAACGTCGCGCTCGCGGCGCAGGCCTTCGATCCCTATCCTTTCATCCTGCTCAACCTCGTGCTCTCATGCCTTGCCGCCATCCAGGCGCCGATCATCATGATGAGCCAGAAGCGGCAGGAGGAAAAAGACCGCCTGCGTTCGTCCAACGACTATCAGGTCAACCTCAAGGCGGAGCTCGAGATCAGGCATCTGCATGAGAAGATCGACCATCTGATCACGCGGCAATGGCAGCGGCTCGCCGAAATCCAGCAGGTCCAGCTCGAATTGCTCCAGGACCAGCAGGCGGTGAAGCCGAAGCGGCCGAAGGTCGTGGTCAGGAAGGCGAGGAAGAAGAAGCCGAAGTCCGCGCCGCAGCGGAGCCCTGCCGAACGCCCGTTGGAGAGCTGAGCACAAGGGGAGAAAACGCGATGAGATGGTTGGCCGGTGTCGTTCTCGCCGCCCTGGTGGCAACGATGGTGGCGGCGCATCCGCCGGCGATCCTGTCGCCGGCCGGCGAGCGCGCTGTCGCCGAGGAGATCCAAATCTTCCGCAAGGCGCTCGCCGCCGCGATCGTCGCCAGGGACGCGGGCAAGCTGCGCGAGATGTATGCCGGCTCCTTCGTCCATACCCACGGCTCGGGCAAGCTCGACGGCAAGGATGCCCGCATCGTCTCGGCGCTGGCCGGCGATCCGGTGATCGAGAATGCGCCCGCCGAGGACCTCGTCATCCGTGCGCCGAGCGACTGGACGGCGGTCGCCACCGGCATCAGTCCGATCCGCTCGCTCACTGAGGGCAAGACCTACTCCTTTCGCTGGACGGCCGTCTATGTCCGGACACAGGCGAGCTGGGCGCTGGCGGCCTCGCAGGCGACGCGGATGCGCGAGGTGAAGCAGTAAGGATTTTCATTGATAAATCGGTTTTTTCATATTAAGTAAGGAGTGAGACGTTTAGTTGGAGGTTGCAGATGGCTCTTTACGAAGCGAAGCTGAGTTCAAAGGGCCAGTTGACCTTGCCCGTCGAGCTACGGCGTCAATGGTCGCTCAAGGAGGGCGATCTGGTCGAGTTCTTCCTCGACGACGAGGGGCACGTCACGGTCTTTCGACGCAATCGGCCTGCATCTGACCTCTTTGGTCTGCTGGCTGATCTCAAGCCCGATCCCGCTTATGCCTCCGACGACGAGGCCATTGCGGATCAGATCGTGGCAGACGACGAGCGCACGAAATCGACGTCGGCGAGCCGCGACGCGGCATGATTGGCCTGGATTCCAATGTTCTGTTGAGGGTTCTGGTCAAAGACGATCCCGAACAGTTCCGCGTTGCTTCGCGGGTCATCGACACTCTGTCCCGGGAGCGGCCGGGCTATGTCAATCTGGTCGTCCTGGCCGAGATCTGCTGGACGCTCCTGCGACGCTACAAGTCGCCGCCGACGAGGCTGATCGGTATTGCGCGAACGCTTGTCGAGAGCGATACGATCGTCGTTCAAGATCGCGAGCGCGTCACCCGTGCGATTGCGTTGGCCGAACGTCACGGCTGCGGTCTGATGGATGCCTTGATCGGCACGATAAATGCTGACGAGGGGTGTGAACGGACTATGTCCTTCGACCGCGGCGCTCTGGACATCGCGGGTTTCCAGTTGTTGACATCCTGAGCCGTCTGTCGGCTGGCGAGGCCACCCATGCCCTTTACCTACCCCCGCAACGCCTATGCCGCGATGTTCGGCCCCACCACGGGCGATACGGTGCGTCTCGGCGACACCGAGCTCGTCATCAAGGTCGAGCGCGACTTCACCACCTATGGCGAGGAGGTGAAGTTCGGCGGCGGAAAAGTCATCCGCGATGGGATGGGGCAGTCGCAGGTCAGGAACGCCGACGGCGCGGTCGACACCGTCATCACCAACGCGCTGATCCTCGACCATTGGGGCATCGTCAAGGCCGATATCGGCATCCGGGCCGGGCGCATCTGCGCCATCGGCAAGGCCGGCAATCCCGACATTCAGGCCGGCTTCGGCAATTTCGACCCGTCCGAGACGATCATCGTCGGCCCCGGCACCGAGGTCATCGCGGCCGAGGGCAAGATCGTCACGGCCGGCGGTTTCGACAGCCATATCCACTACATCTGCCCGCAGCAGATCGAGGATGCGCTGATGAGCGGGCTGACCACCATGTTAGGGGGCGGCACCGGCCCGGCCCATGGCACGCTGGCGACGACCTGCACGCCCGGCCCCTGGCATCTCGGCCAGATGATCAAGGCCGCCGACGCCTTCCCGATGAACCTCGCCTTCGCCGGCAAGGGCAATGCCGCGCTGCCCGGCGCGCTGATCGAGATGGTCGAGGCCGGGGCCTGCGCGCTGAAGCTGCACGAGGACTGGGGCACGACGCCGGCCGCGATCGACAACTGCCTCTCCGTCGCCGACGACTACGACGTGCAGGTGATGATCCACACCGACACGCTGAACGAGAGCGGCTTCGTCGAGGACACGATCGCCGCCTTCAAGAACCGCACCATCCACGCCTTCCACACCGAGGGCGCCGGCGGCGGGCACGCGCCCGACATCATGAAGGTGGCGGGGCTGCCCAACGTCCTGCCCTCCTCGACCAATCCGACGCGGCCCTTCACCGTCAACACGCTCGACGAGCATCTCGACATGCTGATGGTCTGCCATCATCTGTCGCCCTCGATCCCGGAGGACCTCGCCTTCGCCGAGAGCCGCATCCGCAAGGAGACGATTGCCGCCGAGGACATCCTGCACGATCTCGGCGCGCTCTCGATGATGTCGTCGGACAGCCAGGCCATGGGCCGCATCGGCGAGGTCATCACCCGCACCTGGCAGACCGCGCACAAGATGAAGGTCCAGCGCGGCTCGCTGGCGCAGGATGCCGGCACGGGAGCCGACAATTTCCGCGCCAAGCGCTATGTCGCGAAGTATACGATCAACCCGGCGATCTCGCATGGCGTCTCGCGCCATATCGGCTCGGTCGAAGTGGGCAAGCTCGCCGATCTCGTCATGTGGTCGCCGGCCTTCTTCGGCGCCAAGCCCGATCTGGTGATCAAGGGTGGCATGATCGCGGCCGCTCCGATGGGCGATCCCAACGCCTCGATCCCGACGCCGCAGCCGGTGCATTACCGGCCGATGTTCGGCGCCTTCGGCAAGGCCGTGACCTCGACCTCGCTGGTCTTCGTCTCTCAGGCCGCGATCGCCAACGGGCTGCAGAAGCGGTTGGGCACCGACAAGCAGATGGTCGCGGTCGAGAATGTGCGCGGCGGCATCTCGAAGAAGAGCATGATCCACAACGACGCCACGCCCGACATCCGGATCGATCCCGAGACCTATGCGGTGGTGGCCGATGGGGAGCTTCTGGTCTGCGAACCGGCGAAGGAACTGCCGCTGGCGCAGCGCTATTTCCTGTTCTGAGGTCTCGTGGCGGCAGGACTTAGCCGCACAAAGTCCGCGCGATTGCTGCGCCGCACGGCGCGTGCCACTCTCGCGCGGCGACGCTCCCCTATCCGAAAGCTCTCCATGGCCAGCCTTACCTCCGTCGATTCCGGCGTCTCGCCAAAAAGCCTTCTGGCTGGTTTCATCGCCGCAGCGATCGCCGTCGTCATCTTCCATCAGGGCATGTTCCTTATCCTGAACCTCGCCGGGCTTTTGCCGGCCAAGCCGTGGAACCTTGCCCCCGCCGGCCCACTCGGCGTGCCGACCCTGCTCAACCAGATGTTCTGGGGCGGGCTCTGGGGCGCGTTGTTCTCGGTCGTCTGGCCGCATCTGCCGACGCGCGCTTTCTGGTCGAAAGGCATGGTCTTCGGCTGGCTCGGCCCGATGCTCATCGGCAATTGGCTGCTGCTTCCGATGATCAGGAGCACCCCCTATTTCGCCGGTTTCGTGCCGATGCGCATGCTCGTCAGCGCACTGATCGCCGGCGCGTTCGGCCTTGGGCTGGGGCTGATCTACGAGCAGTTGCGCAAGCGGATCTGAGCCTCGGATTCGTCGGTCGCATCCACGATCGGTAAACCCAGCGACACGGCGCGTCGCATCCGCGCAGGCATTTCGACTGTAGCCGGGGAAACCACAATCCCCGGTTGCCCAGGAGTCGCCTTATCTATGTCCGATCCCGTTCTCGTCATCGCCCGGGCGCAGGTGCGCCCGGACGCCCGCGCCCTGTTCATCGCCGCCGCCCATGACTGCATCGCCGCGACCCGCCGCGAGCATGGCTGCCTCGCCTACGACATGCATGAAAGCGTCGGCCAGCCCGGCCATTTCGTCTGCGTCGAAAGCTGGGAGCAGCGCAGCCACGTCGATGCGCATATGCGCCAGCCGCATCTTCTCGCCTTCCTGAAGGTCGCGGGGGCTTGCGTCACGCAGCCTCCGGTGATCGAAGTGATCGAACCGCGATCGGTCGATCGCCTTTGATCACAGACATTCAGGTTGCACCATCATGCTGCGCGCCACCTCCGTCGTTCGCAAAGCCGCGGTCAAGGCGGACCGCGTCGTCGAAACCCTGACGCTCGATCATGAGGATCGCGGCCGCCGTCGGCTGGCGCTGAAGGGCGATGCCGGCCTTGACATCCTGCTCGATCTCGACAAGCCGACCGCGCTTGCCGACGGCGACGCCGTCAAGCTGGAGGATGGCCGGCTGGTCCTGATCAGGGCCGCTGCGCAGAGCCTGCTGGAGATCCGCGCCGACAACCCGCTGCGGCTGATGCGCGTCGCCTGGCATATCGGCAACCGCCACACCCCCGCCGAGATCACGGCCGACGCGCTTTACATCGAGAACGACCATGTCCTCGCCGAGATGGTGCGTGGGCAGGGCTGTGCGATGACGGTGGTCGAACGGCCGTTCCAGCCCGAGCGCGGGGCCTACGACCACGATCATGCAAATTGCGATCATCCTGGCCACGATCATGCCCATCACGATCACGCCCATCACGGACATGATCATGCCGGCCATCATCACGCCCATGCGCACAGCCATGCCGAGGCTCACGCCCATGCCCATGCCCACGCCCATGGCGACGACTGCGGCTGCGGGCACGACCATCACGGGCACGACCATGGCCACAAGCATGGCGCCGAGCATGGTCACAAGGGCCACACACACGATCACTGAGGCCGGCCATGTCGGCTCATCTTCCCTTGATGGTCTGGCTGTCGCCGTCCTTCCCCGTCGGCGGCTTCGCCTATTCGCACGGGCTGGAATGGGCCTTTGAGGCCGGCGACCTGAGCGATGCCGCGACCCTGCGCGACTGGCTCGATGCGCTCGTATCCCACGGCTCCTTGCGCAACGACCTGATCCTGTTCGCCTGTGCCCATCGCGCGCTGGACGCGGGCGGCGAGGGGCTGCCGGAGATCGCCGAACTCGCCCTGGCGCTGGCCAACTCGTCCGAGCGACGGCTGGAGACCGTGACGCAGGGCAATGCCTTCGTCGCGGCCCTGCGCGCCGCCTGGCCGTGCGACGCAACCGAGCGCTTTCGTGCGCTCTGGCCCGGCGATGTCGCCTATCCGCTCGCCGTCGGCGTCGCCAGCGCCGGCCATGGCCTGCCGCTGCGGCCTTCGCTCGAGGCCTATGGGCTCGCCTTCGTCGCCAATCTGGTCTCCGCCTCGGTCAGGCTCGGCATCGTTGGCCAGACCGACGGACAGCGCATCACGGCGGCGCTGGTGCCGGCCCTGAACGCGGCCGCCGGAGCGGCGGAAACAGCGACGCTCGACGATCTCGGAGGCTGCTGCTTCCGCTCCGACATCGCGGCGCTGCGGCACGAAACCCAGTATTCGCGGCTGTTTCGCTCATGACCCTCATGATAGCTGTCCTGCTCTGTTTGCTTCTGCTCGTGGTAGCGGCTCTTCATGTCTATTGGGGCGGCGGCGGGCTCTGGCCGGCGGCGAGCGAGCGGGAGCTGGTCGCGACCGTCATCGGCCATGCGCAGGCGCGGCGCATGCCGCCGCCCTGGCTCTGTATGCTCGTCGCGATCGCGATCGGCGTCGCGGCGGTCTGGCCGATGCTGTTGGTCGGCGTGGAGCCGGCCGCGCCCTCGCGGCCGCTGATCGTCGCGGGCGGCGTGGCGATCCTGCTGGTTTTCCTGCTGCGCGGTCTGGCCGGCTATTTGCCTGTCTGGCGTCGCCTGCATCCGCAGGAGCCCTTCGCCGCCTACGACCGGCGCTTTTACGCGCCGCTCTGCCTGCAGGTCGCCGCTGGCTACGCCATTCTTCTGCTGCAAGGACGCTGACGCATGACACGTTCCCCCCACGGCCCGCTCCGCGTCGGCATCGGCGGCCCCGTCGGCTCCGGCAAGACCGCGCTGATGGAGGCGCTCTGCAAGCGCATGCGCGGCGCCTATGACATCTGCGCCATCACCAACGACATCTACACCAAGGAGGATGCCCGCCTGCTGACGGTCGCCGGCGCGCTGCCGCAGGAGCGGATCATGGGCGTCGAGACGGGAGGCTGCCCGCACACGGCGATCCGCGAGGACTGCTCGATCAATCTGGCGGCGGTCGAGGAGATGCGGGCCAAGTTCCCCGATCTCGACATGATCCTGATCGAGTCCGGCGGCGACAATCTCGCCGCGACCTTCTCGCCTGAACTCGCCGACCTGACGATTTATGTGATCGACGTCGCGGCGGGCGAAAAAATCCCGCGCAAGGGCGGTCCCGGCATCACCCGCTCCGACCTGCTGGTCATCAACAAGACCGATCTCGCCCCCCATGTCGGCGCGGATCTTGCAGTGATGGACCGGGATTCGAAGCTCATGCGCGGCAAACGGCCCTTCGTCTTCACCAATACGCGTGAGGGCGAGGGCGTCGATGTGGTGGTGGATTTCATCGAGACGGCCGGCGGGCTGAAGGCCGCCCGCCCGACGGCCTGAGGAGATGGCTATGACGACGAAGGCGATGCTGACGGGCTTGACGCTGGCAGGGGTGGCGCTTGCGGGCGCGTCGCTCGCCGGTCCGGCGCAGGCGCATACGGGCGCGGGCGCGGTTCACGGCTTCGGCGCGGGCCTGCTCCATCCCCTGACCGGGTTCGATCACCTGCTCGCCATGGTCGCGGTCGGCCTCTGGGCCGGGCTGACCGGCGGCCGGGCGCGGCTGGCCTGGCCGATGGCCTTCGTCGCGATGATGCTGGCGGCCGGCTGGTGGGGCATGTCGGGCGCGAGCCTGCCCGGCGTGGAAACCGGCATCGCGGTCTCCATCGTCATTCTGGGGCTCGCCATCGTCTTCCGGGCGACGCCGCCGCTGGCGGCGGGCGCCGCGGCCTGCGCCATCTTCGCGATATTCCACGGCCATGCCCACGGCGCGGAACTGCCCGACGGCGCGGGCGGGCTCGGCTATGCGGCGGGCTTCGTCATCGCCACGGCCGGCTTGCATGGCATGGGTCTGGTCCTGGCGGCGCAGCTGGCGCGCTTTGCTCCGCTCGTCGCCCGCGCCATCGGCGGCGGGCTGGTGGTCGCGGGCGTCGCCATCCTCGCCGGATAGTCGCCCCGCACGCTTCGCGGATCATGAGGTCGGACCTGAAAATCCTGATCGTCGACGCCAGCCCGGTGCGCGCGGCCATCATCGAGGAGGGCCTGCGCGAAGCCGGCTTCACCGACCTTGTCCGCATTGGCGCGACCAACGGCCTCGTCGCAGCCATCGAGCGGCATGATCCGGACGTTGTGGTGATCGACCTCGAGGACCCCAGCCGCGACGCGCTGGCCGACATGTTCCTGGTCTCCAGCCATGTGAAGCGGCCGATCACCATGTTCGTCGACCAGTCGGATTCGGCCTCGATCGAGGCTGCCGTCGAGGCCGGCGTCTCGGCCTATATCGTCGACGGGCTGAAGAAGGAGCGGATGCAGCCGATCCTGCAGACCTGCATCAGCCGCTTCAACGCCTTCCGCAAGCTGCGCGACGAACTCGACGAGGCCCGCTCCCAGCTCGAGGACCGCAAGACGATCGACCGCGCCAAGGGCATTGTGATGAAGCTGAAAAGCCTCTCCGAGGACGAAGCCTACGCGCTGATGCGGAAAACCGCGATGAACGAGAAACGCAAGATCGGCGATATCGCCCGCTCGATCATCACGGCCGCCGAGGTGCTGAAATGACCACCTTGCACCTGCGTGTGGGCTTCATGCCGCTGGTCGATTGCGCGCTCGTCGTGCTGGCGAAGGACGAGGGTTTCGCGGAAGCCGAAGGGCTCGATCTCGAACTCGTGCGCGAGGTCTCCTGGTCGAACCTGCGCGACAAGCTCAATGTCCGCCTGCTCGACGCCGCCCATATGCTGGGGCCGGCCGCGGTGGCGGCCACGCTCGGGCTCGGCGGCGTCAAGGCCCCGATGGCTGCGCCGATCGCGCTCAATCTCGACGGCGCGGCGATCACCGTGTCGCTCCGGCGCTTCGAGGAGATGGTGCGTCTGGCCGATGGCGACATGGCCGACACTGCGGTGTCCGCGCGGGCGCTGGCGGCGATGGTGGCGCGGCGCAAGGCAGCGGGTCTGCCGCCTCTGACCTTCGCGGCCGTGTTCGGCTTTTCCAGTCACACCTATCTGCTCTGCGAATGGATGGCCAAGGGCGGCGTGAAACTCGGCGAGGATGTCCGCTTCGAGGTGGTGCCGCCGCCGCAGACGGTCGAGGCGCTGAGCAGCGGCCGGGTCGACGGCTTCTGCGCCGGCGCGCCGTGGAATGCAGCCGCGGTCGCGGCCGGCGTCGGCGCAATGGTCCATGCCAGCGTCGATCTGCGCCGGAACTGCCCCGACAAGGTGCTGGCCTGGCGCGCCGATGACGCGGAACGCCGCGCCGCTGCCGTCGGCAGGCTCAGCGCAGCCATTCTGCGCGCCAGCGACTGGGCCTGCGATCCCGGCAACACGGAGCGCTTCGCCCGTCACCTCTCGGCGCCCGATCGGCTGGCGCTGCCGGTCGAGATCCTCGAACCCGTCCTGCGCTTCGAACTGCGGCAGGGCGCAGGCCGGACGCCCCGACAGGTGGACCGTTTTATCCGCTTCGACCGCGCGGCCTTGCGGCCGGACCCCGCCCATGCCGACTGGATTTTGGCAGGCATGCAACAGGCCGGGCAGATCGTCCGCACGGCGCAGATGACGGAGCAGGCACGGGCGGTCTTTCGACCTGGCTTGTTTCCGGGCAGCGAAAGCTGAACGGCGCGGGCTGCGCATTTTTTGAGCGAATGCGACCGATTTGTGCGGCGCAACATTGCGCCTGCATGACGCCTCGCCCTGACCCGTCCCCACCCAAGTTATTGTATTTCAAAGAAGCTGCTGAGCGTAGCGAGTTGGCACGGTCCTTGTAAGGGTTTGTTCAACGCGGCCAATGCTGCCCGCGCCCGTCCGAACGAATTGCACAGCAACGCCGCTGTCGAAAGGTGCCTACTTGGCACATTTCGCGCGGCGTTTTTCGTATTCGGCGGGCGGCGGCGGTCAAGCGGAATTCAACGAAGCGAGGCATCGATGACGCAGACGATCGAGACCAGGTCCACCAAGCCCGGCGCAAGCCGTCGCCGGCTTCTGCAGCTTTCGGGCGCGGCCGCTCTGTTCCAGGCCGCCAAGATGGCGCTTCCGGCAGGTGCCTTTGCGCAAACCGCCGGCCCCGAGGTCAAGGGCACGCGTCTGGGCTACATCGCGCTGACGGACGCCGCCCCGCTGGTCATCGCCAAGGAGAAGGGCCTGTTTGCCAAATACGGCCTGCCCGACATGGACATCGCCAAGCAGGCGAGCTGGGGCGCGACGCGCGACAACATGGCGCTCGGCTTCAAGGCCAACGGCATCGACGGCGGCCACATCCTGCGCCCGAAGGCGCATCTCTATTCGACCGGCAAGGTGATGCAGAACAGCCAGCCGCTGCCGATGTACACGCTGCTCAACCTCAACGAGGACGGGCAGGCGATCTCGGTCTCGAACGAATACAAGGACCTCAACGTCCAGAAGGACGCCTCGCCGCTGAAGCTCGCCTTCGAGCGCAAGAAGGCCGCCGGCAAGGAACTCACCGCCGCGATGACCTTCCCGGGCGGCACCCACGACCTCTGGATCCGCTACTGGCTCGCCGCCGGCGGCATCGACCCCGACACCGACATCAAGGTCATCGTCGTGCCGCCGCCGCAGATGGTGGCGAACATGAAGGTCGGCAACATGGACTGCTTCTGCGTCGGCGAGCCGTGGAACGAGCAGCTCGTCAACCAGAACATCGGCTACACCGCGCTGACCACCGGCGAGCTCTGGTCGCGCCATCCCGAGAAGATCCTCGGCATGCGCGCCGATTTCGTCGACGCCAATCCCAAGGCCACTCAAGCCATCCTGATGGCGGTCATGGAAGCCCAGCAATGGGCCGACAAGCGCGAGAACCGGCAGGAGCTGGCCGAGATCGTCGGCAAGCGGCAGTGGTTCAACGTTCCCACCAACGACATCAACAAGCGTCTCCTCGGCGACATCAACTACGGCAACGGCCGCGAGGTGAAGGGCACCACGCTGCAAATGAAATTCTGGGGCGAGGGCGGCTCGACCTCCTATCCGTGGAAAAGCCTCGACACCTGGTTCGTCACCGAAAACATCCGCTGGGGCAAGTTCGACACCAACACCGACATCAAGGCGCTGGTCGACAAGACCAACCGCGCCGATCTCTGGCGCGAGGCCGCCAAGACGCTCGGCGTCGCAGGCGCGCCGAGCACTGACTCGCGCGGCGTCGAGACCTTCTTCGACGGCGTGAAGTTCGATCCGGCCGCTCCGATGGACTACCTCAAGGCCCTCAAGATCAAGCGGGTGGCGTAACGCCATGTGCGTATCCCTCCGCCCTCATCCTGAGGAGCGCTCCGCAGGAGCGCGTCTCGAAGGATGCTCCAGAGCGCGCTGGAGCATCCTTCGAGACGCCCGCTCGCGCGGGCTCCTCAGGATGAGGGCGGAGGGTGGAAACGCGGGGAGGGGGTAGTGGCCGAGCCCCTCATCATCGTCGGCAAGGGCATGGCCGCGACGCGGCTGGTTGACGAACTCAGCCAGCGCGCGCTCGGCCGCTATTCCATCGCGGTGATCGGCGAGGAGCCCCGGCTCGCCTACAACCGGGTGCTGCTCTCGCCGCTGCTGGCGGGCGAGATCGCCGCGCCCGACATCGAGCTGAAACCCGCCGCCTGGTGGCGCGTGCGCGGAGTCTCGACGCTTTACGGCCGGGCGGTCGAAAACATCGACCGTTCGGCCAAGACCGTCACGCTCGCCGACGGGCTGACCCTGCCTTATGGCAAGCTCGTGCTTGCCACGGGCTCGAAGCCGCTGAAGCCGCCCTTTCCGGGCGGCGACCTGCCAGGCGTCGCGACCTTCCGCGACACGCGCGATGTCGAGACGATGCGGGCTTATGCCGAACGTGGAGCGCGCATCGTCGTCATAGGCGGCGGCCTGCTCGGGTTGGAGGCTGCCTACGGGCTCTCCAAAGCCGGCGGTCAGGTGACGCTGCTGCATCTGGTCGATCGCCTGATGGAGCGCCAGCTCGACGCCGAGGGCGCAGGGTTGCTGGCGTCGGCCATGGCGGCTCGCGGCATCTCGGTGCGTCTGAACAGCGCCACCAAAGGCTTCGTCGGGACCGACAAGGTCGAGGGCGTCGAATTGCAGGATGGCGCGGTCATCCCCGCCGATCTCGTCGTCATCGCCATCGGTGTCCGCCCCAATGTCGAACTGGCCAAGGCCGCCGGTCTCCAAGTCAATCGCGGCGTCGTCGTCGACGACGCGATGGCGAGCGACGATCCCGCCATCTTCGCGATCGGCGAATGCGCCGAGCATCGCGGCAGCGTCTACGGGCTGGTCGAGCCGGCCTATGAGCAGGCGCGCGTGCTGGCGACGAACCTTGCCGGCAAGAGCGCGGCCTATTCCGGCTCGCTGCTCTCCACCAATCTCAAGGTCTCTGGCGTCGGCGTCTTTTCGGCCGGCGAGTTCGAGGCCGCCGGCGACGCCGAGACGGTCGTCCTTCGCGATCCGGCGTCGGGCATCTACCGCAAATTCGTGCTGCGCGAAGGCCGGCTCGCCGGCTGCGTGCTGGTCGGCGATACGCGCGGCGCGCTGTTCTATCTTGGCCTGATCCGCTCTGGGCAGGACATCTCGGCGATCCGCGCCGACCTGCCTTTCGGCGAGCCCTACTGCATCAGGGAAGCGGCCTGACATGCGCATCGACGGCGCGCTCCCCGGCCCCGGCATACCCGATGCGGCCATCCGCACGACCTGCCCCTATTGCGGGGTCGGCTGCGGCGTGCTGGCGACGCCCGACGGCAAGGGCGGCGCTGCGATAGCCGGCGATCCGGCCCATCCCGCCAATCTCGGTCGGCTTTGCTCCAAGGGCTCGGCGCTCGGTGAAACGCTGGGGCTGGGTGCGCGCGTGCTGCATCCGCTGATGCGGAACACCTCCGGCGGCTATGATCGCGTCGATTGGGAGGTGGCGCTCGACGCCGTCGCGGACGGCCTCAGGGCCATCATCGCGAAGGACGGCCCGGAGGCGGTGGCCTTTTACTTGTCCGGGCAGCTTCTGACCGAGGACTACTACGTCGCCAACAAGCTGATGAAGGGTTTCATCGGCTCGCCCCATGTCGACACCAATTCCAGGCTCTGCATGTCCTCGACGGTCGCCGGCCACCGGCGCGTGCTCGGCTCTGATACGGTGCCCGGCAATTACGAGGATCTCGATTCCGCCGACCTGATCGTACTGGTCGGCTCCAACACCGCCTGGTGTCATCCGGTGCTGTTCCGGCGTATGCAGCAGAACAGGACCGGGCGCGGCGCAAAACTCGTCGTTATCGATCCGCGCGTCACCGCCACGGCCGAAGACGCCGACATGGTGCTGCCGCTGAAGCCCGGCACGGACAGCGTGCTGTTCGCGGGGCTGCTGGCGCATCTGGCCGATGCCGGGCTGACCGACCAGACCTATCTCGCCCGCCACGTCTCAGGGCTGGACGAGACGCTGGCCAACGCCCGCGCGATCGCGCCCGATCTCGCCACGATCACCCGGCGCACAGGGCTGACCGCAGCCGAAATCACGGCCTTCTATGCGCTTTGGGCCGGCACGCCGAATGTCGTCACGGCCTGGAGCCAGGGCGTCAACCAGTCGGCGCAGGGGACCGACAAGGTCGCCGCGATCCTGCATTGCCACCTCGCCACGGGCCGCATCGGCCGGCCGGGCGGCGGGCCGTTCTCGCTGACCGGCCAGCCCAACGCCATGGGCGGGCGCGAGGTCGGCGGGCTCGCCAACATGCTGGCCGCCCATATGGGCTACTCGGCCCCCGAGATCGACCGTGTCCGCCGCTTCTGGAACGCGCCGAACATGGCCCAGACCGAAGGGCTCAAGGCTGTCGCGATGCTCGACGCCGTGTCCGACAGGCGCATCAAGGCCTTCTGGGTGATGGCGACGAACCCGGCGGTCTCGCTGCCGCGCGCCGACCATGTCATGGCCGCCCTGCGCGGGCTCGAGCTCTTCGTCGTCTCCGAGAACGTGCTCTCGAACGACACGCTGGCCGCCGGCCCGCACATCATCCTTCCAGCGGCAGCGTGGGGAGAGAAGGACGGCACGGTCACCAATTCCGAGCGCCGCATCTCGCGCCAGCGTTCGTTTCTGCCGCTGCCGGGCGAGGTCAGGCCCGATTGGTGGATCATCAGCGAGGTCGCCCGCCGCCTCGGCTTCGAGCAGGGCTTCGGCTACACCCAGGTCTCGCAAATCTACGCCGAACACGCCGCGCTCTCGGCCTTCGAGAACGCCGGAACCCGCGATTTCGACATCGGCGCCCATGCCGCGCTCCAGAAGCGCGCCTATGATGGCTTGAAACCCGTGCAATGGCCGGTCCCCGCCGGCCAGCCCGCCGGAACGGCGCGCCTCTTCGCCGATGGCGGCTTTTTCACCGCCGAAGGCCGCGCGCAGATGAAGCCGCTGGCCATGCCGGCGCTGGCGGCCGCGACCAGCAAGGCTCATCCCCTGCTGCTCAACACCGGCCGCGTCCGCGACCATTGGCACACCATGACGCGCACGGGCCTGAGCCCGCGCCTGTCGGCCCATATCAGCGAGCCGACGGTCCATGTGCATCCGTGTGACGCCGCCGCTCATGGGTTGACCGAAGGCGGCTTCGCGCGGGTCTCGAACGCCCATGGCGCGGTCGTGCTCAAGGTCTCGCTCGACGCCGGCCTGCAGCCCGGCTCGCTCTTTGCGCCGATCCACTGGTCGGCGCAGACGGCCTCGCATGCGCGCATCGGCGCGGCCGTGCAGCCGGCCTGCGATCCGTTCTCCGGCCAGCCCGAGATGAAGGCGACGCCGTCCGCGATTGCGCCCGTGACCTATGCCTCGCAGGGCTTTGTCCTGTCGCGCGAGAGCTTTGCGCTGCCCGATAGCAGTTGGTGGGCGAAGGTCGCGGTCGCGGGCGGCGAGGGCCGGCTCTTCGCCAGCGACGCGTCCATCGAAAGCTGGATGGAGCATGTCCGCGCGGCCTTTGGAACAGATGGCCTCGCCGAGATGATCGACGCGAACGCCGGGCTCTATCGTTGCGCGGTGACGCAAAGCGGCCGGCTGGTCGCGGCTCTGTTTCTCGCGCCCGCCGGCCGCGCGCCGCTCTGGGACACGGTCAAGGCGAGCTTCGCCGATGGCGCTGTCGTCCCTGAGAACCGCCTGGCCCTGCTCGCTGGCCGCGCGCCGGGCGGCGCGGGCGATCCTGGCCCGACCGTCTGCGCCTGCTTCGGCGTCGGCCTCAACGCCATCCGCGCGGCCTTCGCCAGCGGCGGGGCGCTGACGCCTGAGGATATCGGCCGCCAGCTCAAGGCCGGCACGAATTGTGGTTCCTGCCTTCCGGAAATCCGCCGCCTCGGCGCGCGGACGCGCGAGACGGCAGCCGCATGAGCATCGCTTACGACGAGACCAACCAGAGGAGATCCGAAATGGGTCAGGCTGTTCTGAAGACCGGCACTATGGGGGCGAAGGTCGTCGCCCTGCCGACGATGCAGGCCGAGGTGGTCGCGCTCCCGGCTGTGGCGTCGAGGCCGCTGCAGGAGCGTTTCTCGCCCTGGCTCAGGTCGGTTCTCGTCAACGTGCTGCCGCCGCTGGTGACGGTCGCGCTGATGCTGCTGTTCTGGGAGATCGCGGCGTCGGGCCCGCAATCCTCGCTGCCGCCGCCCTCCAAGATCTGGACCGAGGCCAAAGACCTCATCGTCGAGCCGTTCTTCTGGGCGGGCTCGCAGGATATCGGGCTCGGCTGGCGCATTCTGGTCTCGCTCCAGCGCGTCGCCATCGGCTTCAGTCTCGCAGCCGTCGTCGGCATCCTGCTGGGGGCGCTTGTTGGCCAGTCGGTCTGGGCGATGCGGGGCCTGGATCCGGTCTTCCAGGTGCTGCGCACCGTGCCGCCTCTGGCCTGGCTGCCGCTCTCGCTCGCTGCCTTCCGCGACAGCCAGCCCTCGGCGATCTTCGTGATCTTTATCACCGCGATCTGGCCGGTGATCATCAACACGGCGGTCGGCATCCGCAACATCCCGCAGGATTATCGCAACGTCGCGCAGGTGCTGCGGCTGAACCAGATCGAGTTCTTTTTCAAGGTGATGGTGCCTTCGGCGGCGCCTTACATCTTCACCGGGCTTCGCATCGGCGTCGGCCTGTCCTGGCTCGCCATCGTCGCGGCCGAGATGCTGACCGGCGGCGTCGGCATCGGCTTCTTCATCTGGGATGCGTGGAACTCCTCGCGCCTGTCCGACATCATCGTGGCGCTCGTCTATATCGGCGTCGTCGGCTTCGTGCTCGACAAGCTCGTCGCCTTTATCGGCTCCGTGGTCACCCGCGGCACCATCGTGAACTGAGGAGAGCCGATATGAGCGCGCCCTATCTGAAGATCGACCATGTCGACAAGCGTTTCCAGCGCGGCTCGGCGACCACCGAAGTCCTCAAGGACATCAACCTCGTCATCGACAAGGGCGAGTATGTCTCGGTCATCGGCCATTCCGGCTGCGGCAAGTCGACCCTGCTCAACATCATCGCGGGGCTGACCCCGGTCAGCGCAGGCGCGGTGCTGCTGGAGAACCGCGAGGTCTCCGAGCCCGGACCGGAGCGCGCGGTGGTGTTCCAGAACCACTCGCTGCTGCCCTGGCTCACCGTCTACGACAATGTCGCGCTCGCCGTGAACAAGGTTTTTGGCGCGACCAGGAGCAAGCCCGAGCGGCATGACTGGATCATGCACAATCTCGACCTCGTCCAGATGGGCCATGCGAAGGACAAGCGCCCGGCCGAGATATCGGGCGGCATGAAGCAGCGCGTCGGCATTGCGCGCGGGCTGGCGATGGAGCCAAAAATCCTGCTGCTCGACGAGCCCTTCGGCGCGCTCGACGCGCTGACCCGCGCGCATCTGCAGGATTCGATCATGCAGATCCATGCCTCGCTCGGGAACACGATGATCATGATCACCCATGACGTCGATGAGGCGGTGCTGCTCTCGGACCGGATCGTGATGATGACCAACGGTCCCTCGGCCCGCATCGGCGAGGTGCTCGACGTGCGGTTGGAGCGCCCGCGCAAGCGGCTCGAACTGGTCGCCGACCGGACCTACATCGCCTGCCGCGAGGCGGTGCTGAAGTTCCTTTACGAGCGGCACAGGTTCGTGGAAGCGGCTTGATGGCGTTGGTGGTCGAGCACGAAGCGCTGTGCGCTCCCTTCTCCCCTCGGGGGAGAAGGTGGCCCGGCGCAGCCGGGTCGGATGAGGGCCGCGCCAGCGGACTACCCTCGTACCCGTACCGCTTACGTGGTCTGCCGTCATCCGACCCGGCTCTGCCGGGCCGGCCCTCATCCGTCAGCGCTGCGCGCTGCCACCTTCTCCCCCGAGCGGAGAAGGAAGAGACAGCCCCATGAGCGACGATTTCACTCCCGACCAGAAGCGCTATCTCGAAGGCTTCATGTCCGGCATGCAGTCGGCCCGCGCGGCGCGTGGCCTCGGGCCGCTCGGCGGTGCGCCGGGCGCTGGCGGTGCGGCTGCGCCCGCCGGTCCCGACAGGGAGCATCAGCAGGCGCAGGCGAAGACCGTCGCCGCCGGCGGCAAACTCGCCGATCAGGAGAAATGGAAGGCGGCCGAACACCCCTTCGACGCCTATGCGCGCTTCAAGGCGCAGGCCGAGGCCGGGACCTACCCCAAGCCTGATGACAATTTCCGCTGGCGCTATCACGGGCTGTTCTATGTGGCCCCGGCGCAGAACAGCTATATGTGCCGCCTGCGCATCCCCAACGGCATCCTCAAGGCCTGGCAGTTCGCGGGCGTCGCCGATCTCGCCGAGCGGCTCTGCGGCCCCTATTCGCACGTCACCACCCGCGCCAACCTGCAGGTGCGCGAGATCCCAGCCCAGAATGCGCCGGCGCTGATCGAGGGGCTCGCCGATCTCGGCCTGACCGCCAAGGGCTCGGGCGCCGACAACATCCGCAACGTCACGGGCTCCGCCACCGCCGGCATCGACCCGCTCGAACTGCTCGACACGCGCCCCCATGCCCGCGCCTGGCACCACCACATCCTGAACGACCGCTCGCTCTACGGGCTGCCGCGAAAATTCAACGTCGCCTTCGACGGCGCGGGTTCGATCGCGACCCTTGAAGACACCAACGATATCGGCTTCCAGGCGATCGAGGTCGGGGAGGGCGCGTCCTTCGAGGGGCAGCCGGTAAAAGCCGGCATCTGGTATCGCCTCGCGCTCGGCGGCATCACCGGCCATCACGACCTCGCCCGCGACACCGGCGTCATCGTCGCGCCGGGCGATGCGGTCGCGGTGGCCGATGCGATCGTCCGCGTCTTCATCGCCAATGGCGACCGCACCAACCGGGCGAAGTCGCGGCTGAAATATGTGCTCGACGCCTGGGGTTTCGACAAGTTTCTCGCTGCTGTGGAAGAGAAGCTAGGCCGCAAGCTGATCCGGCTCGATGCGAACGTCGTCAAGCCGCGTCCCGTCTACGACCGGCTCGCCCATATCGGCGTTCATCGCCAGAGCCAGCCGGGTCTGAACTGGATCGGCGTCGCGCTGCCTGTCGGCAAGCTCACGGTGGCGCAGATGCGGACGATCGCGGATATCTCGCAGGCCTGCGGCGACGGCGACATCCGCCTTACCGTCTGGCAAAACCTGCTGATCTCGGGCGTGCCCGACGCGAAAATCGATGATGTCGTCGCCAACCTTCAGGCGATCGGCCTCTCCGCCGAGACCTCGATCCTGCGCGCCGGGCTGATCGCCTGCACCGGCGCGACCGGCTGCAAATTCGCCGCCGCCCACACCAAGGAGGACGCGCTCGCCATCGCCGCCCATTGCGAGCCGCGCATCACGCTCGATGCGCCCGTCAACATCCATCTGACCGGCTGCCACCATAGCTGCGCCCAGCACTATATCGGCGATCTCGGCCTGATCGGCGCAAAGGTGCCGGTCAACGAGGATGGCGACACCGTGCCGGGCTACGACGTACTGGTCGGCGGCGGTTATGGCGTCGATGGCGGCATGGCGCGGCCCTTCCGCGAAAAGGTCAGGGCCGAGGAGGCCCCGGCGCTGGTCGAGGCGATCCTGCGCACCTGGGCCGTGCATCGCGCCGCGCCGGACGAGAGCTTCGTCGCCTTCGCGCGGCGGCACGAGATCGCGGATTTGCAGGCGCTGGTTGAGCAGGTCGAGGTCGCGGCGTGATGAGTGCTCATATCCAACCCACATCCCTCATCCTGAGGAGCCGCGTCAGCGGCGTCTCGAAGGGTGCTCCAGATGTCTCCGGAGCCTCCTGGAGCATCCTTCGAGACGCGCCTGCGGCGCTCCTCAGGATGAGGGCTGTGGGGAATATCGCCCGGTTCCTTCGTGCCCTTTCATCGGCCACGCCATGACGCTCCAGACGCCCAATCCCCTCGTCCAGATCCTGCCCGAGACTGCCCCGTTCAGCGAGGAGCAGCGCTCCTGGCTCAATGGCTTCTTCGCCGGGCTGCTCTCGCTCGACAATGCCGGCGTCAAGGCGCTCTCGGCCGAGGAGAACGCTGCCGTCATGGGGCAGACCGAAGATGACGGCGCGCCCTGGCACGACCCGGCGATGGACCTCTCCGAGCGCATGAAGCTCGCCGAGGGCAAGCCGCTGCCGCGAAAGCTCTTCGCGGCGATGGCGCAGCAGGATTGCGGCCAGTGCGGCTATGTCTGCGAGACCTATTCGGCTGCGATCGCGTCGGGCGCAGAGGGCCGGCTCAATCTCTGCGCGCCCGGGGGCAAGGACACGTTGCGGCAGGTCAAAGCGCTCATCGAGGTGAGCGGCGCGGAGCCTGCGGCCGAGCCCGCGAACGCCGCGCCGGCCGGCCCCGTGGGTCGCTCGCGCGAGAACCCCGCGCTCGCAACCTTCCTCTCGCGCCGCAAGCTGAATGGCGAGGGCTCCGAGAAGGAGACCTGGCATGTCGAGTTCGACCTCTCCGAATGCGGACTGGACTACATCGTCGGCGACGCTTTCGGCATCGTGGCGCAAAACGACCCGCGCCTTGCCGATGCCGTCATCGCGCTGCTCGGCGCGCGGCCGGACGCCGTCGTCAACGGCAAGACCCTGCGAGAGGCGCTGGTCAGCGATGTCGCGCTCGGCCCCGCGCCCGATGCGCTGTTCCAGCTCATCTCCTACGTGACCGGCGGCGAGACGCGCGCCAAGGCCAAAAGGCTGGCGGCGGGCGAGGACCCCGACGGCGATCTCGACCGGCTCGACGTGCTTGGCTGCCTGCACAAATTCGGCCATGCGAAGCTGTCTGCGGAAGCCTTCGTCGAGGCGCTCGATCCGCTACAGCCGCGGCTCTATTCGATTTCGTCCTCCTGCATCGCCACGCCCGGCCGCATCTCGCTGACCGTCGACACGGTGCGCTACAAGATCGGCACGCGCCCGCGCTGGGGCGTCGCCTCCACCTTCCTCGGCGAGCGCGTCCAGCCCGGCGACAAGGTGCCGGTCTATGTCCAGCGCGCCCATGGCTTCGGCCTGCCGGCGACGCCGCAGACGCCGGTCATCATGTGCGGGCCGGGCACCGGCGTCGCCCCGTTCCGCGCCTTCCTGCACGACCGCAGGGCGACAAAAGCGCCTGGGAAAAACTGGCTCTTCTTCGGCCACCAGCGCCGCGCCAGCGATTTCTTCTACGAGGACGAACTGACCGCCATGAAGGAGGAGGGCGTCCTGACGAACCTGACGCTGGCCTGGTCACGCGACGGCTCCGAAAAGATCTACGTTCAGGACCGCATGCGCGAGCGCGGCGCGGAACTCTTCGCCTGGCTGGAGGAAGGCGCGCATTTCTACGTCTGCGGCGACGCCAAGCGCATGGCCAAGGATGTCGAGCGGGCGATGGTCGATGTGGTGGCGCAGCACGGCAAGCGCTCGGCGGACGAGGCGGTGGCCTATGTCGCGGCGCTCAGGAAGGTCGGACGTTATCAGGCGGATGTCTATTGATGCGCGAGCCTCAAATGATCCGCCGTCTCAACCACCCCCCGACCTGCTCCACCGCCACCACCAGCGCAAACACCGCCAGGATGATCGTCAGCGCCGTGTCGTAGTCGAACAGGTCGAACGCCACCTTGAGTTCGACGCCGATGCCGCCGGCTCCCACCAGTCCGAGCACGACCGAGGCGCGGGTCGCCTTCTCGACGCAGAACAGCGAGGTCGCGATGAAGGAGGGCATGGCGTTGGGCACGACGGCGGAAAAGATCAGCCCCGTCTTGCTGGCCCCAATGGTGGAGAGCGCCTCGCGCGGGCCCTTGTCGGTTTCCTCCATCGCCTCGGCGAAGAAGCGCCCGGCATAGCCGATCGTGTCGATCATCAGCGCCAGCACGCCCGCCGCCGGGCCTAAGCCCACCGCGATGACGAAGAACAGCGCCCAGATCAGGTCCGGCACCGTGCGGAAGAAGGCGATCAGCCCGCGCGCCAGCGTCCGGACGAGCGGGTGCGGCGAGAGGCCGTCCGCAGCCAGAACCGCCAGCGGGAAGCTCAGGATCAGCCCGAGCACGCAGCCCGAGACCGCCATCTGGAAGGTCGTCGCCAGCGAGGCGAGGATCTGCTCGAGGCGCGTCAGATCGGGCGGGAACATCCGGGTGAGGATGTTGCCCATATAGGGGATGCCCCGGATGAGCTTTTCCGCCGAAAGCTCCGAGCCGGAGAATGACCAGACCACGAGCGCGATCGCCAGGAACGAGCCCATGAAGGTCACCGCGCTCGGCCGCGCGAAACGGTCTGCCCGGCCGGGCAGGCTGGGCGACAGGCTCATGCGATCACCGCGACGGGAGAGAACGGGGGAGCCTCGGCCGGCGAGGCCGCGTCGGGTTCCTCGAAAAACGCCGCGAGTTCGGCTTCCGAGCAGGCTTCGGTCCTCCGGTCGAGCGCGATGCCGCCATCGGCTAGCCCGACGATCCGGTCGGCGAAGCGGCGCGCATGGGCCATGTGGTGCGAGACGAAGACCAGCGTCAGGCCCTTGTCGCGGGTCAGCCGGAACAGAAGCTCCATGATCTCGCGCCCGGCGCGCGGATCGAGCGAGGCGTCGGGCTCGTCGGCCAGCACCAGTTCCGGCCGCTGCATCAGCATCCGCGCGATGGCGACGCGCTGGGATTGGCCGCCCGAGAGGGAATCGGCGCGCTGCCGCGCCTTGTCGGCCAGGCCGACGGCTTCGAGGCAGGCCATCGCTTCCTCGCGGACGGCCGCCGGCGCCAGCGCCTGCGACCATGTGCGCGGCCCGGAGCGGCGCGATTGCACGCCATGGACGACATTGCTCAGCGCGCTGAGGCGGGCGACGAGGTTGTGCTTCTGGAAGACGACGCCGACGCGCGAGCGGAAGCGCTTGAGCCGTGCGCCCCGCAACCTACCGACCTCCTCGCCGAGAACGGCGATCCGGCCGGAATCAGCCTCGGCCAGACGCACGACCATGCGCAGCAACGTCGACTTGCCCGTGCCGTTTGCCCCGATCAGCGCGAGCGACTGACCTGATGGCACGGTCAGGTCGAGACCCGAGATGACGCTGCGCGCGCCAAAGCTCTTGTTCAGCCCGGAGATGGCGACGACGGGCGCCTGTGCGCCCGCCATCTGTGTCGAGACCGGCGGCGTCCGGGTCATCACTCGATGAACTTGGTGAACTCGGTGATGCCGATCGTGGCGTAGATCGCGCGGACATAGTCGTAGTCGGTGTCCTTGACCTCGGGCAGGAAGACGCCGCCGAGGAACTTGCGGTTGTCGTCGGTGCCGGTGGTGACGGCCTTCATCAGCTCCGCGCCGTGGTCGAGGAAGACCTTGCGGATCTTCGCGACGGTTTCGGGCTTCACCTTGGGACTGGCGATCATCACGTCATTGGGCAGGTCCCGACCGCGCGCCACGACGGCGAAGCCCGTCTTCGTGTCGCTTTCGCGGATGCGCTGGAGATGGGTCAGGTTAAGGCCGATGGCGGCGATGTCGCCGCGCTTCAACGCCTCGACGGCGACGTTGCGCTTCACGAAGACCGGCTTGTAGTCGACATTGTATTTCAGGCCGAAATCGGCGAGCGCCTGCGCCGGGCCCAGATGCTGCGAGGTCGAGCCGATCTCGCCGAAGGAGATCGTCTTGCCCTTGAGATCGGCGACCGACTTGATCGGCCCGCTGGCGAGCACCGCCACCTGGCTGAAATAGTCCGGACGCTGCCAGCCGACGACCGGAACCGCCTGTGTGCGGGCCTTGAACACGACATATTCGGCCGGGCCGGTCAGCACGAAATCGAGCTGGCCGGCCGACATCGCCTCCACGGCGGCGGTGCGGCCCGAGACCGCGAAGAACTGTACCTTGAGGTCGGTCAGCTTCTCGAAGGCGGCCTTGAACGGGCCAAATTCGCGCTGCAGCGATTCCGCGCCGTCGATATCGGTCACGGCGAAGCGGATCGTCTCCTGCGCCTGCGACGGGGCAGCGAGGGCAAGCGTCGCGCCAAACAGCGCCAGGGCCAGCGGCTTGAACATGGTCGTCCTCCCTTTGTGGATCAGGAGGCGCTAGAGAGCCTGCGCGACGACGCGGTGACGGCCGCGCGACGGTTCGATGACGTTCATCGTCATCACCCTGTCATGCTGGCTCGACATGGCGCACGTCCCTGGCACGACAGACGAATGGAGCCGCGCGTGGCGATCCTGATCCGGAACGGAGAGGCGCTTTTGCCCGAGGCGCTTGCGCGCGCCGATATCGCAATCGCAGACGGCGTCGTCGCCGCGTTCGACGCCACGCCGGACGGCAGCTCGCTCCGGCTGGACGCCACTGGCCTGCTCGTCCTGCCCGGTCTCGTCGATATTCATGGCGACGCCTTCGAGCGTCACATCATGCCTAGGCCCAAAGTGTCCTTCGACATCGAGCTGGCGCTGCGCGACGCCGACCGGGCTCTGCTGGCCAGCGGCATCACGACCGCCTTCCACGGCGTCACCTGGTCGTGGGAGCCCGGCCTGCGCGGGGCCGAAAACGCCCGCGCGCTGCTTGCCGCAATCGAGCGGCTGGCGCCGGAACTGGGCGCGGACACGCGCTTTCATCTACGCCACGAGACCTTCAATCTCGATGCCGAGCCGGACATCCTCGACTGGCTGGCGCAGGGCCGGGTCGGCGTGCTCGCCTTCAACGACCATACCGAGGGTACGCTCAAGACCCGCCACCGGCCCGACAAGGTCGGCAAGATGGTCGAGCGTTCGGGCCTGAGCGCCGAGGGTTTCGCCGAGCTGGTCGAGCGCGTCTATGCGCGCAAATCCGAAGTTCCCGCTTCGCTGGAGCGGCTGGCGGCGGCCGCGCGCGCGGCGGGCGTGCCGATGCTCTCCCATGACGACATGACGCCCGACATGCGGCGCTGGTTCAGGGGGCTTGGCGTCACTGTCGCCGAATTCCCGATCGACGAGGCCACCGCGCGCGAGGCCGCCGCCCATGGCGAGCCGATCGTGTTCGGCGCGCCCAACGTCGTACGCGGCGGCTCGCATACCGGCTGCCCCTCGGCCGAGGAGATGGTGCGCGAAGGACTCTGCACAATCCTTGCGTCGGATTACTATTATCCCGCGCTGGCGCTCGCGCCCTTCCTGCTGGCCCGGCGCGGCGCGGCGTCCTTCGCCGAGGCCTGGCGGCTGGTCTCGCAGGGGCCCGCCGAGGCGCTTGGCTTGAACGATCGCGGCGTCATCGCGCCCGGCAAGCGCGCCGACATCGTGCTGGTCGAGGATGCCCTCCAGCCGCGTGTCGTCGCCACTATCGCCGCCGGCAGGCTCGTCCATCTCGCCGACCAGCGCATCCTGGGGTGAAGCTGGAACCTGCGCCCGCCATTCGCGTCTAGCCATCGACGACGATGGCGAGGTGCGTGATGGCCAAGACGGTGACGGCAAAGACTGAAGCGAAGTCGGCGACGCGGCTTAAGCGCACGAAACCGGGCGATCTTTCGATCAGGCGCGAAGCGCGCGGCAAGGGTTTCCGCTATGTCGACGGCGAGGGAGCGCCGGTTCGCGACGAGGCGACGCTCGCCCGCATCCGCTCGCTCGCCATCCCGCCGGCCTATCGCGACGTTCGCATCGCTGCGGCGCCGAACGGCCATCTGCAGGCAGTCGGCCATGACGAGGCGGGGCGGGTGCAGCACCGCTATCATCCCGACTGGGAGAAGGTTCGAGAAAAGCGCAAGCTGGTCCGGCTCGGACGGTTGATCGCCGCGTTGCCGAAGCTCAGGGAGGCGGTCGCGTGCGACCTGAAGGGTCGGACACTCACACGCGACAGGGCGCTCGCCTGCGCGGTCGCGCTGATCGACCGCTGCCATATCCGGGTCGGCAACGAGACCTATGCGAAAGAGAACGGCAGTTACGGCGCATCCACGCTGCTGAAGCGGCATGTCACCGTCACGGGTTCGACCGTCTCGCTCGCCTTTCGCGGCAAGAGCGGCAAGGAGATCGCCTGCGAGACGAAAGACCCCGTCCTAGCGCGAACCATCACGCTGCTGAAGGAACTGCCCGGCCGCAGGCTGTTCCAGCACCGCCGCGAGGACGGCACGGTCGCGGTCCTGCGCGCAGCCGAGATCAACGCCTATATCGGCCGCTGCGCCGGCCTGCCCGTCACCGCCAAGGACCTTCGCATGCTGGCGGCGAATGCGGCCGCTGCCGAACTGCTGCTCGCCGGCGAGATCGTCGCCAGCGAGACTGGCCGCAAGCGCCAGCTCGCCGACATCATGCGCGCCATCTCGCAGCGGCTGGTGAATACGCCGGCCGTCGTGCGCAAGAGCTATGTCCATGCCATCGTCGTCTCGTCCTACGCCAGCGGCAGGCTCAAGCGCTGCTTCGAGAAGGCCCGCGCTCGGGGAAACTGCTCGCGCATCGAACGCACGCTCGGTCTGCTGACGGCGTAGCGATGGCCCACCATCTCGATCACGTTCTCGGGAACGGCCGGAGCGGATGGGACAATGCCGGTCAAGCCGCGCGCTCGCTGATGGGGGCGCTGTCGATCGCACGGCCGTCGACGCTGTCTATGCAGTTCAGGTTGATGTAGATCACGCCCTCAGCGACATGTTCGGAATAGGGCTGCACCCCGCAGGTCTTGCAAAAACGATGCACGACTGCATGGCCGTCGAAATGATAGGCCGTGCTCGCCTCCGGCGCTGTCAGCAGCGTGAAGCGTTCCGTCGATACCGCGCTGAGCCGTACGCCCTTGCGGGCGCACAGCGAGCAGTCGCGGGACATGGCTGTCTTTACCGCGCCCTCGAGAGCGAAGGCGACGCGGCCGCAATGGCAGCTTCCATGGTAGATCATACCGGCCTGCGTCAGAGTTTCGCCGCCAGCGCGGCGAGTTGGTCGGCGCACTGGCCCCAACCCTCATGGAAGCCCATTTTCTCATGCGCCTCGCGATCCTCGGCGCTCCAGTGGCGCGCGCGGGCGGTGTAGCGCGTCTTGCCGCCTTCGTCGGTGAAGGTCACGATCGCCGTCATGAAGGGTTTCTCCGACGGAACCCAGGCGCTGGTATAGGCGTCGGTCGTGACCAGCTTCTCGTCCTGGACGACCTCGAGATAGACGCCGGGCAGTGGCATATCCTCGCCGTCGGGGGAGCGCATCGTGATCATGCTCGTACCGCCCGGCCGCACGTCGAGCTCGGCATGCGTGATCGTGTAGGGCAGCGGCGCGAACCACTGCTTCAGCAGCTCCGGCTCGGTCCAGCAGCGAAACAGGGTGCGGCGCGGGGCGTCGATCAGGCGCGTCAGGACCAGTTCGTGCTCGGCGCCGGGTGTTGTCGTCGTCATGGGCAGGCACTCTTTTGCGTTGGTGGTTCGATTGTTTGCGAACCAGCCCTTGATCGGCCTCCTGGTCGTCTGTTGCAATTACCTGCCAGACAATCGAGCCATCGGCGTCGCCATGCGACGCTGCGGGATTCGCAGGCATCGTCGCATGGCGCGGGAAAGCGATCGAGATGACGCAGACGACCAATGGCAGTCCGGCGCGCCGCCGCGTCCTCGTGACGGGGGCCAGCCGCGGGCTGGGTCTTGCGATCGCGCATGGCTTCGCCGGCCAGGGCGCGGCGCTCGCCGTGAACGGCCGCGACGGGGCGGCGCTGGAGGCGGTCGCGGCGAGCCTGCGTGCCGGCGATACGCCGGTCGTGCTCGCCCCGGGCGATGTCGCGCGCGACGCGCCGGCGATCATCGCGGCGGCGCGGGCCGGGCTCGGCGGGCTGGATGTCGTCGTCCATGCGGCCGCGCTGCGCGACCGCCGCCCCACCGCCGAACTCGACGCGGATGCGTTCTCGGCGCTGCTCGACGCCAATCTGACGGGGGCCTACGCCATCGGCCGCGCGGCGATGCCGCATCTGGCTGCCTCGCAAGCGGGCCGCCTCGTCTTCGTCACCTCGATCGCGGCCATGGTGGCCCGCGCCGGCGACCCCGCCTATGCGGCGGCCAAGGGCGGGCTTGCGGCCCTGACGCGGTCGCTCGCCGTCGAGTTCGGCTCGGACAGGCTGACCGTGAACGCGGTCGCGCCCGGCTTCTTCGCGACGGAGACCAACCGGGGTCTCGCGGCCGACCCCGCGATCACGCGGTTCATCGACATGCGGGTGCCGCTGCGGCGCTGGGGCCGGCCGGAAGAAATCGCGCCCGCCGTCCTGTTTCTGGCGTCCGCGGAGGCGAGCTACGTCAATGGCGTCACCCTCACCGTCGATGGCGGCCTCAGCGCGCGGATGTGAGCGCCGGACTCAGCCGGGCGTCGGCTTGAGCCGCATGATCTCGCGCGTCGCCTCGTCGCTCGCGTACCAGAGCCCGGTCCTGAGCGAGCCGGGCGTGACGTCCTGCGGCAGCACGAACACGCTCTGCACGGTGAAGAACGACAGGACGCCGACCGGCGTGTCGAAGACGAGGGTGAGGCCTGGCTCGTGCGGCTCGGGCAGCGGTTCGCGCGCATCCGCGCCATAGCGCAGCCGCAGCGCCTGTTCGACGCGGTCGATGCGCGGCCTCAGCGCCGGCCTTGTCCATTGCTCGATGCGGAGTTGATTCAGCAGCGCGCCGCCGACGCGCCAGGGATCGCGCATCCGCGAGAGCAGCCCGCCCTCATGGCCAAGACCCGCCAGCATGTCCCAGCTGCGCGCGATATCGGGCACACCCGCCAGGAATTCGCGCATCACCATGGCGAAGAGCCATTGCCCGCTCGGGCTGAGCGAGACCATCCGCCAGTCGGCTCCGAAGACCATGCCCGGCAGCGGCTCGTGGGCCGCGAGCACACGCTCGACCACGGCCGGCGTCCGGCGCACGGCGTCGTTGGCCGGGATCGGCTCCTCGCTTGTCACGGCGAAGCCCGCGCTGTGCAGCGCGGCGTTGCGGATCGAAAGCGGCGCGGCGGTCTCGCTCATCCAGTTCAGGATCAGGTCGCGGCTCGGGCGCGAACGTCCTGTCTCGACGGAGCTGACATGGCGCTGGGAGATGCCGAGCCGCAGCGCCAGATCGAGCTGCGACGCGCCGATGCTGGCGCGGGCGTCGCGAAGGACCTCGCCGATCGTCCGGCGCGGTTGCCGCATGGCGAGTTTCATGGCGCGCTCCCTGCAACCCGAGGGTGTGCGAGGATCATGGCCGCCATGCGGAAGCGCAAATCAAAAAATGTGACGGCATCGATAACGCCGCGCTGCATGCAGCAGTCCGGGCGATACCGACGGAAACCAAAAGGCCCGCCGCCAGACAAACGCAGGAAGCATGACGCGCCTAGGCTCCAGCCATCCGGAATGGCCCCAAGGAGCCATCATGAAATGGAGTTCGTCATGAAGCCGCCCCGTCTCGTGCTGCCGCTGCTGATGCTGGCGGTCCTGCCCGCCGCCAACATGATCGCCAGCGCATCCTCGGCGTCCGGCGAGCCGCCGAAGGCGCAGCTTGCCCAGCTCCGGGCCGTCGGAGCGGAACCGGCCCAGTTCGGCTTCGGTCCGCCCGGCCCAGGCGAGCAGGGCATGCCCCATGGCCGGTCTTCGGTCCCCCATCGGGCCCCTTCGCCATGGGCGGGCCGGCCGGCATGCGCGCATCGCCCAAGGCGCTTTGCGAGGGGCGCATTCATATCGAGGCCGGCATCCGCGCCCATTTGCGCAGCCGCCTGAAGCTCGACGCCAGCCAGCGCGAGGCCTGGACGAGGATGGAAGCGCTGGTCGAGCCGATCGACCTGCGCGCCCGCGAACTCTGCGCCACGCTGCCCGCCGAAGCCGCGGCGCCGCCAGCCGCGCCCGACAAGCTCGCCTTCGCGGAAAGGCAGCTCGGATTGCGGCTTGAGATGATGAAGGCGCTGCAGACCCCGTTCCGCGAGTTCTACCAGACGCTGAGCGCCGAGCAGCGCGCCGTGCTCGACCGTCCGCCGATGATGCGCTGAACGCAACCGGTCGTCGCGGTGGCGACGGCCGTCATGCCGGCTGGCGGGGCACCGTCAGGGCGTCTTGCCGTCCTGGCCATACTGCTTCAGGAACGCGTCGCGGTGCTTGTCCTTGCGGGTCTCCATCAGCGCGACGGACGGGTGCGCCGCATAGCCTACGATCGCGGGGATGCCGGCGACCTGCAGGCCGCGATCACCTCGCCGTCCTGCTTCGGATGCCGCAGCCGGGCGCTGATGTGGGAGAGGCCGAGAACCTTCAGCAGCTTGCCGATCGTGCGCTCGTGGTAGTCGACCCCGAAGCGCGCGGCCACGAGCGCCTTCAGATCGACCCGCCGCCAGCGCACGCCGCCATCGACCGCACGGTCGGGGCCGGTCTCCACGATCACCGCCAGTTCGGCCTGCTGGGCCGCCGTCAGCCGGCACGGCTTGTCGCGCGCCAGATCGTCCTTCAACCCTTCCAGGCCGCGCTCCTTGAACCGGTGAACCCAGTCGCGCAGCGTCTGGCGGTCCATCCCGCCGATCCGCGCCGCCTCCGTGCGGTTCATCCCGTCGAGCACCGCCGCCAGCGGCAAGAGCCGTCGGTTCTGGTTCGCGTGCTTCGAAGCCGCCGCGAGACGTCGCAACTCAAAAGCCGTCCACTCACCCGTGATCGCGATCGCCGTGGCCATGGCAAAAGGTCAAGCGGTCAGCGTGTCAGTGCGTCAGCGCCTGTTCGTGTGATACTCGTGTGTATACCTACTGCCGCTCCAGATGTTGGGCTCGCGTCCCATGAAGTGCCACGGGGCTGGCGCGCATCTCGCGGATGGCATTCCAGGGCAATGCTCGCGAAGGTGAAAGCCTCCAGATCGCGACATGGTGAGCTGTAAGGACATCTGGAGACGAAATGTAGTAGCAGCAGCTAGGGTTGAGTCGCATTCCTACCATGAAGGCAAAAGGAGGCTTGAGCTGCATATCGTGCACATCAAAGCCGTAATCCCTTTTGAACGCATTGACCTCTGCGATCTTCAAAAATTCGGTGTAGCTAACCGCAGGCGCATCAAAAGGGCGCGGCGTGTTGTCGGGGATAACGAGAAACCCCGTTACTGCCGGAGCGCCGACGAGCAGCGCTTCATCAGGTCGAACGTCACTGGGTCGGTCGTAATTTGCCAACCAGCGCTGCATCGCTGCATGGGAGGCGGCCGGAGCGATCAGAGCAACCAAGGCAAATGACGCGAAAAGTATGCCGCCTCTCAGAGCTGAGGGCGGCGCATTGCCTTGTGGTTGCCACGATGGACTTGCGAACGCGAAGGCGATCGGAGCGGCGAGAATGGCATAGCTTACCAGCATCGCCCTGAGCCCGTCGTCCGCGTAGATGATCGCCGCGGATGCCGCCGTGCTGGCAAAGAAGACGATCCAGAATGCAGCCTCGCCACGGTGTTTCCACCATGTCGCCACGAGACCGAGTGCGACGGCAGCCATAAACAAGGCCTTATGCGGGCCTGAAAAGTATACGCCTGGAAAGTCGGCAAGATATTTGGTCACATTACGCGCGATCGAAGTGAGCGCTATGCCGGGATCGGTGACGATGTTCTGCATCGCCTTCTGCAGCAAAAGCAGCATGATGGCTCGATCGTTTTGTTGTAGGTCCGTGATCTCCTTTGCATAAAGCCGAAAGCAATCGCCCCATGAGCCGCCAACTGAAATGCCACATAGCGGCAAGGCAATGCTCGCTGCGCCCGCTGCGCTCGCCGGAGCGTACGCGACCTGCAGCGCGACACCCAGGCCGAACACGGCAATGATGCAGACAGTGCCCAAAAGCGCCCAGCGCAACCGTGTCCGCATATCGGGCCCGAAGGCGACAGCCATGCAAAGGAGGAGGGCCGGAAGCGTGAAGAGGCTGCCGGCTCGCATCACAAGCGCCGCAGCGATCGCCGTTACAGCCACGAGCGCGTGCGGAGGCGAACGATATCTGACCGCGTCGAACAGATAGGCACAGGCGAGAAATGTGAAACCGAGCGCAATCGGCTCTGTCATCATCGAGCCGAGATAGGGGCGTAGGGCGAGCGCGGCGAAAGCAACGAATGCGATGCCTGCCCAAGTCCCGCGCCAGGCAACAATGCGGCCTGCAGCAATGGCCAGCGCCAGCGCGACGCCGACGGTTTGGAGAAGGATGGCCGTCGGCTCAAAATACCCTGTCAAGAACAGGGTAGCGTCTCTCAGCGCTTGTGCCATCGGCCGCCGGGCCGCGACATCGCCCCATGAATTGAGCGTCGCACGATCGAGCGAACTGCCAAAATACACGATCGAGTCCGACCACGGGACAATATTGAAAAGGCCCCAGCTAGCTGACGGGTGGGCGGTATACCGGCCAGACCATCCTCCGCTGCTCGCGATCAGCAGCAACAGCGCGATGACCGCGAAAAGCCCACCACGTCGCAGCAAGGAACCCACCGATTGTTCCATCTTGGCCACGACCACCGGGTCGAGAACGCCAAGCTTCGCGAGCCAGCAGATGCACGCTCCGGACAGGGCCGTGACGATGAGCCCCGCCGGAATCCTTGGCTCGGCATCAACCAGCACAGTCGACCAGTCGGCCAAGGAAAAAATCGCAGTGGAAGGCAGCGCATAGCCTGTCGCGATCCCGTACCCGGTCGCTAACAAAAATACTCCGCTCGTAAATAAAGCTAATAAAACCAGTCCGATAGTGAAGGCCGAGATCGCGGTGCTTAGATTGCGCCGTAGCGGCAGAAAGGAAAGCGGGCGCATTTTTTCCAAGGTCATTATTGGTGAGGCCGTGAGGTTCAACTAAAGGTTGCGGCTCATCCTGTCACTTTTTTTTAGTACCGCTCAGGGTAAATTCGGACCACTTGTCTTGGTCGCCCCAGACGCTGGTTGCCTTCCTTGCGCGGCCTCGCTTCGAACAGCGATGTGCGCAATTTGGGCGACCGTCACAGGCTTTCTCGGTCGCTCGACGATCGTGCCCATTTGCAGTATTGCCGCCAACGCTGTGACATTTGTTGTATGCGTTCTCGAGAACGGCCCGGAATGACAAAAAACGCGACAGCAACGGAACGCCAACGGTGAGCGAAAGCGCTAATCATCCGGGCGCTAGCGCTTCTATGCGAACCGACCGCTTCTCCGTCGCGCCGATGATGGACTGGACCGACCGGCATTGCCGCGTCATCCATCGCCTGATGTCGCGCCGGGCGCGGCTCTACACCGAGATGGTGACGGCGCAGGCCGTGATCCGGGGCGACCGTGAGCGGCTGATCGGCTTTGACGCGGTCGAGCAGCCGGTCGCGCTCCAGCTCGGCGGCAACGATCCGGCCTTGCTGGCGCAGGCCGCCCGCATCGGCGCTGACTTTGGCTATGCCGAGATCAACCTGAACTGCGGCTGCCCGTCCGACCGGGTGCAGGGCGGAGCGTTCGGGGCCTGCCTGATGCGCGAGCCGGCGCTGGTCGGCGACTGCGTGGCCGCGATGAAGGCGGCGGTTGCGATCCCCGTGACGGTGAAATGCCGCATCGGCGTCGACGATCAGGACCCGGAAGTCGCGCTCGACGAGTTGACGGCGGCCGTCCGCGCGGCCGGCGTCGACGGCCTGATCGTTCATGCGCGAAAGGCCTGGCTGCAGGGGCTTTCGCCCAAGGAGAACCGCGAGGTTCCCCCGCTCGACTACGACCGGGCCTACCGGCTAAAGGCCGCCAACCCCGATCTCCCGATCGCGATCAATGGCGGAATTCGGGACCCGGCCGAATGGGCCGGCCATCTCGACAGGCTCGATGGCGTGATGATCGGGCGCGAGGCCTACCAGAACCCGGAAATTCTGCTTCAGGTCGATCCGCTGCTGTTCGGGGAGGCCGCCCCCGTGGCGGACGCCTTTTCCATGCTGGAGGCGCTGGAGCCGGCGATCGCGGCCCATCTCGCGCGCGGCGGGCGTCTGCACGCCTTCACGCGCCATCTCGTCGGGCTGTTTCCGGGCCGGCGCGGCGCGCGCCTGTTCCGCCGCCATCTCGCCGAGCATTGCGTCGGAGCCGATGCGGGTCTTGGCGATCTGCGCGCGGCGGTCGCCCATGTCTCGCGCCATGACGACATGATCATGGCCGCCGAGTAAGGACTGACCGATGTCGGCAACGGACGCACAGGCCGCGCTCGTCGCGCGGATCGAGGCGAGCTTCGGCAAACAGAGCTTCATGACGACGCTCGGCGCGCGGTTGGTCCGCATTGCGCCGGGCGAGGTCGAGATCGAACTGCCGGTCTCGGGCCATCTCTTGCAGCAGCACGGCTTTGTGCATGCCGGCGCCGTCGCCAGCATCGCGGACTCGGCGGCCGGCTATGCGGCGCTCAGCCTGATGCCGGAGGGGGCGGGCGTGCTGACGGTCGAGTTCAAGATCAACCTGCTCGCGCCGGCCGCCGGCGAGGCGCTGATCGCGAAGGGCCGGGTGGTCAAGGCGGGCCGCACGCTGACGCTCGCCACGGCCGATGTCTTCGCTGTGAAGGGCGGGGTCCCGAAGCTCTGCGCCGTGCTGAGCGCGACGCTGATGACCATCGCCGGCCGCGACGGCGTCTCGGACTGAATTGGGGAGCCGCAAGCGATGACGAATCCTCAACCCGCCGCGACGACCACGCCGAGCCTGACGCTGAAGCGGCGGCTTGCAGCCGCGCCGGCTGATGTCTACCGGGCCTGGACCGACCCGAAACTGCTGACGCGCTGGTTCGGGCCGGAGAATGTCGAGACGATCGAGGCCGAGCTCGATCCGCGCATCGGCGGCGTCTACCGCATCGTCATGCTGGAGAACAATGGCGAGCGCCATCAGGTGCAGGGCCGCTATCACGAGGTCGTCGAGAACGAGCGGCTGGTCTTTAGCTGGTCGTGGATCACGACGCCGGAGCGGGTCTCGAAGGTCACGGTGACGCTGAAGCCCGATGGCGGCGTCACCATCCTGACGCTGCTGCACGAACAGCTCTTCGACGAGAAGGCGGTCGCCGGCCACGCCCATGGCTGGACCGGGTCGCTGGTCAAGCTGGAAGCGTTCTTCGCCTGAGCGGGCCAGCCGGGCGGTTCAACGCCCGGCCGACCCCTCGGGCAGTGCCTTCAGCCAGGCCCCGCGCCCTGCGTGCCGAGATACACCGCATAGAGCGACTGGCTCGCCGCCATGAACAGGCGGTTTCGCTTTGGGCCGCCGAAGCAGATGTTGCCGCAAATCTCCGGCAGCCTGATCCGCCCGATCAGCTTACCGGCCGGGTTGAAGCAGAGCACGCCGCTATAGCCGACCGAGCGGCCGGCATTGGATGAGGCCCAGAGATTGCCCTCGACATCGCAGCGCAGGCCGTCCGGCCCGCATTTGACGCCGTCGAGCATGCAGTCGGAAAACAGCTTCTGGTTGGAGAGCTTGTTGTCCGTGCCGACATCGAAGACGTGGATGTCGCCCTTGCCGCCGGGCCCGGTGTCGCCCGGTCCCTTGCCGGTCGAGGCGACATAGAGCTTCTTGAAGTCGGGCGAGAAGCAGAGCCCGTTCGGATCGGGCACCTGTGCTTCGGTGACGACGAGGTCGATGCGGCCGCTCGGGTCGATCCTGTAGCAGTTCGTCGGCAGTTCGCGTCGCCAGAAGCCGATGCCGGGCGGCTGGCCGAGGCGGGGATTGATCCTGCCGTTTGCGTTGCTCGGCCCGCCCGCCACATCGGGCGCGCCCTCGTAGAGCTGGCCGCCATAGGGTGGGTCGGTGAACCAGTAGCTGCCGTCGGGATGGGCTGCGATGTCGTTGGGCGAATTCAGCCTCTTGCCCTCGAAGGACTCCGCCAGCACCGTCGCCGAACCGTCGAGCTCGTAGCGCACGACGCGCCTGTTCAGATGCTCGCAGGAAAGCTGCCGGCCCTGGAAATCGAAGCTGTTGCCGTTGCTGTTGCCAGACGGGCTGCGGAACACGCTGACGCGGCCGTCATCCTCGAGCCAGCGCATCTGCCGGTTGCGCGGGATGTCGCTCCAGACCAGATATTGCCCCTGCGCATTCCAGGCGGGTCCCTCGCACCAGAGCCCGCCAGTCCAGAGCCGCTGGATCGGTGCGTTTGGCTGCGCCAACCCGCCGAAGGCCGGATCGATCGTCAGGATGTCGGGATCCCAGAAATAGGTGGTAGGCTGACCGCGCGGACTGAAATCGCGCGGCGGATTGGTGACCGTGCTCGGCGGGCCGACCGGGGCCGCGGTCTGGGCCAGTACCGGCCCTGCGGCGGCGGCCAGCACACCAAGCCCGGTCGCGCTGATCAGGGTCCGGCGCGAGAGAGCGCCTCTATCGTCTGGTCTGTCTGTCTGCTCTGCCATGGTGACCTCCCTCGATTTTCTTGATTGAAACGATTTAAATCCGATGGAAACGGGTCTAGGCGGCGTCGATATGTCCTTGCTTCTGGTGGGTTGCCGCGTCTTCCGGACGCCGGGAGTGAGATCATCAGCGACGCGAGCGCCGGTCGAGCCTCTGTGGCGGACGGTCGGCATTGCAATGAGAGCATGCATGTAGGCGTGCCGCGGTCCGGCTTTTGCTTCCCGGCACAAGAGTTTTGCAGCATGGCCGATCTGCCCTCTGCGGCTTGCCGCAGGCGCTGAATTCGCCCACAGCGGGCGATCACGACCGCGACCGGACCCAAGACCTCCATGCTTGCTGCAATCCCCATGGGCGATCTCGCCTTCCTGGCCGTTTCGCTCGTGGTCGCGGGCGCGTTCACGGGAATCCTGGCCGGGCTGTTCGGCGTCGGCGGCGGCGCGGTCATCGTGCCCGTCCTCTACGAGATCTTCCGCGTCATCGGCGTGCCGGAGGATGTCCGGATGCCGCTTTGCGTCGGCACCTCGCTCGCCATCATCATCCCGACCTCGATCCGCTCCTTCAACGCGCATCGCGCCAAGGGCCTCGTCGATCTCGACATCCTGAAGATCTGGGCGGTTCCCGTCGTGCTCGGCGTCGTCGCCGGCAGCTACATCGCCCGCTTCGCCCCGCCCGACCTGTTCAAGATCGTCTTCGTCTTCGTCGCGGTCGCGAGCGCGCTGCGCCTGCTCTTCGCCTCGGATCGCTGGCAGCTCGGGACCGAGATACCCGGCAAAGTGCTGATGAGCGTTTATGGCGCGGTCATCGGCGTGCTGTCTGCGCTGATGGGCATCGGCGGCGGGCAGCTCTCCAGCCTGTTCATGACCTTTTACGGCCGGCCGATCCATCAGGCGGTCGCGACCTCCTCGGGGCTCGGCGTGCTGATCTCGATCCCCGGCGCGCTCGGCTTCATCTATGCCGGCTGGCCGAAGATGGCCGTGTTGCCGCCGCTCTCGCTCGGCTATGTCTCGCTGATCGGGTTCGCTTTGTTCATCCCGACCTCGATCTGGACTGCCCCGATCGGCGCGCGGCTCGCCCATCGTCTGTCAAAGCGCCGGCTGGAGGTCACGTTCGGCATCTTCCTGCTGGTCGTGGCGGGGCGCTTCGTCTGGTCGCTGCTGGCCTAACCACGCGTCTTCAGGCGCTCCGCCAACCGAGCCATCACCGCCAACCGCTCCGGTTCACTCATGCGTCCCCATTGTGCGATCTCGGCCAGCGTCCGGCCGCAGCCCTCGCAGAGCCTGCTGACCGGGTCGATCACGCAGATCTTCACGCAGGGGGAGGAGGCGGCGCTCATGGCCGGACCCCGCTGAGCGCCAGCGCGAAGCCGAGATAGACCGCGATCTCCGCGATCTGCTGCGCCGCTCCGACGATATCGCCGGTCTGGCCGCCGATCAGCCGTTCCGCCAGCCGACCGAGACGGATCACAGCGAGAGCCGTGAGCTGGGAGCCGATGGCGAGACCCCACATGCTCATCGGAACGCCGATCGCGATGGCGAGTGAGCCGACGATCGTCAGGCCCGCCGCCCACCAGACCGTCCCCCGCGTCGGGCGCCCGACAGCCGCCGACGCGCCGGCCGGTCGCGCCGGCGGGTGGTTCGCCACGAGCGCGACGCCCGTGCTTCGCGACATGATAGCGGCGATCAGGACCGCGCCCGCCGCGCCCCACGGACCGGCCGCTGTCAGGATCGCCGACAGCGCCGTCACCCTCAGCAGCAGCGAAAGCCCGAGCGCCAGCGCGCCATAGCTGCCGATGCGGCTGTCCTTCATGATCTCCAGCCGCCGCTCAGGCGTCTGCCCGCCAAACAGCCCGTCGGCGCTGTCGGCGAGGCCGTCCTCGTGCAGCCCGCCTGTTGTGAGCACGAGCGCTGTGACGGCGAGCGTGGCGGCGAGCAGCGGTGAGACGCCGGCGAGCCCGGCCCCGAGCGCGACGAGCGCCGCCGGCAGGCCGATCACCAGCGCAGCCAGCGGCACGGCGCGCGGGACGAGCCTGAAATCCGGCAGGGTGTGGATATCGCCTTCGCCTGGCATTCGCGGGACGGGCAGGCGCGAGTAGAAGCGCAGGCAGATCGCGGTCGCGACGAGCCAGCCCGGCCAGACAGGCTCGGCCTCGCGCGCGTCCGCAACCTCATCCTGGATCGCCTCGGCCATGTGTTTCAGGTTCGCTCTCGATTGTCTTCGTTGCACCAAGCCTATAGCAGCAGCCCGCCGACACCGGCCACAGCCAACCGCCAAGCCGCCGCGCGAGATCGACAGCCATGCCCGCCTCAGGCCTTCCCTTCGACGACATTCGCGGCCTGCTCGCGCAGATGCCCGGCCCCGACATGGCAGCCGCCAACGCGGTGCGGACCCGCGATGCACAGCTCACCAAGCCCGCCGGGAGTCTGGGCCGCATGGAGGAGATCGCCGAATGGCTCGCCGCCTGGCAGGGCAAGGCGTCCCCGCGCGTCGATCGGCCCCTCGTCTGCGTCTTCGCAGGTAACCATGGCGTCGTCGCGCAGGGCGTCTCGGCTTATCCCCAGGCGGTGACGCGCCAGATGCTGGAGAATTTTGCCGCCGGCGGCGCTGCGATCAACCAGATCTGCGCCGCCTTCGATCTCGGCTTCAAGGTCTTCGATCTCGCGCTCGATCTGCCGACCGGCGATTTCACGCAAGAGGACGCACTCGACGAGCGCGCCTGCGTCGCCACCATGGCCTTCGGCATGGAGGCGCTGGCGGGCGGGGCGGATTTGCTCTGCCTCGGCGAGATGGGCATCGGCAACACGACTTCGGCGGCGGCGATCTATGCCGCGCTCTATGGCGGGCAGGCGGCGCTGTGGTGCGGGCGCGGCACGGGAGTCGATGATGCTGGCCTCGCCCGCAAGGTCGCGGCCGTCGAGGCCGGGCTGGCGCATCACGAGAGCCATCTCAACGATCCGCTCGAGGTGCTGCGCCGCTTCGGCGGGCGCGAAATGGCGGCGATCTGCGGCGCAATCCTCGCCGCCCGCCTGCAGCGCATCCCGGTGATCCTCGACGGCTATGTCGTCTGCGCCGCGGCTGCGATCATGCACGCGCTGGACCCGTCCGCGCTCGACCACTGCCTCGCCGGCCATCTCTCGGCGGAGGGCGCGCATCGCGACGTTCTCGCCAGGCTCGGCAAGCAGCCTTTGCTGGCGCTCGACATGCGGCTGGGCGAGGGCACGGGCGCGGCCTTGGCGGCCAGCCTCGTCAAGGCGGCCGCCGCGATGCACAACGGCATGGCGACGTTCGCGCAGGCGGGCGTGGCAGGGAAGGGCGAGTAGTCCGCTCCGTCGCCTCAGCCGGCCGATCTCACGCCTGAAAACGCATCGTCCTCGCCCGTCTTGAGCAGAAAGGCGGGTATCCCTTGCGGGCGCTTCTGCTCGGGCCGGAGCGCCGAGACGAACTCCGTCTTGCCCCTGCGCCTGACCAGATCGTCCTTCGCCGCCTTGCGCAGCGCGGCATCGGTCATGAGGTCGAAACCCGCCCCGGCGAGAATACGCGCCGTATTGAGCGATCCCTTGTCCCCGATCGACATTCCGCCACAGGCCGTGACCGCCCATGTATGCAGGCTCACCCCGAGCGGCATGGTCGGCCAGCCGAAGATGCCGACCGGCGTGATATAGCTGACATCGCCGACATCGGTCGATCCGCCGGCGGAGATCTCGCCGAGTTGTGGCAGCACGCGCGTCGCCAGCCCGGCCTCGGGCAGGTTCATTTCCTTCTGGCAGGCGCGGGCGAAGGCCTGTTCCTCCGCTGTCCATTCGAGCGGCGTGGCGCTCAGATGGCGGTGCATATGCGCGATCAGCGTGTCGTTCGGCAGCAGGTCGTACATGCCGTAATACAGGTCGTATTCGGCCTTGGTCTGCGTCGCCAGCGCCGCGCCTTCCGCGACCTGCCGCGCCCACTCCGTCATGGCAACGACCTGCGCCCGGTCGACGCCCCGGATCGTCAGCCAGACCTGCGCGAAATCAGGGACGATGTTGGGCGCGACGCCGGCGTTCTCGTAGATGTAGTGCAGCCGCGATGTCGGCTGGACATGCTCGCGCATCAGGTTGATGCCATGGGCGAAGAGTTCGGCGGCCTTGAGCGCGCTGCGCCCGTCCCAGGGGTTGTTGCCGGCATGGGCCGTGCGGCCGCGAAAGCGGATGCGCTGCGAATTGTTCGCCGCCATGCGGATCGCGCCCGTCCCCGCGATCGGGGCCGGGTGCCAGGCGAGGCAGGCGTCGCAATCGTCGAACAGCCCGTCTCGCGCCATATAGACCTTGACGCCCTGGCTCTCCTCCGAGGCGCAGCCATAGACTCTGATCGTGCCCGCCGTGCCGGCCTGCTGCATCATCCGCTTCAGCGCCATCGCACCGCCGGTGCAGCCGGCGCCGAGCATGTTGTGGCCGCAGCCATGGCCGACCTCCGCGCCGGTGGGGCCCGGCGTCTGACGCGGCTCGGCGGCGTTGCCCAGCCCCGGCAGCGCATCGTATTCCGGCAGGTAGCCGATGATCGGGCCGCCGGTTCCTTGCGTCCATTGCGCGATGAAGGCGGTCGGCGTGCCCGATGTCCCCGTGCTGGTGATGGTGAAGCCGGCCGCCTGCAATTCGCGGATATGGATCGCCGAGGATTTGGCCTCGTGCAGCGAGCGCTCCGGATTGGCCCAGACCTCCCGTGAAATCCGCAGGATCGGGTCGCGCAGATCGGCGACCGCGCGGGCCGCGACGGCAGACGAGGCTGGCGGTGGTGTGGCGGCGGCGGGCGGCGCAGCGGGAGCTTGCGCCAGCACGACGCCGCCCGAAGCCAGCGTGGTCGCGCCACCGGCTGCGCTGGCCGCCAGCAACGAGCGGCGGTCGATCCCGGTTCTGTCCTTTTGCGCCATCATCGCCTCCCGTTTCTCGTCAGATGTCCTGCTTGGCCGCAGGCTGCGGAACCCAGAGCGGAAAGCCGACGCTCAGAAAGACGGAATCGCCCTTGAGCCGCCGACGGCTCTCGACCTCGTGGAAATACCGCAGCCGAGCGGTCACCGGCAGCGCGCCCAGCTTGAACGAGTAGCCAAGACCGGCGCCGACCGCCCAGACCCGCCCCTTGAAAGCGCCGAGCGCCGCGCCGGCTCCGGTATCGTCGGACAGTTGCTGGTAGACATAGCCGGCCGGACCGAACGAGAAGCCGTTGGCGAATGTCTTCGCGACCGACCATTCCCAATGCAGTTCGGTTCCGCTGCGATAGCGCGTCGCGCGGTTCTCGCGGTTGAGCGTGACGCCAAGCGTGTTGCTGACATCGATGCCGATGGTCGGCTCGATCCAGCTCAATGTGCCGAAGAGATCGACCGCGCCGCGATGCTTGGCGACATTGGCCAGCTCGCCTCTCCGGTAGTCGCCGATCGGGAGGAAGCCGGTCAGGCCGAGCTGCCAGTGAAAATCGTCCCGCCGCCAGCCGAGGAACGCGCTGACGGAGGGGTCGGCGAAGGTCGTCACGCTGTCGGCGAGCCGAAGTGGGCCGATGGTGCCGCGAACCGCCACATCGCCATAGGGCGCTGTCAGCGAGACGCCGAGCCGCCCGCCCAACAGCTCCACCGGCGTAACCAGAAGGAAGGTGGGCATCGCGACATTGGCCCGGACCCGGGCGCTGCCGAGGATCGAGCCGCCCTCGAACGGGATGCGGCCGGAGATGCGGCCGCCGTAGGAATAGAACTGGCTCGAAAAGAACAATCCGGTCGGCGGGGTGACGCCGGCGGCAGGCCCGCGGATGCCGAGGATATAGGCCCCGGCCGCGCTTTCGGCGGCGGAGACCGTCGTCGATGCGGCGGCCAGCCCAGCGGCCGCAACGACTATCCGGCGAGCATGTCTGCCTGTCGTCATGCGCACGATCCGCCCCGTCTGACTGTGCAGACGATGCTATGCTGGAGCCGCCGCGCGAGCCAGCACTTCCGTCGGCGTAGATCGCCGTGCGCCCTGTCGGACGCGAATTGGCGATCTGGCTTATTGGTTCTGGCTCGGAGTTTTCCGAAAAGTGGATCCCATTGTTCGGTCCGATGCACTGAGCCGTCCGCTCCTCTGGCTCCGGCAGAGCGGCCCGCGTGTCCGTGGAGCCGTCGATGTCGATCCGTCCGCGCTATTGCGGCTGCAGCGTGATGTTGGCCTTGCCTGCGACATCCTTCCAGCGCGCGATATCGGCTGTCAGGAAGGCCCTGAACTCGGACGGGGTGCTGCAGACCGTCTCGCCTCCCAGCACCGCGAGCTTGTCCTGAACCTCCTTGTCGGCGCAGGCCTTGCCGATCTCGGCGTGGAGCCGGGCGACGATCGGCTCAGGCACGCCCTGGGGCGCAAGCAGCCCGAACCAGGCCACGGTCTCGTAGCCGGCGAAACCTGATTCCTCGACAGTCCTGACCTCGGGCAGGGTCGCGGCGCGCTTGCGCGTCGTCACGGCCAGAGGCGTGACCTGGCCGCTTTTGACCAAGCCGATCGCCGGCGGCAGGTTGACCGCCATGAACTCGACCTGGCCCGAGACGATGTCGTTGAGCGCGGGCGCGGCCCCGCGATAGGGCACATGCGTCGCCTCGATTCCGGTCAGGACCTTGAGGTATTCGGAGTTCATATGGGCCGAGGAGCCGTTGCCGCCCGAGGCGTAGCTCAGCTTGCCAGGATTGGCTTTCGCATAGGCCACCAGCTCGGCCATCGAGGTGACCGGCAGCTTCTTGCTGGCGATGAAGATGTTGGGCGCCTTGTAGATCAGCGACACTGTCGTGAAGTCGCGCAGCGCGTCGTAGGGTACGGCCGCGTATGTGGCCGGAATGATGCCGTGGGAGCCGGCATTGCCCATGATGTACGTGTAGCCGTCGGCCGGCGCCTTCGCCGCCGCCGCCGAGCCGACGACGCCGCCGGCGCCGGTCCGGTTCTCGATCACGAAGGGCTGCCCGAGCGCCTGTCTCAGTTTTTCGCCGATCAGGCGGGCGGCGATGTCGGAGCCGTCGCCGGGCGAGCTCGGCACGATGATGGTGACCTGCCGCTCGGGCCAGCTTTGGGCCGAAACGCCGCTTGTCATCGCTGAGGCGAAGACCGCCGCAGCGAGGCCGAAGGCGAACGCGGAAACCGTTCTCATCATCGCAATTCTCCCCATATGATCAAATACCATGCTATCGATGGCTTGACAGGAGAGTTATCGTATTCTTTTGATCAAATCAATGGGACTGATTCAAAGCCGCGCCGACTCGGTCAAGGATCTGATCCGGGACGATATCGTCTCGGGTGCGCTGGAGTTCGGCGCGCGGCTGCGGATCGACGAACTGGCGGGGCGCTATGGCGCCAGCCACATGCCGGTGCGCGAGGCTCTGCGCAGCCTTGCCGGCGAGGGGCTGGTGGTCAGCGAGACCAACAAGGGCGCCCGCGTGGTCAGCGTCGACCGGCGACATGTCGAACATCTCTTCACCATCCGCATTGCCGTCGAGGTCGCGCTGGCCCGGCAAGCGGCGCTGGCGATCACCGATACGCAGCTTGGCGCGGCTGTCGGGCTGGAGCGGGCGCGGCTGGCTTGCGTCGCCGGCGGCTACTATGCGCAGGGCGTAGCCCTTAACCAGCGCTTTCATCGCCGCATCTACGAAGCCGCGGGCAATGCCGAGGGCCTGGCGCTGCTCGACCGGCACTGGCTGCTGCTGGCGGCGATCTGGTCGCGCTACGGCTATCGGCCTGAGCGACTGGGCGGCGTCGCCAGCGACCACGACCATATTCTGCGGGCCCTGGCGGAGCGCGACGCCGATGCCGCCGGCACCCTGACCGCGGCCCATGTCACCAAGACCAGGCACGACATGATCGCCCAGATCATCGGCCGGGAGCAGAGCCGGCCATGATCTCCGGGTTCGCCGTCGATCCCGTGCAGCGCGCGCGATTGAGTCTGGCGCGCGTCAGCGACCGCACGATCTGGGCCTTCGTCGAGATCGCCTGCGCCTCCGGGGCCGAGGGGGTGGGGGAGGCCAGTCTCGCCGGTCGTGAGTCCGCTCTCGTCGATTCGGCGATCGCTCATCTCCCCGCATGGCTTGCCGGCGCGCCGCTGCCGAATCCGGCATCCGCGCCGCCGCTGGCTTTGGCCGCGCTCGCGACGGCGTTCGACGTGGCGGGAGGCGATGCGGCGGCCAGACGCTCCGGCCTGTCGCTGGCCAGGATGCTGGGCGGCGCCGACGAGGCGAGGATCCCGCTCTATGCCAACATCAACCGCCGCACGCGCGATCGGTCGCCGGCAGGCTTTGGCGCCAGCGCGCGCGATGCGTTCGGGCGCGGCTTCGACGCGGTCAAGATCGCCCCTTTCGACGAGGTCAGACCGGAGATGCGGGACGATGCCGAGGGGCGCGCGGCGCTCGACCTTGGCCTCGCGAGGATCGCCGCCGTGCGCGACACGCTTGGCGGCGCGCCGCGTCTCATGGTCGATTGTCACTGGCGTTTCGGGGAGGCGCTCTCATGGCGGCTGGTCGAGGCGGTTCGGCCTTTCAGTCTCTATTGGCTTGAATGCCCGGTGCCGGAAACCGCCGCCGCGATCCCCCATCTCGCCGTGCTGCGTCGGCGGCTCAACGCCAACGGCGTCCGTCAGGCCGGGCTGGAGGAATTCACCGGGGCTGAAGCGTTTCTCGCCTTCGCGCATGGCGGCGCCTATGACGTGATGATGCCGGACATCAAGTATGTCGGCGGCGTGGCTGAGATGCTGCGTACGGCAAGCGCGCTGGCCGCGCTTGGTATCGAAGTCTCGCCGCACAATCCGACCGGGCCGATCTGCCATGCCGCCAGCCTGCATGTCTGCGCGGCCTTGCCCGGCTTCACCATGCTGGAGACGCAGTTCGACGAGACTCCGTTCTTCCGGTCCTTGACGACGCCGCCGCCGCCAGGCGTCGATGGCGGGGTTTCCGGGCTCCCCAAGGGAGGAGGGCTCGGTCTCGTGCTGGATCGGGCCGCGCTCGATCCGCGGATCACGCTGGAACTCGCTTTCAGAGCCTGATGCGGCTCAGGCCGCCCGCTCTTCCGGCTGCGGCACGGCCGCCAGCGTGTCCATCACCCGCTCGGCCGGCAGCGTCACGGTCACCTCGGTGCCTGCGCGGGGTTTCGACTTCAGGTGGAAGCCGCCATTGTGCAGGTCGATCAGTCCCTTGACGATCGGCAGGCCCAGGCCGGAGCCCTGTTCGGCCGTCTTGATCGCCAGCGAGCCGCGACCGAAGGTCTGCAGCACGATCGGGATCTCGTCCTCGGGGATGCCCGGCCCCGTATCGGTGATCGAGACATATTGTCCGCCATTGGCGGTCCAGCCGACCTTGATCGTGATGTCGCCGCCCTGCGGCGTGAACTTGATCGCGTTGGAGAGGATGTTCAGCACCACCTGCCGGATCGCGCGCTCGTCGGCCCAGATCTTTGGCAACTCGGGCTCGATCGCCTCGCGGATGGTCTGGGCCTTGGCGCGGGCGCGCAGGTTCAGCATGTGGCTGCAATCATCGACGATGCCGGCCAGCGAGAGCGCCTCCTCGTTGAGCTCGTATTTGCCCGCCTCGATGCGCGAGAGGTCGAGGATTTCGTTGATCAGGTTGAGCAGATGCTGGCCAGAGCCATGGATGTCGGCGGAGTATTCCTTGTAGGCGGCATTGGCGTGGGCGCCGAAGACCTCGTTCTTCATCACCTCGGAGAAGCCGAGGATGGCGTTGAGCGGCGTGCGCAATTCATGGCTCATCGTCGCGAGGAAGCGCGACTTGGCGAGGTTGGCTTCCTCGGCCTTGCGCCGCGCTTCGTCCGAATTGGCGGTTGCGGTCTCCAGCTCGGCGATGAGCGCGTCTTTTTCTGCCCGGAACTCGATGGTCGAGACCGAGCTTTTGTAGAGGCGGTTGGCGAGGAAGATGAAGAGCAATTGCGCGGCCGCCGCCATCATCACCATGGTGACGCTGTCGATGTCGCTGCGGCCCCAGAAAAAGGCCGTGATGCCGACCGTGATCGGGATCAGCCCGGCATAGACCGCGACCGGGATCGAGGCGGCGAGCATCACCGTCAGCGCGCTGACGATCAGCAGCGCCGTCGTCACGAAGACCTTTGCGCCCGGCGCGTCGCCCTGAGCGAAGAGCAGCAGGAGCAGCGACCAGGACAGTCCGTGAAAGCCCTCGGCCAGTGTGAAAAGCCGCCGCCAGAACCTGATTCTGACCTCGCCGGTCGCCTCGGCGAGGAAGCGGCGGCTGAGGATGATGATGATCACCGAGGCCAGCACGACAGTGCCGATCCAGGGCATCACCGCATAGGCCGGCACCCAGAGCAGGGCGGCCGACGCAATGCCGAAGGCGAGCACCAGGGTGCCGATCGAGCCGCTCATCCGGTACTGCGCGAACAGGCGCAGCAGTTCGTAGTCGAAGGCGCGGTCGAGCCCCGTCGAGGAGGTCAGCCGTTCGCGCACGGATTTGACCTCGCGCGTGACGAGCTTGCGGCGCGCCAGGGCTGCCGGGTCCGGCCCGCGCCCGCGCTGCACCTGTTCGGCCGTCACTTCCGCCATGGCGTCGACACGCAACTCCAGCCCGGTGGCGCACCTTGCACGACCGGCTCGCCATCATGGTCGGCAAATCGTTAAGCTCTTCCTGATGGCGCGCTTCGGATTCGGTCGTTCACGATACGGACTGCTCGGCTGGCGGCGCGTCGGCCGGCCGGTCGATCTCGTCGTGGCCCTTGGAATCATTGGGCTTCTGGCGATAGCCGGCGCAGTTTTGCAATATCGGCTCGGCCCGGCGCGCGAAGTGTCGGGCTCGGCCCGGGCGATCGATGGCGATTCGCTTCGCCTGAACGGCGAGGAACTGCGGCTGGAGGGGCTCGACGCGCCGGAGTACCGCCAGAGCTGCACGGCAAAATCCGGCGAAAGGGTCGCCTGCGGCGTCCTCGCGCGGCGGGCGCTGGAGGATATGCTGGCGCGCGGCCCGGTCAGATGCGAGATCGGCAAGGCTGATCGCTACGGCCGGGGCCTCGCACGTTGCAGCGCCGGCGACATCGACATCAACGCGGCGCTGGTCCGGCAGGGCCATGCGGTCGCCTATGGCGGCTATCGCGCCGAGGAGGCGCAGGCGAAAGCCGCCGGGCGCGGCCTCTGGGCGCTGAATTTCGAGCGGCCCGAGACGTGGCGGCGTTCGCAGGGGCGCTAGCAGCCTTGCATCCCCGCCACACAACCATCACGAACGCGCCGGACATGGTTGACCGTGCCGCCTTCCTCATGGTCGGGTCGGATGCGGTCGAAAGGGAATGCGATGAAGCTCTATGATGGCGGGCGGGCGCCCAATCCGCGCCGGGTGCGGATTTTCTTTGCCGAGAAGGGCATTCCCTTGCCGGAGATCGTGCCGGTCGACATCGCGGCAAAGGAGCACCGAAGCGAGGCTTTTACGCGCATGAACCCGCTGCAGCGGCTGCCGGTTCTGGAGCTCGACGACGGCACGGCGCTGGCCGAGACGATCGCGATCTGTCGCTATCTCGAAAGCCTCTATCCCGACCCGCCCCTGTTTGGTCATGACGCCAGGACTCAGGCGCTGGTGGAGATGTGGAACCGGCGCGTCGAGCACGGCCTGTTCTCCAGCGTCGCCGCCGTGTTCAGGCATGGACACCCCTCGATGGCCGAGCTCGAGGATCAGGTGCCGGAATGGGCTGAAGCCAACCGCGAGCTGATCGACGACCATCTCTGGATTCTCGAACTCCAGCTCGCCGGAAACCGCTTCGTCTGCGGCGAGGCTCTGACCGTCGCGGATATCACGGCCGGCATCGCGATCGACTTCATGAAGCCCTCGCGCATTCCGCTGCCGGAGGATTTCGTCCAGATCAGGCGCTGGCACGCCGAGCTTGTCGCCCGGCCGAGCTGGAAGGCCTGATGCGGCGCCTTCTTGCCCTGGTGGCGTTGCTGGCGCTGACGGCTCTCCGGGCCGCCGCCGCCGAGCGCCTGAGCGGCGAGGCGATCAAGCGCGCCTTCGACGGGAACACGGTCTCCGGCCGTTACACCAGCGGCGGGTTTTTCACCGAGTATCACGATCCCAATGGCCAGGCGCTCGGCCATAATGGCTGGCAGCCCAACACGGACGCCTGCTGGACCACCCGCGCCGACGAGGTCTGCTACTATTATGGCCCGCAGACCGACCGCACGGTGCATTGCTTCACCGTCGAGCTGTCCGATCGCCTCTACGTGCTGCGCAACACGTCCAACCGCCAGATCAACGCGCTTGCCACGGTCGAGCCCGGCAATCCGCGCCGGCACTCCGATGGCGGCCAGCCCTGGTATTGCGACGGGCTGATCTCGAAGGCGCCCGAGCCTCCCATGTCGCGGCGGCGTCTGGCGGGTCGGTAGTCATGCGCCGATCGCTCGCCTGCCTGGCTCTCGGCCTGATCGCCGCCTTGCCTGCCGGCGCGGCCGAACGGCTGAACGGCGAACAGATCCGTCAGGCCTTCGAGGACAATACCGTGACCGGGCGATACACCGACGGCAATCGGCCTTTCAGCGAGTTCCACCATCGCGACGGCCGCGTCAGCGGCCACAACCGCGACATCCCCAACACCGATGCCTGCTGGACCGTCGTGCCGGACGGCGTCTGTTACTACTACGGCCCGCCGGAGCGCCGCCGGACCTATTGCTTCGACATCGAGCGCAGCGGCGCGCTGATCGTGATCAAGCGCCGCCCCGGCGGGCAGATCAACGGGCTGGCGGCGATCGAACCCGGCGATCCGCGCGGGTTCTCGCCGAGCGCCGCGCTATGGAGCTGTGACGGGTTGATCTCGGAGCGGCCGGGCATGCCTGCGCTGATGGCGACGGCGCAGTGACCGTGCCGGCCGATCCGATCGACGACGTCCTTGCCGAATTGCGGGCCTGCCGCATCTGCCGCGATGCGCCGCGTTTCCTGCCGGCCCTGCCGCACCAGCCGCGCCCGATCGTGCAGGGTTCCGCCACGGCGCGCCTGTGCATCGCGAGCCAGGCGCCCGGAACGCGCGCGCATGCGATCGGCAAACCCTTCTTCGATCCCTCGGGTGTCAGGCTTCGGCACTGGCTGGGCCTCGGCGAGGAGGCCTTTTACGACGCCTCCCGGGTCGCGATCGTGCCGATGGGCCACTGTTTTCCGGGGCAGGACGCGAAAGGTGGCGACCTGCCGCCGCGCCGCGAATGCGCGCCGCTCTGGCGCGAACCGGTCTTTGCAGCCATGCCGGCGCTCGAACTCGTGCTTGCGATCGGGATGTATGCGCAGGCCTGGCATCTCGGGCCGCGCGCGAAGCTGTCGGACACCGTGGCCGACTGGCGCGCGGTTCTGGCCGCGCCGCGCCGTCCGCGCATCTTGCCGCTGCCGCACCCATCCTGGCGCAACAACGCCTGGCTCAGGCAGAGACCCTGGTTCGAGGCCGAACTGTTGCCGGCGTTGCGGGCGGAGGTCGCCCGCCTGGTGCTGTGATCAGCGATAGGGCCAGTTGCCGGAATCGAGGTTGCGCTCGATGCGGCCTTGCGTGCTGATGACCGTGCGGACGGACCCCAGACCGGTCTCGCCCCGGCTTTCGAGATAAAGCCGTCCGCCCGCGCCGGAGCCATAGCCGCTGCGCGAACTGCTCTTGCCGAACTCGACCTGCACCGAGCCGCCGGCGCGCACGCACAGCGAAGAGCCTTCGACCCGGATGAAGCCCGGCCCGTATTCCGGGCAGGGGCGGGCGGCGCGTTCGGTGTGGGCCGGGCGCAGCTTCTCGGCGCGGGGCTGGCCGCGGCCCGGCAGCGGTTCGCCGATCGACTGGGCGAGCGCCGGAGAGGCGACCATGGCGGCGAGGAGGATGGCGGAGATCATGCGCATATCTTCAAGATAAGGCCGCAAATGCGGCAGCGCCATGGTCGAACCGCCGGTGCGTTTCGCGACATGAAAAACCCCGACCTTGCGGCCGGGGTTCGAGAGGCTTCGAGTTGGGCCGGATGACGGCCGGTCGCTCTCTTCAGAGCTGGTTGGCCGCGCGCGCGCGGATCATGAAATTGTCGAAGGAGTATTCCGCGATCTGGAACCAGAGATATTCGTCGCCCCGGAAGGCCGCCATGTTGTCGTAGACCTTCTTGAAGTCGGCGTTCTTGGCGGTCGTCTCGGCATAGACCTCCTTGGCCGCCTTAAGGCAGGCTTCGAGGATCTCCTGCGAGAACGGCCTGAGCTGAGCGCCCGCGCCGACAAGCCGCTTCAGGGCGGCCGGGTTGCGCGCGTCGTATTTGGACATCATGTCGACCGTCGACATGTGGCACGCCGTCGTCAGGATCGACTTGTAGGCCTTGGGCAGCGCCTCCCATTTGGCCGTGTTGATGAACATGTGCAGGTTGGCGCCGCCTTCCCACCAGCCGGGATAGTAGTAGAACGGCGCGACCTTGTTGAAGCCGAGCTTCTCGTCATCATAGGGGCCGACCCATTCGGCCGCGTCGATCGTGCCCTTCTCCAGCGCCGGATAGATGTCGCCGCCGGCGATCTGCTGGGGCACCACGCCGAGCTTGGTCAAGACCTGCCCGGCGAAGCCGCCGATGCGCATCTTGACGCCCTGCAGATCGGCGACGGTCTTGATCTCCTTGCGGAACCAGCCGCCCATCTGGCAGTTCGTGTTGCCTGACGGGATCGCGTAGATGTTGAATTTCTTATAGAATTCGTTGAGCAGCTCGTTGCCGCCGCCATAGTTGAACCAGGCGTTCTGCTGGCGCGCATTCAGGCCGAAGGGCACGGCCGTGCCAAAGGCGAAGGTCGGGTCCTTGCCGACATAGTAATAGGACGCGGTGTGGCACATCTCGACGGTGCCGTTGGTCACGGCGTCGGCCGCCTGCAGGCCGGGAACGATTTCACCCGCAGCGAAGGCCTGGATCTGGAACTTTCCGTCGGTCGCCTCGGAGACCGCCTTCGCCACCACTTCCGACGCGCCATACAGGGTGTCGAGGGATTTGGGGAAGGAGGAGGTCACGCGCCATTTCACCTCCGGCGAGGATTGCGCGATGGCGGGGCTGGCGATGGCCCCTGCTGCGGCGCCGACGCCGGCTGCCTTCAGAAACTGACGACGCTTCATCGTGGTGTGTCCTCCCTCAAGAACTGGCCGCGCGCCGGTTCTCGCCGGTCGTCACGTTGGCGCAAGCAAAGCAGGTCTCGTCATAAGTGCAAGCGAAAAAGCATGGCATGCATGCGCCGGTCGCATGAATCTGCGACATACTGCCACCATGGCGCGCATCGCCCGGCATCCGCGCGGGAGCAGGCGATTTTTTGTGCGTCCCGCCCATGACGCCCTGCCGGCCCGGCGAGGCAAAAACGAAACAAAAAAGCCCGGCTTGCGCCGGGCTTTCGCGATCGCAGGCGAAAGACGCCTGCAAAACCGGGTGTTTATCGCTCAGCGCGCCCGCGAGCGGACCTGGAAGACGTCGAAAGTCAGCTCCGCGACCTGCCACCAGAGGTACTGGTCGCCGCGGAACGCCGCCATCGATTCGATCGCCTTCTTGAAGTCGGGGTTCTTGGCCGAAATCTCGCTGTAGAGCTCGTTCGAGGCCTTCAGGCAGGCTTCGAGGATTTCCTGCGAGAACGGGCGCAACTGCGTGCCGGCGCCGACGAGACGCTTCAGCGCCGCCGGATTCTGCACGTCGTATTTCGCCGACATCTGCGTGTTGGCATAGGTGCAGGCTGCGGTCAGCGCGGCCTGATAGGCCTTTGGCAGAGCGTTCCACTTCTCGAGATTGACGAAGGCGTGGACGGTCGGCCCGCCCTCCCAGAACCCCGGATAGTAGTAGAACGGCGCGACCTTGGAGAAGCCGAGCTTCTCGTCGTCATAGGGGCCGACCCATTCGGCGCCGTCGATCGTGCCCTTCTCGAGCGCCGGATAGATGTCGCCGCCGCCGATCTGCTGGGGCACGACGCCGAGCTTGGCCAGCACCTGCCCGGCGATGCCGCCGATGCGCATCTTGACGCCCTGCATGTCGGCGACGGTCTTGATCTCCTTGCGGAACCAGCCGCCCATCTGCGCGCCGGTGTTGCCGCAGGGCATGCCATGGATGTTGAATTTCTTGTAGAATTCGTTGAACAGGTCGTTGCCGCCGCCCTGAAACAGCCAGGCGTTCTGGCCGCGCGCATTGAGGCCGAACGGCACGGACGCTGCGACGGCGAAGGTCGGATCCTTGCCGACATAGTAATACGAGACCGTATGGCACATCTCGACGGTGTTGTTGCTCACGGCGTCGGCCGCCTGCAGCGCGGGAACGATTTCGCCGGCCGCGAAGACCTGAATCTGGAACTTGCCGTCGGTCAGATCGGAGACCATCTTGGCCATGACTTCGGCGCCGCCATAGATCGTGTCGAGCGACTTCGGGAAGCTCGACGCCAGGCGCCACTTGATCTCGGGATTCGCCTGCGCGACCGCGGGGGCGGCGACTGCGGCTGCGGCCGCGCCGACTGCGGCGGTCTGAATGAATTGACGACGCTTCATGAGGGCATTCTCTCCTTGGGATTCTTCAGCAGTATGGCGTGCGGACGGGTATGGTCCGTTCGACGACGTTTCAGGACATTGGCGGCGAACCGCAGTGATCTTCAAGGCCGGGTGCGTTGTTCTTTGGTGCAACGGGCAAGCCGGCAAAGACTTTATACTTGCACAGATTTTGCGCACATCTCCCCAAACATGGACCGACCGTCAACCAATTCTATGGGCTCGACAATTGCGCCGGGAACATGGCACGGCTGCGCGCGGAGCACATGAAACACTTCCCCCGCGCGGTCAACCTCCGCGTGCCGTAACTCACGGGCCGAGACGAAAGGGTGCGCGATGCACGAGGACAAGCTGGCTGAACTGCGGGCGCGCTATGCCGGCGCGAGCGGGGCCGACATCCATGATCCGCATTTCGCCAAGGTCGCCGCCGACCAGTTCAAGGGCGACCGGCGCAAATGGCCTTTCTCCGACGTCGCGACCTTCATCAGCGCGCCCTACCGGCCCGATGCGTTGACCAGCCCCGATCTCGGCGGCCTCGACGTCGCGATCATCGGCCTGCCGATGGATCTCGGCGTCACCAACCGCGCCGGCACGCGGCTGGGTCCGCGCGCGGTGCGCGCCGTCGAGCGCATGGGGCCGATGGACCATGTGCTGGGAACCGCCCCCTTCGGAATGCTCAAGGCGGCCGATATCGGCGACGTGCCGTTCCGCTCGCGCTATTCGCTGGAAAGCTGCCACGAGGACATCGAGGCGACCTTCAGGACGATCGTCGCGGCCGGCGTCTCGCCTTTGGCCGTCGGCGGTGACCATTCGATCACCTATCCGATCATGCGCGCGGTCGGCGAGAAACGACCCGTCGGCATGGTCCATATCGACGCTCATTGCGATACCTCGGGACCCTATGAAGGCTCGAAATTCCACCATGGCGGCCCATTCCGGCAGGCGGTGCTGGACGGCGTGCTCGATCCTGAGCGCGTTATTCAGATCGGCATCAGGGGCGGCGCGGAGTATCTGTGGGAGTTCTCCCATGAGAGCGGCATGACCGTGATCCACGCCAACGAGGTCGATGAACTCGGGACCGGGGCCGTGATCGCGAGGGCGCTCGCCGTCATCGGCGATGGCCCGACCTATGTCTCCTTCGACGTCGATTCGCTCGATCCAGCCTTCGCGCCCGGCACCGGCACGCCCGAAGTCGGCGGGCTGACGCCGCGCGAGGCGCTGGCCATCCTGCGCGGGCTGAAGGGCGCGAACATCGTCGCAGCCGACGTGGTCGAGGTCGCCCCGCAATACGACGCCACCTCCAACACCGCCCAGTGCGCGGCGCAGGTGCTGTTCACCGAACTCTGCCTGATCGCGGAGGCACGGGCTGCCGGCAAGGGCAGGCCGTGAAACGAAAGCCCGTCGATCTCGACGCCATCGACCGCAGGATCGTCGCGATCCTGCGCGAGGAGGGGCGCATCACCAATCAGGCGCTGTCGGAGCGGGTCGGACTCTCGGCCCGGCCCTGCCTCGAACGCGTGCGCAAGCTGGAGGCGTCCGGCCTGATCCAGGGCTATAGCGCCAGGCTCGCGCCGGAACTCGCCGGCCACGCCGTCGTCGCCTTTGCCTCGATCTCGCTGCGCGACCACTCGGTCGGCCGCCGCGAGCGTGTGGAGAAGGTGCTGAAGGCCTGCCCCGACGTGGTCGAACTGCAGGTCGTCAGCGGCGATGCGGACTATCTCGCCCGCATCGTCGCCGGCTCGCTGGCGGATTACGAGGAGTTGACGGGGGCATGGCTCGCCGATGCGCAACTCGGCGTGGCGAAGATCGCGACGACCTTCGCGTTGAAGGCGCTGAAGGAGTTCGGCGGGTATCCTCTGGGGGAGGGCTAGAAGGGTCGGGCTGCATTCAGCTTCGCTTCGCCAGCCAGATCACATGGCGCTTGCCGCGTCCGCCGCGACCCGCTCGTACCGTCACCGCTTCGACCGCGAACCCCGCTCGCTCCAGCCTTTGCGTGAAGCTGCGGTCCGGCCCCTGCGACCACACGGCGAGGACGCCGCCCGGATTCAGCGCCGCGCGCGTCACAGCCAGTCCGGCTTCGCCATAGAGCGCGTCGTTGCCCGCCACCGTCAGCCCGTCGGGGCCATTGTCCACATCGAGCAGGATGGCGTCGTATTCCGCTGGCGCAGCCGCGATCAGCGCGCCGACATCGGCCACGGTCACGCTCACCCGCGCATCGTCGAGACAGCCGGCGAACAGGCCGGCCATAGGCCCAAGCGCCCAGTCCACGACCTTTGGCACGAGTTCCGCGACAATGATCCGCGCGTCAGTATCGAAGCTCGCCAGCGCGGCCCGCAGCGTGAAGCCCATGCCGAGCCCGCCGATCAGGATGCGCGGCGCTTTTCGTCCCGCCAGCCGCTCTGCCGCGAGCCCGGCCAGCGCCTCCTCCGAGCCGCTGAGGCGGCTGTTCATCAACTCGTTGGCGCCGAGCATGATCGAGAATTCGGCTCCGCGACGCTTCAGCCGGAGTTCGCCGCCGCCGGGCAGGGGCGCGCTGTCGAGGGTCTCCCAGGGGATCATTGTCGGGCTCTCGTCCGCGAATGGCAGGCTGGCCTAGTCGCGGCGACGGCTCGGAGCAAGCCGCGCGCGCCGAATCGGCTGCCTGAACGACAGATTCGGCTGCAGAAGGCCGGCGGCCCCGGCGCATCCGGCCGTATGGGCAAGTCTATTCTCGACAAAAGCGAGGGAGAGACGCCATGAACGCCATCATCCACGAGCGCCAGATCTGTAGTGAAAACGAAGTGTGCGCGCGGAACTATGCGCCGCTGCCGATCATGCTCTCGCATGGCGAGGGCGTCTGGCTCACCGACATCGCCGGAATCAGGCGGCTCGACATGATGAGCGGCTACTCCGCCGTCAGCCTCGGCCACGGCCATCCGCGCATCCTGAAGATCCTGTCCGAGCAGGCCGCGCGACTCGCCGTCACCAGCCGGGCCTTTCACACCGAGCCGCTCGGGCCGTTCCTGGCGAAGCTCTGCGCGGTCTCCGGGCAGGAGATGGCGCTGCCGATGAACACCGGCGCGGAAGCCGTCGAGACCGCGATCAAGGCGGCGCGACGCTGGGGCCATCGTGTCAAGGGTATTGCGGAGGGCAGGGCGCAGATCATCGTCGCCGATGGCAATTTCCACGGCCGCACGACCACCATCGTCGGCTTCTCCTCGGAGGAGAGCTATCGCGACGGCTTTGGCCCGTTCGCGCCGGGCTTCGTCAGCGTGCCCTTCGGCGATGCCGATGCGGTCGCGGCCGCGATGACGCCCGAGACCGCCGCGATCCTGATCGAGCCGATCCAGGGCGAGGCCGGGATCGTCCTGCCGCCGCCGGGCTATCTGCGGCGTCTGCGCGAGCTTTGCGACGCCAACAACATCCTGCTGATCCTCGACGAGGTCCAGTCCGGGCTCGGACGCACCGGCGCTTGGTTCGCCCATCAGCACGAGGGCGTGCGGCCCGACGGGCTGATCGTCGGCAAGGCGCTCGGCGGCGGGGTCTATCCGGTCTCGGCCTTCCTGTCCTCGCGGGCGGTGATGCAGGTTTTCGGGCCGGGTTCGCATGGCTCGACCTTTGGCGGCAACGCGCTTGCAGCCGCGATCGGGCTGGAGGCGCTGAGCGTCATCGAGGATGAAGGGCTGGTCGCGCGCTCGGCCGAACTCGGTGCCTATCTCAGGACGCGGCTCGCGGCGATGACGCAAGGGCTCGCGCGCGATGTCCGGGGTCTCGGCCTCTGGGTCGGCGTCGAGATCGACTCAGGGGTCGCTTCCGCCAAAGCGCTGGTCGCTGAGCTCGCCGATGCGGGCGTGTTGACCAAGGAAACGCATGAGACGGTGATCCGTTTCGCGCCGCCGCTGACGATCAGCCGCGCCGAACTCGACTGGGGCCTCGCGCGCAGCGCGACGGTGTTCCGGAGCGCAGGCGCATCCTCGGACGCCGCCGCCTGAGGGCCCGTTGCCGCCGGCGCGGTGCGTGAGGCCGTCAATCGCTTGAAAAACATCGGCAAATCAGCCCTGCGGACGTGCCGGTTCTTTGGGCGCTGCGGCTGCAAAAAGCTGCAGGACCCCACTTGCGGGCAGGGCGCATCCTCGCCCAATCTGTGAGCACAAGCCGGAAGCGGGAATTCGAAACGCCCGCCCGGTCAAACCCGTGGGAGGCACCATGAAAGGTTTCGTTCGTTTTCTCGCCGCCGCCGCGTTGACGGTCGCAGGCGTCACAGGCGCTTTGGCCCAGGCCAAGGAGTGGAAGGAGGTGCGGATCGGCACCGAGGGGGCCTACCCGCCCTATAACAACCTCAACGCCAAGAAGGAACTCGAGGGCTACGAGATCGACTACGCCAACCTGCTCTGCGAAAAGATGAAGGTGAAATGCACCTGGGTCGTGCAGGACTGGGACGGCATCATCCCGGCGCTGCTCGCCAACAAGTACGACATCATCATCGCCGGCATGAATGCCACCGACGAGCGCAAGAAGCAGGTCGATTTCACCGCCGTCTACAACAAGACGCCGATCTGGATGGTCGGGCCCAAGGCGACGAAGGGCAACGAGATCACGCCGGCCGCCCTCAAGGGCAAGGCGGTGGGCGCGCAAGGGTCCACCATCCACGCCAACTTCCTCGAGAAATTCTACAAGGACTCCAATCCGCGTCTCTACCCGACGCAGGAAGAGGCCAATCTCGACCTGATCAACGGCCGGCTCGATTATATCGTCGCCGACGCGCTCGCCCTCTCGGATTTCCTGAACGGCAAGGGCAAGGATTGCTGCAAGCTCATCGCCGAGGTGCCGCGCGATGCCGCGATCCACGGCCCGGGCGTGGCGGGCGCCGTCCGCAAGTCCGACACCGCGCTCAAGGCCCTGTTCGACAAGGCGATCGCCGAGACGATGGCCGACGGCTCGAACAAGAAGCTCGAAGACAAGTGGTTCAAGCTGGCGGCCACGAACTGACCCACTGAACCCACGCCCGCCGGCGTCGCGCCGGCGGGCGGCTCCAGCACAAGCCGCCAGCGTCGGATCGCCAGAGTAGGAAGCGATGATCGAAAAGCTCGCTCTGCTCGGCTTCGGCGATGGCGGCTGGGGTCTTGCGCTGCTTCAGGGCGCTGGCATCACCATTTCGATCGCGCTGGCGACGCTGCCCTTCGGCCTCGCGCTCGGGCTGGTCGTGGCGCTCGGCAAGCGCTCCGAGAATGTCGTCCTGCGCTGGCTCGCGACCGGCTACACCACGGTCTTTCGCGGCGTGCCGGAGCTGCTGACGCTTTACATCATCTATTTCGGCATCCAGATCCTGCTCCAGCGGCTCTGGGAGTGGCTCGGCCTGCCAGGTAGCTTCTCGATGCCGCCTTTCGTGGCCGGCATGGTCGCGCTCGGCGTGGTGCTCTCGGCCTTCTCCAGCGAGGTCTGGGTCGGCGCGCTGAACTCCATCCAGAAGGGCCAGCGCGAGGCCGCCGCCGCGCTCGGCCTGTCGAAGGCCCAGGCTTTCCGGCTGGTGGTGATGCCGCAGCTCGTCCGCGTCGCGCTGCCGGGGCTCGGCAACAACTGGATGGTGCTGCTGAAGGAGACCTCGCTGGTCTCGGTCATCACCCTGCCCGACATCATGTTCATCACCACCCGCGCCAATGTCGCGACCAAGGAGCCGTTCCTGTTCTTCGGCGCGGCGATGCTGATCTACCTGTTCTTTTCCCTCGTCTCGGCCTGGGGTCTGGGCAGGCTCGAGGCGCGCACCAATCGCGGATACGCCGCCTTCGGAGGCGCGACGCGATGAGGTGGTGCGAGTATCCGGGCTATCTGACCGGCAGCGAGGTCTTCCAGAACTATGGCTGCAGGATGTTCTCGGGCCTCTGGATCACCTTCGAACTGGTGGCGATCTCGGTCACGCTCGGCTTCGCGCTCGCGATCGGGCTTGCCATTGCAAGGCTATACGGGCCGCGCTGGGCTCAAAGCGTGATCAACGGCTACACCACCTTCTTTCGGGGCACGCCGCTGCTCTGCCAGCTCTTCCTCGTCTATTACGGCCTCGGCCAGTTCCGCCTCTTCTGGCAGGATGTCGGCCTGTGGTGGTTCTTCCGCGAGCCGTTCTACTGCGCGGTCTTCACCTTCACCATCAACACCGCCGCCTATCAGGCCGAGATCCTGCGTGGCGCGATCCAGTCGATCCCGCGCGGCCAGTTCGAGGGCGCGCTGGCGCTGGGCCTGCATCGCTGGGCGAGCCTGCGCCATGTCATCATACCCCAGGCGATGATCTTGGGCCTGCGCCCGCTCGGCAACGAGCTGATCGTGATGATCAAGGCCAGCGCGGTCGCATCGCTGGTGACGCTGTTCGACCTGATGGGCGCGACCCGGCTCGCCTTCGCGCGCTCCTTCGACCTCTCGATCTACCTCTATGCGGCGCTGATCTATCTTGTGCTCGTCGAGATCATCCGGCGCGTCTGGGACAGGCTGGAACTCAGGCTGACGCGGCACATGGCGCTGCGCTGAGGTTGGCAGTGCGGGACCCTGCGCGTAGATTGGAGCCGATCAGGAATCCAGACGGAGGGCGGCATGGACACATCGCTCGATATCGATCCGAAGCTCGAAGCCCGCATCCGCGAATTGGCGGAGCGCCAGCAGCGCTCGACCGATTCCGTCATGACCGAGGCGATCGAGCAATACGTCTCGCGTGATGAGGCGCGTGTGAGTTTCGATGAAGAGGAAGAAGCGTCGTGGCGGGACTATAAAGAGACAGGTCTTCATCTGACGCTGGATGAAGTCAGCGCATGGCTGAAGACGTGGGGAACCGATGCGGAAGGAGATCCGCCGCCGTGCCACACGTAGTTGTGTCCCGGCGCGCTATCGCGGATATCAACCGTTGCCGGCGCTTTCTTGAGGCTAGAAATCGACGCGCAGCGCAGGATGCTTCCGATACGATCGATCGGTATCCTCAGAGCTTGAGATCGACGCCTCAAGTTGGGCGTCCACTGCCGGGACGTAAAGAAGTTCGAGAGCTGATCATCCCGTTTGGCGATGCAGGCTATATCGCCAGATACCGGTTCGACGAAGCCGCCAACGTTGTTTTTGTGACTGGTCTCCGCCACCAACGTGAAGCAGGCTTTTGAAGCGCGCCATCGCCCGTCATTCTTCCCATTCTGAGCAAGCTGACATCGCGTCCACGCGCTTCCCGCCGCCCGCCCGCCGCGCTAAACCCCAGCCGAAGCGGAAAGATCACCGGAGCCTCCAATGACCAAAGTCGCCTTCATCGGTCTCGGCGTCATGGGTTATCCCATGGCCGGCCATCTCAAGGCCAAGGGCCACGAGGTCACGGTCTATAATCGCAATCCCGACAAGGCCGCCAAATGGGTCGCGCAGCATGCCGGCGCCTCCGCCGCCACGCCGGCCGACGCGGCGAAGGGCCAGGAGATCGTCTTCGCCTGCGTCGGCAATGACGACGATCTGCGCTCGGTGACGCTCGGCGAAACCGGAGCCTTCGCCGGCATGGCGAAGGACGCGATCTTTGTCGACCACACCACGGCGTCCGCCGGCGTCGCCCGCGAGCTCGACGCGGCCGCCACCGCCGCCGGCTTCGGCTTCATCGATGCGCCGGTCTCGGGCGGACAGGCCGGGGCGGAGAACGGCGTGCTCACCGTGATGTGCGGCGGCGATCCGTCAGTCTATGCCCGCGCCGAGCCGGTGATCGCGAGTTTCGCGCGCATGTGCAAGCTGATGGGGCCGGCGGGCTCCGGCCAGCTCACCAAGATGGTCAACCAGATCTGTATCGCCGGCCTCGTCCAGGGGCTGTCGGAGGGCGTCCATTTCGCCAAGCGCGCCGGGCTCGATGTCGAGGCGATGCTGGAGGTGATCTCGAAGGGCGCGGCCGGCTCCTGGCAGATGGAGAACCGCGGCAAGACCATGAACGCCGGCAAGTTCGACTTCGGCTTCGCCGTCGACTGGATGCGCAAGGATCTCGGCATCGTGCTGGAGGAGGCCCGCCGCAACGGCGCGCAGCTCCCGGTCACCGCGCTGGTCGACCAGTTCTACGCCGAGGTGCAGAAGATGGGCGGCAGGCGCTGGGACACCTCCAGCCTGATCGCTCGGCTGGAGGACTGACGGCTTGAGCCGACGGCCGCGTCTCAGCGGCCGCCGGCAGCCGGGGCTCGTGACACCGCCAGAAGCCCTGCGCCCATCATCAGCCACATCATCAGCACCAGCGCCTGCGGCCACAGCGTCACGGCCCAACTCGCCAGGATGGTGGCGAGCGCGCCCGAGCCGAGCTGGATCGCGCCCATCAGACCGGCTGCGGAGCCCGCCAGTTCGGGCTTGGCCGACAGCGCTTCCGCCGTCGAGCCTGGAATCGTCAGCCCATTGCCGATGGCGTTGATCGCCAGCGGCAGGAACAGCGTCAGCGGCGTCCAGTAGGGCGTCAAGGAGAGCGCGATCGCGCCGCTCATCGCGACGAAGGAGATGGCGAGCCCGGTGCGCACCAGACGCGCCGTGCCGAGCTTCACCGCCAGCCGCGACATGGCGAAGTTGCCGACCATGTAGCCGAGCGCGTTCAGGATGAAATAGGCCCCGTAGACGTCCGGTCCACGTCCCATCGTCTCGACGACGATGTAGGGCGCGGCCGCGATGAACGCGAAGAACGCGCCAGACGTCATCGACAGCGCGATCACGTTGACGACGAAGCCGCGGTCCACGATCAGGCCCGGAAACGCCCGGAAGATGCCGAGGAACGAGGTTCCGACGCCGATGCGCGGCGCGGTCTCGGGCAGGCGCAGCACGGTCAGCACCAGCACGACGACGCCGGCGCCCGTCATGAACCAGAAGATCATGCGCCAGCCGAACCGTGTCTCGATATGGCCGCCGAGATAAGGCGCGAGCATCGGGGCGACGACCATGACCATGGTGACGCTGGCGATCATGCTCGCGGCCTCGTCGCGGCTGGCCGTGTCGCGGATGATTGCGCGCGACAGCGCGAAGGCGGAGCCCGCGCCCGCGCCCTCCAGCAGGCGCGCCGCCAGCAGCACGCCGGTCGTCTCGGCCAGCGCGCCCAGCACCGAGCCGGCGACGAAGAGCGCGATGCCTGCATTGACGCAGGGGCGGCGGCCGAAGCGGTCCGACAGTGGCCCGATGATGAGCTGCGTCAGCGCCACCGCGACCAGAAACAGCGTCAGCGTGAGCTGGATCGTGGCGTAGCTCGTCGAAAAATGCCGCGCCAGCGTCGGCGTCGCGGGAGCGAGCAGGTTGAGCGCTATCGGCTGCAGCGTCGAGATCGCGACGAGCACCATCAGCGTCGGTTTGGCGGGAAGCGGGCTCGCCCTCATGCCGGCGGGCCGCCCGGCAGCTTCAGATTGGAATCGGACCGCACGCGCTGGCGGTGCATGGTGTAGAGCCCGCTGCCGACGATCAGCGCGATGCCGACGATGGCAAGCGCGTCGGGAACCTCGCCCCAGACGACATAGCCGATCACGACCGCGAAGACGACGATGCTGTAGCGATAGCCCGAGATCACGCCGATATCGGTGTTGCGGAAGGCGCTGACGATGCACAGGCTGCCAGTCGAGACCAGAACGGCCGCGCCGGCGAGATACAACGTCTCGATGCGCCAGAAAGGCTGCCAGACCTCGAAGAGCCCGTAGCCGATCGACACCAGGCCCACGAGCACGGTCGTCGTCAGGGAGATCACCGTCGAGGGCACGTCGCTGCCGATGCTGCGGGTCAGCAGGTCGCGCCATCCGACCAGGATGGCGCTGATCAGCGCGACGATCGCGGCCAGGTTGAAGCCGTCTGCTTCCGGCCGCACGATCAGCAGCACGCCGAGAAAGCCCACTGCCACGGCCAGCGTCCGCCGCCAGCCGATCCGCTCGATCCGCAAGAGCACGGCGAGCACGACGATGATCAGCGGCGAGGTCATCAGGATCGCGGTGATGTTGCCGAGTGGCAGCAGGCCCAGCGCCCAGATGAAGGAGAGCGCCACCGCGCTCTCGATCAGCCCGCGCAGCAGCACGATGGGCCGCAGCGCCAGCCCGAGCTTGCCGCCTTCCTTCAGCAGGAAGACCATGGCGAGCCCGGCCATGACGGCGAAGACCGTGCGCAACGCGATCGCCTGCCCGGCCGGATAGACCTCGCGGGCGAGTTTCATCAGCGTGTCGTTGCCGATGAACAGCGCCATCGCGGAGACCATGGCCACGATGCCGCGTCTGTTGTCGGCTGCACTGGCCAAAGCGATGATCCTGTCTGCGCGCTCGCTCAGGCCGCGAAGCGGGCGAGCGAGAAGGGCGCGAGGTCGAAGGCCGAACGGCCTTCGGTCGAAAGATCGGCGAGGATTTCGCCGATCGCGCTGGCGAATTTGAAACCGTGGCCCGAGCAGCAGGAGGCGAACACGGCCTGGGCTACGCCCGGCACCGCGTCGATGATGAAGTCCTCGTCGGGCGTCACGCTGTAGACGCAGCCTTTCAGCGTCAGCGGCTCTCCGGCTGCGTCGGGCAGGTAGCGCTTGAGGCATTCGCGGATCAGCGCGACCTGGCGCGGGCTGGGCGTCCGGTCGTCGTCGCGCGGGTCCATCGGCTCGCGGCCGAAATGCGGTCCGCCAAGCTTGAAGCCCGGATGTTCGTAGAGGGGGAAGCCGTAAAAATGGCCTTCCTCGACGGTGAGGATGAAGACGGGGAAGGCGCCTTCCCGGTACAGCTCAGGCCGCCGCGTCGTGAACCAGCCGATCGCCTGTCGCACGGTCGCGACGTTGGCGGCCAGCGCAGGGACCGCGTCCGCGATCCAGCCGCCCGAGGTGATCACGAGCCGCCCGGCCGAGTAGCTGCCGCGCTCCGTGCGAACCTCGACGCCGCCATCGGCGGTCGGTCGCCAATCGAGCATCGGCTCGTTGGTGCGAATCTCCGCCCCCCGCGACTGGGCGAGGCCGACATGGGCATAGATCGCCTTTTCCGAGGCGACGAAGCCGCCATCGGGCTGCCACAGGGCGTGATGGCCCTCGGGAAGCTGGAAACCGGGAAACCGCTTCGCGATCTCGCCGCCATCGAGAACCTCGTGCTCGAGCCCGTGGTCGAGGCAGGATTGCAGCGAGGCTTCGACCTCGCCGGAGCCGCGCGGCGCAAGGTCGAGAGAGCCGGTGACGTGCAGCAGCTTCATCCCCGCGGCCGCGCCCGTCTCCTTCCAGAGCTGGTGGGCGCGCTGCACGATCGGGACATAGTGCGAGCCCTCGAAATAGGCGATCCGGATGATCCGTGTCATGCCGTGCGAGGAGCCCATCGCGTGGCCGAGATCGAAGCGCTCCAGCCCAAGCACCCTGAGGCCGCGCCGGGCCAGATGCCAGCAGGCGGCCGAGCCCATGGCGCCGACTCCGGCGACGATGACGTCGTAGCTGTTGGACATGCGGTTCGGGCTCGGGGAGACGCCGGGGCGGCAGGATTGGAGCAGGATGGAAATCCCTTAACCCGTGCCCAGGAAACGGTCCATGCCCGCGAGGTCTGGCGCGATACGCGGCAGACGCCGGTGAGGTTTCGTTAACGATGTTGCCTGATTGTGGGTCAGTTCTTTCCGTTCAGGATTGGTTGATGCTCCGCACGGTTCGGCGCTGGTTCGGCAGTCGAGACCACGAGCGCGCCGTTGTGGCGGCGCCGGCGGGCGAAACCTTGCCCGCCTCCGCCGCGATGCCAGCCCCCGTCGCCTCGATCGACGACGCCATCGCGGAATCGATCGTCACGCTGGAGCAGGATGTCGTCGCCGCCATGCGGCGCGTCACCGGCCGACTCAGGCATGCCGAGGCCTTCTCCGCAGGGGCCGAGGCCCGCTCGCGCGAGATACATGACAGCATCTCGGAGCTGCGGGCCGCGACCGCGACCGCCAACAGCCATTCGATGGCGCTCGCGACCGCGACGCAGCAGGTCTCGGATTCGGCCGAGCAGGTCGGCCACGCCATGACCGGCGCGCGCGAGCGCCTGGACGCCGCAGCGATGCGCGCCGACGAGGCGACTCAGATGATGACCGGTCTCGCGCAGGCGATGGCCGAGATCGGCGGCATCGTCGATTCCATTTCGGAGATCGCGCGCCAGACCAACCTGCTCGCGCTGAACGCCACGATCGAGGCCGCCCGCGCCGGCGAGGCCGGGCGCGGCTTCGGCGTCGTCGCGCAGGAGGTGAAGACGCTTTCGGTCGAGGCGCGCAATGCCGCCGACCACATTCGCAGCCGTGTCGCCAGGCTGACGCAGACGGCGCATGGCTCTGCCGGCATCGTCAACGAGGCGCTGCAGATGGTGCGCGACGTCAATCCCGTGATCGCGGCGATCGGCGGAGCCTCGCAGGAGCAGGCCACGGCCGCAGCCGAAGTCTCGCGCAGCGCCGAGGCGACGGCGCGTTTCGTCGAGACGGTCCTACACCGCTTCGACGACATCGACAGGGTCGCGCTCTCCGCCGCATCCGAGAGCGTCGGTGCGCGGCAGGCCCTGTCGGAAGGCGCGCGCCAGGCCGACAGCATGCTGCGCCGCTTCATCCCGACGCTGCGACACGCCGGCTTCGCCGACCGCAGGCAGCATGACCGCTTTCCGGCCGAGCATCGCGCGGAGTTCGCCGCTCCGGGCGCCGCCGTCACAAGCCAGACGATCGACATCGGCCTTGGTGGCGCATTGATCGCCGGTTCCGCCGGATCGCCTCCCGCCATCGGGACGATGGGCACGATCCGGATCGGCGAGCTGCAGCCGCTGGCCGCCCGGATCGTCGCGGTCAGCGATCTCGGCCTGCACATCGCTTTCGCCCCGGCCTCGGCGGCCGGGCATGACGGGCTCAAGGCGCTGGTGGCAGAAACCGAGCTGTCCTATCGGCCGCTGATCGAACGGACGCAGGCGTTTGCGGTCAAGGTCGCGGACCTGATGCGGCAGGCGCTGCGCGACGCGCGGCTGAGCGAGGACGATCTGTTCGACATCGACTACCAGCCCGTTCCGGGCAGCGATCCGGTGCAATACGCCAACCGGGCCCTGCCGGCCCTGCTCGCATGCCTGCCGCCGCTGCTGGCGCAGACCTTGGCCAGCGACGAGAGGCTGGTCTTCGCGCTGCCGATCGACCGCAATGGCTACATCCCCGTGCACAACGCTGCCTTTTCCCAACCGCAGCGTCAGGGCGAGCCGGTCTGGAACGCGATCCACAGCCGCAACCAGCGGATTTTCGACGACCGCGCCGGCATCATGGCCGGGCGTTCGCAGCGCCCCTTCCTCGTCCAGTCCTATCTGCGCGACATGGGTGGCGGCGTGACCTATGTCATGCGCGAGGTCGACGCTCCGCTGCGGATCAACGGCCGCCATTGGGGCGGCGTGCGCATGGCCTACCGGATGTGAGCGGCGCGCCTTACAGCCGTTCCCAGGTAAAGGCGATGTTCAACCGCCGCAGCGCGTCGCGCCACAGGGTCGAGGCCTGTTCGAGCCGCTGCGGCTCGTAGCCGCCCTGCACCTGATGCACGCTGAGCGCCCAGCCTGCGCCATCGGCGTCCTTCCAGGTTTTTTCGACCAGCCGGCGCAGCCGCTCGGGCTCGCGCGCCGCCGCATTCGTGCCGAACACCGTGAACTGCGCCGAGTTCTGCAGCATGTCGGAGACGACGACGAGCGCCTTGTCGCCGGCGGGCACGCGCGTTTCGCGGCGCGCCATCACGTCGCCCATCGCCTCCGCGATCGGCGAAAGATTGCCGCGCGAAGGCTGGCTGAGCTGCGCCAGCGCCTCGTCGAGCGGGCGGCCGAACTTCTCGACCCAGCGAACATAGTCGCGGCGCGGATTGCCGATCAGCTCGCTCACCGTCCGGCCGGGATTGCACAAGGTGAGCAGCGGGGGAAAGCCAGGCTCGAAGGCGTCGCTGAAGGCATAGATCGAAATCATCCGGTTGGCCGGGAGCTCGTCGCCCATGCGCTTGACCAGCCGCTTCAGCCTCCCGGCCTGGACTTCGCTCCAGGGGTCGCTCTTGTCGACAAGCACCAGCGTATGGCCGACAGCGCCGGTCGTCGGGCACAATGTCTCGGCATCGCGCGGCGGCCCGCGCAGCAGCGCGGGCGCGGCGAAAAATCCGGCCAGCACCAGCCCCGCCGCCAGCGAGCCGACGATCGCCCAATGCTCGCCCTTCATGCCGGCCCGCCGCCGGAGTGGGCAGAGGGCATGCCGACCGCGAGCGCCCTCCGGCTCGCCTCGTCCTGCGCAAACGCATCCTCGCCGGCCTTGATCGCGGCCGCCTTGACGCGCGCGACCTCGCCTGGCCAGTCGACGCCGCGCAGCATGGCGAGCTGGTCCTTCAGCTTGGCCTCGATCAGCGCCGGCAGATTGGCGAGCTGGCGCTCGAAATCGGCGATCGCGCTGCGCACCAGCGCATGCTCGGGCGGTGGGCCGGCATGGTCGAGCTCCGGCATCGACAGGCCTTGCGAGAAATAGGCCGGCGGATAGTCGCTGCGTACCTTCAGATTGGCCTCGCGGTACTGCATCAGCGCCCCGTCGCGCGCGGCGCGCAACTGGGCGAGACGGGTCTGGTCGAGGTCGCGGGCCTGGTCGGCGGAGGCCTTGCTGAGCTGCAGCCTGTCGATCTGCGCCTGGCATTCCTCACGGAAGCCGTCGATCTGGGTGCGGATCGCCATCAGCTCCGGCATCAGGCTGGCGTCGAGCGCCTGCTGCTGCTCCTCGACCTCGCGCCAGCGCTGCCGCCAGCGCTTGAAGGACGCCGCGTGGCCGGGATAGCTGCCGAAGGCCGAATAGCCCTTCACGGCGGCGATGAAGGCGACGATGCAGCCGATGATCACGAGCGCGATCGATTTGAGATCGTTGATCGCCAGCAGATTCGCCGCCATCCGGGGCGCGACCTGCACCGAGGTCGCATCCGGGTTGGCCAGCAGCAATTCGCGATAATGCCCGACCGCGAGGTTGAACAGCAGGATGACGGCGATCATGGCGACATAGGCCGGCAGCGCCCAGAACAGATGCGAGGCGCGCACATGCTGGGTGTAGCGCGCCGGCCCCATCCCGAGGATGAAGCCGAGCGCGATGTTGAGACCCGAGATGATGACGGCGGTCGCGGCGCCGCCGACGAGGCCGAACTCGCTCGCCTCGGCGAAGAAGGTGCCGTTCAGCAGGCTTTCGATCGCCAGCGGCACGATCAGGAAGAGCAGCGTGAACTGCCATTTCTCCAGCTTGGGGTCGGCCGGGCGCTGGTGGACATGGCAGAAGAAGTCGTATTCGCGCTTGGCGCGCAAGGCGTCATGGACCTTCTGCTTCAGCGCGCCGCCGCCCTTGGTCAGCAGCGCCCGCATCGCCTCGTCGAGCGAGCGGATGCGCGCCTCGTAGCGCTCGGTGGTGAAGGCCTCGCGCGCGCCGATCACCTCCGCATAGAGCGCGTTCAGCCGGGCGCTCGTCTCGCGGCGGATGGACAACTGCAATTCGCCGACGCGCGCCAGCACGTCCTGCTCGGTCCGGGACGGCACCGTCGCATGCGCGGCCGGCGCGTTGTCGAGCGCATCATGCGCGCCGTTCCAGCCGGCCTGCGCGGTCTCGGCGAGGTGGTGGACCGAGATGCGCTGCCCGCCGGGATCGGCCTCATCCTCGTCACGCGCCATGGCGCGCGCCTTCCAGCGTCCGCCGCGCCTCGACAAGATCGACATGGAAGCTGCGGAAGCCGCGCGCCGCCGGGCGCAGATAGGTTCGCGCGAACCAGAGCGCGAGCGCGGCTGCGGCGCCGGCGATCGCAGCCGCGGCGATCGGTCCCGCCGCGGGCGGCGCAGCCTGGTCCGACCAGAGGCGCATCGCCGCGACGGCCCCGGCACACAGCGCCGCGATCGCCAGAACCGCGCCGAACCGCGCCTGGCCGATATCGTAGCCGAGACGCAGCGCCATCTGCAGCGCGGCGAGGATCGCGGCCGCGTGGAGCTCGATCATCACGAGAAGGACGAACAGCGCCGCAGGAATAGCCAGCAGGAGGTGCGGCCAGCGCCACCCGCCGAGCCATGAGAAGGCGGCAAGCATCACCGAGCCTGCGAAATAAAGTACGGCGAGAAGAAGCAGCCCCAGCATGATCGCCAGAATCGGCGCACGCCGCCGCAGCGAAAAGACCATACGGACCAGATAGCCGAAACGGCTTTCGACCACCGCCCGCGCGACGGACTGCCAGAGAGATCGCGGGATCGCTTTCAGCCGCGCAAGCATCATCCCGACATCAGACGCAAAAGAAATGGCACACCTGCTGAAACGTTAGCCCATCGCAGAAGAGCGTCAAGTTGCGGCAGAGCTGTGGCGCTCGCATGCGGCGAAGCGCGTTCGCTGGACAGATCGGCCGTTCAGCCGCCCGTGACGCTCATGTGCCGGCCGACGGCGGGCGTGGCGCGCCTGCGGTCGATGACGAAATCATGGCCCTTGGGCTTGCGCGAGATCGCCTCGTCCATGGCCCGGTGCAGGGCGGCGTCGTCGCTCGACGCGCGCAGGGCCGATCGCAGATCCGCCGCATCTTCCTGGCCGAGGCACATATAGAGCGTGCCCGTGCAGGTCAGGCGGACGCGGTTGCAGCTCTCGCAGAAATTATGCGTCATCGGCGTGATGTAGCCGACGAGCCCGCCGGTCTCCTTGACCCGGAAATAGCGCGCCGGGCCGCCCGTTTTGTAGGGGTCCTCGGCGAGGTTGTAGCGATCCATCAGCCGCGCCCGCACCACCGAGAGCGGCAGGAACTGGTCGATCCGCCCGGGCTCGATCTCGCCGAGCGGCATCACCTCGATCAGCGTCAGATCCATGCCGAGCCCGTGCGACCACGTCATCAGGCTCTCGATCTCGTCCTCGTTGACGCCCTTGAGCGCCACCGCGTTGATCTTGACCCGCAGGCCCGCCTTGCGCGCCGCCTCGATGCCGGCCAGCACCTTGTCGAGATCGCCCCAGCGCGTGATCCTGCGGAACTTGTCGGGGTCCAGCGTGTCGAGCGAAACGTTGATCCGCCGCACGCCGTAATCGGCCATCTCCTGGGCGTAGCGCTCAAGCAGCGAGCCGTTTGTGGTCAGCGTCAGCTCCTCCAGCGCGCCCGAGGCGAGATGGCGCGAGAGCGAGCGGAACAGGCTCATGATGTCACGGCGCACCAGCGGCTCGCCGCCGGTGATGCGGAGTTTGCGGGTGCCGCGCTGGATGAAAGCGGTCGAAAGCCGGTCGAGTTCCTCCAGCGTCAGCAAATCGCGCTTGGGAAGGAAGGTCATGTCCTCGGACATGCAGTAGACGCAGCGGAAATCGCAGCGATCCGTCACGGAAATGCGCAGATAGGAGATGTCGCGGCCGAACGGATCGACGAGCGGCGCGCGCATCAGCGGGTTTTGGGTTTCGATCAGCACGCCGGGCTATCCTTGCGCCGCCGCGCCGTGAGTGGCCGCAGCGGCATTGTCCTGTATAGAGCGCGAGACATTGGCATTGCCGGGGCGCACGTCAAGCGCGGCTTCGGTCGCATCCATCGGGGATCATCGCACGATCATGTCAGCCTGGCCGACCGAACTCCGCCTGTCCAAGGATCGCCGTACCCTGCATGTCGCCTTCGAGGACGGTTCGTCCTACGCGCTCGCAGCCGAACTTCTGCGCGTCGAAAGCCCTTCCGCCGAGGTCCAGGGCCATGGCCCCACGCAGAAGAAGACCGTGCCCGGCAAGGCCGCCGTCGAAATCCTGACGGTCGAGCCCGTAGGCCATTACGCGGTCAAGCTGACCTTCGACGACATGCACGACACCGGCATCTATGGCTGGGACTATCTGCGCGAACTCGGCGAGACGGGCGAGGTGAAGCTGCAGGCTTATCTCGACGAACTGGAGCGGCAGGGGCTGTCGCGGGAGCGGAAGGGGCGGGGATAGCGGCCGTTAGACGTGCGGGCGTCCCTAATGAAAAGGCCGGCGTTTCCGCCGGCCCTCTTCAAAATCCGATGGAGGCGGAGAGCTCAGCGCGCGACGACGACGCGGGTCCCGACCTTCACCCGCTCGTAGAGGTCGATGACGTCCTCGTTCAGCATGCGGATGCAGCCCGACGAGACGGCCTGTCCGATCGTCTCGGGCTCGTTCGAGCCGTGGATGCGGTAGAGCGTCGAACCGAGATAGAGCGCGCGCGCGCCCATCGGGTTTTCCGGGCCGCCGGGCATGAAGCGCGGCAGGTCGGGGCGGCGCTTCAGCATCTGGGCCGGCGGGGTCCAGGTCGGCCATTCGGTCTTGCGGGTGATGCTCTGTGAGCCGGCCCAGTCGAAACCGGGGCGGCCGACGCCGACGCCGTAGCGCATCGCCTTGCCATCGGGCATGACGAGATAGAGGCGGCGCTCGCTGGTGTTGATCACGATCGTGCCGGGCCGGTGCTTGCCGTCATAGGAGACGATCTCGCGCGGGATGGCGGTTGCCTGCGCCTTAGCGGGGTCGACCGCCTGGAACAGCGGCTGGCGGGTCAGCGGGTCGATTTCGGCATGGGCGGAAGTGGCGACGCCAAGCAGGCCAAGGCCGGCGAGCGTGGCCATACGGAAGAAGCGGTTCATCAGGACCTCGGGCGGACGGCGGGGGATCGCGGATCATGAAATTGACCTCAAAAGGTCAACGTCTTCTCAATTTTCTGTCAGAGTCCCACAATCTCCGCTAGTGCGCGCCCATCACATCGGTGCGAGGCAAAGGGCTTTGCGGCGTCCCGTTGCGCGTCTGCAACATGATTGCCTAAAGGTCAGCTTTTGAGGACGACGCAGGCGCCGCCGCGCTCCCGGATTCGCCCGCACAGCGCCGTCGCCTCGGCGCGCGTCTGCGCCGGCAGCCTGACGCGGTAGAAGGCGCGCGTGCCCCGGCTGCGCAGCCGCGTGCCGATCACCATCGGGCGCGCCTCGCCGAGGATGGCGCGGTAGCGCCCGGCGCTGCGCTGGAAGGCCGACAGCGCGCGGGCCTTGACGAAATTCCCGGCGAGCTGGACGCCCCAGGGCGCGAACGCCGCCTCGGCGACGGCTGGCAGCGGCGCGCGGCCGCCGCGGATCGCCGCGACCGTGACCGCGCACTCGGCATTCGCATCCGGGCCGGCGGACCGCGTCGCAGCGCCGCTGCGCGCATCGTCGGCCCAATCCTCGGCGGCTGCGCCCGTGATCGCCAGCACATAGGTCTCCGTCTCGAAGGGCAGCCCGCCTCGCCCGGAAAACCAGCTCGCGACGCGCGCGGGCCCGCCATTATAGGCCGCCGCCGCCAGCCCCCAATTGCCGAAGCGTGTCTTCAGATCGGCCAGCAACTGCGCCGCCTTGGGGATCGCCTGCTCGGGGTCGAACGGGTCGGCCAGCCCGCGCTCGCGCGCCGTGCCGGGCATGAACTGGGCCACGCCTTGCGCGCCGGCGGGACTGGTGACGCCAGATCGAAAGCTCGATTCCTGAAAGATCAGCCGGGTCAGGAAGCCGGGCGGTACGCCGTGTCCGGTGGCCGCCGCGTCGATCAGCCGGCACAGGGCCGCGTCGATGCCCGATGAGGGCGGTTCCTGCGCCGCCGCTGGCGCAGCCGGCTCGAGCAGCGCCAGCCAGAGCGTGACGACGAGGACGATCGGCGAGGCCATGCCGGCCGGACCCGTCAGGCGGTCCGCTTCGCAGCAACGGCGGTGATCTCGATCGCGTAGCCGAGCTGGGCCAGCGCCGCCTGCACCGTCGCGCGGGCTGGCGCATGGCCGGGCGCGACCCAGCCGTCCCAGACCGCGTTCATCTCGGAAATCTTCGTGATGTCGGTCAGAAAGATCTGGACGCTGAGCAGGCGCTCCCTGCCGCTGCCGGCCTGCGCCAGCGTGTCATCCAGCAGCGCCAGCACCTCCGCCGTCTGCTCGGCGAGCGACTTGCCCGGCGTCGTCTCGGCGACATGGCCGGCGAGGAAGACGATGCCGTTGAAGGCGGCTGCGTCGCACCAGCGCGCGGTCAGGCCGGTTCGTTCGATGGTCATGGCGTCAGGCTCGCTGTCGGTAAATGCGGTCTCACCATAGGCTGGCGAGCGCATATGCGACCACGACAAAAGCGCGCGCCGCACGTCTCAAGGCCGGGCGCAGCGTCAGAGGTCGGATTTCGATGGAAGGGATGGTGGGCGACACAGGGATCGAACCTGTGACCACTCCCGTGTGAAGGGAGTGCTCTACCGCTGAGCTAGTCGCCCGCACCGGCGCTTCTCCTAGTCGCCGCGCCCGGCGACGTCAAGAATGCGCCGCCGCAATCGCCAGAACCTCGCGCACCGCTCCCGCCAACTCGTCGAAATGCTGGATCACCCGGTCGGGATTCAGGCTCTCGATCGGCACGTCGGTGTAGCCGAAGGGAACGCAGATCGAGGGGATGCCGGCGGCGCGCGCGGTGTCGATGTCGGTGCGCGAATCGCCGACCATCACGGCGCGTGCCGGATCGCCGCCCGCCGCCTCGATCGTCAGCGTGAGATGGCGCGGATCGGGCTTGTGGAAGGGGAAGCTGTCGCGCCCCGCCACGGCGGCGAAGCGATCCGTGATGCCGAAATGGTCGAGGATCAGGCGCGTATGCAGGATCGGCTTGTTGGTGCAGACCGCCAGCTTGAAGCCTTCCGCTGCGAGCGTCGCCATCGCCTCCAGCACGCCGTCATGGATGAAGCTGTCGGAGGCGACATCCTCGGCATAGATCAGCAGAAAATCCTCGAAGAGCCGCTCCAGCGTCTCAGGATCGAGCGGCTTGCCGGAAACGCGGAAGCCGCGCTCGATCAGCGCGCGCGCCCCGGCCCCGACCAGTTCGCGCGCCCGCTCCAGCGGCAGGGTCGGAAGCTGCTCCCTGACCAGGATGACATTGAGCACGCGCATGATGTCGGGCGCGGTCTCGGCCAGGGTGCCGTCGAGATCGAACACGACGATGGGGGCGAGGGTCATGAATGGCTCCGGCGGTTGGCCTCCGGCGCATAAAGGGCGTCGCGTCGGGGTTGGCAAGTCGGGGGCTGGCAAGTCGGAGGTTGGCGAGCGGGAGATCGCGCATCGAACCGTCGCCGCCGGGATGATAGGCTGCCCGCGATTCGGCGGTCTGGCCGTCGTGGAGGGTTGCGCCGTGGTGTCGATGGGTCTGGAGCGGCTGGGCGGTCTCGTCAGAGGCTTTGCACTGATGGCGGCGTGGCTGATGTCGGCCGGCGGAGCGCTCGCCGCGCCCTTCGAGTTCGCGCCCGCGCCGCAGAACGACCTCAACCGCATCTACAGGGTCGACCGCGCCACCGGCGAGGTCGGAGCCTGCCAGTTCCAGCTCAAGGATGGCGGCGTCGGCATCACCATCTGCTTCCCGGCCGGCGAGGGCGCAGGCCCGCAGGCGCCGAGCGACTATCTGCTCGTGCCGTCGCGCCATGAGCGCGAGGGCGGCATCTTCCGCGTCAATGTCCGCACCGGCGAGATGAGCATCTGCTACGTCTTCGACGACAAGGTCGTCTGCACGCCGCAGGCGAAATGACGGGGCTCCCGACCGAGCCTGAAGCAAGGATGCCGATGAACCCAGACGATCTGAAGAAGCTCGCCGCAGCCCGCGCACTCGAACTGGTGCGGCCGGGCATGCGGCTGGGCCTCGGCACGGGCTCGACCGCGAAGCATTTCGTCGATCTGCTGGGAGCGCGCGTCGCCGGCGGGCTCGATGTCCTTTGCGTCGCGACCTCGCAGGCGACGCAGGCGCAGGCGCTCGCGCTCGGCATCACCATGTCGAGCCTCGACGAGACGCCGGAACTCGACCTTACCGTGGACGGGGCCGACGAGATCGACCCCGAACTGCGGCTGATCAAGGGCGGCGGCGCGGCTCATCTGCGCGAGAAGATCGTCGCCAGCGCCTCCCGCCGCATGATCGTCATTGCCGACGAGACCAAGCTGGTCGAGCGGCTGGGGCGCTATCCGCTGCCGATCGAAGTCGTGCCGTTCGGGCTGGAGACGACGCGGCGCGCGGTGGCCACGGCCATCGAATCGGCCGGAGAGTCCGGCGAACTGGTGTTGCGGCGTCGCCCGGACGGCTCCGCGCTCGTCACCGACAACGCCAACCACATCCTCGACGCGCATCTGCACGCGATCGGCGCGCCGGAACGGCTCGCGACCGCACTGAACGCCGTGCCCGGCATGGTCGAGCACGGCCTTTTCCTCGGCATCGCGTCCGGCGCGATTCTGGCCGGCGAGGGCGGTCTGCGGTTGCTCGGAGCAATCGAGTGATTCCCACGGCAGGAAAAGCGCGCTAAGGGGGCCGCATCGCGCGGTCGCCCGGCCGCCCCACCATGAAGGTTTCCATGGCCATGTTCCGTCACCATCTCGCCGCCGCGGCGTTCGCGCTCGTCCTTCCCGCCATGACGGTCTCGATGACGGTCTGCCGGCCCGCCGTCGCGCAGACGGCCGCGCCTGTGGCGTCGCCGCTGTCGGCGTCGCACATCCAGGCGGCGCGCGAGGTGCTGGAACTGACCGGCATCACCGCGACCTTCGAGCAGATCTTCACCGAGTTTCGCGACAACACGCGCCAGCTCGTCACGACGACGCGTCCCGAGATGCTGAAGGACCTCGACGAGGTCGTGGCCTTGCTGAAGCCGGAGGCCGACAAGCGCCGTGAGGACATCACACTCGGCGCCACGGAGGTGTTCGCGCGCCGCTTCACCGAAGCCGATCTGAAGGAGATCGCGGTGTTCTTCCGTTCGCCGGTCGGCCAGCGCTATCAGTCGCTGCGCAACACGGCGCTCGAGGAGGTGTTCAAGCTGCTCACGCCCTGGAGCCTGCAGACCAGCAATTTCCTGTTCGACCGCTTCGCCGAGGAAATGCGCAAGCGCGGCCATAATCTCTGACCGCCCTATCGTCGCGCCGCCCTACAGGGAGGCGGCGGCGCTCGGTGTCGGCGACTTTTCGCGATCGGGCCGGGGCTCGATCTCGGCGAACATCTCCAGCACGTTGCCGTCCGGGTCGCGGAAAAACAGCGTTCGGTGGCCGAACGGCTGGTCGGTTGGTGGCGAGAGCAGGGCGATGCCGGCCTGCCGCAACTCCTCGGCGCATTGATCGACCTGCTCGAGGCTGACCCTGAAGGCGAGCTGAAGCGCCGCGCTGCCTGCCGGCAACAGCGCCTCCGTCGGAGTTCGGCGTGGTCTGGCCAGCGTCAGCGTATTGGGGCCGATCTGGTACTCGATCCAGTCCGCCGAAAGCTCCCGGTGCAGCCGGAGGCCAAGCACATCTTCGTAGAAGCGGCGCATCGCCTCCATGTCACGCGCGAAGATGACCGTGTAGTCGATCGCGCGGATGCTCTGGAACGCCGAGCCGGCGCCCGCGCCAGGCATCGGCGTCAATCCTCCGCCGCCTTGAACCGGTTCATCCCTTTCATCACGAAGGGGGCCACCAGCGCGATGAACGAAATGCCCAGCAGCGTCGCCGAGCCAGGATTCTCCAGCAGGATCATCGGGTCGCCGAGGCTGATCTGCAGCGCGCGCCGCAGTTGCGCCTCCGCCATCGGCCCCAGGATGAGGCCGACCACCATCGGCGCGACGGGATAGTCGTAGCGTCGCATCAGATAGCCGAGATAGCCGAAGCCGAACAGGAAGCCGAGCTCAACGGGAGAGGGATTGACGGCGAGCGTCCCCATCGTCGCGAAGACGATGATGCCGGCATAGAGCCAGGGCTGCGGCACGCCGAGCAGCCTGACCCAGAGCCCTATCAGCGGCAGGTTCAGGATGACCAGCATGACGTTGGCGATGAAGAGGGAAGCGATCAGGCCCCAGACCAGGTCGGGCTTCTCGGCGAAGAGCAGCGGGCCGGGGTTGAGCCCGTATTGCTGGAAGCCGGCCAGCATGATCGCGGCCGTCGCCGAGGTCGGCAGGCCGAGCGTCAGGAGCGGCACCAGCGTGCCTGCCGCCGAGGCGTTGTTGGCGGCCTCGGGCCCCGCCACTCCCTCGATCGCGCCCTTGCCGAACTCTTCCGGGAATTTGCAGAGTTTCTTCTCGGTGGAATAGCTCAGGAAGGTCGGCACCTCCGCGCCGCCCGCCGGCAGCGCGCCGATCGGGAAACCGAAGGCCGTGCCGCGCAGCCAGGGCGCCCAGGAGCGTTTCCAGTCCTGCTTCGTCATCCACAGCGAGCCCTTGATCGGGATGATCTCCTCGGGTTCGCGCAGGCGCTTCGACGCCACGAACAGCGCCTCGCCGACCGCGAACAGGCCGACCGCAAGCGTCGTCACCTCGATGCCGTTGAGCAGTTCGGGCACGCCGAAGGACATTCGCGCCTGGCCGGTCAGCTTGTCGATGCCGACGAGCCCGAGCATGATCCCAAGGAACAAGCTGGTCAGCCCGCGTAGCGGCGAATCGCCGAATGTCGCCGAGACGGTCACGAACGCCAGAATCATCAGCGCGAAATAGTCCCACGGCCCGAACTGGATCGCGATCTCGACCAGCCAGGGCGCGAGGAAGGCAAGCCCGATCGTCGCGATAAGCCCCGCGACGAAGGAGCCTATCGCGGCCGTCGCCAGCGCCGGGCCGCCGCGTCCGGCCTTGGCCATCTTCGAGCCTTCGAGCGCGGTCGCGAGCGAAGCGCTCTCGCCCGGCGCGTTGAGCAGGATCGCGGTGGTCGAGCCGCCATACATGCCGCCGTAATAGATGCCGGCGAACATGATCAGCGACCCGGCCGGATCCATCTTGAACGTCACCGGCAGCAACAGCGCCACCGTCAGCGCCGGGCCGATGCCCGGCAGCACGCCGACCGCCGTGCCGAGGAAGACGCCGACGAGGCAGAAGAGCAGCTTGGTCGGTTCGAGCGCGACCGAGAAGCCGTTGGCGAGCGCGAGCAGGGTATCCATCGGGCTGCGTCCTCAAACCAGAAGGCGTTCGAGCGGCCCCGCCGGGAGCAGCAGCGTGAGGAGCTTGGCGAAGACGAGGAAGATCACGAGGCCGAGCCCGGCCCCGATGGCGAGATCGACCGCCAGCGCCCGACGCCCGAAGCCGCGTGCCACGCTGGCGAAGACCAGCGCCGTCGCGATCACGAAGCCGCCGCCGAGGCCGATCACCGCGACGAAGGCGACGAGGCCGCCAATGATCCACGCGACAGCGCCGCCATCCGCCGCTTCCGGCTTCGGCAGACCGCCGCGAAAGGCGACGGCCAGATGGGCGAGTCCGAGCAGGCCTAGTCCGCAGGCGACGACATAAGGCATCGCCGTCGGTCCGACGCCGTAGGTCGAGACGATGGTCTGGCGGCTGATGTCGTAGAGCACGATGCCGGCGGCCGCGAAGAGCAGGCCGGCGACGACCAGAGCGGGAATGTCGAACCCGCGTGCGGGATTATCTGGCGTCATGGTGGCCTTCCGGCTGCTGCGGCGGGACCCGAGGCCCCGATGAAGGAGGGGCCGGTCGCCCGGCCCCGTAAGGTCGCCTACGTCTGCGGGCTCACTTCACCAGCCCGACTTCGCGCATCACCTTCTCCACCCGGACCTCTTCGCCCTTCAGGAAGGTCTCGAAGTCGGCGCTGCCGAGATACGCATCGTCCCAGCCGCGGGCCTTGAGGATTTCGGCCCATTCCTTCGACTTCGCCATCTTCTCGATCGCGTCGCCCAGCGTCTTGCGCTGCTCGGCGGTGATACCGGGAGGGGCGACCACGGAACGCCAGTTCAGCACCTCGAGATTGACGCCCTGCTCCTTGAAGGTCGGGGCGTCGGGTGCGTTGGCGAGGCGCGCGGAGGACGTGACGCCGATGACGCGCAGCTTGCCGGCCTTGATCTGGCCTTCGAACTCGCCATAGCCGGAGACGCCGGCGGTGACGCGGCCGCCGAGCATCGCCGCCAGCGCCTCGCCGCCGCCGGAGAACGGGATATAGTTGATCTTGCTGGCGTCGGCGCCGACCGTGCCGGCGAAGAGCGCCGCCAGGATGTGGTCCGCGCCGCCCGCCGAGCCGCCGGCCCAGGTGACCTTGGCCGGATCGGCCTTGACCCGATCTGCCAGATCCTTGGCGTCCTTCACCGGCGAATTCGCCGGCACGACCACGACCAGAGCCTCGGCGGTCAGCCGGGCGATCGGCGTCGTCTGCGCCAGCGTTACCGGCGACTTGTTGAGCAGGATGGCGCCGACCATGACGAAGCCGTTCACCATCAGCGTCGAGCCGTCGCCCTTGTTCGATGTGGCGAGCTGGGCGAGGCCGATCGTGCCGCCGGCTCCGGGCACGTTGGAAACCTGCACGCTCTTGGCGACGCCCGACGCCGTCAGCGCCTGCTGCATCGAGCGGGCGGTGCCGTCCCAGCCGCCGCCGGGCGCGGCCGGAGCCATGATCTTGAGTTCGAGCTGGGCGAAGGCAGCCGTGGTCAGGCCGGCCAGGGCGACCGCCGTCACGGCGGTGCGCTTCAGAATGGATGTTAGCATGGTGGTTCCTCCCATCGCGGATTTTCCGCTGGTTCCCGTCGGCAGTGGCGCGTTGACGCAGCTCCCGTCAATTGCTCCAGATTGCATAATCTCAAGTCAAGGTCTTTCGCATGGCGGCCACGTTGCGGGAAGAGACATGGCGCTCCGGGCAGGCCGCTCCCGATCACGCGGCTTTTGCTTTGCCGGCCGGTTCGTGATCGCGTAAGCGCTCCGCCATGACCCCGCCACCAGCCACGCTTCATCCCGGGTATGAGCCGCATGCCGAGGCACCCGCCGCGCGTCGCGCCCGCGCGCTCGACAGGGTTGGTGCAGGCCTGTTGGTCGCGCTGCCGCTGGCGATGTGGCTCGCAAACCGCTCCGCTCCGCTCCTGCTCGGGCTGTCCGCCATCGCATTTCTCGTGGCGCTCTGGCAGCGTGGCGGACATCGCGAGCTTTTCGACAGGCTGCGCGGCGCGCTCGCGAGCCCGGTCGGCTTCGCGATCGTCGCCTTCCTGATCTGGTCGCTCCTCTCGCTCGGCTGGAGCCATCGCCCGGCACAGGGGCTGGCGATGTGGGGCGAATTCGCCTTGCCTCTGGCCTGCGGCCTCGTCATCGCCCTGAGTGGCGGATTGAGGCCAGACATCCGCCTGTCTCGCGCGCTCGCCATCTCGATCACCCTCGCCTGCGCGCTCATCATGGTCGAGCTGGCGAGCGGCCTGTCTCAGCGCGCCCAGCTCGGCATCGGCCGGCCCTACGGCTTCATCTTCAACCGCCCGGTCCTGACCTGCGTTGTGCTGATGGCGGCCGCCCTGCCGGCTCTGCTTCACCATGGCGTGACGCGGCGGGCCGACAGGGCGCTGGCCATCGTTCTGGTCGCGAGCGTCGGCGCGCTTGCCATCGTCGCCGACAGCGGCGCGGCCGTGCTCGGCTTCGGGCTCATGCTGCTGGTCTGGACGCTGGCGCTGCTTGCGCCCCGGCTGACGCTGGCGGCGGTCGCACTTTGCTTTGTCGCGACGATGGCGCTCGCTCCGGTTCTGGGCCCGCTCGCCAACGCCGCCCTGCCGCCTGCTTTGCACAAGACGCTGGCGCAGTCCCACACGCGCGAGCGCGTCGCGATCTGGCTGAGCTTTGGCGAGGCGATCCGTGCCAGGCCGCTGATCGGCTCGGGCTTCGGCGCATCGGCGGCGCTGGACAGCCACCCCGTCGCCCGGCATGTCGCGCCCCTGCATCGGGAGATGCTCGCGGTCGGCCATCCCCACAGCGCGCCGATGCAGGCCTGGGTCGAGACCGGGATCGCCGGCGCGGCCTGCCTCGCCTTCGCCGGCCTCATGCTGCTCCGGCGGCTGCGAAACCTCCCGGCCCGCGATCTCGCGCCGCGTCTGGCGTTGTTTGCGATGGCGTTTGGCGTCGCCTCGGTGGCGCATGGCGCCTGGCAGGGCTGGTGGGTCGCGGCGCTGGCCGCAGGCGCTGCCTTGCTCTGGACCGGGCTCGGCCACCATGATCAAGCGAAGAGAGACCGGTGATGAGCGAATTCGACGTCGATCTTTTCGTCATCGGCGCCGGCTCCGGCGGCACGCGGGCCGCCCGGATCGCCGCCGGCCATGGCGCGCGCGTCATGATCGCGGAGGAGGACCGCATAGGCGGCACCTGCGTCATCCGGGGCTGCGTACCCAAGAAGCTCTTCGTCTATGCCAGTCGCTTCACGGAGGATTTCGAGGACGCGGCCGGCTTCGGCTGGACGCTCGGCAGGCCGACATTCGACTGGCCGACCCTGCGCGACGCCGTCGCCAACGAGGTGACGCGTCTGTCGGGCCTCTACCGCAAGGGGCTGGAGGGCGCGGGCGTCGCGATCCGCGAGGAGCGCGCCGTGGTCGAGGGACCCCATGAGGTGCGCCTGCAAAAAAGCGGCGACCTGATCCGGGCCAGGCATATCCTCGTCGCCACGGGAGGCTGGCCCGCCTTCGACCCGCCGATTCCCGGCGGCGAACTCGGCATCTCCTCCAACGAGGTGTTTCATCTGCCGAGCCTGCCCAGCCGCATGCTCGTTATCGGCGGCGGCTATATCGCGCTCGAATTCGCCAGCGTCTTCGCGCGGCTCGGCGTCGCGGTGACACTGCTGCATCGCGGCGACAACGTCCTGCGCGGCTTCGACGAGGACATCCGCACCCGCCTGCGCGACGCGCTCTCCCATGCCGGCATCAGCTTGCGGCTCGGCTGCACCGTCGACCGCATCGAGGATCTCGGCGGCGGCGTGAAGCGGGCCCATTGCGCCTCGGGCGCGCCGATCGACGCGGAGGTCATCCTCGTCGCGACCGGACGCAGGCCGCACACTGCAGGTCTGGGGCTCGAACAGGCCGGCGTGACGCTCGGTCCCATCGGGCAGGTGATCGTCGACCGGGATTCAGCCTCCAGCGTGCCCTCGATCCATGCGGTCGGCGACGTCACCAACCGCATCAACCTGACGCCGGTCGCCATCCGCGAGGGCCATGCCTTCGCCGACACCACCTTCGGCGGCAAGCCCTGGCGCATGGAGCATGGCCTCGTGGCGTCCGCCGTCTTCACCACACCGGAGATCGGCACGGTGGGCCTCAGCGAGCAGCAGGCGCTTGCTGCCGGTCACGAGCTGCGCATCTTCGAATCCGGCTTTCGCCCGATGAAGGCGACGATCTCCGGCCGACAGGAGCGCATCTACATGAAGCTCGTGGTCGACGCGAAGACCGACAAGGTGCTCGGCGTCCACATCCTCGGCCACGATGCGGGCGAGATCATCCAGGCGGTCGCCATCGCCGTCACCATGGGCGCGACCAAGGCCGATTTCGACGCCACCATCGCGCTGCATCCCAGCGCGGCGGAGGAGCTTGTGACGATGCGGACGGCAAGGGCGGGCTGAGGGTCAGGGCGAAACCGCGACGCCGAGCGCTTTGGCGGCGGCGGCCAGCGCCTTGTCGCGCGTGGCAAGACCTGCGCCCTTGCGCAGCGCAAGTTCGAGATAGGCCGCATCATAGGTGGTCAGGGCATGGCTCCGGGCCAGCGCAATGACGTCACGCCAGGCGCGTCCGGCCGTCTCGGGATCGGTCGCGATCGGCAACTCGCCGAGCAGCGCCAGCCTGATGGCCACATCCGATGGTCTGAGCCGACCTTTGCGTTCCGCCTGCAGCAGGATGTTGCCGATCTCAAGCTGGAACAGGCCGGGCACGACCGCGCCTTCGTGCTGAACCCGTTTCGCGATCGTGTCGGTCTCCGCAGAGGCCTCGTCCTCGAAGCACTAGGCGAGCGCGATCGAGGCGTCGATCACCAGCATCAGCGCCGGCCCACGTCGCGCAGCGTCTGCCAGTCCAGGTCGCCGAGCGTCACGCCCTTGCGAAGCTCCCGCAGGCGCTCGAAGGCATCGCCATGGCGGCTGTCATCGACATCGCTCGCACTGATGAGCCGCGCGAGCGGCTTGCCGTGCTTGGTGATGACCACCTGCTCGCCTGCGGCGACGCGCTCCAACAGCGAGGAGAGATGGGTCTTGGCCTCGAAAGCGCCGACCGTGATCATGCCATGAAATCCAACCAGAAAATCAAATTGGTTGGATTTGTAGGTTGAATATTGTGGCAGGGCTATGGCGCTCATCGCCAATTGATCGCCCTGACTTTGCTTCGTCGCGGTGTTATAGAATGGTCGCCAGATAGTCTAGAAAGGCGTTGGAGATGGGCATCAGCATCAAGAACGACGAGGTCGTGGCGCTCGCCCGCCGGCTTGCGAGGAAGCATGGCAAGGGTCTGACCGAGATCGTCCACGAGGCGCTGCGCGAAAAGGCCGAGCGCGAGGGGGCGGAGCCGACACTGTGGGAGAAGATCGCGCCCCTGAGGGAGGAACTGCGCCGAGCCGGCCGAACCGGCCTGAAAGCGGACCGTGCCTTCTTCGACGAGATCAACGGTGAGTCGGAACGGCTGTAATTGTTGTCGATGCCTCGGCGATTGTATCGATCCTCGTTGAAGAAGAAGATGGGGATGCCTTGCTGGCGCGGCTCGATGCGACTGGCCCGGTGCCTCGTTTCACCTCGACCGTCACGGTCTGGGAGGCTGCGGTCGCCATCGCGCGCATAGATCAGGTCGAGCGACCGCGCGCCTTGGTAATCGTGCAAAAATTCATGGCCTCCGCTGCGATCTCTGCACTCGCTCCCGACATGACGATCACCACGCTGGCCGTCGCCGCCGCCGAGCGCTACGGCATGGGCGGCGGTCGTCCTGGCATCCTCAATCTCGGCGACTGCTTTTCCTACGCGACCGCGAAGCATCTGAACGCCGCGCTGCTGTTCAAGGGCGAGGATTTCGGCCGCACGGATATCGCGGCGGCATGACGGGCCGGCGCTGAAGCCTTTGGCGGCTGTTTCGCGTGATTCAAGATGCGAGCCGCCTGAATCAGAATCCGAGCAACCTCGATCGCCGTCTTCGCGTTCCGCCGCATCGCCTTGGACAGACTCGGTATTCCTGATTGGAGCCGGGCGTCGGCGCGGATGCGATGCGGCCCGCCGCCGCGCCGCAGTGGCCAGCCCGCGATCTTGGGTGTATAGGCCCGCCTTCGCGCTGAAACGAGGCTGACGGCCGCGCGATTGTCGAAGCAGGAGCAGACGTGATGTCCGAGCGGTGGACGCCAGAGAGCTGGAGGGCAAAGCCCGTCCAGCAGATTCCGGATTATCCGGACCAGGCAGCCCTCAAGGCGGTCGAGCAGCAGCTCGCAGGCTTTCCGCCGCTGGTTTTTGCAGGCGAGGCGCGCAAGCTCAAACGGGCGTTGAGCAAGGTCGCCGCGGGCGAGGCCTTCCTGCTGCAGGGGGGCGATTGCGCCGAGAGCTTCGCCGAGCATTCGGCCGACAACATCCGCGACTTCTTCCGGCTCTTCCTGCAGATGGCGGTGGTGCTGACCTTCGCGGGCGGCTCGCCGGTGGTGAAGGTCGGGCGCATCGCCGGCCAGTTCGCCAAGCCGCGTTCGGCTCCGATGGAGACGGTCGGGGGCGTCGAGCTGCCGAGCTACAAGGGCGACATCGTCAACGACATCGAGTTCACGGCCGAGGCGCGCATCCCCGATCCGCGCCGCCAGCTCGAGGCCTATCGCCAGTCGGCAGCGACCCTGAACCTGATCCGCGCCTTCGCCACCGGCGGCTACGCCAATCTCGACCATGTCCATGGCTGGATGCTGGGCTTCGTCAAGGATAGCCCGCAGTCGCATCGCTACACCGAGGTGGCCGGCCGCATCACCGAGGCGCTCGACTTCATGCGCGCCATCGGCATCGATCCCGAGACGCATCCCGAGATGCGGATGACGGATTTCTACACCAGCCACGAGGCGCTGCTGCTCGGCTACGAGCAGGCGATGACGCGCACGGATTCGACCACCGGCGAGTGGTACGACACGTCGGGCCACATGGTCTGGATCGGCGATCGCACGCGCCAGCTCGACCACGCCCATGTCGAGTTCTTCCGCGGCATCAGGAATCCGATCGGCCTGAAATGCGGCCCCTCGACGACGGTCGACGGGCTGATGAAGCTGATCGACGTGCTCGATCCCGGCAACCAGCCGGGCCGCCTGACCCTGATCGGCCGCTTCGGCGCCGACAAGGTCTTCGACAACCTGCCGGCGCTGGTGCGCGCCACCAAACGGGAAGGGCGCAACGTCGTCTGGTCCTGCGACCCGATGCACGGCAACACGGTCAAGGCCGGCAACTACAAGACCCGTCCCTTCGACCTGATCCTGACCGAGGTGAAGAACTTCTTCGCGGTGCATCAGGCGGAAGGCACCCATGCCGGCGGCCTGCATCTGGAGATGACCGGCAAGAACGTCACCGAATGCACCGGCGGCGCGCGCGGCATGACCGATGCGGATCTGAACGACCGCTACCACACGGTCTGCGATCCGCGCCTCAACGCCGAGCAGGCGCTGGAACTTGCCTTCCTTGTGGCCGAACTGGTCAAGCGCGAGCGGGCAGGGCGGGCGCGGCCGGCGGTCGAGGCGGCGGAGTAGGCGCAGCCCGGGAAACCGACTGCCGGAGCAAATCAGAAGGGCGCGGCCGGAGCCGCGCCCTTTTCCGATCCTGCTTCGAGCCTCAGAACTTCAGCGCCGCGCCGACGCGGGCAGTGTTGACACCGACCGTGATACCCTCGACATCGTTGAAGCGGGTGTAGAGATACTCGGCGCGCAGGATGATGTTGTCGGCCAGCGCCGCCTCGACGCCGCCGCCGACGACGCCGCCATAGCCCCAGACATCTTTCTTCGGCCCGCCGAATACGCGCGGGAAACCGACATAGCTGCCGAGCCTGACGCCGGCGGTATCGGTCGGGCCCCAGTCGGCGGTGACGGAGACATTGGTGTCGAACCGGCCCACCGCCGCGCCGATGCTGAAATAGGGCATGATCTTGCCGAAGGCGTAGCCGAAGCGGGCACGGAAGCTCAGCATATCGTTGAGCTTGGCGTCCTGGCGCGAGGCGATCGAGATGAACTCGTTGCCGATCCGCCGAGCCTGGAAGGTCGATGCAGTGGTGCTCTGGCCGACCCGGCTATAGTCGCCCTCGAGGCCCAGCACCGCGTCGCCGAATGCGAAATTGTAACCGGTATAGACGCCGAAGCTCGTGCCGCTGTCTCGGCGCGGCTGGCTCGCGATGAGATCGGCGGGGTTGAACTGAGGTGCGATCGTGGTGCCGCGATAGGCTTCGCGGACGAGTTCGTCCACGCCCTTGTCGGTTTCGAAACGGGTCTGGCTCTGGGCGGCGAAGCCGCCGACGTAAAACCCTGTCCAACTGAAGCGCTCGCTGAAATAGTCCGAGGGCGGCTGCGGCGTGTCCTCGATCTGCGAACCGCGCAGGACGGGGTAGTCGGCGGCCGAGGCCTGCCATGCGGTGAAGCCTTGCGAGGCGACGCTGAGGCCGCAGGCGAGCAGGGCGGCTGCGGCGATGGAGGGTTTACGCATCTTCGCTTCTCCGGACGAGGCCGGCGCGGATTCGAGCGTGGCCTGCCCTGATTCATGCGCCATTAACCCTAACGGTCGGTTAAGCCGCAGGCTCCGCACGACCGCGCGTTGCTGGCGCGGCGTCGCCGCGCTACAGCCTCGCCATGACCGCGACCTCCCTCCGCATCGCCCTCGCGCAGCTCAACCCGACCATTGGCGACATTGCCGGCAACGCCGCCCTGATCCGCTCCGCGCGCCGGCAGGCCGCCGACGCCGGCGCGGAGCTGGTGGCGTTTCCCGAACTGTTTCTCTGTGGCTGGCCCCCCGAGGATCTCGCGCTTGCGCCCGCCTTTCAGGACGGCTGCCGCAAGACCTGCGAGGACCTGGCCCGCGAAACCGCCGATGGCGGCCCGGCGCTGCTGATCGGCCTGCCCTGGGTCGAGGGCGGCAGGCTCTACAATGGCGTCGCGCTGCTCGATGCCGGGTTGATCCAGTCGGTGCGCTTCAAGGTCGCGCTGGAGCGGGACGGGCTCATCGACGAGCCCCGCACCTTCACTGCGGGTCCCCTGCCGGGGCCGATCGTGTTTCGCGACAAGGTCCGGCTCGGCGTGCCGGTCGGGGGCGATCTCCACGACGGGGAGGTGGTCGAATGCCTCGCCGAAACCGGCGCTGAGCTCTTGCTGGCGCTTGCGGCTTCGCCCTTCCGCCGCGGCGGCAGCGACACCCGTCTGAGCACGGCCGTCGCCCGCATCGTCGAATCCGCCCTGCCTCTGATCTGGCTCAACCAGACCGGCGGGCAAGGCGAACTTGTCTTCGATGGAGCCTCTTTCGTGCTCGCCGCCGACCGCAGCCTGACGCATCAACTCCCGGCCTTCCGGGACGCGCTCATCGTCACCGACTGGCGCCGCGAAGCCGGGCGCTTGCGCGCAGAGTCCGGCGAGGTCGCGGCGCTCGAGGCCGGCGACGAGGCCGACTATGCGGCTTGCGTGCTGGGCCTGCGCGATTTCGTGCAAAAGAGCGGGTCCAGCCGCATCCTGCTGCGTGATTTCGGCGATGCCGGCTCGGCGCTGGCCGCCGTGATGGCGGTCGATGCGCTCGGGCCGGCCCGTATGCTGCGAGACCCGGCGGCGACCGGCGCAGCCGCGCCGCAGACGCTTTCGATCGTCGGAATCGATGCGTCGCGGCTGGCGCTGGGCGAAGGCTCGCGCCTCGGCGATTTCAATCCGCTGAAGGACATTTCGGCGACGCAGGTTACGAGGCTGCTCGCCTTGCGCCGGAACTGGCGGCCGGCAGGTGCGCTCGGCCCGGAAGAGGGCGAGGGGCTCGACGGTTTTCCGCCGGCGGACGCCGCGCAGGACGCGATCGTCGCGCTGCTGGCCGATCCGGCGCTACGCGTCGCCGATATCGTCGCGCGCGGGCATGACCGCGATGTGGTCATGCGGCTGATGCAGGCGTTCCTGCAAAGCGAAGGCGCGCGTCGCCGCGCCGCGCCGGGGCCACTGCTGTCGTCCGATGCCATGACGCAGCGCCGCTTGCCGCTGCTTCACCGCTTCGAGGATACGGGATGTGAGCCCCATAAGCCTGACCACGGCCTGGTCAGGGGGGTTGGCAGAGCCGGCGGCGAAGCCATCGATTTCTGAGGCGTGCGCGATTGCCGCCCATTGGCAAACCCGCCATAAGCCCAGCCCATGACAACCCCGGCCATGACAACACCGCTCGTCCGTTCCGCGCCGTCGCCCACCGGCTATCTGCATATCGGCAACGCCCGCTCGGCGCTGTTCAACTGGCTGTATGCGCGCCGGCATGGCGGTCGGTTCCTGTTGCGCTTCGACGACACCGACCTGACGCGCTCGACCCCGGAATTCGCCGCCGCCATCGCCGAGGATCTCGCCTGGCTCGGCATCAGGCCCGACGCGGTCATCAGCCAGTCGCAGCGGCTGGCGCTCTACGACAAGGCTGCCGCGCGGCTGCGCGCGTCGGGCCGGCTCTATCCTTGCTACGAGACCGCCGATGAACTCGACCGCCGCCGCAAGCGCCAGCTCGCGCGCGGACTGCCGCCGGTTTATGACCGCGCCGCGCTGAACCTGACCGACGAGGACCGCGCAAGGCTGGAGGCGGAGGGACGCCGTCCGCATTGGCGCTTCAAGCTCGATGCGCGCGTGGTCGCCTGGAACGACCTCGTCCGTGGCAAGGCCCATGTCGATTGCGCCTCGCTGTCCGATCAGGTGCTGATCCGCGAGGATGGCAGCTATCTCTACCATCTGCCCTCGGTGGTGGACGACGCCGAGACCGGCATCACCCACATCATCCGGGGCGAGGACCACGTCACCAACACGGCGGTCCATATCCAGATCTTCGAGGCGCTGGGCGCTGCGCTGCCGGTCTTCGCCCACCACAATCTCCTCACCACTGTGAGCGGCGAGGGCCTGTCCAAGCGCCTCGGCCATCTCTCGCTGCGCGGCTTGCGCGAGTCCGGAATCGAAGCGCTTGCCGTTGCCGCGCTGGCGACGCTGACAGGCTCGTCCGACGCGGTGCGGCCGGTGTCGAGCCTCGATGAACTGGCCGGGCTGGTCGATCTCGCCCATGTCTCGCGCGCGCCTGCCAAATTCGACGAGCACGAACTGGAGACCTTGAGCGCCCGTACGCTGCATCAGCTTCCGCTGGCTGCCGTTACGGAGCGATTGGCGGCGCTTGGTGTGCCGGCAACCGAGCCGTTCTGGCTCGCCATGCGCGGCAACCTTGCCCGTCTCGACGAGGCTGCAAGCTGGTGGCGCGTCGTGTCGGGGCCGATCGATCCTGTCGTCGTCGACGCCCCGCTGGCCGCGACGGCCGCAAGCCTGCTCCCACCCGAGCCGTTCGACGCCACGACGTGGAAGAGCTGGACGCAAGTCGTCTCCGCCGCCACGGGCCTGAAGGGCAGGGCGCTGTTCATGCCGCTGCGCCAGGCCCTGACCGGGCTCGACCATGGGCCGGAGCTTGCGGCGCTGCTGCCGCTGATCGGCCGCGAGAAGGTGTTGAAGCGGCTCGCGGGCGAGGCGGCCTAGGGCCGCGTCGCCGACGGCCCCAGATTGGGCGCGAGATTTGGCGCGACGATCCGCACGGTGCGCTTCTCACCGGTGACGCTCTGCGTCTCGCGCTTCACGCCGTCGCCCCTGTCGAGCACCTTTTCGCCGACCGATTGCGGCCCGACGCCCGCCGACTCCGTGCCTGCCGTCGGCGAGTTCTCGGAGGGCAGCGGCGTCTCTTCGGCAGGCGTGGGCACGGCCGTCGGCTGAACGGCAGGCGCGGCTCCGCGTCGGCGCGGATCGGGCCGCTCGGCCTTCGGGCGCGACAGTTCGGCGGCGCGCTGCTCGGTGACGATGACGTCGCCCTTGCGCTTGTCGAGCAGGTATTCCGCCTCCTTCAGCACCTGCGCCCAGCTCTGCCCCTGCGTCTTGCAGGTGCAGGCGGAATCGAAGCTGCGCTGGTATTTTCCTGCGTTCGGCAGGGACGAATAGGGCTGCCCCGTGCTGCGCGCGACCGCGTTCTGGATATCGCCGCCATTGGTCATGCCGAAGGCCGAGGTTTCAGCGCCGGGGCAGAGCGCCTGGCACATTTCGTCGGCCCCGTCGCGCCCGCCGGGGCTGTTGGCCAGCGGGAAGAAGAAACCGTCGCAACTGCGCACGCAGACGGTGTAGGGCCCGCCGGAACGCGGCTTCTCGGGTTCCACCGGCTGGTCCGGATCGAGCTCCGGAAGGGTCGAGTCATACTCGCCGCGTCGCGGCTCGAGCCCAAAAATCGTCTCGAAGAAGCCGCGTTGTTGCGGCTGGGCGCGGCAATTGTTCTCGATCGCCGCCATGAGCTGCGCCCGGCGCTGCGGATCGCCGCCGCCCTGCGCCTGACGCTGCAGCGCGCCGTATTGCGCCTGCAACTGGCCGATCTGGGCGCGCAGGCCGCCGCATTGCGGCGGTGGCTGTTCGCCGAAGAACAGGAAGCCGCCGCGCTCGCAGCCCATGGCGCGGTACTGGCCGACGGACTGGTTGAGTTGCGCGCCGACGCGCCGCGCCGCGTCCGCCGCGCGCGGATCGCCGCTGCGCTGGCCTTGAAGGCTCGCCAGTTCGGAACGCCAGGCGTTGCAGGACGGCGATTGCGCCAGCGCCGTGCCGGCCATCGCGGCAAAAGCGGCCAGCGCTGTGGCGAAGCGTCTCGATAAGGCTGACTTCATCGCCGTTGCGGCCATTCCACCCGAGTTCTGCGTTCGACCCTTCGGGCCGTCGATACCAAAGCCCAAGAACGCGACGGAACTGTGGACGAGGTCCGGGAATGTCACGGCCGGAGGGCCACAAGCCCTGTCAGACCGCTCCGAAATGGCAGATTCGGCGCTCAGCGGCAAATGCTGTTGGGTTTGTGACCGGCGCGACGCAGTGGTGCATGATCGGCCTTGCAGGTAGAACGGCATGGCGTCCGGCAATCGCGCCGTCCGCCGCTCCCGCCGCGATGCCCCGATGTCGACCAGCGCCGCCCCTCGTCCGCTCCAGAAAGCCCTTGCGCTCGGAGACGCCTTCATTCCCGAACTGCCGAACTATTATCGTGGCAAGGTCCGGGAGAATTACGACCTGCCCGACGGCCGCCGCATTCTGATCTCGACCGACCGGCTCAGCGCCTTCGACCGCGCCATCGCCGCGATTCCGGTGAAGGGGCAGGTGCTGACGCAGACGGCCCGCTGGTGGTTCGAGGCGACGGCCGACATCTGCCCCAACCATGTGCTGGACTATCCCGACCCCAACGTCGTCATCGGCAGGCGGCTGGACATCCTGCCGGTCGAGATCATCGTGCGCGGCTATCTCGCCGGTACGACCGGCACCTCGATCCTGACGCTCTACAGGCAGGGCGCCCGCGAGATGTACGGGATGCGCTTCCCGGACGGACTGCGCGACAACCAGGCGTTGCCGCAAGCCGTCATCACACCGACCAGCAAGGCGTTCGACGGCGGGCATGACGAGCCGCTGTCCGCTGCCGGCATTGTCGAGACCGGCCTGCTGACGCAGGCGCAATGGAACGAGGTGTCGGGCTATGCGCTGGCGCTTTTCGCGCGCGGACAGGCGCTTGCCGCCGAACGCGGCCTGATCCTCGCCGATACGAAATACGAGTTCGGCACCGATGCAGAGGGGCGCATCCTGCTGGCGGATGAAATCCACACCCCCGATTCCAGCCGCTACTGGTTCGGCGAGAGCTATCCCGAGCGCTTCGAGCGGGGCGAAAAGCCCGAATCCTTCGACAAGGATTTCGTCCGCAACTGGGTCGTCGCCCGCTGCGACCCGTACAAGGAAGAGCTGCCGCCGATCCCGCCCGAGTTGATCGCGCAGACCTCGGATGTCTATGTCCGCGCCTATGAGACGATCACCGGCCAGAGCTTCTTGCCGCCGCCCGCAGGCGAGCCGCCGCTGGAGCGGATCAGACGGAACCTGGCGCGGTATTTCTAGCGTCTCAAAGGAATTCTGTAGGAGCACCACGTCATCCTGGACAAGCCGCGCAGCGGCGCAGTTCCGGGATCCATCATAGGGATCGACGGCGCTCGATGATCGATCCCGGGACGAAGCTGCGCTTCGCCCAGGATGACGGCGCGCTTGGCCAAACAGGGTTGCCAGAGCCGACGCTGATCACGCCTCCTCCTCGCGATAGCCTCCAGCCAGATGCCGGCCCCGTTCGGTCAGCGTCGCCAGCACGCGCTCGAACACCTTGAGCTCCTCGGCCGCGATCCCTTCCGTCCAGCGTGCCTGGAAGGCCAGCGCCAGCGGCACGATCTGGGCGTAGACACGGGTTCCCGCAGGCGTCAGCGCGATAAAGGCCTCGCGCCGGTCCTGCCGGTTCTCGGCGCGCGAGACGAGCCCGCGCGATTCGAGCTCGCGCACGGCGCGCGACACTTTGGTCTTGTGCATCTGCGCGAGTTCGCCGATGTCGCGCGAGGTCAGCTTGCCGAACTCGCCGAGCTGAGCGACGACCCGCCATTGCGGGATGTCGATGCCGAAATGCGCGCCGTAAATGCGCCCCAGCGCGCGGCTGGCGAAGAAGCCGACGACGTTCAGCCGGTAGGGCAGGAACTGCTCGAGATGCAGCGCGGGCTCGCTCGGCTTCGTTGACATCGGCTCCGCTTCGCTATTAGTTTCAAACGCAACTAATTGGCGCGCTTGCCTAAGCGCGCCAGCCGGCGCGAGAGGATTGCCCAGCCGTGATGCGACCCTCACCGTGCCCTGAGCCGGTTCATGAAGCTGTCATAGGACAGCTCCGCCACCTGCCACCAGAGCAGGTTCTCGCCGCGGAAGGCGACCATCGAATCGTAGCCCTTCTTGAACAGCTCGCTCTTGGCCGAGGTCTCGGCGTAATACTCTTCCGCCGCCTTGAGGGCGGCCTCCATCACCGGGATCGGGAAGGCCTTGAGCTGCGCGCCCTGCGCCACCAGACGGCGCAAGCCCCCCGGATTCACGGCGTCGTATTTCGCCAGCATCCAGTTGTTGGCCGCCTCGCAGGCGTGTTGGACGATCGCCTGATAGTGCTTGGGCAGCTTGTTCCAGGCCTCCTGCCCGATGACGAGATGCAGCATCGCACCGCCCTCCCACCAGCCGGGATAGTAATAGTTCTTGGCGACGCGCACGAAGCCGAGCTTCTCGTCGTCATAGGGGCCGACGAACTCGGCGGCGTCGATCGTGCCGCGCTCCAGAGCCGGATAGACGTCGCCGGCGGCGATCTGCGTCGGCACCACGCCGAGCTTGGCGAGCACCTGCCCGCCCATGCCGCCGATGCGGAACTTCAGGCCCTTGAGGTCGTCGAGCGTGTTGATCTCCTTGCGGAAGAACCCGCCCATCTGGCAGCCGGAATTGCCGCATGGGATGGAGTAGGCCCCGAACTTGGCCAAGGCCTCGTTGACGACCGCCTCGCCGCCGCCGAAATACCACCAGCTATGCTGCTGGCGGGCGTTCAGGCCGAAGGGGATGCCGGTGCCGAGCCCCAGCGCCGGCTCCTTGCCGACATAGAAATAGGTCGGCGTATGCGCGCATTCGACGGTGCCGGAGGTGACCGCGTCGAGCGCCTGCAGGCCGGGCACGATCTCGCCGGCCGAGAAGGCCTGGACCTGGAACTTGCCGTCGGTGGCGTCGGCCATAAACTTGGCGAACTGCTGGGCGGTGCCGTAAATCGTGTCGAGCGAGCGCGGAAAGCTCGAGGTCAGCCGCCAGCGCACCTCCGGCATCGCCTGCGCGATCGCGGGCATGGCGACGGGCGTGGCGGCGGCGGCGAGAGCGCCTGTTTTCAAAAAGTCGCGGCGTTTCATATGGTCACCTCCCAAAAGACTCTTGCGCCATTTCTGGCGCGTCCGGGAAGGAATGAAAAGACATGAAGCTCGCTTCGCTCGCGCATGGCCGGGACGGCCGCCTCGTCGTGGTCTCCAGGGATCTGACGCGCGCCACCGACGCCTTCCCGGTCGTCGCGACACTGCAGGCCGCGCTCGATGACTGGCAGCGTCACGCGCCGCGCTTGGCCGATCTCGCCGAGGGGCTGGAGCACGGCTCGGTGCCGTCCTTCCGTTTTCACGAGCATGACTGCGCCTCGCCCTTGCCGCGCGCCTATCAGTGGCTGGACGGCTCGGCCTATGTGAACCATGTCGATCTGGTGCGGAAGGCGCGAGGCGCTCAGATGCCCGAGAGCTTCTGGACCGACCCGCTGATGTATCAGGGCGGGTCCGATGCCAGCCTCGGCCCGCGCAGTCCCGTCCACGCCCGCAGCGAGGAACACGGCATCGATTTCGAGGCCGAGATCGCGGTCGTCACCGGCGACGTGCCGATGGGCGTGACGGCGGCCGAAGCGCTCGGCCACATCCGCCTCGTCATGCTCGCAAACGACGTGAGCCTGCGGAATCTGATTGCGAGCGAACTGGCGAAAGGCTTTGGATTCGTTCAGTCGAAGCCGCCCAGCGCCTTCTCGCCTGTCGCCGTGACGCCAGACGAATTGGGCGGCGCGTGGCGGGACGGAAAACTCCATCTGCCGCTGCTGACGCAGGTCAACGGCAAGCCCTTCGGCAAGCCCGACGCCGGCGTCGACATGACCTTCGATTTCGGCGCGCTGATCGCGCACGCCGCGAAAACCCGCCCGCTTGGGGCCGGCACGATCATCGGCTCGGGCACCGTTTCCAACCGCGACAAGGCCGGCGGACCGGGGTTGCCCGTCGCCAAGGGCGGGCTGGGTTATGCCTGCATCGCCGAGCAGCGCATGGTCGAGACCATTCTGGAGGGCGCGGCGGCGACGCCCTTCCTGCGTTTCGGCGACAGCGTCCGCATCGAGATGAAGGATGCAGCCGGCCATTCCATCTTCGGCGCCATCGAACAGGACATCCTGCCTCATGTCTGAGACCAGACCAGCCTTCGCCTCCAGCGCCGACCTCGGCGAGAAGACGATATCGTTCGACGAAATCGGCAAGGGCGTCTACGCCTACACCGCCGAGGGCGACCCCAACACCGGCGTCGTCATCGGCGACGACAGCGTACTGGTCTTCGACGCACAGGCGACGCCGAAAATGGCGCAGACCGTGATCGACCGGGTCCGCGCCGTCACCGACAAGCCGATCCGCCATGTCGTGCTGTCGCATTACCACGCCGTGCGCGTGCTCGGTGCGCCGGCCTATGGAGCGAGCGAGATCATCTGCTCGGACGCCGCCCGCGACATGATCGTGGAGCGCGGAGAGGAGGACAAGGCGAGCGAGATCGGTCGCTTCCCGCGTCTGTTTCAGGGCGCGGAGTCGATCCGCCCCGGCCTGACCTGGCCGACCACGACCTTCTCCGAGGATTGCTCGCTCTGGCTCGGCAAGCGTGAGGTCAGGCTGATGTCGCTCGGCCGGGGCCACACCGCAGGCGACATCGTCGCCTGGATTCCCGACGCCGATGTGTCCTTCGCCGGTGACCTCGTCGAATATGGCGCGACGCCCTATTGCGGCGACGCGCATTTCACCGACTGGCCTGACACGCTCGACAATCTTAGCGGTCTGGGCTCCGTCGCGATGGTGCCGGGCCGGGGCGCGGCGCTGGTGGGCGAGGCGATGGTGGCGGACGGGATCAGCGGCACGCGCGCCTTCCTCGGCGACCTGTTCGAGGCGGTGAAGCAGAACGCCGCTGCCGGCCGTTCGCTGCGCGAAACCTTCGAGCGCGTCCATGCGGCTTTGAAGCCGGCCTATGGCGACTGGGTCATCTTCGAGCACTGCCTGCCGTTCAACGTCAGCCGCGCCTATGACGAGGCGAACGGCCTCGACCATCCGCGCATCTGGACGGATGAGCGGGATCGGCAGATGTGGCTGGAATTGCGGGGGTAAGGGGGTGGCCTTGAAGATCGTCACCGCGCACTGGCTGGATCATGTCCATCTCTGGATATTCTTCGCGATGGTACCGTCGATCTTCATCTTGGCTGTGATCGGCGATCCTCTGCGTAGAGCCTGGCTGGCGGAGTCGCGTCAGTGGCTACCAGACGAGGATGTCAGACATCTCGACGAGAGTTGTCACAACAAGACGGGAGAGAACTTCTGGCGCTGGCTGAAGCGCAACGGCCATCATCGTATCCAAACAAGCGTGATCCTGCTCTCTCTCCTGACGCCTTTCATCATCGTTTGGCCATTCATCTCGCGCGATTACTGCTGCATCAACAAGTGCAGGGGCCAATTTTGGCCCTGTTCGGTCGAGCACCCGCGATGAGCGCCGTCTCAAATCGCGAAAATGGCAGCTACAGCAGTTTCTTGCGCGCCCGCAAAGTTTGGGGGCGCTCGATCAATACGGGCGAGCAAGCTCCGGGAACATCGGGAAATGCTTGAGGTTCAGCGTCGCGAGTTGGAGCTGATGGTGGCGAGCAGTCGCCGCGATCAACGCATCGGCCGTAGTCAGGCCATGGCTTTTTCGATATCGCCGCATCAAGCCACCGCTGATTTCGGCGATGTCGCGGGTGACGTCGTACAGGATTGCCGTCGCCAGAAATCTGTCGATCCGAGCGATCTCCGGCGCGCCCTTCTGGCCATCACGCAATTCGCTGATACTGACCACGGAGATCCGAGGCCTTTCTGCCAAACCATGAGCGAAGGCGACAGCGGGTTCGGTGCCACGCAATGCATCGATGATGATCGACGTATCCAGCAGCCACATTACTCGCCGCGCCAATGTCTTTGTAGTTCGGCGTCGCGCTGCTGGTTGTCTGCTCGCAATTTCGCACGTCTCTCGTCGATATCATCTCGGTCGGCCCAAAGGCCAAAGATGCCGCGCCAGGCGGCTTTCCAATCGTCGTTCTCCTCCGCTGCGGCAATTGGTTGCGCCTCCTTCGCCTCCGCAATCGCGAGATCAACGCCATGACGGATGAAATCGCCCGGGCTCTGGCCGGTCTTCCGGCTCAGTTGCTCCAGTTCCGCTTCCTGATCGTCTCGCAACGACACCCGCAGCTTGCCCATGATCCCGTCCTGTCGCGATCTTCCACCCGATTGTATGGCGGATTGTCCGCTGAAACCAGCCGCCGCGCGCGGCTGGCGTCGAGACGGCTCGGTGCGCCCTGATGCCCCCCCACCGCCAGTTTGCCTATCGCCGCTCGCCTGATCAGGACGCATGCACCCCCGCGCATCACCCGGTCGCTATCATCGGAGCCGGCCCGGTCGGCCTGATGCTGGCGCTCGACCTCGCCCGACGCGCCGTCCCGGTCGTGCTGATCGACGACAGCGACCGCATCGGCGTGGGCTCGCGCGCGATCTGCTTCGCCAAGCGCACGCTCGAGATTTTCGACCGGCTGGGTCTCGCCGACGCCATGGTCGAGAAGGGCGTCACCTGGCGCAGGGGCCGTGTCTTTCGCGGCGAGCAGGAACTCTACGACTTCGACCTGCTACCGGAGGACGGTCACAAGCAGCCCGCATTCATCAATCTCCAGCAATACTATGTCGAGGCCGCGCTGGCGCAGGCGGCGCTGGCCGAGCCGCTGATCGACCTGCGCTGGTCGAACCGGCTTGCCGCGCTGGAGCCGCGCAATGACGGCGCGCTCCTGACCATCGCGACGCCCGACGGCGACTATCGCATCGAGGCCTCATGGATCGTCGCCTGCGACGGGGCGCGCTCGCCGACGCGCGCCATGCTCGGGCTGGAATTCAGGGGCGAGGCCTTCGAGGACAAGTTCCTGATCGCCGACGTGAAGATGCGCGCCGATTTCCCGACCGAGCGCTGGTTCTGGTTCGCGCCGCCGTTCCATTCGGGCCAGTCGGCGCTGCTGCACAAGCAACCCGACGACATCTGGCGGATCGACCTGCAACTCGGCCCGGAGGCCGACGCGGACACCGAGAGGCAGCCCGAACGCGTCCGCCCGCGCATCGAGCAGATGCTCGGCCATGGCGATTTCGAGCTGGAATGGGTCTCGGTCTACCGCTTCCAGTGCCGCCGGCTCGACCGCTTCGTCCATGGCCGCGTGATCTTCGCCGGCGACGCCGCCCATCAGGTCTCGCCCTTCGGCGCGCGCGGGGCCAATTCCGGCATCCAGGACGCCGACAATCTCGGCTGGAAACTTGCGCTCGTGGTGCAAGGCAAAAGCCCGCTCTCATTGATCGACAGCTACGACGCCGAGCGCGTCGCCGCAGCCGACGAGAACATCCTGCACTCGACCCGCGCCACCGAGTTCATCGCGCCCCGCTCGCTCGGCGAGCGCATCCTGCGCGATGCGGCGCTCTCGCTGGCGGCGGTCTCGGCGCTGGGACGACCCTTCGTCAATTCGGGCCGGCTCTCGCAACCGACGGCCTACGCCGCCTCGCCGCTCTCGACGCCCGATCGCGGCTGGCCGGGCGGCGTCGCGCCGGGCGCGCCGTTCAGGGATGCGCCGGTGGTGGCGGAGGCGGGCGAGACCTGGCTCAGCGAGGCGCTGCGCCCCGGCAAGCCGGTCGTCATCGCCCATGGCGAGGATGCCGACGGGCTTGCACCGCCCGGCGTCGCCTGCGTCGCCGCGCCCTGCGCGAAAACCGTGATGGACAGCCCCGACCGCGCCGGCCTGCTCGCGGCCCGCTACGCGCTTCCAGCCGGCGGCGCCGTCGTGCTGCGGCCGGACGGGCACGTCGCGGCCTGTCTGCCCCAGGCGACGCGCGCCGACGTCGCCCGCGCGATCGAGAAGCTGGAGGGCCGCCTGCCGTGACGCAACAACCTCCGCCCGACGCGCCGCAGTCGCGCCTCCCCGATCCCGACGCCGCCTATCGCCTGATCGCGCTTGGCCATCGCGGGCTCGACGAGGCGCAGAGCGCGGCCTTCAACGCGCGCCTCGTCCTCATCCTCGCCAGCCAGATCGGCGATTCCGACACCCTGCGCGAAGCGTTGGCGCTCGCCCGCGAGGCGGGCTAGAGGTTAAGCCGACGACGCCGAAACAGCCGAGCGAGCCATGATCGAACCGCTGCCCTTCTACCCGACCGCGATTCCGCTCGCCTTCTTCATCTGGGGCCCGGCGCTGGTGATGCTGCTGTTCTGGCTGGTCGGCGTCTGGGCCGGCCGGCAGGGCGTCGCCCGCTTCCTCGAAAACGACTGGAACGGCTTCACCGTCGCCGATGTCGACAAGCTCTTCGCGGCTTACGGCCCCGAGCGGCGCGCGAAATACCGTACCCGCGTGCTCCCGGCCGACATCGCCTGCGCCGCGACCTACGCCATCGTCGGCGCGACGCTGATCGCGGGCCTCGCCATGCGCGGCCAGCCCTGGTGGGTGGCGGCGCTCTGTGGCGGCGGCTGGCTGCTCGGCGGGCTGGCCGACATCGCCGAGAACCTCTCGATCGCGAAACTGCTCGACAGCTACCCCAAGGTCGAACCTGGTAACGTCGCCTTCGCCAGCCGCGTCACGAAGGTCAAGCTCGTGCTGTTCCTGGCTGGCACTGTGGGCGCACTGGTTGCCGCCTGGCTCGTGTTCAAGCCTCTGGCGGCGTAAGCCCGGCACGCCAGCGCCGGCGCGGCAGAACATAGACCGCGCCCTCGACCGGTGGATCGCCGATGGTCTCGCCGCCGGCATTCGCGACGTTGCGAAAACCCAGACGTTTGGCGAGCCGGCACGAGGCCAGATTGTCGGGATGCGTCAGCAGCGCGATCCGGGGAAGGGCAAGCTCCCCGAAGCCGTATAGCAGCAGGCAGGCGGCCGCCTCGCCTGCATAGCCGCGGCCCCATGCGCGCGGCGCGAAGCGGTAGCTCAACTGGACGCCGTCATGGCCCTCGCCTTGCGGGATCAGCCCGACATAGCCGAGCGGCTTGTCGCCGGCGGCAAACACGCTCCAGTATCCCAGCCCGATCTCGACATGCGCAAAGCTGCGCGCCGAGACCGCCTCACGCCCCATCGCTGGCGATCCCGGCGGCGCGATGAAGCGCATCACCTGCGGATCGGCGTTAAGCACCATCACCGCGTCGAGATCGGCCGGCGTGCGGGGGCGCAGGGCGAGACGCGGCGTCGTGAATTCGGGCAATGTGCGGGTCATGATTGGCGTGGCAGCGGACTGGCGGGAACGGGCACCACATCCCATATCGCGCAAATCCTACCGGCAACAGGGGCCCGGCCGAGCATGCAAATCCGTCATTTTGCCACGACACTCTGCGCCGCGCTCGCGCTGGGCGCACTTGCCGCGCCCGCCGCCGCGCAGGAAGACCTGATCTTCAAGAAATCCACCGTCTGGAAGATGCTGACGCCCGACGACAAGCTCGCCGTCTACGGCGTCGACGATCCGGTCGTCGAGGGCGTCGCCTGCCATTACACCGTGCCGGAGAAGGGCGGCGTCTCGGGCATGTTCGGGGTGGCCGAGGAGGTCGCCGACATTTCGCTCGCCTGCCGACAGATCGGCCCGATCAAATTCAAGGAGAAGGCCGAGCAGGGCGATGTCGTCTTCCGCGAGCGCCGCTCGCTGATCTGGAAGAAGATGCAGATCGTGCGCGGCTGCGACGCCAAGCGCAACGTGCTGATCTACATGGTCTACACAGACCGCCTGATCGACGGCTCGCCGAAGAACTCGACCTCGAGCGTCCCGATCATGCCCTGGGGCGGGGTGGGAGAGCCGGCGAAATGCGGCGAGTGGGTGAAATAGGCGGCAAAGAGGCCTATTGTACCGCGCTTGATTTAGTGTACGTTTTTAACGTACGTTTTTAGGGCGGTGGAGCTTTCAATCCGGCATAAGGAGCCTGCTCATTGGAGCTGGATTGGGATGAGCCGAAGCGTCAAAAGACGCTCGCGGAGCGCAAAGTCGATATTCTTTACGCTGCGGGCATCTTCGAAGGCCGCGTACTCACCCGTCAAGACGAACGCGACTACGATGGCGAAATTCGCTTGATTTCGACTGGGATGGTCGATGGAGACTGTTTCGTGGTTGTTCACACGCAGCGCGGCGCCGTTACACGGCTGATCACCGCATGGCGAGGAGGTCGAGATGAGCGAAGGCGATATCAGGCGGGCAACCCTGGCTGAACTTGGCGCCATGCGCCGCCGCGGCGAACTTTACTACAATCCCGATGCCCCTGAGGGACCAGATCTTGGCGAGGATTTCTGGGCGAATGCGGTTGTCGTCGAACCTGCGGCTGAGCGGACCTCGGTCCATTTGAAGCTCGACGCTGCGGTGTTCGATTTCTTCAAGCAGGGAGGCAAGGGCCACCTGACGCGCATGCAGAATGTCTTGAAAGCCTATGTCGAAGCGCAGAAGCGCAAGGTTGGCTGAAGCGCCGCGGCTCAGCCGCCGCAGGTAATGACCAGCGGCTGCTCGGGCGCCGCGCCCGCACTCGACTTCGACACCGATCCGGTGAAGTCCTCGCGCGAGGCAAGCCCGAAGGCCGTCGCCTGCCTGTAGCCTTGCGCCTCGCACCAGGCATTGGCGACGATCTTGCCGCATTCCGATTTGGTCGAGATGCAGTCGGCGACGCCATAACCGTCGCTGGCGGGGATCAGGAAGGTCTGCTCGCCCTTGGGCTTTGCCACGCCGTCCGAGGTCGGCAGGACCGAGAGCGAAATCCCGGCTCCGAGGATGCCGAAAAGGCCGAGTAGGGCGACGGCGCGGCGCATGGTGCAGAGGTTCCTGGTGACCGGTCTGGCTCACAACCTTCGAATCGGAAGGATGGTTCCAATCGGTTAAATTTGAATGAAGCGGCGCGCGATCCATGCTGCGGCGCAGCGCGAGCGGGTCGCCCTCTTGACGGAAACGCGGCGCGCAGGCAAGCAGAATGTCATGACGCGAGCCGCCACCCTGATTTGTCGGATTTGCCGCTAGCTTTCGCTGGCCGGCTGCTCACGTCCTCGTCCCAAACGACCTGACAACAGCGCCCCGGCCAGCGGCCGTGATATGCTTTTTGCCGTCTTTGCAGGACTTTTCCGATGTCGCCGACCTTGAGGCTCTACAACACGCTGACGCGGACGAAGGAGGCTTTCGCCCCGATCGATCCGCAAAACGTCCGCATGTATGTCTGCGGCCCGACGGTCTACGACTACGCCCATATCGGCAACGCCCGCCCGGTCATCGTCTTCGACGTGCTCTACCGGCTGCTGCGCCATATCTACGGCGAGGATCACGTCACCTACGCCAGAAACCTCACCGACGTCGACGACAAGATCAACGCCCGCGCCGCGCGTGATTTTCCGGGCCTGCCGCTGAACGAGGCGATCGGAAAAGTCACCGAAAGCACGACGGCGCAGTTCCACAGGGACATCGCGGCGCTGGGCAATCTGCCGCCGGACGCCGAGCCGCGCGCCACCGGCCACATCGCGGAGATGCAGGCGATCATCCATCGCCTGATCGCGCGCGGCGTGGCCTATGTCGCGCAGGAGCATGTGCTGTTCCATGTCCCGGCGGTGGCGCATCTGAGGAGCGCGCCGGGCTACGGCACGCTGGCGCGCCGCCCGCTCGACGAGATGATCGCGGGAGCGCGGGTAGACGTCGCGCCCTACAAGCGCGACCCGATGGATTTCGTGCTCTGGAAGCCGAGCCGCGAGGGCGTCGATCCCGGCTGGGACTGGCCGGACGGCGCGCCCGAGGGCATCACGAAGCCCGGCCGTCCCGGCTGGCATATCGAGTGCTCGGCGATGTCCATGGCGACGCTTCTTGCGCCTTTCGGCGGCGGGCTTTCATGCGACGATCCGCAGAAGAACGTCTTCGACATCCATGGCGGCGGCATCGACCTCGTCTTCCCGCACCACGAGAACGAGATCGCCCAGAGCTGCTGCGCTTTTGGGGGCGCTGACGGGGCCGGCCGCATGGCGAACTACTGGATGCATAACGGCTTCCTGCAGGTCGAAGGCGAGAAGATGTCGAAGAGCCTCGGCAACTTCGTCACGATCAACGAGCTGCTGGAGACGGAGAGCTTTGGCGGGCGGCCTTGGCCCGGTGAAGTGCTGCGGCTGGCCATGCTGAAGACGCATTATCGGCAGCCGATCGACTGGACGGTTGATGAGTTGGAGGCGGCAAAGGAAGAACTGGCGGGCTGGTCGGATCTGGCCCGAGATGAAAGCGTTGGACCGCTAAGGGCGATGTATAAAGCTAACGGAGAGGCCCCCGTCCCGGACGCATTGGTTGTTCAAGCGCTTTCAAATGATCTCAATACGCCCGACGCCCTAGCACGCCTCAGAGAAATTGCCGACGAGGCACGCTTCGATAATGGCGCGGCACGGTTGCTTCTAGAAACCGCTGAATTTTTAGGGTTGCTCGATCCTGATCGTCTGGCGGTGCATGAGCTAGGGTTGTCGGCGGTTGATGTTGATCCAGAAGCAATCTTCGATCTTGAAAGCTATGCAGTTCGATTCCGTGCGGCGGTTGCCAACACGAGCCCGATGATTGCGTCCACGATCATTACAAAAGTTGAAGCATACGGCGTGGTTGTTGATGCAAATCTCGTGTCGGGAGAATTCTCACTTCGCGGAACGAGCAAGAGTATCGAGAACCTCATCGCCGCCCGCCTCGAAGCCCGCCGCGCCAAAAACTTCGCCGAATCCGACCGCATCCGCGACGAGCTCGCCGCCATGGGCATCCAGCTCAATGACGGCAAGGACGCGGACGGCCATCCGACCACGACCTGGGAGGTGAAGCGATGAGCGCGCCGATGCGCCGACGCACTCCCTCTCCCCTTGCGGGAGAGGGCTGGGGTGAGGGGTCGCGCTGCGCTGGGGAGCTGATGGAGAGCGCCAAAAGCGCGAACGTCGGCCCGACCCCTCATCCGGCCGCTGCGCGGCCACCTTCTCCCGCAAGGGGAGAAGGGGAGCCCGCGCCGACGCTCGGGGAAATCTTGAAAGCGCGCTCCCGCGCCATGCGGCGCGAGCCTACCGACGCCGAACAGAAGCTCTGGTTGCTCCTGCGCGGTCGCCGCTTCAACGATTTCAAGTTCAGGCGACAGGTAAGGATCGGCAGGTACATCGCCGATTTCGTCTGCTTGGAGCGTCGGCTGATCATCGAGGCCGATGGCGGCCAGCATGCTGACAATGCTTACGATGAGGAGCGCGACGCCTGGCTCGTTGCGCAAGGATTCCGGGTTCGCCGATTCTGGAACACCGACATTTTGCAAAGGCCAGATGAGGTGGCTGAGACGATCTGGGCGGATTTGAACGCTCCGCTCCATCAGCGCCCGCTTCGGCAACTTGACCCATTGGACGACACCCCATGACCCCCCGCATCCGCCCCGCCGGCACGCTCTCCGTCGCGATCAAGCTCGTCATGCTGGCGATGGTGATGCCGCGCCTGCTGCGCTTCAAGCTGGGGCGCAGGCAATGAGCGAGCCGATGGGCCAACCTGTCCCCTCTCCCCTTGCGGGAGAGGGCTGGGGTGAGGGGTCGCACCGCGTCATGGAGGATGTCGCCAGCATCGCAAATGATGGCGCGACCCCTCATCCGTCTGCTTCGCAGACACCTTCTCCTGCAAGGGGAGAAGGGAAAGCCGCGCGCATCCATCTCTTCGACACCACGCTGCGCGACGGCGCGCAGACCACCGGCGTCGATTTCTCGGTCGACGACAAGCGTGCGGTCGCCGGCATGCTGGACAGGCTCGGCATCGACTATGTCGAAGGCGGCTATCCCGGCGCGAACCCGCTCGACACGGCGTTCTTCGCGCGCAAGCCGACGGAGCAGGCGAAATTCGCGGCCTTCGGCATGACCAAACGGGCAGGTCGCTCGGCCGCCAACGATCCGGGTCTGAAGGGCCTGCTCGACGCCGACGCCGACGCCATCGTCTTCGTCGCGAAGAGCTGGGACTATCACGTCCATGTCGCGCTGGAGATTTCGCTGGAGGACAACCTCGCCGGCATCCGCGAAAGCGTCGAGGCGGCGAAGGCCGCCGGCCGCGAGGTGATGCTCGATTGCGAGCATTTCTTCGACGGTTACAAGGCCAATCCCGACTACGCGCTGGCCTGTGCGCGGGCCGCCTATGACGCCGGCGCGCGCTGGATCGTGCTCTGCGACACCAATGGCGGCACGCTGCCCGACGAGGTCTCCGCCATCGTCGCCGAGGTGGCGAAGGCGATCCCAGGCGAAAACCTTGGCATCCACGCCCATGACGATTGCGGCTGCGCCGTCGCCAACTCGCTGGCGGCGGTGGAAGCGGGCGCGCGCCAGATCCAGGGCACGCTGAACGGGCTCGGCGAGCGCTGCGGCAATGCCAATCTGGTGACGTTGATCGGGGCACTGAAGCTGAAGGAGCGCTACCGCGACCGCTTCGCCATCGGCGTGGACGAAAAACAGCTCGGCGAACTCACCCATGTCTCGCGCGCGCTCGACGAGATGCTGAACCGCGCGCCCAACCGCCACGCCCCCTTCGTCGGCGCATCCGCCTTCGCCACCAAGGCCGGCATCCACGCCTCGGCCGTGCTGAAGGACCCGCGTACCTATGAGCACGTCCCGCCCGAAGCGACCGGGAACGTGCGAAAGGTTCTGGTCTCCGATCAGGGCGGCAAGTCGAACCTCGTCGCCGAGCTGGAGCGCATCGGCGTCACGCTCGGCCGCGACGATCCCAGGCTCGGGCGCGTGCTGGAGGAGCTCAAGGACAAGGAGGCGCAGGGTTACGCCTTCGAGGGCGCCGACGCCTCGTTCTACCTGCTGGTCCGGCGCATCCTGCGCGAGGTGCCGGCGTATTTCGAGGTCGAGCGCTTCAAGGTCAATGTCGAGCGCCGCTACAACGCCATCGGCGAACTCGTCACCTTCTCGGAAGCGATCGTGAAGGTGAAGGTCGGAGACGAGGTGCTGATCTCGGCGGCCGAGGGTGCGGCTGGCCCGGTCAACGCGCTCGACGTCGCGCTGCGCAAGGACCTCGGAAAGTACCAGTCGCTGATCGAGGGCCTGCGGCTGGTCGACTACAAGGTCCGCATTTTCCAGGGCGGCACCGACGCCGTCACCCGCGTGCTGATCGAATCCGCCGACGAGACGGGCGAGCGCTGGACCACCGTCGGCGTCAGCGCCAACATCATCGACGCGTCCTTCCAGGCGCTGACCGACTCGATCATCTACAAGCTGATGCGCGAGGGCGCCACGGCCTGACGCTAAGCCACTCGCGCGCGGCCGCTGATCACTCCGTCAGGCGGATGACCTTGTCTCGGCAGAGGTCCATGCCCTCGCTGTCGCTCTCGACCTCGTCGCCGAATTTTGCGAGCACGTAGTAACTGCAGCCGGCTGGCTTGTTCAGCTTCAGGGTCGCGCTCTTGCCGGGCGCCAGCGGCTTGGCGAGCTTGGCGACGAGGCGCGGTTGCTCGCCCGTGGTGGCGATCTCGAAGCCGGTCAGCGGCACGGCCCTGGCGTTGGTCACCGTGATCTGCGCCGGTGGCTTGGGCGCGCGCTGGGCTTCGGCGGGAGCTGTCGCCAGCACCATGCCGGCCGATGCCGCAAACAGGGCGGCTGCGGTAACGCGTTGAACTCGCATCGTGATCTCTTCCCCAAAGCACGGACCTCGTAGGCCCTCAGCGCCATCTGACACCGCGCTTGGGACGAGAACAAGGCAATTTGACACATGTCCCGGCGCGCCTCGTCGCGCCGCCACGCGCCGCATGCATTCAAACGCGAATGCGCCTATATCGGCAGCCCAACCTGGAATCGTTTCAAAATGTCCCCGCCTGCCGCGCCGCCTCCGGCGCCGACCTTCGACCGTTCGGCCGTGCTCCAGCCCGGCTCCGGCTTCGTCGCCACCTTCCGCGCGCTCTGGCCCTATCTCTGGCCGGCCGACCGCGCCGATCTGCGCCGGCGCGTCGTGCTCGCCTTCGCGCTGCTGGTGGCCGGCCGCGTCGTGCTGATGGGCGTGCCTTTTGCCTTCAAATGGGCGACGGACGCGCTCGCCAACACGCCGTCCTCCCTGCAGAACTGGCTGCCCTGGCTCGTCGGCGCGCCGCTCGCGCTGACCGTGATCTACGGTCTGGCGCGCGTCGGCTCGGCCGCCTTCATCCAGTTGCGCGATGCGCTGTTCGCGCCGGTCTTCATGCATGCGGTGCGCAAGCTCGCGCTGCAGACCTTCGGCCATCTCCACCATCTCTCGCTGCGCTTCCATCTCGAGCGCAAGACGGGCGGCCTGACCCGCGTGCTGGAGCGCGGCCGCAACGGCATCGAGGAGATGGTCCGCCTTGGCCTGAACCAGCTCGTGCCGGTCATCGTCGAGGTCGTGCTGATCATCGCCGTGCTGCTGACGATCTTCGACTGGCTCTATGTGGTCGTGCTGGTCGTGATGGTGACGACCTACATGGCCTACACCATCAAGGCGACGGAGTGGCGCATCGCCATCCGCACGAAGATGAACGAGAGCGACACCGACGCCAACTCCAAGGCGATCGACTCGCTGCTCAACTACGAGACGGTGAAGTACTTCGGCGCGGAGGCGCGTGAAACTGCCCGTTACGACCAGTCGATGGCGCGCTATGAGCGCAACTCGGTCAAGGCCTACACCTCGCTGGCGCTGCTCAATTTCGGCCAGGCGACCATCTTCGCCATCGGCCTGACGATCTCGATGGTGATGGCGGTGCAGGGCTTCCGCGCCGGCACGCACACGGTCGGCGATTTCGTGCTGATCAACGCCATGCTGATCCAGCTCTACCAGCCGCTGAACTTCATGGGCACCGTCTATCGCGAGATCAAGCAGGCGACGCTCGACATCGAGCAGATGTTCTCGCTGATCGGCAAGGATCCCGAAATCCAGGACAAGCCGGGCGCGCCGCCTCTGCGCGTCGCTGCCGGCGAGGTCGTCTTCGAGGACGTCCATTTCGCCTATATCCCCGAGCGGCCGATCCTGAGGGGCGTCTCCTTCACCGTGCCGCCGGGCCGGACGATCGCCATCGTCGGGCCGTCAGGCGCGGGCAAATCGACCATCTCGCGGCTGCTCTTCCGCTTCTACGAGCCGCAAGCCGGCCGCATCCTGATCGACGGCCAGCCCATCGCTGACGTCCAGCAGGTCTCGTTACGCGCCGCCATCGGCATGGTCCCGCAGGACACCGTGCTGTTCAACGACACCATCGAATATAACATCCGCTATGGCCGGCCCGAAGCCAGCGTGGCCGAAGTCGAGGAAGCGGCGCGGCTCGCCCAGATCGACCGCTTCATCAAGTCGCTGCCCGACGGCTACGCCACCTCGGTCGGCGAGCGGGGGCTGAAGCTGTCGGGCGGCGAAAAGCAGCGCGTCGCCATCGCCCGCACCATTCTGAAAGGCCCTCCGATCCTCGTGCTTGACGAGGCGACCTCGGCGCTCGATTCCTTCACAGAGAAGGAAATCCAGGACGCGCTCGACCGCGTCAGCGAGGGCCGCACCACGCTGGTCATCGCGCACCGCCTCTCGACCGTCATCAACGCCGACGAGATCATCGTGCTCGACAAGGGCCTGATCGTCGAGCGTGGCAACCATCCGCAATTGCTGGCGGCGAACGGCGTCTATGCGGCGCTCTGGAACCGCCAGCGCCAGGTCGACGAGGCCAAGGCGACGCTGAAACAGGCGGCGGAGGCGGAAGGCGCAAGCGTTCGGGTCAGTCTGACGGAGTGAGATGAAGGAGCGACCCCTTTCCCAAGCGGCCCGAACCCCCTAAAGCACCGGCACCCGCAGCGCCTTGCTCGCGCCGCAGAGAGCCGTCACATCCGCGCAAGGCGGGCTCCAGCGAGCCCGGCCGCGCCAACAAGACCAACGGGAAGCCGCAATGTCGCTCGTCGATTCCGTCCGCAAGGTGATCGTGCCCGTCCACAAGGAGGGCTATGTCTTCATCGCCATCGCGCTCGTGGCGACATTGGTGCTCGGCCATCTCTGGACGCCGTTCGGCTGGATCGGCGCGATCGTCACGCTTTGGGTCTGCTATTTCTTCCGCGATCCGGTCCGCATTACGCCTTTGCGAGAAGGGCTGGTGATCTCGCCGGCCGATGGCCGCGTCAGCCAGGTTGCGTCTGCGCTGCCGCCGCCGGAACTCAATCTCCCGGCCGAGCCGATGACGCGCATCTCGATCTTCATGAACGTCTTCGACTGCCATGTGAACCGCGCCCCGGTCCCCGGCCGCATCGTCAAGATGGCCTATACGCCGGGCCTCTTCCTCAACGCCGAACTCGACAAGGCGAGCGACGACAACGAGCGCAACGCGCTGGCGATCGAGACGCCCGCCGGCACCGTCGGCGTCGTCCAGATCGCCGGGCTGATCGCGCGCCGCATCGTGCCCTTCGTCAAGGAGGGCGACCTGATCGCGACCGGCGAGCGCTTCGGTCTGATCCGCTTCGGCTCGCGCGTCGATGTCTACCTGCCGACGCATGTGATCCCGCTGGTCGGCGAAGGCCAGACCGCCATCGCCGGCGAGACGGTTCTGGCGGATTTTTCGGGCGCCGAGCCGGCGGCAAGGCTGTTCAAGGGGATTTGAGGCTTCTTCCTTCTCCCACTCATCTCGGGCTTGCCCGAGATGAGCACTCAGAGTGTCAAAGTCGGCAACAGCCGACTTTGATGGGGAGAAGGTGGCAGCGCGAAGCGCTGACGGATGAGGGCCGTGCAAGGCGCGGTCTTCACCTCGATCCCGCTCACCCGGTCTGCCCTCATCCGTCTCGGCTTCGCCGATCCACCTTCTCCCCCGAGGCGAGAAGGAAGAACGCCCCGCCTAGCCTCGCGCCCCAAAACCGCGTATCCCCGCTCCGATGAGCGATCTCTTTCCCCCCTTCGAGCCCGAGCGCATCGAATCGAAGCGCGCCCGCTTCAAGCCGATCCCGTTCCGGCTGCTCGCCCCCAATGTCGTGACGCTGCTGGCTCTGTGCCTCGGCCTCACCGCGATGCGCCTCGTCGTCGAGGGCAAGCTCGAGACCGCGACGATCTGCATCCTGATCGCGGCGGCGCTCGACGGGGTCGATGGCCGGCTGGCGCGGCTGCTCAAGGGCACCTCGCGTTTCGGCGCGGAGCTCGATTCGCTGTCGGATTTCGTCAATTTCGGCGTCGCCACCGGCTATGTGCTGTGGATTTTCGTCCTGCACGACCTCAAATCCTTCGGCTGGATCATCGTGCTGACGCTGGCCTGCGCCATGGCGCTGAGGCTCGCGCGCTTCAATGTGATGATCGACGATCCCAACCGGCCCGACTGGCAGAAGAACTTCTTCGTCGGCATGCCCGCGCCCGCCGGCGCCATCACCGCGATGCTGCCGCTTTATCTGCAGTTCATCGGCGTGCCGGTGGCCGATTACGGCGCGCTGCCGGTCGGCCTCTACATCCTGTTCATCGCCTTCCTGACGATCTCGCGCATCCCCTGCTATGCCGGCAAGACGCTGGGCACGCGTGTGCCGCGCGACAGGGTGCTGCCGATCTTCGTTGCGGTCGTCGTAGCGGCCGGGCTGCTCTTCGCCTACCCGTTCGAGGTTCTGGCGCTGATCGTCGTCGCCTATCTTGCACTGATCCCGCTCAGCGTGGCGCGCTATCGCAAGCTGGAGCGCGAGCATGACGCGGCGCTGGCCGCGCCCGCAGCGGTGGCGGAGAAGCCGGCCGACGCGATCTGAGGGAGGCGCTCAGCGCTTCCTGCCCCCGGTCAGTCGCGCCGCATTGGCCTTGGTCCGTTTCGAGAACGGCTCCAGCGTGCTGCTGGCGGCCTTGGCTGCGGCCTCGGCGTAGTCGACATGGGCGAGCGGGTTCAGCGCCAGACCCCACCAGAACATCGCGGCCGCCTGGCTCGCGGCGAACCCGCTCTCCATCACCGCCGACATCTTCTCGCTGACCGCCTTGGCGGCCTCGCGCTGGCCTCTGGTGTCGCCGAGCGCCCCCTTCATGAGCATGGGCATGCGCATGGCGATGGTCAGCCCGGCATCGGCCTGCATCGTCAGCATCTTGGTCGCGAGCGCCTGCGCCTCGACGCCCGCGCCGGTAATGGAACTCATCTGCTTATGCGAGATCGGCATGCTTTTGTCGCTCCGCAGCATCGTGATGGACACAGCGGAAGGCCTGCCCACAGGCCACGCAATGTGGTGAGGCAACGCTTGTTGTGCAATGCAATATGACGCATGGCTGCAAACTATTTTATGCGTTTGGTGAATGCCGAAGAGATCATTCTTCTTCATGCCTGCGCTGCACGCATCGCGACGATCGCCGATTTCTCCCCGTCGCAAAATACGTTAGAGCCAAGGCGACGCGCGCGGGATCGCCGCGCCGACCCGATCGTTGCAGGCTGTCCTTGAGCATCTTCTCGACCCCCAAACCGCCCGGCTGGCGGCCCATGCTGGTGCTGGCCTCGGCCTCGCCGCGCCGTCTCGCGCTGCTGGAGCAGGCCGGCCTCAAGCCTGACGCCATGCTGCCGTCGGACCTCGACGAGACGCCACTCAAGGGCGAGCGCCCGCGCGATCTTTCGCGCCGGCTCGCCCGCGAGAAGGCGCAGGCCGCGCGCGATGGGGCGAAATCCCGCCCCGATCTCGAAGGCTGCTACATCGTCGCCGCCGACACCGTTGTCGCGGTCGGTCGGCGCATCCTGCCCAAGGCCGAGATCGTCGACGAGGCGGCAGCCTGCCTGCGCCTGCTGTCTGGCCGCTCGCACCGGGTCTATACCTCCGTCGCCGTGGTGACGCCGGGCGGCGCGATCCGCGACCGCATCGTCGAGACGCGGCTGCGCTTCAAGCGTCTTTCCGGCGACGATCTCGAAATGTACCTCGCCTCGGGCGAATGGCGCGGCAAGGCCGGCGGCTACGCCATCCAGGGCATCGCCGGCTCCTTCGTCGTCAAGCTCGCCGGCTCCTACACCGCGGTCGTCGGGCTGCCGCTCTACGAGACGGTCGGCCTGCTCGGCGGCGAGGGCTTCCCGATCCGCTTCGGCTGGATGAACGCCGCCTGATCGTGGCTAGCCGGTCCGGGCTTGCTCCGGCTGCCGCAAAGCCCGATCCTTTGAATGGAATAAGCGCCCGATATCAGAACAGGGCGCGCGAGGAGGATACGCATGTCGGCACGTCTCAGGGGCAAGGTCGCGATCGTCGCCGGCGCGGGCTCGGTCGGACCGGGCTGGGGCAATGGCAAGGCGACCGCCGTGGTCTTCGCCCGCGAGGGCGCGAAGGTGATCTGCGCCGATATCGACCTCGCTGCCGCCGAGGAGACCGCCGCGATCATCCAGAACGAGGGCGGCCAGGCCTTCGCGGTCGAGACCGACGTGACGCGCAATGATGCGGTGGCCGATCTCGTCGGCCGCACGCTGGGCCGCTATGGCCGCATCGACATCCTGAACAACAATGTCGGCCTGGCCGAGATCGGCAGCGTGCTCGATCTCTCGGAGGAGGCCTGGGAGCGCGCCTTCCGGCTCAACCTCACCGGCGCGGTGCTGACGATGAAGCATGTCATCCCCGTGATGCAGCGTCAGTTTTCCGAAAGCGGGGAGGGCGGCTCGATCGTCAACATCTCCTCGACCGTCTCGCTGCGTCACACCGGCGTGCCCTATGCCAGCCTCTCGGCCACCAAGGCCGCGCTGAACCAGCTCACCCGCAACACGGCGGTCGAGTTCGCCGCCCAGAAGATCCGCGTCAACGCCGTGCTGCCCGGTCTGATCAAGACGCCGCGAGTCGCGCTCTCCAGCGGCCTCGCCCGCATCTACGGCGACGGCGACGTCGAGGCGATGTGGACCGCGCGCGACGCGCAGGTGCCGATGGGCCATATGGGCGAGGCTTGGGACGTCGCCTATGCGGCGCTGTTTCTCGCCAGCGACGAAGCGCGCTATGTCACGGGTCTCGAACTCGTCGTCGATGGAGGCGTCACGCTCAGATATGGCTGAAGACACCGATCCCGCGCCAATTCCTCGCCAGCGGCCCTGCGCGATCTGCGGCAAGCTGGCCCTGCCGAAATACCGGCCGTTCTGCTCCGCCCGCTGCGCCGACATCGATCTCGGCCGCTGGCTCAAGGCAAGCTATGTGATTCCGGGCGCGAGCCTCGACGAGGCCGAGGCCGGCAAGCCGGGAAACCGGCAGGACGACGAGGGCTGAACCGCCAGCTTCTTGCGCAAAGCCGGCTCAACCGACTGGACAGCCCCCGCCGCACCGATTATACCCCGGCCACCAACAGGAACGCAGGCCGCAAGGCCAGCGCGCCCGGCGCCCAGATAGCTCAGTTGGTAGAGCATGCGACTGAAAATCGCAGTGTCGCTGGTTCGATTCCAGCTCTGGGCACCATTACCTCTCATAACCATCTGATTTCCTTACTTTTTAGATGCGGTTTGCAAATTGGTTTGCGAGCCGGATGTTCCACCCGCGTTCACGACCTTGCCGATCGCGGACGTGGCCAGATGCTCGCGCGAGACGGCCGCCGTGTAGCGCTCGACCTCTTTCAGCGTCGTGTGCCCGGTGATGGCCTGAATCTCGTGCGCCGTGCACCCGGCTTCGGCAAGTCGTCGAGCTGCGGCCTTGCGCACCCCGTGTGTCACGCAAGCGTCAGGCAGGCCAGCCGCGCCGATCGCGTCGGCCATCCAGTTCCCGAATCCGTGTTCGCTGAAAGGCTTCCCGAACTCGGTGACGACGATGCAACCGACATCCTTGCGGAAGGCGTCCAGAGACGGCGCAAGGGCAGGATGCTGGGCAATAGTGAGTCTCGCGCCTGTCTTGGCCTGCACCACCATCGTCTTGCCCCGCCGCGCGTCGGTCCAGAGCATGCGCCTGACATCGCCCGAGCGCTGGCCGGTGAAGATCAGCAGATCGAAGGCGAGCCGTTGGCGCGTGCCGACAGGCCAGCGCGCCTCGAATGCAGCGATCTCGTCATCGGTCCATGTGTGCCATGTCCCGCCCTTGAACGTGTCGGTGGCGACCAGCGGGTCATCCTTGCGCCAGCCGAGCTTGATTGCCAGCCGGAACAGGTTGCGCAGCCGCTTCCGAAGATCCATCGCAGCGGCAGGCGTCGCCGACATGCCGGTGAAGATTGCGTCCAGATGGCGGGTCTCAATCTTGGCAGCCGGACGATCGCCCCATTTCATCATGAAGCGATCAAATATCTTGCGCTCGACGTAGCGCGTGCGCTCGCTCTTGTCCTTGTAGCGCCCGGTCGCATAGTAGCGCTCGGCAAGGTCGCGCATGGACCCCGGCGCGGCGCGTGACAGGCTGACATCTCCGGGTGCGGCGTTGGCCTCAATGGCCTCATGATAGGCGCGCATGAATGCCGGGTCGCCGGGCTCCCCAGGGAGCGCGATGGCCTTGACGTCGGGCAGCCGCAGATAGTGGCGCACCTTGCCGTGGCGGTCCTTGAAGCGGTGGACGTGCTTGATCGTCACCGTGACGCCTCCGGCTCCAGAAGATCGTCCCATTCGTTTGCCTCCCCGGTTTCGGAAAGCATCGCTGCTTGGGCCGGCTCGTCAACGGTGTGGATGACTATTGTCCCGTCCGGCTTGATCTCGACGCGGCCGACATGCACGCCCGCGCTCGCCACGGCCTTGACCGTGCGAGTGATGCTGGCACTGCTCACCGTCGCGCGCGGCATTTCAGGACTCCGCCTTGGGGAGGGCGACGGGGACGTGCTCGAAAACCTCAACAGGTCCGTCCTGCCCATAGACGGCGGCATAGTGCATTGCTTCGGCATAGGCGCGGCCACGCGGCCCGCTGGCCAGCGCAACCGGCGTGCCGTCCTGATGAACCTCGAAAGTCGCGCTTGGGCTCCGCGCCCCCTCCGCCGCCTCCAGCCGGGCGATGAGGCTGGCGATCTTGTCGGGAGAGCAGCGGGCCAAGTGCGCGGCATGGCTGTCAGCGCTCGTCGGGCACAAAACCCAGCCCTCGGCGACGCGAACCACTGACGGGCCTTCTTCAATATGCCAAGGCGACATCGTCCACGGTCCAGCAGGAAGCCCCGCCAGCCCCGCCTTAAGCTCTTCCAGTTCGTGGTCGGTCATCCCCTCAGCCCTCCGCGTCGATGTTGCGGCGGGCGAGGGCGAATGTCGTCGCCGTCACCCACGGATTGGCCGCCCAGGCGCCGACGCCGTTGATGCTGTCCCAAAGGGCGGCATAGGCGGAGACGCCGTCTTCAAAGCCCTCGTCGTCGCACCCGTCGAAGAAATAGCGGTCGGCAGTGATCTCGCACGGCGGGCCGCCATAGCAGGCCATGCCGACGATAACGTTCTCGCAGGTGATCCCCTCCGCGATCGCGTCTTTCTCGCTGATGTCCTGGAGCCGCTCGACGCGAACCTCACTCACAGGGAGCGTAAGCCGGCTCGCCCAGCGCGGCATGAACATGCTGGGGCGGAGCTTGCCGAATGCGTTGCGATGCTCGGTCCGTGTTCCGGTCCAGCGCTCGCCTTCCTTCGTCAGCGCCAGACCATCGCAGTCGGCCTCATAGAGGACGCCGGCGCCATGGCCGCATCCGGGCGTCCATAGATCACGCGGCTCCGTGCCGTCGAGCGATACGAAGGTGCGCCAGGCTTCCCTGACCCATAGCGTGTCCCCGGGCTGAATCCGCGGCGTGAAGGTCTCGGTGCGGATCGCTCCGCCGCCGACCGCCGCCGCGCCGAACCGGGCATAAGCCTGAAGGTTGGAAGCAGGCGCCGGAACGAAGGTGCAGTCGACCTCGCCCTCGTAGTAACCGTCGGCGAACGGCTGCGGGTTTACCAGCCGGCGGGTCTGCGTTTTCCGGCCGGCGAGGAGCGCCATGATCATCGGAGCCGAGAACAAAATCGGGCGGTCAGCCATGAGAGCGCACCTCCGGGAACTGCCGCACCATCAGATGCGCCGGGATCGGCCGCATGCGCGCCTTCACCGGGCCGCCCATCTGCTTGACGAAGGCGGCCGTGCCAGCGGCGGCGCACTGCTGGACAATGCTCTCGGCCCATGCGTCTTCCATGTGGCGCGCGCCCGGGCCGCTCTCGCCCCCGACGATGATCCAGTCGAGCGTCGCGCTTTGGCCGGGCTCGCAAGGCAAGGCCGACATCGAGCCGAGCGGTGACGGGCGTCGAATTCTCATGAAATCGATCGGCCCAAGCAGAGGCTCGGCGCTGACGAAGCGGATCGCGGCCGGCGTCGCCAACAGATCGGGGATGCGCTCGTCGGCGCGACGCTGGTCCTCTGCCGAGACGCCGAGCCAGACGTTGGGAAGAGGCATCATCACCGCGCGGCGAGCCTGATCGTAGATGGCATCAGGATTTTCGCCGCCCCATAGATGTGCGGCGGCATGACCCACGAAGTCGTCGCGGTTCGGCAGGTTGCCCACATAGGCCCGCATGCGGTCGCTGCGCTTCGTCAGCACCTGGTAGGTATGCTGCGGCGTCAGCGCCATCACGGCGAAGACGCGGTCGATCCAGGCGTCAAGCGCATCCTCATGGAAGAGGTCGCTCATCGAGTTCACGAACCAAGTCGTCGGCTTTCGGCGGCGCAGCGGAGCGAGCAGGACGTGCTCCGGTGCCAGCGCGAGCTTGCCGGTCCAGACACTGCCGGCTTTGCTGGTGAGGGTGGTGCCGTCATAGTGACGCGCCGTTCCCATGCGCTCTATACGGCCGGCCATCTTCATGGCGTAGCAGTTCGTGCAGCCGGGCGAGGTGATGGTGCAGCCGACGATCGGGTTCCATGTCGCTTCGGTCCATTCGATGTTCGACATCAGCGCTTGCTCCACTGCCATGCGTGAACGACGTCGGTGTTCTGGAGCGCGAAGTGGCGCTCGCAGCGGAAGCGGCAGACGTGCTTGGTGCCGGGCTTCGTCGGCATGATGATCTCGACGATCTTGAAGGCGGTGCGTCCGCGCTCGGATTTGATGAACTCGCCCAGCCGCGGCAGTTCGCCGTCCCATGAGTTCACGGTGAGGGTGACGAGCTTCATGCCGCGTCCTTTTCATCGTCATCGCCAAACGAGACGGTGCCAGGGTTCTTGAACCGGACCGGAGACGCATCGTTCGGAACGCGATGAAGCCCGCGCGCCATCGGATGCTTGGGCGCGCCGCTGGCGGTGAGTCCTATCGACCAGAGCTTCAGCGTGCTCAGACGGGGCCCGTCCGGATCGTTGATCGTGTCGAACAGGCTCTCGATCCAAAGTTCGGTATCGCCGCCGAGCCCGCCGGCCGGGGAGCCCCATGCAACCATGGCTGCGTCGTTGGTGATCAGGTCTTTCGCGATCCGCTGGTGGTTGCGGTGGATCTCGTCGCGGACCCACCAATCCTGCCGCTCATCCCAGCCGAGCACGATCTTGCCGAGTTCCTTCGGCGACGGGGTGCGGAACGGATAGACGTTGTGGACGCGCAGGCCGGTGAAGCCCCACCGATGGGTGAAGGCGATGATCCGCAGCAGCGTCGGGTCGTTCTTGACGCTGTCGGCCGTCGACGGGTTGAGCATGATCCAGGTCAGCCATTTGTTCGGCTCGACCATGGGCCCCCACCAGCGCCAGAGACGCAGGCGCACATCTGCGTCGCCTTCCTGCCACCCACGGATGTCCTCGGGCATGTCGGTCAGCGCCAGCGGCGCGGATAGCTTCGCGTGGATGCTCATGCCGCGTCCCAGCCCTTCTCGTGCTCGCGGCGGGCCGCGTCGAGCGCCTGGCGGTCTGCAGCATCGCGCCGTCCGAGATAGTCGCGTAAGGCGTGGCGCGTGCTGGCGAAGCCGCGATGCAGGATCGGCGTGCCCCCGGCGATGAACCAGGCGCTACAGTTCTTCTCGAAGTCGTCGATCAGGATGTCGCCGGGCGCGTGCATGAAAAGTGGCTTGTTGTAGCCGCCCATGACCGGGAGCACGGTGACATGCGAGCCGAGATGCTCGTAGACCCAGGCGCGCTTCTGCGTGGCCGCGTTGGCGTAGTTCGTGCGCGGGCAGGCCGTGAGCACGATCGGGTCGAGGTGCGCGATCTCCCGATAGAACTCGATCGCGCCAGGGCAGGGCGGCATGTCCCGAAAATAGCTCGGGTGCGCGTTGATCGTCGCCCACATGGCGTCGTCGGCCATGCCGCGATGGTCCAGCCCGAACACCGCCGGGAAGTGCGCGTCGAAGTCGGCCATCACGCCGTCTAGGTCGAGATAGAGGCGGGTTCTCACTGGCGCACCTCCGTCTTCTCGCCGCGCACAGTTGCAAGCGCGATGTTCTGGATCTGCCGGCCGAAGATTTCAGCGGCGCCCAGCACCGCGGCTTCCGGGAACGGCGTGCCCATCATCATGACGACGCGGACGATGTGCTCGCCGATCGCGGTGGTGATGCCGGTCATCTGCGCGCTGAACGCCGGCTCGTCATGCTCGGGCGTGCCGATAGCCTGCTCTATACGAGCGCGGACGGCTTCGACTGCGGGGTCGATCACGATGGTCATGCCAGCACCGCCTCCGCCTGAGCCTCGGCAACGGCCAGACGCTGCTGCGCGGACTGGACGCCCTTGCGCGCCTCGCTCAGCATGTGATCGGCAACCTTGCGGGCCTCGGCCTTTTCGATCGCAACGGCGGCGTCAGGGACAGCTACCCCGAGATCCCGCGCTTGCTTGCAAAGGTCGATGAGATAGTACGGGCGAGAGTCGGAGTGCCCGCCCGTGTGATAGACGATGTCCTCGGCAATCCGCTTGCGAATGAACACCAGCGCCTCTTCCTCTGAGGCAAAAGGCCAAGCGTCGGTCGAGCCGCCACTGCCATCGGAGTAATGGCTGATCCGCCACTGGAGATCGCCTTTGGCGTCGCCGTAGAGCGAGAGCAGCCTCAAGCCTTTCGAGTAGCGGTCATTGGAGGCGAGCACTTCCTCGACCGCCCCGATATTGTAGCGCGAGGCATAGGCGCTTCGCTCGACGATATGCGTGAAGCGCCGCTCGATCGCAGCCTCGATGTATTGCAGCGCCGGCACCTGCTTCAGCTTGTCGAGCAAGGCGCGACGCTCGGCGGTAGCGCCGCGGATATCATCCTGCAGCGTGCGAAGAACCTGGCGCTCGTCTTCGACCTTCGCCTTCAGGTCGGCGATCTGCTCGTCATAGATCTCGGTCGGCGCGGCCGGGAATAGGCTGGGCACCACCTCGAGATGCTCCGACTGCTCCTCGCGCGTGTCGTCGAAGTCATCGCCCCAACCGCCAGACGGGATGCGAACGATCGGCGCCACGACGAAGCCATGCTCCGCCATCGCGACCAACTCGACCTTGCGGCCGTTCCGGTCGAAATAGGTCATGCCGACCTTCGGGGCCTCGGCTTCCTCGCTCATGATCTCTTGTCCTTCCTCTGGTTGGGGAACGGGCGGGGCTGGTTGCCAAACCCGCGCGACTGAATCGGCCGCTTCCGCTTCTTCGTCTCTGGTGGCGGCTCGCCTTCGGCCTTCGCGAGCAGGCGCTTTCGGAAAGCCTCTTGCTTCTTCGCGGCGCGCCGCGTGTGCGCGATCGCGTGGATGTCGCCGCCGGCGCTGGTGATCCGCTTCTCGCCGCCGGGCCCGAAGGTCTTGACCTTGTGGTCGGCTCGCGGGCGCCAGATCAGGAAGCGCGGATCCGACGCCGGCGGCACCGTGTCCTGCGCCGCCTCATCCCATGGCCGGAGCGCCAAGGCCGGCGCGTGGTCAAGGTCGACCTCATGCGGCTCGAACCCGAGTTGGTAGAGCGCGGCGTGAAGCTGTGCCTTCAGAGGGATGTGCTTGCGGCGCGCCGACATCACCGGCGACCTCCGGCCTTGGCGCGCTGTCGCTCCTTGTAGGAGTCGACATCCATGCCGAACTCCTCGCGGATCACAGCGAAGGCCTTGTCGCAGAACGCCTTGAAGTCAGGCGCGTCCATCTCGGCGAGCGACATCGGATGGACGTGAACGCCGCCGCCCATGAGGCTGGTGAAACTCTCGACGTAGCCGAGATCGCAGAGCAGCGTGTTCGACAGGGCCCGGGCCGTGCCGAACCGTTCCTGGTTGTCGACGACATCGGCGAGGAAGCCCCAGTAGAGGCGAAGTTGCTCGTTGCTCTTCTTCTGGCTGATGACGGCCTCGACCTCGGCGCCGAGCGGAAACCGCGCATGGATCTCCGCGTCGTATGCCGACGCGCACTCGTATCCACCGCGCACCACGCGGAGGAACGTCGAGGGCTTGTCTGAGGCGCGCCGGGCCATGGATCAGGCTTCCGCGTCGCGCAGGGCGTTGGCCTTGTCGGTGAACAGCGAGCGCAGCGCCTTGCGCACGCTGTCCTCGACGCCGATGGTCTCACGGACCTCTGCCTCGCCAAACCACAGCTTCTTCAGCGCGACGCCGTCGGTCGCCTCGGCGATGTAGGCCTTGGCATAGGATTCGTACTCGGCCGGAGTCATGTCGGTCGGCGACTTGGCCGCGACGGCGCTGGCCTTCGACGGACGGTCGCCGGGGAAGGTATCGTCCTCTGCGCTGGCGTCGCTTTCGATAGCGTTGCCTGCGCTGGACCTCTCCTGCTGCTGCGGATCGTCCTCCGCGGTCTCCGCATCGGCAGGCGCGACGCGGGCGCTGGCCTCCTGGTAAAGCAGAATGGCGGCTTCCTGATCGGAGCGCTTCAGCCGCTCATAGAGGGGCAGGGCCTGCTTTGACCGGATGTCCTCCAGATGATCCTCGTCGCGGGCCCCGTCGAAGAGGGCCTTGATCTTGGCGAGGATCGGAGCAGGGTCGTAGGTGTCCTCGCCGGCCGGCTGATCCTGCTGCTCTGCCTTCGGCGCAACCTTGGGTGCCGCCTTCGCGGCAGGCTTCGGCTCCTGCTTCGTTTCGACGGGCCTGGCCTTCTCCGGCTCGCGCTGCGTCTCCTGCTGCTCTCCGGCGTCGATCTCGCCGGTCTCGGGATCGTGGTCGAGCGTCTCGCCGCCGCCATAGACGGTCGCGTCATCCTGCTGCTGATGCGCGACCTGCGCGACGCGCGGCGCAGCGGGCGGTAGGCGCGGCGCTGCAACCTGCGCCGGGATAGCGCGGACATCGCCAAGCACGTCGGCCTGGTCCTCAATCCTGATCGCAGCCTGCAGTTCGGGCGACTGCGGAACGCGCTTCACCAAGCGGCGCAGGATCGTCTTCTTCGCCATCTCCTCTTCATCGGTCGACCACGGCGTCGACTTGATCTTGCCAGCGGCGAAGGCCTTCCACGCATCTGACCGATCGCGGATGTCGTGAACCTGCTTCACGCTCATCGGCTCGAAGTCGGTCTCGCCGTTCTTGTACTTCACGACGGCGTAGTAGCCGACGATCTCGCCGCGATCGGAGAACAAGATCGGCTTGTGGATCAGCTTCTTCTGGTCGCCGAGCTCGCACTCGACATAGTCGGCGCTGTAGACTTCATGAGCGTAAAGCTGGTCGATCTCGCCGGACTGGCGCGCGAGCTTGTTGAGCCCGCGATAGCCGACGCGCAACTGCGGCTCGGTCGACTTGGTCTTGTAGTTGTAGGCCTCCAGGATGTAGGCCTCGCCAAGTTGCGGATCGAGCAGCAGGCCGAGCCCGGCGGCCTTCGAGACCTCGCGATAGACGAGCCGCGGGTCGTACTTCATCAGGTTCGGGTTCGCCATGACGGCGTTGACGAGATTGCGCTCAAAGACGGCCGGCTTGATGTGCGACGGCAGGCCGCTGAATAGCGACGTGCGCCGCTCGGGTGGCAGCACCTCGCCGACGAACTGGTCGACTGGCGAGACGCGCGGGATCTGGGCAACGGCGTTCATGGTGACGTCCTCGGTTTTCGTTGAGATCAGCGGGCTTCTTGGCGGACGCCGACGCGCACGCCGGGCGCGGGCTCAGAGCCGGCAGGGTTCATGGGGTTCGACGCCAGCCGGTTTGCGAGACGCTCGAGGAGCGTCATCATGTCGGGGTTGGCGATCTTCGCGAGCGAAGCGGCGAAGGCCTCTGCGTCGGTGATCTCGCCGAACTTGACGTCCATCAGCGAGACCTTGCGGCCCTTCGATCCGGACGTAACCTTGACCGGCTCTGGTGGTGGAGCCTCGGGCTCGCGGCCGGCAGCAGCGGCTTCTTCCGCCTCGCGCTTGGCCTTGGCGGTCGCCTCGTCGGCGATCCGCTTCTGCTCCATCAGGAAGGGCAGGTTGACCTTCGCCTTGAGCGCCTTCGCGGTGTCCTCCAGGCTGTCGCGCAGCGGGAAGAACTTGGCGTCGACGTCCCGGCCGCCCTGCAGCCACGGCTCCTTCTCGACCTTGTGCGCGGCGATGATCTTCGCCTTAGTCTCGGTCAGCGTTTTGGCGACGTTCGCCGCGATGTCGGCGTCCTTCTGCGTCTTTGCGGCGCCGGCCTTGACCAACACCGCGGCCTTCTCGACGGCATCCTGCGCCTCGGCGAGCAGCGCCTCGACCGTCCCCTCCGGAGGATGGTTTCCGCCGATCGCCTCGCGATCCTGCTGCTTCGGAGCGCGAACCGGCACGCCATCCGGCCAAGCGCCGGTTTCCATGGCGTGGTCGTAGGCTTCCTGCGAGAACGCTGAGAGCTTGGGCCAGGTCTCGCTGGCGAACCTGAGCCACTCGTCGCCGCAGTCGGGATCGATCGCCTCCTGGTCGCCGATCTTCGCGAAGGCGAGGCCCTCGTCGAACCATGTTGCGATCGGCGTCGCATAGCCCTTTCCGCTTTCCCGCCGCCACACGCCGGCTGACACCTCGCTCTCGCGCTTCGGTGAGCCGTGCGTGGCGACGAGAGCCGCCCATACGCTATACTCGGGAGGGACGGATATCTTGGCCTGGGCGTTCATGGTTCGCGTCCTGTTGAAGGTCGGGCCCGGCGCGAGGATGCCGAGTTGAATTGCGAGAGCGGTGTGAACCGCGTGAAATCGTCGGCGGCGCACGCCATCGGAGAGGCGCGCAGCAGGCATCAGGCGGCGTCAGTGAGCGAGCGATTGGCCAAGGCGATCGCCTCACGCGCGACCTCGTCCAGTTCCCAGCCGATGCCCCATCGGGTGATCACGTCGGCGCCTTGGGCGCGCAGCCGCTTGCGGATGGTGCTCATGATCGCGGTTATGCCGTTGGAATCCGGCTCGTCGCGGCTGAGAACGCCATAGACGCCTTGCGCCAGCATCTCCTTGGAGACGACGCGCCGACGGAACATCAGCGCGACGTAGCGGGACTGGAGGTCTGACAGTCCCCAATGCCTGGGCATGTCGACGCCATCGCCGAGAGCGCAGCGCAGATACGCGACCATCTCGCGAAGCTGCTCGTTCTCACGGGCGAGGGCGTCGAGATCGCGCATCAGGCGGCGGCCTGGTCGGACTGCGCCGACATCACCGGGCGGCCATTGCGGCGCTCGCCGGCATCAGCGGCGTCGGCGACGCGCTTGAACCCTTCGTCTTGCGCACTGACGAATGATGGGAGCGCCGGGACATCGTGCTCGGCTGCGGTCAGCAGCGCATTGTGCAGCTTGCGCAGGCCGGACAGTTCTTCCTCGCGGGTCTTGATGTGGCCGGCGAGGCGCTCGGCAAAGGCGGTGGTGTCGGCGTTCAACGCCAAGACGTGGTCGGACCTCATGTCGGATTCCTTTCGTGGTGGTGAAGATCATTCGCCAGCGCTGCGAGCGCGGATTTCGATGGTGGGGCGGTCGTCGTCGCCGGTGTCCCATGCGGGGCCGGGATCACGGGTCCAGTCGATCCGGCGCGGATAGATCGCTCGCAGGAACGTCCAGACAGTGAAGACGAAGATGGCGAAACCGATGAACGCCAGCGGCCAGCTCGACGCGAGAACCGAAGCCGGCACGACTATGTCGCGGCCGCAGTCCGTGATCGGGGAGGACGCGAATAGGCAGGGAGTCAGGTCACGCGACATGGCGATCCCCCTGCGTAGCGATGCCGAAGACGCGGCGACCATCGCGGCCGTCGTGAATCGAAGCGGATATGGCTGGGGGGCTGAGACACCACCCCGCGTCTTCGGCAACTCGGATGATCGCCAGCGTCGGCGCGTAGCTCTCAAAGAGCCCGCGCGGCTGGCGATCAATAAAGGCCTGGCACGCCTCGCGGCTGGACCAATGATCCTGCGGCTGCAGCACGCCGCGCTCGACCAGATCGACTATGCGATCGGCGGCTTCGGCATAGCCGACAGGCAGGTAAACGATGCGGTAGGAATCGAGGCTCATGCGAACCTCGCGATCAGTTGTGTCGCTGCGGCTGCGGCGCTAAAAAGTCCGAGAGCAAGCTCGTAACCATTCCGGCTGCGGCAGAGGTATGCTCCAGCGAAAGCGCTGTTTGCGGCGAGGAGGAGAGCGGCGCCGAGCGTCACGACTGCACCGCCTTGGCGCGCGCGGCCTCCATGGCGTCAGCCTGCGAATAGCAAAGCCGAGCGATGACCTTCTGCGAGGCGCGGTTGAGATCGTCATCTCTGGTGATGGTCAGTAGGCTGGCGTGCTGCATCAGGGCAGCCATGGCGAACAGATCACGACGCTCGACGGCATCTGCGGCCATGTTGCGCGAGTGCAGCCGCTCGCACTCGGCTTCGTGTCCTTCGACCTCAGCCTTGTAGCGGCCGATCTCCAGTTCCTGCGCGAGGTTGAGCTTGGCGAGCCGACGGTTCAGCCGAAACAACGAACGCCAGTCCATGTGCTCCAAACGCGTACCGGAGACTTGGATGAGTTCGCCGTCCTTGAATTCCATCGTGAGCGGCGTCTCGTCGCCGAACGCTGGCGCGCTCTCAGGCCCGGTATTCGTCTCGGATGGGGATGGCATTTGCATCTCGCGTTGTCGAAAGCGATGATGCAAACTGCATGATGCATGACGTCATGTCAACGGGCATGCATGAAGAAAATGCTACTTGCACGACAATCGTGCATCTGCCAAAACGAGTCCGCCCCCGAGTCTGGAAACTCGAGGGCGGAAGATTCGGTGGGTAAGACACCGAGCGCGAGGCCCAGCCGATATAGGCGAAACCGGCCTCAGACGCAATATCTGGCGTCGCTCGTATCCTACATCACCATATCTACCGCTCTCGCACCTGACACAGGGGCCGCCGGCGCGCCGTGGGTAAGACACACAGCGGGGCGCGCCATGCGAATGGCCTACCGTGAGGGGTCGTCCACAGGCTGAGCCCGGTCCGAAAGATCCGAGGGTGGGACGACGGCGCTACGAGATGCGTCGCAAGTTGGGATCAGGACGTGCCGCTCGCTTCGAGCACGTAGCCATTGAAAACGGCGGCTCCGGCCAACCAGTTTTCGTGGGTCGGGACGCCTCTCCCAACCGGCTCGACCGGCGGGAGGGGTGTCTCGTCCTATGCCAAATCCTCCGGCTCTCCATCCAACCAGACCCGTGCTCTACGACATAGAGCAGAGCCATATTTCTCCAACGTTTGAAGGAGGTTGAGGTGTACGACACGCATCGCATCAGCCTGCAAATGCGGATTCCGATTCATTCCGGCCGGGTATTCCGATTTGAAGCCGGCCACCGTTCCGATCTGATGTCGGCCACCATTCCGATTTGAAGCCGGCCGGGGTTCCGATCAATCTCCGGCCGGTTT